>DATDAV010000279.1:0-15469 GCA_036525235.1 Chryseolinea sp. | reverse complement strand
CTCAATCAAACGCGGGGTGGAGCAGTCTGGTAGCTCGTCAGGCTCATAACCTGAAGGTCCTGGGTTCAAATCCCAGCCCCGCAACCAATTTCAACAAAGGCTGGTAGTGCGTGGGATTACGGGATCGAGAACCGGTTAACTGAAGCAAATGGAAGGCTCATAATCCTGCCATGGCGGGATCCTGGGTTCAAATCCCAGCCCCGCAACCACTTCAAAAAGGCTGGAAGAGACTGGAACAGAGTGGCTTACGTGCCGATTTCATTCGAAAAACGGTAATTTTTCGGAACGGGCTGGGAAGGCCTGAAAACGGCAAGAAAAGGGCAAAAAGTTGCCACAAAATGGCCACACCCTTTGCGAGGGAACGAAAAATCCCTCTCCTGACTAAACTGGATAAAGAATAAAGGCGGTCGCTGCGGGATGGGACGGCCATTGCAGAGATTGATTTTCCTTGTCTTTCTGGAAACAAAATTGCCAGCGTAGAACGTAAGCGTCTCTCCCAATGTCCGGTAACTCCCATGTAACGTGTACCGTCGAATTCGATTGGCGGCTGCGCTGCATCTTTCCTGTATTTGACAGCGTAGGCGATACCGGTTTTGCGCCTCGCCGAGGGCATCGAAGTCAGATACGCGACTGCTTCAACCGATGAAAGAGGCCGCCGCACGAATCAAAGTCAACAGACTGCTCGAAGCCGCAGGCTGGCGCTTTTTCGTGGATGCAACTGGCCCTGCCAATATTCAACTTGAACACAGCGTCACGCTCAAGGCGCACGATCTCGATGCTCTCGGCGAGAATTTTGAAAAGGCACAGAGAGGCTTAATCGATTTCCTTCTCCTCAACGAGAAAGGCTTCCCTTTTATCGTTCTCGAAGCGAAGGCCGAGGACAAAAACCCGCTGGTTGGAAAAGAGCAGGCGCGAAAGTACGCGCGTTCCCAGAATTGCCGTTTCATCATCCTTTCCAATGGAAATCTGCATTACTTTTGGGACCTCGAACGAGGCAATCCCTACGTAATCACATCCTTCCCGACGCCCAGTTCGGTAATCGGATATCAGCAAACCGTCCCGAACCCCAAGCGCCTTATCGAGGAAACCGTTGACGACGATTACATCGTCCTTACGCAACGCCCCGGCTATGCTTCGGAGGCAGCTTGGAAAAATAGAGGCGAGCGCTCGCGCTTCATCGACGCGAACGGACTTCGCTTCCTCCGGCTCTACCAAAAGAAGGCCATTTACGCGATCCAGCGCGCAGTCAAAGAAGGCAAGGATCGCTTCCTTCTCGAGATGGCTACCGGCACGGGGAAGACTCTTACCTCTGCCGCCATTATCAAACTTTTCCTGCGCACCGGCAATGCGCGGCGCGTTCTCTTTCTCGTGGATCGTTTGGAACTGGAGGATCAGGCCAAAAAAGCCTTCGGAAAGGTTCTGGCAAACGACTACCAGACTGTCATTTACAAAGAGAACCGCGATGACTGGCGCAGAGCCGAAATCGTCGTTACGACGGTTCAGTCGCTGCTCTTCAATAACAAATACCAGCAGCTTTTTTCGCCCACGGATTTCGATCTCGTCATCTCCGACGAAGCCCATCGCTCCATCGGCGGCAACGCCCGTGCCGTTTTTGACTACTTCATCGGTTACAAGCTCGGACTGACTGCCACGCCGCGCGATTATCTCAAGAGATTCGAGAAGGCCAATCCCACTACGAAAGACCCTCGAGAATTTGAGCGCCGTCTCCTGCTCGACACTTATCGGACGTTCGGTTGCGAAGACAGTCAGCCAACCTTCCGTTACTCCCTTCTCGACGGCGTGAAAGACGGTTGCCTGATCAATCCCATTGTCGTGGATGCCCGAACCGAAATCACCACGGAGCTCCTGTCGGACACCGGGTTCACCGTCGAGTTCAAGGACGACGCGGGCGAAGACCAAAAGGAAACTTTCAAGCAACGCCAGTTCGAAAAACAATTTTTCGCAGACGCCACCAATCAACTCTTCTGCAAGACTTTCCTGGAGCACGCCCTCCGTGATCCAGTTGCCGGAGAGATCGGCAAATCCGTCATTTTCGCTGTCAGCCAGAATCATGCCGCCAAGCTGGTCCAGATTTTGAATCTGATGGCCGACAAGATGTTCCCCAATAAGTACCGGTCCGATTTCGCGGTTCAGGTCACGTCACAAGTTTCCGACGCCCAGCAACTCACCATTAACTTCACCAACAACAACCTGCTCGGCTCCGCCAATTTTCTGCCCACCTACAAGACCAGCAAAGCGCGTATCTGCGTCACGGTTGGCATGATGACGACCGGCTATGATTGCCCGGACATCCTTAATCTCGGCCTCTTTCGTCCCATCTTTTCGCCCACGGACTTCATCCAAATTAAAGGCCGAGGCACTCGAAAACACAATTTCCTCCAACAGCTCTTCGACGAGGACCTCAAGGACGGCGTTCCTCAGCCCAACAAAACCTCCTATAAGCTCTTCGACTTCTTCGCCAACTGCGAATATTTCGAAGAAAAGTTCAACTACGATCAAGTCATTAAGCTCCCGAAAGTCAAAGGACAGGATGGCGAAAACTTCACCGAAGATGATGGAATCCAAGTAGTCAGAGGGGGTCTTTACCAGCACCTCGGCGAAGACATTATTTCCACCGTCCGGGAAGAAGCTATCGGCTACGACGGCATGAGAATCGACCGTATGTTCTTCGAGAAATTCGAAGATGCCGTCCTTGAGAACGACTTCATCGCCGCCAGTGTCGAGGCAGGTCAATGGGATCGCGTCATAGACTACGTGAACAAGGAGGTCTTCGACAAACCCGCCGAATTTTACAATCTCGACAAATTGCGGAAGGCAGCATCCGTGGATCGCCGCCTCACTCTGCGCGAAATCCTCGAAAAAATCTTTGGTCTCATTCCCCGGTTCAAATCCAGGGACGAATTGCTCGAAGAGGAATTTGCGAAGTTTGTCGCCGACTACAAACCGGAGGAACCCGAGTCCATTCCGGCCATGAAAACCTACTTCAAAGCCTACGCCACTAGCGACCATATCCGCCACGTCATCGAAAACGGACAATTCACGGATTTGGCTACCAATCCGATTTTCTCTACGCGGGACTTCAAAGCCGTCCCCGCCAAATACCGCACTATCATCCCCAACTACATCAAGGATTACGTTTCCCTGAATCAATTTGTAGCCTGATACTGTTCAATGGGAAAAGTGCTTGCAAAAAGCCTGTCAGTCACGTTTACTACGTTTATCAAACCCGCCGCGCCTCTGCTTGCATGCGTAATTCGGCGGGTCTTTTTTTGCCCGGATCAGACGGGGAGGCAAAATGGAGGACCGGCGTGATCTACGCCAAAAACGCCCTTACTCTTGAGCAGCAGGCAGATCAGCTCATGACCCGCGGGCTGGTAGCGGACCGGAACGAGCTGATCGGACGGCTGAAGGTGGTGAACTACTACCGACTCAGCGGTTATCTCTATCCCTTCCGGGTGCGGAGCACGGCGGGAGACCTGACGGACTCATTCCTTCCAGGCACTACACTGGAGATGGTTTGGCGGCGCTACAACTTTGACCGGCGGCTGCGGATCATCCTTCTTGATGCCATCGAGCGCATCGAGGTGGCCGTGCGGACGCGGCTGGTTTACCATTTCGTGCAGGCGCATGGACCATTCGGCCACCTGAACGCGCGGAACCTGCCCGGATTTAAGCAGCGACCGCTATGGAAGCGATGCTGGCGAAATCTGAAGGCGCTGGTGAAGCTAAAGGGACTGGAGAGATCGGCTTATCTGCTCTGGCTGGCCAAACTGCAGAACGAGAAAAACCGGGCCAGCGATACTTTCGTGAAACACTTCACAAAGATGTATGGAGACCAGCACGACTACCTGCCTCTCTGGATGGCCTGCGAACTCATGACCTGTGAAACCGCCCTTCAACTTGCCAACGGTGTAGACCGGATCGTGATCAAACAGGTCGCAGCAGACTTCGGGTTTCCCGATGAACAATTGCTCTCCTGGACCAAGGCCATCTTCACCATGCGAAACTCATGCGCCCACCATGCGCGCATTTGGAACCGGGTCTTCGGCGTGAAGCCTTCCGTGCCGGGCAAAAACAAAAATCCGAAGTGGCACGCCACCCCTGGTTTTGCCAATGACCGGGTCGGGCTCATTCTCACGGTGTGCCATCATTGGCTGGGTAAGGTCAGCACGACCACCCAATGGAAGGAGCGCCTGTTCGTCTTGTTTGACGAATATCCCGAAATCCCTCTCGCCGAGATGGGCATTCCTACCAACTGGCGAACTCACGCACTCTGGCTCTGAAGAGCACAGACCACTCTTTTTTGAATCCAATCTCAATCCCTTCATGCTCGACACCGACACCAAACGCCGCATCGACACCGCCCGCGACATCCTCGTCGGCAAAGTCCCTGATCCCAAATCCCAGGTCGAGCAGATCACCATTGCCCTCATATACAAGTTCATGGACGACATGGACGCCGAGTCCGAAGAACTCGGAGGCAAGCGGAAATTCTTCACGGGCGACTTCGCGCGCTACGGCTGGGCCAAACTCATGCGTTCGGGCTTGGGAGGGCACGAATTGCTGGGTCTTTACGCCGAGGGAATCACCAAGATGCCAGAGAACCCCGGCATTCCTCTGCTTTTTCGCGACATCTTCAAAAACGCTTACTTGCCGTATCGCGATCCCGAAACGCTCAAAGCCTTCCTCAAGGTCATCGACGAGTTTACCTACGACCACTCTGAGCGCCTCGGCGATGCCTTTGAGTATCTGCTTTCCGTCCTCGGTTCCCAAGGCGATGCCGGGCAATTCCGCACCCCACGGCACATCATCGATTTCATCGTCTCGGTGATTGACCCAAAGAAGAACGAGACCGTGCTCGATCCCGCCTGCGGCACCGCGGGGTTCCTCATCTCCTCCTACAAACATATCCTCCGGGCCAATACCAACGCGAAAGGCCACAGCACGCTCACGCCCGACGAGCGCGGACGCCTCGCCAAAAACTTCAAGGGCTACGACATCTCGCCCGACATGGTGCGGCTTTCCCTGGTGAACCTCTACCTCCACGGCTTCACCGATCCGCACATCGACGAATACGACACCCTTACCTCCGAGGAGCGCTGGAACGAATTCGCCGACGTCATCCTCGCAAACCCGCCATTCATGTCCCCGAAAGGAGGCATCAAGCCGCACAAGCGATTCTCCATCCAGGCGAAACGTAGCGAAGTCCTCTTCGTGGATTACATGGCCGAGCACCTGACACCCACGGGACGCGCCGGGATCATCGTCCCCGAGGGCATTATTTTCCAGAGCCAGACCGCCTACCGAGACCTGCGGAAACTACTCGTCGAAAATTCCCTCGTCGCCATCGTCTCGCTCCCAGCCGGCTGTTTCAATCCCTATTCCGGGGTGAAAACCTCCATCCTCATCCTCGACAAATCCCTCGCCCGGCAGAGCGACACCATCGCCTTCTTCAAAATGGAGAACGACGGCTTCGGCCTCGGCGCCCAGCGCCGCCCCATTGAAAAAAACGATCTCCCGCAAGTTCAGGCCGAACTCGCCGCCTACCTCCAGGCCCTCCGCTCCAAAGCGTCCATCGAGTCCATTCTCTCCATCCCGTCCACCACTGGCCTCATCGTCCCCAAAGAAAAGATCGCCGCGAATGGCGACTACAACCTCAGCGGCGAGCGGTATCGGGATGAGGCGGCCTCCAATCATTCCTACACGCTTGTTTCTCTCGGCGAAGAGAGCCTCTTTCGAGTTGAAAGCGGCGGCACTCCCAAGTCCGACGTGGAGGAGTATTGGGGCGGCGGCATTCCTTGGGCGACGCTTGTTGATCTTCCCGCGACGGACTTCATCTCTCAAATCACGACGACGAAGCGGACGATTTCTGAGAAAGGCTTGCGCGAGTCTTCCGCGAAGATGATTCCGGCAAACTCAGTCGTTGTCTCGACTCGGGCGACTATCGGGCGCATCGCCATCAATCGAGTCCCCATCGCGACGAATCAAGGCTTCAAGAATGTCGTAATCGAAGATTCGGCGCGAGCGGTGCCGGAGTATGTGGCACTCGCACTCACCAAGCTAGTGGCCACGATGGAAGCATGGGCGACCGGCGGGACGTTCGCAGAAATTTCCAAATCCAAGTTCTGCGAACTCCAAATCCCCCTACCGCCGCTGGAGGTGCAGAAGGAGATCGTGGTGGAGATCGAGCGCTACCAGAAAGTCATCAACGGCGCCCGCGCCGTCCTCGACCACTACCGCCCCCACATCCCCATCCACCCCGACTGGCCGATTCTGCGCTTCGAGGATGCTCCATTCGAGATCATAGACGGCGACCGTGGGGCCAATTATCCCAAGAAGGAAGACTTCTCGCCCTCAGGTTACTGTCTCTTCCTTAATACAAAGAATGTCCGTGCAGACGGTTTCAACTTTTCGGAGGTGGAATTCGTTTCGAAGAAAAAAGACCAATCACTCAGGAAGGGAAAGCTCCAGCGCGGCGATGTCGTGCTAACTACACGCGGCACGATTGGAAACACGGGCCTCTATGATGAATCGGTTGAGTTCGACAACATCCGGATTAATTCCGGAATGCTAATATTCAGGCCAGATTCTGCGAAACTGTCCGGGAGCTTTCTCTTCCATTTCTTTCAATCCGAGAACTTCTACAGTCAGAGGGATGCGATTGTTTCCGGTTCGGCTCAACCGCAGCTTCCAATTCGAAGTCTAAATGAGGCGACAATTCCGCTCCCGCCCCTCGCCATGCAGCAAGCCATCGTGGCCGAGATCGAAGCCGAGCAGGCGCTGGTGGCAGCGAACCGGGAACTGATCTCCCGTATGGAAAAGAAAATCCAGGCCACTCTCGCCCGCGTCTGGGGGGAAGAGGAACACGATTCTATTCTTCCGTTTAAACAGCCCGCCGAATCCACATTGGAGTCGCTCGCCAGAGTGACCGAGGAGCCGAAATATGGCATTTAATACCGCTGCACAGAAAGAATTGAATCAAATGTTTGAAGATCATAAGCGCGATGGGAAAAAGTTGGTGCCGCCTATGTCGGGCGAATTTCAGCGCATTGATTTCGTTGAACGGATTTTTCCAGAGATTATCTGGATCGGCTTTGTGCTTGAATTCCACGGCGATACACACGGGGTCGAACTCGCATCTAGCTTGATTGAAACAGCCTTTCGCGAAGCGAGTGAACAGCCGCAGCCGGAATTTTCGTTCATCAGCGCCCACCGATGTCTGTCTGTGGATGGCAAGCGACGCATCAGGGAGCGACTGGAGCAAAGTGGCCAACTTGGAGACCTGCGACTGGCATTGGATCCGTTCTTCCGCTGTTATCCGAAAGAAAACCCACTTGCGTATCTTTGGAGTGAGAGAGATCCCGATGAGGTTACCGAGCAAGATATTGCTACGGCCAGCAGGGTCATTGCTCCACGCCTGAACCGATGGTCCCAGAAGGGAACCGCCATGCAGGCAGTTGTTCTCTACGGCGAGGCAATCACAGGAAGGCTACATTATCCATCCGATATGCCTTTACCGAAACTGGAGGCCATTTTTGCGGATTTCGAGTCAGCCGAGGCCCAGCATGCCTCCTCCCATGCTCGCACCTCGACAACAATGGTTTATGGATTTTATCGTGAAAAGCTGGGGACAGCGTGGACAGATTACTTCTGGCGGCGCGGACTCGAGATCGACTCGGTAAAACCGCATATCCCGTCCCGTATGGACTGGGCCACTGATGGCAATCCACTCGAACGCTTCCGTCATGATTTCTACGTCATGGCATCCATGCTGATTAAGGAATTATCCGAGAAACTGGTTCTTCTTCCAATCACCGACGAGGAACATACGGTTATCAATGGTCTGCTAGCCCGCCAAGCCACTTTGGCGATCTCCGTGGCGGAAAATTGCGACGTCTGGAACTGGGACGTTGGCCCGCTTTATTTGCGGGCAATGACGGACTGTTACATCACGCTCGCCTGGATTCTTGGCGATACAAAGGAGCGAAGCCAGCTCTATATTCTGCACGGCCTGGGCCAGGAAAAACTTTGGATGGCACACTACGAAAAGGTTTTGGAAGAAACCGATGATATTCAGGAGAAAAAACGCTACCAGGCCATGCTTGCTGCAAGCAAGGCGTGGGTCGAGAGCCAGAGCTTCTTATTTTTCGTTACCGTCAACTTGGGAAGCTGGTCCGGAAAGTCCACCCGTCAAATGGCTGTCGAGGCGGATTGCTTGGATCTCTATAATTATGCATACACACCTTATAGCTTTGCTGCTCACAGCACATGGAATCATGTCGGCAAGTTTAATGCGATTCCAACATGCAGCCCTTTGCACAAAAATATGCGGATGCCCAACATTCTGTCCTACGGCGGCGAGCCCAGCATCATGATGAACGCCGCGAAATATCTCGAAAAAGCCGCACGAGCCGTGATTGAAAAATTTGCATTTGAAGTGGAATCGCCCACGCCAACCGCTTGGAGCAGCGAGCGCATGCAAGAGATCATACATTTTTTTGAAAAAATGTCCGCCGATGCCGACTAGGACAAAAGTGTAGCTGTGAAAGTCTTTGTCGCCGCGAACCGCGAATCGCCCGCTTCGAGCAAGAGACCCAAGGTCACACCTGCGTCAGGGAAAAAATCAAAACAGACCAAGTAACCCTGCTATGGCCACAATTCCTGCCCATCCAGATACCGAGAGCACGTTTCTAGAACGCAAATGGCAAGAACTGGCAACGACTGCTGCCAACGTTGCCGAAATTGCCAATGGGCGATTGTCACTCAGTGTGGACAAGGTATCGGGCGAGTGGCTTATGGAATTAAGAAGAGTTCGCTGCCAGGATATCACCAAAGTCGGAAAAGGGCTTCAATACTTGAAGATCGGGGAGTCGATTGCTGGCCCAATCCCCAAAGTTATCATCCGTTTCGAAGCTCGACAGGGGAACTCGTATGGAAGTCTCTGGCCCGCCCTGGCCGAAGTGATCGCCAAAGCGGTAACGCGAGAATTGGCTTATGGACGCGCCGGACGGGAGTTGGTGAATACGCTCGATGAGTGGAGCAAATGGTGGCCGTCCGAAGATGGTCTTTCGCCTCAGAAGCTGATAGGCTTGTTCGCTGAATTGACGTTTCTCATGAAATTAAGCCAGTTTGTTTCCTCTGAAACAGCCATCGCTTCATGGAACGGACCGAACAAGGGCGATCACGATTTTGGAACACAGGGAATCGCTTTTGAAGTCAAAGCAAAAGCATCAGGCAAAGTGATGATCGCCAACGTGCATCAACTTAACGACGCCGGATTGACTGCCCTTTACCTCGTGGGCATCGGACTTCGACAAACTCCGGACAAGGAGGATTCGTTGCAAGCTTTGGGTGACAAAACCATTGATAAATTGGCCACAAACAAGGCTGCTGCGCGAATTTTGACAAATAATATGGTCAAAGCTGGCTGGTTTAGAGCGACTGAGAAACAGCGAGCGGAAACGCGTTTCCGTGTCACGGAGATGAACTTCTATCACGTAAAAGATGGCTTTCCTCGTATTCTCCAGAACGACTTAAGCAAACTTCCTAGCGGCGTTGGTATAACTAGCTATACCGCCGATCTTGATCGTTGCCGTCCTTTTCTCCTCAATTCAGAGCAAGAAAAGGCTGTATTGTCCGCTCTCGATGTCGCATCTCCTGCAAGCTCACCGTAGGAAACCCATGTCCGATTCTTGACGTCAAATGCGAAATGCGGCGGGATGCGGGATGAGAAGTAACTCGGCTTGTCCAATTCAGGCACCTGTCCTGTATTGAGTTCCTTCACGAAACAAGCCCTGACCTAAAAACGGCAGAACCACACATTCCTCGTTCCTGCACATCATCGGGTCATGCAAATGGCTTAAGAACGCGAGCCACTTGTTTTGCCATCCGCTTGTTAATGACATCAAAGAGCGCCTCAAACCGCTGCACAGTTGCTGGGGGCACCACATCGACGGGGTTTGTTGCCATCTTTTTTAACATGAGCCGCGCCGGCCTGGTTTTTTGAAATTCAATACCTGCTTCGCTGAACGCCGCCTTGTAGCGCTTAGCCACTCGGGGTATTTTCGGATTAAGCTTTAGAGTTTTGCCGCTGAGTTCTTTTTGGTAGCATTCCGAGATCAGCGCCTCATAGGTCGCCAAATCCAGAAGGTCTTCGATGTCGGCTTCCACTTGGACCGGGTTTCCAAACGCCTCGGAAACGAAAATTACGCCTTCGTCACGGATCAACTTTGCTTTCACGATCTCGTCTTTTGTGGCGTATGCGTCCTTTTCAGAATCGAGCAAAACAAGAACGTTTAGCTCTTCAGATGTAAGCAACGCAACCATGTAGGGAACCTTCTGTGCTTCCACCGGCAGGTGTAAGCGTCAGATCGGGATTGAGAGCGCTACGTCCCGTGTCGCGGAGATAGTCGGAAATCGAAGAGAGAATCCAGTAATCAGTTACTCCCTCGACGACCAAATTGTGGGATCCAATAAACAGGCTTTGTGAAAGATCGTAACCGAGTGCCGCTTGCAAAGGGAACAATGTGCGGGCGTCACCAGTAGGATCATTTGTGACAGTTGTGCCTGTGGCCTCGGAGATGCTGACGGTTCTGACAGAATCAAGGTTATGTGTTGGAACAAGGAATGGCGAGTGCGTTGTGTAAAGAAGCTGATTTTTGAAATCGGTTTCAAAATGTCGCAGCAGGTCCGTCTGGGACTTTGCGTGTAAATACAAACCTGGTTCATCAAGGAGGAGGACAGCTTCCTCGGCATTGCCACCTTTTGTGTCGGCGGCAAAGGTGATATAAAAGGAGAAGAACCATTTAAAGCCGCGGCTCCGTTCGTCGAGGTTTACCTCAACATCAAACGTAGCGTTTGGATCGGAGATCAGAGTATCAAGGTGGTCTCCGTCCAAATTGAACCTGATTTTGAGAGGACGATCTTTCCAAAGCCTCTTTATCTCACCAGTGACGACAGCGCTAGCACGATTGGCAAGCTGATTCCGAGTCTCTTGATTTCCTTCATCCAGAAGACGCTTCAATTCATCAGGCCGAAGCCCAGCTACTTTGCATACTTTCTCAAAATTCGCATCACTGTCTTTCGGTGCTCCCCTTCTTTTTCGGTCCAAATATTCCGTGATATTTTGATGGCCGTCGAACTCGGGATACTCATCGAGATAAATGAACAGTGGCAACCGACCGACGAGCCAGGAATGGGTTTTTGCCTGAGCGTTCTTGTCCGTAGCCAGAGATTCTGCCTGTTCCTCGATTTCGACAACAATCTGCTCCTGTTTGTCAGTCAATTCGGCATCGGCTGCGGCCAATTCCTGGCGAAGCGTCGGAAACGCTCTCTTGGCCTGAATCGCCCAAGCAATGGGGGCCGAACCCACTGAGAGAGATTGTTCAAAAGTATCTGCCGCCTGTAAAAGGTCGCTTTTTTGTCCTTCTTGTAAGTTGGCTGCAGCTGCTTTCACCGACGCCGCGATTCGTTTGATCTTTGATTTTGTATTGGTGGAATCGAACTCCAAGCAAGTTCGGTTCTCTCGTCCTCAGTCAGCTCCCATTTTGTGGAAAGAACCCGAACTTCGTCGTTGCATTCTTCCAAGCGGCGATGACGTGGAAAGTCTTTTATCGGCTTGAGCGGACCAAAGCCGTCCACGGGGTTCAAACTTTTCAATGCGAGTAGCAAATTTGACTTACCGCTCTCGTTTCGTCCCAAAATTGACGTGATCCGTGAGACATCAATTACGCCGCTATCGTTAATCGAACGAAAGTTCCAGACTTGGAAGGATTCCAATTTCATCGTAGATAGAGTGGTTGTGGGGGATGGCGGTTGCTACACTTCAACGGCCCACTCGAGTCGCCTTTTCAACTGATTGAAATATGTCCATTTCTTCGTCAGATGTTGGAAGCGGCCCACTACAATTCCAGGGCTGACGCCGATCTTCCCGGCCAGCTTTTGGATGTCGGTTGCGGACTTAGCATTTTGAATAGCGGAATCATTCTGGCGGGGAACAAGTATTTCAGCAGCGAAATCGTCTGCTCGTTTCTCAGCGGGATCGTCTTCGTAACTCTTACCGTCGTCGATAAATGTGTCTTTCTTGCTGTCGTGAAGGATATGGCCGGCCTCGTGGAAGAAGGTGAACCAAAAACGGTCTTCAGCCTTCCCTCGAAGATTGAGGAGGATCATTGCCTTTGTGGGGGTGAGCCACTCGGCAGCGCCGCTCCACGCGGCCTGTTTCATCTCCGGCACAAGGACGAGGGCAACGCCCGCTTCGGCGCACAACTGGCGCATTTCTGGAACGAACTTCTCGGCAAACTGAACAGTCAGTTTGCGGATCGCATGGAGGTTCTCGATGAACCTTTTCTTATCATATGAGGCACACTCCACCTCGCGAGCCTGAAGCTGGCCAAGGCGCAGCCATGCGGAAGTGGGGCCGGGGCTGGACTTGAAAAACGTGGAACGACGCGCTGCTGCCGCTGGAGATTCCCAGACAACACGCCACGACTCCACGCTGCTAACGCCATAGAATCGGAATACTTCGCGCAGGACAACCACCTTATCGTCGCTCGCCGGGATGGCCTCTCGCTCGATCAATTCCTTCACCGGAATGACGTTTAACCATGCAAGGTTTGCCTTGAATTCACGGTCTTGCTCGATCTTCGCGAGTTGTTCCCGGTATTGCGCTTCCAGATTGTTCCAGAAACCGGCAGGAACGCCAGTGACGAGTTCGAGTTTGCTAGCCGTTTCGTAGGTGATGGGCTGTTCGCCTTTGAAAATGCGATTCAACGTCTGCACTGTAAGTCCGGTGCGGTCGGCGAGGTCGCGTTGGGTCATCCCAAGCGTGTGCATGGTTTCCTCCAGCGTAAAGCCGGGCGGAATCGCATAATCAGGCTGAAATGAGTTTTGTTTTTTGGCAATCATGGGATTTGGGCTCAGTGAGTATCCGCTATTTCGAGAATCTCGATTTCCGTCACCTGCTGCCAATCCAACCCGCCATCCTCCTTGCGTGGAACTGGTTCGTTCGCGGGAATAAAGATGAGACGGTAAGGATGATCCAAATCCACACTGAGCTGGCCCTTGCGGTCTCCATTCAGTTCATGGCAGCGGGGTGGAGGAACACGGAAGATTTGGTGAAGATTCTCGGCGGCTTTTAATTCCATGAGCCGGTATTGGAGCTTTCGAGTGCGTGGAGCGCTGAATTCTCTGAGCATCTCTTTTTCCGAGTTGCAGGCTTTTTGAAGTTTCTTAGAACGAAAGTATATCACCATGAGTCGCTTGTCCAAAAAGATTCACACAATATGTTCATTTTTAACTGGTCATCATGCCGAGGACGTGACTTCAGGCGTTTGGAGTCAGTCCTTTCGGGGGCAAAACAATCCGGGTTCGTTGCTTTCCCCATGGTCAGCCGGATATTCGATGTAAAACTCTCAGGCTGTAGTTATTAATGTCGGGAGGAGGCATGAAAATCTACAGATAGAAACGTATCAAAGGGAGGAAATTTCCGTAGCTTGAGAAGTTTGGCAGCGACATCGCAAAATGTCGAATGGTTGAGCACTTCAGGATCGAGAAATCTATTCATGAGCCAAGCAGGACATTTGATCGGAGCAATGGCGACCATTCACAGGTAGCGTTGGCTGCCAGCGGCCTCGGGCAAATCGAGGCTCTCGATGGGCCGATTACGCAGGTTTTCAGCGTTGGTGATTTCGGCCCTTCCCCGAGCTCGAGGTTTGGAATTACCTTACGTGGCCAAGAAATGCCGGCTGCTTTCGTCTGGCCTCGCATTTACGTAATCTCGAGATTACATTTTCGGATGGTTCACTTTCCTGATGAGAAAACGTTGATCAAACCTGAAAACATCCGAATTTATAAACAGCCCAACGGCGTCTATACTACCCAACCAAAAGGGAAATACATATCCGGATTGAGTGAGTGTGATGGACTCACGTCGGTCACCGTTTCAATTTTTCCTTCATGGCCCGAAGCAAAAAAGGAGATTGAGTCGATCCTGCAATTTGCTTTGCCAGCAAGCCTTCCCGTCTATATCCCGCCGCAGCCACCCGAATTATCCACCAAGGAGTTCGTACCTGATCTCAATCGCATCACGGTTACAGTCGAAGATCTGACCTATCTCGGTTTATATGTTTGTACTGTGAGCATCATTGGGTTTGATTCCCCGGATGGCGGGCGGGACAAAATCTGTTATGAGGATTTTTTGCCCAAGATGGCTTCCCCCCTTCACCATCAGATTCTGTCCACTCTGGATGATTTCTGTGGGCACTTGCGAGAACCAAATCAAGTCCACGATTTCAGCGATTCTTTCGGCCGTTTTTATACTCGCTTCTCGTGGAATGGAAATGGGGTTGAAGTCGGACTAGCCAATATACGAATTTACGACGAAGAGAGGCGAGGACATGGATTCTTAACAGAACTAATCGATCACCTCAAGCTTGACGTCCGAGTAAAGAAAATTCGCGTAGAGTGCGTCGGTTCCGATAAACTCAAGGCATATTTGCGTACAAACAGGTTCAAAGAATTTTCGCCTAATTCCAACAATTTTGTCCTGGGCGGCGATGAGTTCGAGGGGCTTAGAAGATGAATCCGTTGGCCGACTCCCTCAACCTCTTAATGCGTTCGGCACTTTCTGCTTCGGATCGACGTGGGAAAATATCTCCTTTGGGAGGGTGACCCTTCATCACGCGATGGCGTTTTACGTCCGCTTCCGTCTCGGCGATCTCGTCTCGTTCATTTGCCTCATAATCGTCTAATGGAGGTTGAGTATCTGGTGTTTCCATATCAGTCGAAGATTTGTTGGGCTCTTGCGGCGGGCAAATGAGCCTGAGCAGCCTTCAGGAGCGTTGCTAGGCCAAGCCGGCAGCGATGATTTTCCCGGTTGAGGGCAGACCCGCTCGCGTAAAAGTCGCCGTGCGTGCGTCCAACGTGAGTTCATCACACCCAAAAGGAAAAATAGGAAAAGACCAGTGTTGGAATTGGGTCATTTAGGCCTGGGATCTTGGTCTTCGATCATGAGCTGCGGTCTGGACAGATTTTGGAGTAAATTCAAAGGGAGTTCCGGGCGCTACAGCTACAGCGACGACGGCAGGCTTGCCGAGGCCAACGCCAAGCTCGTTCCAAGTTGGCTCCGGTGCCGCCTTGGCAATGGCGAAAGGCAATGCCAAGGCGCCAGCTGGGTGTTCGATCTAGGGCAAGCTTCAGGGGCTTAGGGGGCGCGTTTGACCGATTGTTCACTTTCATTGCTGCCTCGACGTGGATTCCTAGCATTTTTATTGCCTTTTTTGGCAACTCGCAAAAAAACTTCTTGCGCCCCAAAAATTTCTTAGCAATATCCCGCCGCGTGAAACGTATAAGAAAAGAAGTTTTGATAATCGGCGGGATCGGTTTGGCCGTTTTTGCAATGTGGCGTTCCATTGATCGAGCTCCGGTAAAACCAGCGCATGGCATTGTC
>DATDAV010000278.1:0-2208 GCA_036525235.1 Chryseolinea sp. | reverse complement strand
AACTGCCGGCATTCTCGCAAGGCAAATTTACCGATCAGCAGTTGGACGAAATCCTTCAACAAGTTCAATGATCCTCCCATCCCTGCCCAGGAGCAATTTTGGGTCGTTGGACGAAAGGGGAAATAAAGTACGGCAAGGACGAGTAGCAGAATGCTGTTCAATCGTCCTTGCCCTTTTGGAGCGCCTCCGAGCGCCGGGAGGCGACAAGCAGCTCTGTGTGCAGAGACCTTAAAAGCGTTGAAATAGTGGACCTGGCCTTGGTATCGAAGGCCGGGGGTGGAGCCAAACGAGCTGTTCAGGAACCATCCGGGGCGTTTCCCCTGTGGAACGTGAAGATCGACTTCAAACGCATTTTCGATCAAGCGCAATTGGCCGGGCTCGTGCACCCGTTCGTAGAGCACGATATGCCACCAATACCGTGGAGAGCCTGCGCGCAAGCATCACATCAGATACCGAAACAAAATCATTTACCATGCGGCTCATATCAATCAGCACCTGGCTTGTTGCTTTCGTGGTGGCAACAAGCTGCGGCCCCAAAGGCACCGAAGCAGAAACCAACGAAATGAAAATCGTTAAAAATGAAGGAGGAAAAACGTTAGGCTACTCCGCCTCATCGGATGTAAACCTGTTAACGGTAGACGGCCTGGCATTTAAGGACCTGAATAAAAATGGAACGCTCGACAAGTACGAAGACTGGCGTTTACCGGTGGATGACCGCGCCAAAGACCTGGCTTCGCAGATGTCGGTAGAGCAGATCGCCGGACTGATGCTCTACAGCCGCCACCAGAGCATACCGGCCGGGAGCCGCGGTTTTATGGCCGGCACCTATAATGGAAAACCCTTCGAAGAAAGTGGGATGAAAGCTTCCGATCTTTCCCATCAGCAAAAGCAATTTTTAACGAAAGACCACCTACGTCACGTTCTTATCACCCGGGTAGAGAGCCCTGAAGCGGCGGCACAATGGAACAATAATGTGCAGGCATGGGTGGAGGGATTGGGTCTTGGAATTCCTGCCAATACAAGTTCCGATCCCCGACACGGCACCATCGCCAATGCAGAATTTAATGCGGGCGCGGGCGGTCAAATCTCCATGTGGCCCACCTCGCTGGGCATGTCGGCCACGTTCGATCCGGAGTTGATACGAAATTTCGGCTCGATTGCTGCCAAAGAATATCGCGCACTTGGAATTGCCACTGCCTTGTCTCCGCAGGTAGACCTGGCCACCGACCCACGCTGGAACAGGTTCAGCGGGACTTTTGGCGAAGATCCGGCTCTTGCGACGGACATGGCACGGGCCTACGTGGACGGTTTTCAAACATCCACCGGTGAAAAAGAAATCGCGGATGGATGGGGTTACGAAAGTGTCAATGCGATGGTAAAACACTGGCCCGGTGGCGGATCGGGTGAAGCGGGTCGCGATGCCCACTATGGTTTCGGAAAATATGCGGTCTACCCGGGCAATAACTTTGAAACACATTTGCTCCCCTTCACCGAAGGTGCATTTAAGCTGCAGGGCAAAACGGGTATGGCCTCGGCTGTGATGCCATATTATACGGTTTCCTGGAATCAGGACACAAAGAACATGGAGAACGTAGGCAACAGTTACAATTCCTACATCGTCAATGATCTGTTGCGCACCAAATACAATTACGATGGCGTGGTCTGCACCGATTGGTTGATTACGGGCGATGAAACGGCCATTGATGTCTTCATTAGTGGGAAACCATGGGGAGTGGAACGCTTAACCGTTGGCGAACGTCACTATAAAGTAGTCATGGCGGGAGTCGACCAGTTTGGCGGCAACAATGAAAAGGGTCCGGTAATCGAAGCCTATAATATGGGTGTGAAAGAACACGGAGAAGAATTCATGCGAGCCCGCTTTGAACAATCCGCTGTGCGGCTAGTGAAGAATATTTTCCGTCTGGGGTTATTCGAAAATCCCTATTTGAATCCCCAGGAATCAAAATCTATTGTGGGCAAAGCTGACTTCATGCGAGCGGGCTACGAAGCGCAATTGAAGTCTATTGTGATGGTGAAGAACAAGGAAAGTGTATTGCCCCTTCGAAAGCACAAGACGGTATACGTTCCCAAGAAGTTTACACCGGCCGGGCGAAATTTCCTGGGCATGCCGGTCCCCGAAAAACTCGATTACCCGGTAAGCCTCGACATCGTCAAAAAATATTTTAATGTGACGGACAATCCAGCCGA
>DATDAV010000277.1:0-160679 GCA_036525235.1 Chryseolinea sp. | reverse complement strand
CAGGCTGGAATGGGATGGTCGGGGAGGGTCACTTTACCTTCACAAAAACCTTCGTTTCACACACCCGCGAGCTGTTGGTGATGATCAGGGAGTCGGCATCGATCTTTTCCACGGAAAAACCTTCGATGATGGTGTGCGACTTTTTGTCGAGGATGTAGAGACTTCCTTCACTGTACTTGTAGAGGAAGGATTTGGAATTATAGGCCTTTTTGTGGCTTATGATCTTCGTGCTTTCCTGGCCGGTGTTGTTGTCCTTGAATTCGATCACCTGGGGCATCGAGCCGGCCATGCCTTTCATGTCTTCCACGAGGTCGGTGGTTTCGGCGTCCTGGGGCGGCAGATCCTCCTCCACGCAGTTGCTTTGCTTGACCAACTGCCATTTGCCCACGATGGACTGGCCGTTGGTTTGGCAATACAGGAGGGTGAAAACGACCAGCGATGCAATGGTTTTCATGGCCTTTGAGGTTTAACCAAATTTACTCAAAATTCAGGCCGTATACTGGCGACGGGGCATTATTTTGAACGGCGCCTTCTTTTGAAAACTCACTTTATTAGTCGAAATTTTCGACCTTCAAAATACAACGCATGGAGAAAAGTAACGCAATCGTCATCACGGGGGGATACCTCGCCAGCAGCAATGCCAAAACCGCACACGGCTTGATCCGCGGCACCGACCGCTTCAACATTGTGGGGTTTATCGACTCGAAAAGCGCTGGCAAAGACGCCGGTGAAGTGCTCGATGGCAAGAAGCGAAACATTCCCATCTATGCTACCCTGGAAGACTTTCTGAAATCAGGTCAAAAGGCTGCCTATTGCATCGTGGGCGTGGCCACCAAAGGCGGCGTGATCCCCGAATCGCTGCGGGCCGAATTGAAGGACGCTTTGCAGCATGGCTTTCACCTGGTGAACGGCCTCCATGAGTATGTGTCGGACATTCCCGAACTGGCCACCCTGGCCCAGCAAAAAGGGTTGGAGATCATCGACGTGCGCAAACCAAAAAAATTCAAGGACCTCCATTTCTGGTCCGGCAAGATCAAAGAGGTAAAATGTCCCAAGATCGCCGTGCTGGGAACGGACTGTGCCCTGGGCAAACGCACCACCACGCGCTTCCTGGTGGAGGCCATGCGCAAGGCCGGCTTCAAAGCCGAAATGATCTACACCGGCCAAACCGGCTGGATGCAAGGCGCCAAATACGGATTCGTGTTCGATTCGACCCTCAACGATTTCATTTCGGGCGAAATGGAGCACGCCGTGGTGACATGCTACCAGGAAGCCAAACCCGATATTATTTTCATCGAAGGACAATCGGCCCTGCGCAACCCCAGCGGCCCCGCCGGCGCGGAGTGGATCGTTTCCGCCGATGCGGACGCGGTCGTGCTGCAGCATAATCCCGCACGAAAGCAGTACAAGGACATGGAATACTATCCGGCCTATTTGCCTTCCGTGAAAGATGAAGTGGCCCTCATAAAAATTTATGGTGCACCCACCGTAGCCATCACGCTCAACACAGCGAAGATGACCGAACCAGACGCCCGTTCCGCCGCGGCGCAATATCAAAGCGAACTGGGCATACCCGCGGTGTTGCCTCTGGAAGATGGACTGGATAGCCTCGTTCCCATTTTTGAAGCGATGATCAAAAAGAGCGTGGCGCACGCGTAAGTTAGTTCAGCATTTAAGTGACCGACGATACCGATACGGACTCGTATAGACTCATTAACCAACCTAAACCGAAGCTGTTAAGCAGAGAACCTCAAATGAAAATAAAGGACATTAAAGTATGGAGCGTCGACCTGGGCAACACCAAGCCTTATACCATCGCTTTCAAAACCGTAGATGAAGTAAGGAACGCCTTCGTAGAGATAACGCTCGACAATGGCCTCACTGGCATTGGTGCCGGCAACCCCAGCGAATATGTGGTGGGAGAAACCCTGGAACAATGCCTGGATGCCCTGCAAGAAAAGAACATCGAATTCCTTATCGGCCGCGACATTCGCGAATTCAATCAATTGACGTTCGATATATGGAAGCGCTTTCCGGACAATCCTTCGGCACGCGCGGCGCTGGACATTGCGTTGTACGACGTGTTCACCAAATTCCTGGACGTTCCCCTCGTTAAATTTTTAGGACAGAAGATCAAGAAACTTCCTACTTCGAACACCATCGGCATCAAGAACGTGGAGGAGACGTTGAAGGAAGCGGAAGATTATATCAAGCGCGGATTTAGAGTGTTGAAAGTGAAGTTGGGCCGCGATCTTCTCGAAGATGTGGAGCGCATCATGAAGCTGCGTGAAAAATTCGGACCCAACATCGTCATCCGCATCGATGCCAACCAGGGCTATACGGTAGAACAAACCATTCAGTTCTACGGTCGCACCTACGATCTGGACGTGGAGTTGATCGAACAACCCCTTCCTGCAAAAGCCATCTCCGAAATGAAAAGCCTTCCCCCGGAAGTGCGCGAAAAAGTAGCCGCCGATGAATCGCTGATCACACCCGCCGATGCCATCGAACTGCTGAAGCCGCCGAAAGCGGCAAAAATATTCAACATCAAACTGATGAAATGCGGCGGCGTGAGTCAGGCCCTCAAGATTGCCGACATCGCCCTGCACGAAGACGTGGACCTCTTCTGGGGTTGCAACGACGAAAGCATCGTGAGCATCACCGCCGCGTTGCACACAGCCTTCGCCTGCGCCAACACCAAATACATCGATCTCGACGGCAGCCTCGACCTGGCCCGCGATGTGGTGAAGGGAGGATTTATTTTGAAGGACGGCTACATGTCGTGCTCGGATAAACCGGGACTGGGCGTGGAACGCATCTGATTCAAAACACCATAAAAAAAGGGAGCCGCGAAGCTCCCTTTTTATTTTACCTTTTTTTGAAAAAAACTAATTCTCTTACGTGATGATCTTCTTTGAAGTATTTGTGATGAAGGTCACTATACTTTTGAACATCGGATGATTTGATCTTGGTGCCGTTGATGGTGATGTCGCCATCGTCGGTCCAGTTCAGGCTGCGAATTTTTTCATCCTTCGACAGGTAGCCATCGCTGACGAGTTGTTGCTGGAGGTCAGCCTCGAAGGCTTTCGTGTTCTGCTCCATCACTTTCATTTTTTCTTCCATGGCCTTCAGCTTGGGGGCGTTCACGGCCTCCCAGTCTTTCATGTCACTCTCAAACTTCTTCATCCTTTCCTCGAAGCCCTTCCAGTTCTCTTCGTGGGCACGAGCCTTGTCTCCTTGGAAAGCGGCTATTTCGGCGTTTCTCTCCGCCATTTCCCTTGCCCGTTCGGCGTGACGCCCGGCTTGATCCTGGGCCATTTCAGCATGGCGCTCAGCCATCTCGGCTTGTCGTTCGGCGAAGGCTTCTATTTGTTGAGAGAAGGCCACGTTGTTTTGAATATTTTTTGAGATGTCGCCGAATTTGAACTGAATGTCCATGTCGGGGATATTGATCTCTATGTGCTCAACCGGTTCAACGGGCTCAATATTGAAGTCGAAAGCAGGTATGGGGGGAATAGGAGGTATCTCGAAAGCAAAATCGGGGATGTCAATGTCGACGTCGAAATCATGATCGAAGTCGAGGTCCATGTCGCGGTGCATGATCTCGCGCATGTCTTCGTCGCCTTCGTAGGTTTCGATCACTTTCACATCATCCGGCTCGCCACCTTCATTCTCCGTGGTGATCTTTCGCATTTCGTATTTCGCCGACTTGTTCTTTTTTGTGGTGTCGGCCGCCACGGGTTTTTGCTGGCTATCCGGGTTGGTTTCGGATGAGGCAGGGTTTGTATTTCGCGATTGCACGGTGAGCCATGATGCGCACATCAGTCCTACGACCAGCAGCAACACCGGGATGATGCGCTCGCGGGGTGAATAATTTTTTACAGACTTTTCCATAATGCGTTTGATTCGGTTCAACAATTGGTTTTTATTTTCCGCCAGCGAAAGGGCCAGACCGGCCTTGCTGAGTCGCACTTCCTCCAGGGTGGCCAGCGCATGCGCATACGCTAAGGCATTTCCTTGATGAAGCACGACCGCGTCGTCGCAGCAATGTTCGCGTTCCTGTCGCAGGATGCCCGAGATCATCCATACAAAAGGATTGAAAAAGAACAAGGCTTCCACGACCGACTGCAACAGGTTGACGAGGTAATCGTGACGGCGGATGTGAATGAGTTCGTGTATGAGAATACTTTCCAACTGTGTGGTGGAAAGACCGGCGCACATGCCCACGGGCAACAAGATGATGGGTTTGATATAACCGATAACCACCGGCGCCTCCACCATCGCCGACTCGGCGAGCCGGACCACGCGATCGATATTGAATTGGCGGAGCAGCGTTTCCATGCGTTCCCTCCAGGGTGCATCCATTAATACGGCCTGTTGTTTCAGTCTGGCCGTGTACCACCATCCGCCGAAAAGGCGAAGCATGAAGAGCACGGTGCCCAGCGACCACGCCAACACAACAAAAGGAACAATGCCATGAAGAAAATCAGAAGCCTGCGTCAGCAGTTGCTGAAGCGACAGCGTTTCCGGGGAAGCTGGAAAGCTCATCGCACCTTTGAAGGAGATGGCGGCATCTTTGATCTGCGATCCGTCGGAAGGCAACAACCACATAAATGTGCCGGCCGAAGCCAAAAAGATCAGGAACAATCCCGAGCCAGCAATGGCATAGCGCACGCCAGACCGTCGCGACGGCACACAACGCAGGACGCCCACCACCAGCATACCGATCAGCAAGGCCTGCCACAGCGAGTGGATCACCGTGAAACCCAAAGCTTGCGCCCAGGCGCCGTCGAAGAAATGTAAAAGCGTGTTCATGATGCGCCTCCTTCCAGTTTTTCCAGGTATTTTTTGATCTCTTGCAGCTCTTCCTTGGAAGATTTATTGGAGCCCAGTGCGCTCAATACCAATTGAGCGGCCGAACCCTGGAATACCGTACTGATCATCTTGTCGAGCATTTGCTGCCGCGTGTTTTCCAAAGAAGGCACGGCGGTATAAAGATGAAGCTTGCCGCTTTTTTGGCGTGTTACCAGTCCTTTTTCGTGCATGATCTGCATCAGTTTCAGGATGGTGGTGTAGCCATTCGCCACGTCGCCGCCCAGGGCTTCGTGAACGTCTTTTACGGAAACAGCCTCCTTTTCCCACACGATTTGCAGGATTTCAAGCTCTTTTTCCGTCGGTTTTGGGGTGAGTGCGCTCATAAATACGAATATATTCGTAATACAATCTTAGTGATCTGCCGGATGATCTCAAAGTGTTTTACGAATTTTTTCGTAAGTGGTTTAAAAAATGCTAAAAATGCCGGAAGGAAGTAAAATAAGGAGGTATTGGGTCTGGCCCGATACCTCGCTTATTTCCCTTGTTGAAGGAAAAATCCGGGTGGCGTCCGAGCCCCTCGACTTATTGAAAGGTGATTTTTCTGATGCGGTTATTTTGCTCATCGCCGACAAACAAATTGCCGTCTGCGTCCATAGCGAGTCCAAAGGGAAAATTAAATTGTGCCGTGGATCCGTCCCCATCCTTATCGCCGGCTGTGGAGCCCGCGATGGTGGTGACGGTTCCCGAGGAATCGATCTTATAAATTTTATGCTTCGTGTACCCGGCGGCGTAAAGATTTCCCTTTCCATCCCAAACCAGTCCGAAGATCTGCCCAAGATTTTTTGCCAGGGTGGTCACGTTGCCGGCGGCATCTATTTTCCGGATCGAACCATTGACGCAATCGCCGATGTAGAGATTATCGTTTTCATCAATGGTGATGCCTCCGGGATTAAAGAATCTTGCATCCTTGCCTGGCCCGTCGTCGGCGCCGGAATAAAGCGCTAACCCGGCGAAGGTGGTGACGTTGGCCAAAGCATCCATTTTGCGGATCGTGTGTACCCAATAGTCGGTAATAAACCAGGTGGCGCTGTTTTGTGATTTTACAATGCCCGTGGGATAAAAGAATCCCGCTCCCACGCCGAAAACTCCGGCGCCCTGACCATCACTGATATCGCCCTGTCCGTTGGTGTTTCCCGCCCAGGTCGTCACCATCAGGGGTGAGACACCTGCTGCTATTTTTCGGATAACGTTGTTTTGGGTGTCGGCTACATAGACATCGCCTGTATTTTTATCGACGGAAAGACCGGAGGGTGAATTGAATTGCGCGCTAAGAAAAGGTCCGTCCACCGGGCCGGTCATGGAGCGGGTGCCACTTCCTGCAAAAAGAGAAAGCCCCGACGCGGTGAGTTTCATGATCCTGTGATTGGCCTGGTCTGCAATGAGCAGATGGCCACTCAAGTCGAATGCGATACCTCTCGGCAAATTCAGCGTAGCCGAACCCAAAGGAACGGTGGATACGATGACCGTGGAAGACGTGACGGTGAACACCGGGCCCTCCGAAATATTTGAGCCTATACCAACCGTTATAGGTCCTGTCGTGGCCCCAATGGGCACGGTCACTTTGAGTGTTGTAGCTGTTGCTTCTGTAACCACCGCGGCAATGCCATTGAATTTTACGGTCTGGGCCGAGGGCTTGCTATCGAATCCTGAGCCCGTAATGACTACGGATGTTCCCACACTGCCGGATGTGGGATTGTAGGAGGTTATGACTATGGTGACATCAAAGTGAACGCCAGGGGAAGTATTTCCACCCACCGCCACCGTGACATCGCCGCTCGTCGCTCCTGGCGGAACGGTCACTGTCAAGGAGGTGGCTGTAGCATTCGTGACTGTGGCCACGATGCCATTGAACTTGACAATGTTTGGTGAGGGTGTTGTGCTGAAGCCTGTGCCGAATAATGTTACGGTTGAACCGATTTCTCCAGATCTCGGTGTGATGTTACTGAGCGTAGGGGCTGCAGTTGCCATCACGGTGAACATAGGTCCTGTTGTAGTATTATCACCCACCTGAACGCTTACGGTACCCGTTGTAGCAGTGGCGGGCACAGTAACAACCAGCTTCGTGACGGTCGCACTTTTAACCACTGCCACGATGCCATTAAACTTGACGGTGTTTAGAGTGGCGGTGCTGCTAAATCCTGTGCCCGTGAGCGTGATGTCTATGCCGGGAGGGCCCGATGAAGGGTTGATGCCGGTGACGGTGAGCGATGACGACTGCGTGACTGTGAACAACGGGCCGGTGACCTCTCTTCCTCCCGTTGAAATTTTTACTGGTCCTGTGCTCGCCGATGCCGGAACGACGACGATCAGTTGCACGGCGGTGGCCAGCGATACGGCTGCCGGCACACCATTGAAGGTGACGGTATTGGCTGATGTGGTCGTGCTAAAACCTGTGCCGGCAATGGTGACCAAAGTACCTACTGGTCCTTGCGTGGGCGATAGCGATGTGATTCCAAGCAGTGCAATATCCTCCTCGTGATCCTTGGAACACTGGCTCCAGACGGACAGCGACAAGATTGCGCAGATGGAAAGAAATGACCTGATTTTTATCAGGGTGCGGCCGGGCAGAAATGTGGGGAGTGTCATACGGTATGGGATAAGAAACAAGTGTACTGTGCCGCACTGAAATGACATTGCAGTGGAATGTCCGGGTAAGATGGAATGAGGGTGAAATCGGGCACCGAAAATTTATTATCTTGCTTGCCTCAACGTTGGAGGTGATCGGTTATCGCGTAAAACCTTTGCAACGGAACTCCGTCGATTACGCATTATTGAGTTATATGGCTTTTGGAATTACTCCCAAACACGTCCAGGAAGCGACGTACGAAAACCTTCCCGCAGAAGACATCTTAATCATTGGTATGGAAACCGCCCGCAAGGTTGGGTGGGACGTTGGCTACATCAGTGCCAGTGGGTTTATTGCCTACGGCAGGATGTCGATGTCCTCGTGGGGTCAGGAGGTAACTGTCAAAGTGGAGCCGGGAAAGATGGTGGTGAAAAGCCGGAGCACAGGGAGCGAACTGTTTGACCTGGGGAAAAACAAGCGAAACGTTCAAGCCTTTCTGACAACATTTGATGAACAGCGGGCCGCACTTGCGCCGGAAGAAATCGCGCAAATGAAATCGACGTTGTCATTTCCGGAGGATGATCTGTTACACCAGCCACCACAAACCGCGCACGAAAAAGTAAAGGACTTCTTTTCGATCTTTATTCCGACACGCGGATTTTTTGTTACACCCTTGCTCATCGATATCAACCTGGTTGTTTTCCTACTGATGGTGGCCACGGGTGTTAATTTTTTTCTCCCCGACGGGGAAAGCTTGCTGAATTGGGGTGCCAATTTCAGGCCTGCTATCGCCGAACGGGAAGTATGGCGATTGCTCACCTGTTGTTTTATTCATATCGGGGTCATCCACCTGGTGATGAACATGTATGCCTTGCTGTACATCGGGATGTTGCTGGAACCGCGAATCGGAGTAACCCGGTTCTTGACGGCCTACCTTCTCACGGGCATTGCCGCGAGTGTAGTCAGCGTGTGGTGGCATCCATTCACCATTAGCGCCGGCGCTTCAGGGGCGATCTTCGGCATGTACGGCGTGTTCCTGGCCATGCTCACCACAAACCTCATCGAGCGGGCGGAGCGAAATGTTTTTCTGACCAGCATACTGGTGTTTGTGGGATACAATTTGTTGAATGGACTCAAGGGCGGCGTCGATAATGCCGCGCACATCGGTGGCTTGCTCAGCGGACTGCTCATCGGTTATGCCTTTCATCCCAGCTTGACCGAGATCGAATCGAAGTCATTGAAATACATGACGGCGGGTGGACTCACGGTGGTGGTGATCGTAGCCACCTTATTTACGATATCGAAACTTCCTCCGGGCGACTTCCAGACCTACGAAGAGAAAATGACAACCTTTGCTTCCTACGAACAGATGGCGTTGGAGGTGTATTCACGTTCGGCCGAAACGCCGAGAGAAGAATTGGTCACCGAACTCCGGAACCGGGGCATTTACTATTGGAAAGAATGTCTGAGAATAGTTGACGAAATGAATGCGTTGGATCTTCCCGAACCGGCCCAGCAACAAAACTGGCGGCTGCAGCAATATTGCAAGCTGCGAATTCAATCGTATGAATTGATGAGCAAGGCCCTGGAAGAGGGCAAAGACCTGCAGCTTGATCTGCCAGAGCTGAAAACGATGAACGACCAGATCGAGTCCATTGTGAAAGAAATTTCCAAGGCCGCAGGAAAATAGCGCCATGGTGATCGCGCGCACAAGAAAAGATGGCGTGGGGTTGAAATCCACAAAGAATCTTCTAAAAAGAAAAACCCCGGGAACCACCCCGGGGCTTCAAACCAAACCCCTCAACCAACACATCCGCTTCCCGACCGAAGCCGGGAAGGGAATCACCAATCCTTAAACCAATTACCTAACAACTTCCGCGGCCTCAAGGTTCTCGAAAACGAAATCTGTTTCGTTTTTCAGGTCAATAAAAATGACCGAATCTTTCTGGACCTTGCCCGCCAGGATTTGCTTGGACAGTTCATTCAGGATTTCGCGCTGCATGACGCGTTTCAAAGGCCGTGCCCCAAATTGCGGGTCATAGCCCAACTTCGCCAGCCGGTCGCGGGCGCTGTCCGAAATATCTATTTTCACGCCGGCTTCTTCCAGGCGTTTGACGATCAATCCCACCTGGATATCGACGATCTTGCGAATATCTTTCTGACTGAGCGGCCGGAACATGATGATCTCATCGATCCGGTTCACAAACTCGGGGCGCACAGACTTCCGCAATAACGCCAGCACTTCGTCTTTTGTATCTTCCAGCACGTCGAAATAATTTTCGGGCGTGATCTTGTCAAAATTTTCCTGGATCAGCTGTGAGCCGATGTTGGTGGTCATGATGATGATCGTGTTTTTGAAGTTGGCTACGCGACCTTTGTTGTCCGTTAACCTTCCTTCATCCAAAACCTGCAGCAGGATGTTGAACACATCGGGATGTGCTTTTTCAATTTCATCCAGCAAGATCACCGAGTAGGGCTTTCTGCGAACGGCCTCCGTCAGTTGTCCACCTTCATCGTAGCCTACGTAGCCGGGAGGCGCGCCAATGAGGCGGCTCACACTGTGGCGTTCCTGGTATTCGCTCATGTCGATGCGCACCATGGCGCTGTCGTCGTTAAACAAATAATCAGCAAGGGCTTTCGACAATTCGGTTTTACCCACGCCGGTCGTTCCCATGAAGATGAACGAACCGATGGGGCGCTTGGGATCTTGCAGACCGGCGCGACTTCTGCGCACGGCGTCGCTGAGGGCGGTGATGGCTTCTTCCTGACCGGCCACACGTTTGCTCAACTCATCTTCGAGGTGCAGCAACTTTTCGCGTTCGCTTTGCAGCATTTTGGAAACGGGGATGCCCGTCCATTTAGCCACAACCTCGGCAATGTCTTCGCTGTCGACTTCTTCTTTCAGCAGATTTTTTTCACCCTGCATGGCCTTCATCTTGTCTTCGGCTTCGACCAGGCGCTTCTCGGCTTCCGTGATCTTGCCATAGCGAATCTCGGCTACCTTGCCATAGTCGCCGGCTTTCTCGGCTTGTTCGGCCTCGAATTTCAGCTTGTCTATATTTTCTTTTTCCTTTTGGATGCCGTGCACGACTTGCTTTTCGCTTTCCCATCTTGCCTTTAGCGAATTGCGTTCTTCCGACAGCTCGGCAATTTCCTTGCTCAGCGAGTGTTCCTTTTCTTTATCTTTTTCACGGCGGATGGCTTCGCGCTCGATCTCCAATTGCATGATCTTGCGATTGAGCTCGTCGAGTTCTTCGGGGAGCGAATCCATTTCCAGGCGCAGCTTCGACGCAGCTTCGTCCATCAAGTCGATGGCCTTGTCGGGGAGGAAGCGGTCGCTGATGTAGCGGCTGGACAATTCCACCGCGGCGATGACCGCATCGTCTTTGATGCGCACACCATGGTGGAGCTCGTACTTATCCTTTATACCGCGCAGGATGGAGATGGAGTCTTCCACGGAAGGCTCGTCCACCATCACCGATTGGAAACGGCGTTCCAGCGCCTTATCTTTTTCGATATATTTTTGATATTCTTTTAACGTCGTGGCGCCGATCGCATGCAGCTCGCCGCGGGCCAGTGCAGGTTTGAGCAGGTTGGCCGCATCCATCGCGCCTTCGCCGCCACCCGCACCGATGAGGGTGTGGATCTCGTCGATGAACAAAATGATCTGCCCGTTGGCATCGGTCACTTCCTTGATCACGGCCTTGAGGCGCTCTTCAAACTCGCCTTTGTATTTTGCGCCCGCCACCAGCAAGCCCATGTCGAGCGACACGAGGATCTTGGTTTTCAGGTTTTCGGGCACGTCGCCGTCGACGATGCGTTGCGCCATGCCTTCTACAATGGCGGTCTTGCCCACGCCGGGTTCACCTAGCAGGATGGGGTTGTTCTTTGTGCGCCGGGAAAGGATCTGCAACACGCGCCGGATCTCTTCGTCGCGGCCAATCACCGGGTCGATCTTGCCTTGTTTTGCCAGGTCGTTCAGGTTTTTGGAGTAGCGCTCCAGCGACTTGTATTTTGCTTCCGCGTTTTGATCGGTCACGCTGGCCCCACCGCGCAGTTCCTTGATGGCTTTGATCAACGACGCCCGTTCCAATCCGGCATCCTTAAGCACGGAAGAAACTTTGTCTTTGGACGCCAGCAAAGCGAGCATTAGGTGCTCCACAGCAATAAACTCGTCTTTGAACTCGCGCAGCTCCTTTTCAGCGTTTTGCAACACCGTGTTGCTGGCCGACGACAAGTAGGGTTGTTGCCCCTGAACATGGGGGTATGAGTTCAACAGGTCCTCCAGCTTGTTATGCAGGATGGTTTCGCTAACGTTCAGTTTTTTAAAGAGGTAATTGGAAACGTTTTCGTCCGTTTCCAGGATAGCTTTCAGAATGTGCCCGGGTTCGATGGCCTGTTGTTGTTTGGCCATGGCGATCTCTGCTGACTTTTGCAGGGCCTCCTGGGACTTTATCGTAAATTTTTCGAAGTTCATAGTTGTAGGTCTCCGCGTTTCCTTATCAAAATACTAACCATATAAATGATACTGCTATTTTCGGAAATTTTGACATTTAATTAATAGCTTTAATCGCGGCAATTCGGCCATACTGACCTTAAAAATGTCAAAACGTTCTACAACATTAGCCAACCATTTTCCCGCTGCCTGTATTGCAGAAGTGTCGTGGGAGGTCTGCAATCAAGTGGGAGGGATCTACACCGTTATCCGCTCGAAGGCGCCCGCCATGGTGAAGCACGCCAACGGTCCCTATTGTATGGTCGGCCCTTATGTAAACAAAAATATTCACGCAGAGTTAGAGCCCCTCGACGATTCGCAGGATGTATTTGGACAAGCGGCGGCCATTCTGCGAAAAAAAGGGTTCGACGTCATCTACGCCGAATGGCTGGTGACGGGTAAGCCCCGGGTGGTATTGCTCAATCCCAACGCCGTCCAGGATAAAACGCTCAGCGTAGTAAAATATCTGCTCTGGAAAAATCACGGTATCAGCACTCCCGCTGATAACACATTGATCAACCAGGTGATCCTGTTCGGCTACCTGGTGAAACTCTTTTTTGATGAGTTGGTAAAACTTGTCGACCCCGAGCACCCCATCATCGCGCACTTTCACGAATGGATGGCCAGTCTGCCCATCCTCGACATCAAGAAGGAGCGCATGCCCATCAAAACGATCTTCACCACGCATGCCACGCAGTTGGGCCGGCACCTGGCCATAAACTCGCCCCTGTTCTATGCGCACCTGCCGTTCTTCAAATGGGAGGAAGAAGCCAAACGCTTTGGTATCGAAACAGAGGCCAAGATCGAAGTGAGCTGCGCACAACAAGCGGATGTGCTCAGCACGGTGAGCGAGGTAACGGCCCGCGAATGCCGTCACCTGTTGCACCGGAAGCCTGAGGTAGTGGTGCCCAACGGTCTGAACATCGAGCGCTTTGAAGCCTTGCATGAATTTCAAAACCAGCACGTCATGAACAAGGAAGAGATCCATCGTTTTGTGATGGCCCATTTCTTCCAATCCTATTCCTTCGATCTCGACAAAACGCTCTACTTTTTTACCTCCGGCAGATATGAGTATAAGAACAAAGGCTTCGATCTCACCATTGAAGCCTTGCAACGTTTGAATGCCCGTCTCAAAAAAGAGAAGTCCGACGTCACAGTGGTCATGTTCTTTGTCACGCGTCGCGACTTTAGCAACATCCGCCCGGAAGTGCTGCAATCAAAGGCCATGATGCAGGAAATTTTCCAGACCACGGCGGCTATCCAGCAGCAGGTGGGCAAGCGGTTGTTCTATCAAAGCACGGTGCAAGACGACAACCATCTTCCCGACCTGAATACCTTTGTGGATGAATACTGGAAGCTCCGCTACCGGCGCACGCTACAAGCCTGGAAAACAAAAAAGAACCCGCTCGTGGTCACCCACCGTCTGATCAACGAAGAACAAGATGAAGTGCTGCAAGCCCTTCAGGCAAAAAAACTAGTAAACAACGCCGACGACCCGGTGAAAGTCGTCTATCATCCCGACTTCATCAACGTGAGTAGCCCGTTGTTTGGAATGGATTACAACCAGTTTGTACGGGGATGTCACCTTGGAATTTTCCCCAGCTACTATGAACCTTGGGGCTACACGCCCCTGGAATGCATGGCCAGCGGAATACCCTCCGTGACCAGTGACCTTTCCGGTTTTGGCGATTATATTCTTCATCACATTGAAGACCCGGAAAAATACGGACTGTTTGTGATCGAACGCGGCAAGCGAACCTTCGATTGGTCGGCCGGTCAACTGACGGATGTGATGTACGGCTTCCTTATGCAGTCGATGCGCGAACGGATCATGCAACGAAACAACGTAGAAAATAATTCTTCAATCTTTGATTGGACCAACCTGATCAAGCACTACAAAGAAGCCTACGTGCTGGCCATGAAAAACCCGGCCTAACCACAAAAAAACCTGCGCCTATCTTTGCGTCTTTGCGCCGCTGCGGTTCAATTTTTTTCCAGCCAGTTTCTTCGCGCTTGCCTTCGCTTCTTTCAACGCTCTCGCCGCCTCATTCTCCTCCATCCGAGCCTTCACAATACTTTTCACCAACGCCGCAGGAAGCACCTTATCCAACGGAAAACGAATTGTCCCCGTCGCCGTCTCATATCCCGCCACCTCCTTTTCAAAGCGCTTCAAAACAGAATTGCTCATCACATAAAACCCACAATGATTCTTAAACGCCCCAAACCCCACCAGCCAATCACCCAACCGATACACCACGATCCCATACCGAATGATCTCCTCCGCCTTCGGCGCCGCCGCCCGAATCGACCTCCGAAGCTTCCCCAACGTAACCTGAACAGTCTCCGGAAGCCCATCCAAATATTCATCCGCAGTCTTAATCCCAGTTTTCATAGTCCTACTCATGTCCCTTGAATTTAATTGACAATAAAAAAACAAAACAACTCTTACTAGTGAACCCAAGCTTCTATCTCCTGATTTCCAAACACTGGCTCCTGGATTCTGTCTCCGGATTCTGATTCTCAGATTCTGGCTTCTGGATTCTGGCTCCTGGATTCTGACTCCTGGCTCCTGGCTTCTGACTCCTGGCTCCTGACTCACGTTCTCGGCAACACCACCTCCCTATTAAACTTATTCCGATAATCCACCGGCGAAAGCCCTGCTACTTTCTTAAACACATCGCGAAACGCCTTAGAGTCCGTGTAACCCACATCATACATGACCTCATTCACCGTTTTTCTTCCCGACTCCAATTGTTTTTTTGAAGCTTCAATTTTCACCCGTTGAATGTATTCCACCACGGTGTTGCTGGTGGCCTTTTTGAAACGTCGCTCCAACGTCCGGCGGCCGATGCCAAATTCTTCGGAGAGCTGGTCGATGGAGATCTTGTCGGGCACATGGCCTTCGATGAATTCCTGCACCTTGACGATCTCGGGGTCGTCGTGGATCTTTTGACCTTTGAAAATGCTGAAGGGCGATTGGCTGTCGCGGCTAATGTCGAGTACGAAGAATTTCGAGGCAAGGATGGCCATTTCGCGGTTGGTGTATTTTTCGACGAGGTAGAGGAGGAGGTTCCAATAGGAGTTGGCGCCGCCGCTGGAGTAGAGGCCGTTTTGTTCGGTGATGATCTTGTTGTCGACCAAGGTCACGTCGGGGAACATGTCGCGGAATTCGTTGACGTATAGCCAGTGGGTTGAACAGGTCTTGCCATCGAGGAGGCCGGTCGAGGCCAGCAGGAAGGCGCCCAGGCAGAGGCTGGCCACTTCGGCGCCGTTTTTATATTGTTGTGTGATCCACGGTAGAAATTCCTGGTTCAGTTTGATGGCATTGGCCAGGTTGCCGCTGATGGCGGGCACAATGATGAGGTCGGCTTGCTTGGCGGTCTTGAGCGTGGCGTCGGTGTGGATGGAGATGAGACCGTCGCTGAGTTTCACCTCTTTGGTGAGGCCCACCAGCTGCACGTTGAACAGCGGTGGTTGGCCGGAACTTTTGATAAACTCGTTCACGGCCGTGAACATGTAGCGCGGGTCTACGATGGCGGCCGAAACGGCGGTTTCGGGAACCAGGATCCATACATTTTTCATTGGGTTGTCATTTAATGTTTGTGGGGATGATCCTTCATCCTAAGCCAAAGGTAAAATGTCATCTTGTCGCAATCAACCCTTTAGATTGTCGTATTTACACTATTTGGAGTCATTTTTTGACAAAAAACTAGCCTTGGAACAGGGATGACTGAAAAACCAGCGGGACAGGGGGCCCTGGCCAGGCTCATCTTAAATGGTGACAAAAGGGGCTTGTAAATTTTCTTCTCTTTAAAACATCATGAGTCAACGGAAGTGAAATGGCAGGCATCCCTGAAGGAGATCTGCGATAAATATCCATCCTAAACCTTAGTGTCGTAATAGACCCTTCAGATTGTCGCTTTCACACTAAGCAGGGAAAATTTTCGGGCTGTAGGTTTGTAGTGTTGAGTCGAGATCTAAAACGAAAAGTTTTCTCCTCGACGCGGACGATAGGGAAAGCGTGATGCTATCGTCTAAAAAAATGACAGCGCTACAAAGAAATAAACCTACCACAATGAAAACACAGATCAATGCTTATCTCAACTTCAATGGCCGGTGCCGTGAAGCGATGACGTTTTATCATGATTGTCTGGGTGGCGACCTCTTGTTGCAGAAGGTCTCCGAGTCGCCTATGGCGGCGCAGATGCCCTCGGAGGAAGGGGCGAAGATATTGCACGGGATGCTCACGCATGACAATATTGTATTGATGGGCTCCGACATGATGGGAGCAGGGTTGGTGAATGGCAACGTGGTGACGTTGTGTTTGAATTGTGGGAGTGATGAGGAGATCAATGCTTTTTTTGATAAGCTAAGTCATGGGGGGAAGGTGAGGATGCCGTTGCATCAATCGTTTTGGGGGAGTTTGTATGGGGAGCTTACGGATAAGTTTGGGATGAATTGGATGTTTAATTATTCGAAGAATTGAGGTTAGGGTGAGATTGCGGGTATCCGTACCGTTGATCCATGCGAAGCTTGTTGGTGAAGAACACCAACAAGGGGGGCAGTCGAATTAGATTGACGATATCCGTATGGTCGATCCCAGCTACGCTTGTTGGTGAAGAACACTAACAAGGGCGGTGGTTGGAAAAATTTTTGAGGTGGTCTTGGAAATCGTTGGTAGAAACAGCACCTTCACTTGGCGGCATTCGCTATTATCAACTAAACGTACGTTAGTGTGAATACATCTTTTTCGCAAACTCTCCCGAAGGCTTATTCGCAAATTGAAGAGGCTACCAAGGCGTCGGGATTTACGATGGCTTCCGATTTGCTTACGGGTTCGCTTTTGGGCACGTTGGCCGCTTCGAAGCCTGGGGGAAAATTTTTGGAGATGGGTACGGGCACGGGACTTTCTACTTCGTGGTTGTTGAACGGCATGGATCAAAATGCCACCCTTATCTCGGTGGACTACGATCCGAAGTATCTTGCCATTGCCGAAAAATTCCTGGGCGACGACAAGCGGCTTTCATTGGTTACGGCCGATGGCGGCGAATGGCTCGATGCCAACAATCGCCTGCGGTTTGATTTTATCTTTGCCGACACGTGGCATGGCAAATACCTGATGTTGGAAGAGACGTTGGCCATGTTGAACAAGGGTGGTTTTTATATCATCGACGATATGTTGCGGCAGCCGAATTGGCCGGAGGGGCATCATGAAAAATCGGTCAAGCTGATTGCTGCCCTGGAGGCACGGCAAGACTTGTTCCTCACGAAACAGGTGTGGTCGACGGGGATTATTATTGCGGTGAAGAAATAAGGCTTACTTCTTATTTGACAAGACGCCGTCAGGTTTCTCGCCGGCGAAATGAACGCGGGCCGGGAATTGTTGTTGGTGAAGAACACCCACAAGGGCGGCTGGGCGGTTGGCTATCTCCCGTGATGTTATGTCTTAACTTTTGTGGCCACTCATCCTATTTTCTCCCTTCGTAAGAAGAAAAAACTTATCTTTCACAACGATCAAAACCCAAAATATTACTATGCAAACCTCACGAAGAGATTTCCTTAAAAAAGGAGCGCTGGCCCTTGCCGGCACCTCGCTGCTCTCGCAAACCCTGTTGGCCAAGGCCAAAGTGGAGATGACGGGCGTTCAGCTGTATTCTATACGCGACCAGATGAAGGTCGACCCGCTCGGCACATTGAAACAACTTGCTTCCTTTGGATACAAGTATGTGGAACACGCCAATTATGTGGAACGCAAATTCTACGGGCATTCGGCAAAAGACTTCAAGAAAGTGCTCGACGACCTGGGTCTTAAAATGCCCAGCGGCCACACCGTGATGGGTAAGAAACACTGGGACGACGCGAAAAAAGATTTTACTGACGCGTGGAAGTATACCGTGGAAGACGCCGCCACCGTGGGACAAAAATATGTGATCAGCCCCTCGCTGGAAGAAGGCCTTCGCCAATCTGCCGACGATCTGAAACACTTTATGGACGTGTTCAACAAATCGGGTGAGCTCTGCCAGAAGTCGGGTATGAAGTTCGGGTATCACAACCACGACTTTGAATTTAGTGTGAAGATGGAAGGCAAGACCATGTATGACGTCATTCTCCAAAGTACCGATCCCAAACTGGTGATGCAGCAGTTGGACATTGGCAACCTGTACAACGGCGGTGCAAAGGCGATCGACATCGTGCGCCAATATCCCGGTCGTTTCGAGTCCATGCACGTGAAGGATGAGATTGCGGCTTCTGGCGGTCATGAAAAATATGAGAGCACCATTTTGGGTGCGGGCATTGTGAACACCAAGGAAGTGATCGACCTGGGACGGAAGTCGGGAGGCACAACGCTTTTCATTATTGAACAGGAATCTTACCAGGGTAAAACACCGCTCGACTCGGTGAAGGAAGACCTGGCCATCATGAAGAAGTGGGGATATTGATACGGACGACGATGAAGAAAATAATCAGTATGTTTTTCGCCACCGCCCTGCTCGCTACGTTGGCCAGCACACAGGCATCGGCCCAGACCAAGCCTACCGCGCCGGTGCTGCGCCATGTCGTGATGTTCAAGTTCAAGGATGATGCCGCCCCGGCGGATGTAAAGAAAGTGGAGGATGCATTTCGCGCGCTCGCCGGAAAGATCAAACTCATCAAGGACTTTGAATGGGGCAAGAATTCCAGTCCCGAAGGCCTCAACCAAGGCCTGACTCATATCTTCCTGGTAACCTTTGCCAGCGACAAGGACCGCGATGCCTACATCGTGCATCCCGATCACCAGGCCTTTGTGGAAGTCTTAAAACCACACCTCGATAAAGTAACCGTGCTGGACTACTGGTCCACCAAATAAAACTCTGCGCCTTTCTTAGCGTCTTTGCGGTAAAAAGTCTTTACCGCAAAGACGCGCAAGGGTGAAGCTATTGATTGTGTAGTTAAAGTACATTAGCTTTCGCCTCCATTTAAAACCAGTTGCCCATGAGATTTTGTGGCCGGTCTGTGAAGCCAACAAAGTATTTGTTTCTTTTTCTTTTTCTGACAAGCATTTCCTATCAAGTCCATTCTCAAAAGAGAGCGGTCACGTTTTACGACAGCGCCTGGGCGCTTACGTCGAAGGAACGGGGCGTTTACTACCGGGTGGGAATTGTCGACACATTGCGCTATCAATATTATGGCGAGGTGGCCGAATTCTATAAAAACGGTAAGCGTTTGATGCGGGGTAATTTTAAAGCGAGCGTAAAACAGGATACGTTCTATTTTTATTATCCGAGCGGCCAGTTGGAGACCAAAGGCGTCTACCAAAATAATTTGCGAAAAGGAATTTGGACAAAATATTATGAGTCGGGAAGGGTCAGGGAAAGATTGGAGTTCAACGACATATTGGTGACGGTTAAAGACTACTACGATGAGAATGGCGCTCCCAAAGTTATTGATGGGAATGGTGAATGGAAGACGGCCTATGATGTGGACTCTAAAACGATGCTCGCGATTAGCGGCGTTTTAGAAGACGGGCGCCGTAGCGGTGTGTGGACCTATCAATTGATCGACACGGCCCATGGCGACACGACTCTATACTGCACGGAAACCTTTAGGAATGGAAAATTTACTTCTGGAAAAATGTATGCAGAAGACAAGCGAGGGCGACGGATGGACGGCCCTCAAATGCTTATTTACCAAGAATTGACGAGAATGAAAACCTGGGGTACCTGGGATGTCTCGCCATATGCCACGCTGAAGGAATATCCCAATCTTCCATTTCTCGCCAAGAATGTCGATGAAATGCCGGCTTCATTCAAAGGCGGGCTTCAGGCCATGGGCACGTTTGTCGGGAGAAATTTACATTATCCGTCCGATGCCCGACGAGCTGGTAAGGAGGGTGATGTATTCGTTTCCTTTATCATTAATGCCGATGGCACGATCGAAAAGGATTCTGTAACCGTCATCAAATCCGTGCATCCTTCCCTGGATGCAGAAGCCGTTCGAGTGATGAAAATCTCTCCGCCCTGGGTACCGGGCGTTCAATCAGGGAAACCGGTTCGGTCCAGATTTGTACTGCCTATAAAATTTCGTTTGGGCGCCCGTTGAAATACGGTTTATGCCTGTCAAGAGCAGCTGCCTTGCAAACCTAGCAGCAGGTTTTAATGATTTCATCAATTTCCTGTGCACGGTTAATGATCATCAAGTGTCCGCCACCCTCAATCTTATAATCCGCCGTGGTGAATGGGATCAATCTGTCTTTCGTGCCGTGAATATGGATCGCGTTGTCCAGCACCGTTTCGTTTGGCCAGTTCACGATCCGGTCGATCGCCCACCGGAAAAAGGCAATGTTCGTGTCGCGCATAATGGCACGGAGCAGATCTTTTTCCCATTGCTTTTCAACCCCAAAGAACCAGAATACGATGCGGTTTGGATTTTTTACAAGGCGCGTGGGAATGAAACGGTGCAGCTGCAATTTGCGCATGAAATCGAACCGCGGCGCTGGAATATCCTCCCGCGATTTTGCGGAGGAAATGAGAATGATCTTTTCAACGGGAATGTGCTTGGCAATCTCGATGGCGACCATGCCACCAAACGACACCCCCATGAGAATGGGATTATTTTTTCCAATCTTCCCCGAAAGCCGCCCGGCATATTGTTCGATGGATTCGTTTGGTAAGGGATCGATCCAATCCACATGGTTAACTTTATAAGCGCTCAGATCCAGGTATTCGTAAACTCGCTTGTCGGCACCCAGGCCGCTAAATAAAAAAAGTTCTTTCATAGTAAAACCTAGTCGAAATATGGGAAGCTGTTCAAGGTCACGGCTTTTTTATAGAGGATGGCGATCTGCGAAGGCAGAATCCGGTCGCCCGAAAGTTCGGGCAGTTTATTGATGTCGAAGTATTGTACATCGAGCACGTCAAATCCTTTCTTCAACTCCGTTGACAGCGCGCGGCAGAGGAACGCGATCTTGTAGACATAGAACGGCTGCGAGGGGTGGGGATGCATTTTTTTATCGAACACGGCCAACAGTTTTTCGGCTGCCACATCGAGGCCGGTCTCTTCTTTGAATTCTTTTACGATCACCTCCGATGGGCTATAACCGATGTCGGCCCAGCCGCCGGGGAGCGACCATTTTTGATCGGCGCTTTCTTTTACGAGCAGCACTTTGCCATCGGGCGAAAGCAGCAGTCCGCGGATATCGACTTTGGCGGTGGGATAGTCTTTGGCGGGGGTGTAGAACTGTTTGAGGGTTTCCAGGTCTGCGCCCGAGAGAAGGTGGTGAAAGGTTTGGGTGATGTCCTGCAGTTCGTGGTAACGCTCGCGGTCGTAGTCGTCTTTGGAGTAGAGCAGGCCGACGTCGGCGATGGATTTTATGCGCTGGATGAGGGTGAGGATTTCGTTCGAGGCCATGAGCGATGAATTGGGATGGTAAGGTAGGAAACAATGTGGAGGCTGCGAAAAAATATCTCACCCGCGACGGGGTAGGAGCGCTGTGTGGCATTTTTGGCCACCCCGGTTTTATACCTTTCTCATAAAAACACGTTTCAAATCATTATCTTCCGTAGCATTTTACTTCACTGAATAACCGACCAAAACCAACTGCTATGTTCCGTAACTATATCAAGATCGGCTTTCGCAACCTCGTAAAAAACAAGGTCTACACCCTCATCAACATTTCGGGTTTAGCCATCGGGTTGGCGTGCTTTATCCTGATCGCGCTATACATCCACCACGAGACCGGGTTTGATACGATGTATGACAACGCCGACAATATCTACCGCATCAATACGCACGTGGACGTGAACGGCGCCTCCAACGTGTACCCATCAGCGCACTACCCGGCCGTGTTCGACATGGTGCAGGATTATCCGGAAGCAGTGAATGCTACAACGATGTACCGCATGTTCTTCCTCAGCAACGCCCTACCCAAAGTTCGCTATGGCGATGCCGAGATTGAGGAAACGAAATTCTACCTGGTGGACTCCAGCTTCTTCACAGTATTTGATTTTGAATTTCAATATGGCAATGCCGCCAAGGCATTCGAGAACACCAATTCGGTGGTGCTGACGGAGGCCATGGCAAAAAAATATTTTGGCGACACCAATCCCATGGGCAAGTTGTTGCAGCTACAAGATACTGTTGCTTTGAAAGTGACCGGCGTGCTAAAGCCGATCAAAGGAAAAACACACCTAGATTTTGATTTCCTGGCCAACGCCAAACCTTATCTCAACCAGTTCATTGGTTTCCGGGTAGATCACGCCTATGTGGGCTTATGGTATTATTGCTATGTCGTGCTTCAGCCGGGCAGCTCGCCGGCGGCATTGGAATCAAAACTTCCTGCCTTTGTAAAAAAGTATTATCCCCCGCGCTATACGGACAACAATGCCCGGCTCACCCTCCAAAGCATTAAGGACATTCATTTGTACTCTGACTTCACAGGCGGGGAAATGTCGGTGAGTGGTAATATTCAATACGTCTACACCCTCGGGTCCATCGCCGTGCTGGTGTTGCTGATTGCCTGTATCAATTTTATGAACCTGTCCATTGCGCGTTTCTCTAACCGGGGTAAAGAGGTGGGCATGCGCAAAGTGATGGGGGCGGAGAAACAGAGCCTGATCTTCCAATTTTTGGGCGAGTCGGTGCTCATCGCGTTAATGGCCGGCGTGGTGTCGCTGGTGTTGGTGCGCTTGTCAATGCCCGTTTTTAATGCGCTGGCCAATGTGCAGCTGGATGCGATGGAAATGATCAGACCGTTCAACCTCCTGGTGATCCTCGCCATCATTTTGTTCACGGGATTGCTGGCGGGTCTGTATCCGGCAGTGGTTATGGCGGCCTTTCAACCGGTAAAAGTTTTAAAGGGCCTGCATAAGGCGGGGCATCAGAAGATTAGCCTGCGAAAAGTGTTGGTGATCGGTCAGTTCACCGTGTCGCTCATTCTGCTGATTGGAACGCTGGTGATCTCCAATCAGCTGGACTTCATGCGCAGCAAAGATCTTGGTTTTGACAAGGACCAGATCATGATGATCCCGACCAGCAGCCAGGCGTTGGCGCGCGACTTTGCCACCTTCAAAAATAGGCTCAAACAGCAGGAAGCGATTGCCGCCGTGACACACGTCTCACATAACCTGGGACAGGAAACGTTGCCCTATCTGCCCCTGTTTGTAGAAGGCAAAGAAGAAGAACAAATGCTGCCGACGATGACGGTGGGATACGATTTTCTGGAGACGTTCGATATTGAGATGTTGAACGGAAGATTTTTTGATCTTGATCACAACACAGACAGCACGCAGGCTTTTGTCATCAACGAATCGGCGGCCAAGGCACTGAATTGGGCCGATCCTATCGGCCGGAAGATGTCATTTGGTGTTGGGGGAAATCCGAATAGTGTAGTGATCGGTGTGGTGAAGGATTTTAATTTCGATCCCCTGCGCAACAAGGTGGGGCCGTTGGTCATGAATTTTTCACCCGTGCAGGGCAACGTGGCCGTGAAAATAAAACCGGGTGACTATCACCGTACCTTGGCCGCCGTGGAGAAGGCCTGGGGTGAGATCGAAACCGAAAAGCCTTTTTCTTTTTATTTCCTCGACGAAGGGCTGGCCAAAACCTATGTAGCGGAAGAGAACCTTGCGCTGGTGTTCAAATATTTTTGTGGCCTCGCCATTTTTGTGGCTTCCCTGGGTTTGTTCGCATTGGCCAGCTTTAGCGCCGAGCGCCGGCTGAAAGAGATCGGTGTGCGCAAAGTGTTGGGGGCTTCTGAGATGGGGCTCGTGGCTTTGTTGTACAAAGAATTCCTCGTGCTTATCCTGATATCATTCGTTGTGGCAAGCCCGCTGGCATACTACTTTTTTAACCGGTGGCTAAATGAGTTTGCTTACCGCATCGACATTGGAGTGATGCCTTACCTGATCGCCGTGGTGTTCATTACTTTTATAGCGCTGATCACCGTGGGATACCAATCCATTTCAGCGGCCCGCAGCAACCCGGTAAAAATCCTGCGAAGCGAGTAGCGCAAGCGTGGATGGTCTTGGAGGTAGCCGGTTAAAGCGTAAATGGAACAGGAACCAATTGCCTTGCCTTGACAGGCTTGCCCAAATGTGTGGCCGGCTTCCAATCGGGCATGATCTTCACCAGGCGCAGGGCTTCCTTGTCACACGACGGGCACAAGCCTCGTTCAATATGCTCGTCCACTATTTTTCCATTGGTATCCACCCAGAACTCTACGAAGACTTTGCCCACGACGATGTTGTGGGGTTGTTTCCATTTAAAATTTTTACGGAAGAATTTGGTCATGGCGCTGGGGCCGCCGGGAAATTCAGCGGGGGTGTCGGCGGCCATGTAGATGATCCGGGTCACCGTGTCGACCCTGACAACGGTTTTTTGTTTGACGGTGTCGGTGGCCTGTCCATAGGCGGCAGCGGCCAGGATCAATAAGAGGAGCGTACTGAGTGCTTTCATGCGTGGGCGCGATTCGGTTTGGGTTGAGCGCCGGCTTGTGGGGAACGATCAACCTTGCTCTACAAACCTACTAAAAAACGGGAAAGCATCAACCCGGGGAAAGTATCTCCTGGTCGTGAACACGACTCAAGCGTTTGCATAGCGATCCTGACATGACTTTTTTGACTTCGGATGGGCTTTATTCGGCGCGCAACGCGTTCACCGGATTGGTCCGCGCCGCCTTCCAGGTTTCGTAACTGATGGTGATCAGCGTGACCAGCAAAAGCCCCAACAGGCTCACCCCGAAGATCAGCGGACTGATCGCCGAACGGTACATAAATCCCTCCAACCAATACCGCGCAATGAAATACGCAGCCGGCACAGCAATAACGGCCGATACTAGAAAGATCTTGATAAACACCCACAGGAACATGCCCACCACTTGCTTCACTACGGCCCCCAGCACTTTCCGAATGCACACTTCTTTGGTCTTTTGTTCCGCCGTGTAGGAGGCAAGCCCAAAGACGCCCAGCACGGTGATGAGGATGGCCAGTACGGCAAAACTTTTTGACAACGACGACACACGCCCTTCTTCCAGGTACATCCGGTTGAATTCGTCGCTCACAAACCAGTAGTCGAAACCCACGCCGGGCATGATCTCTTTCCATTTCTTTTCGATGGAGGCGATCTTCTCCTGGAATTTTCCCGGCGGCAGTTTGATATAGGCGATGCGATCGATGAAGTGGACGTGCGGGTTGAGCATGAGCGGCTCGATGGCCTGGTGCATGGAGCGGAAGGGGAAATCTTTCACGATGCCGATCACCCGGAAAGAAGTTGTGCTGCCGTCGCCACGGTTGCTCCTGAGGGTGACCGACGAGCCCATCACCTTTTCGATCGGTTGATTCAAAGCTTTCACTGCCGCTTCGTTCAGGATCATCGCGGATGAGTCGTTGATATTGGCGGCGTCGAAGTCGCGGCCGGCAATGAACTCGAGGTCGTAAGTTTTGGGAAAATCGAAATCCACATTCAATTGGTTCCACTGCATTTCTTCTTCGTGCAATCCGGGAAACCGCACGGTGGCGCCGATGAAGCCAAAGTAGTTGAGGCGCGGCAGGTGGTTGGCCATGGTCACGTGCTCGATGTCTTTGTCTTGCAGGACAGCTTGTTTGAAGGCGAGAAATTTATCCTGGGGCGCGTTGCCACCATAACGAATGGAAAGCAGTTGACTGCCCTGCTCATTCAGTTTTGTGTTTTGCATGTAACTCATCTGGCGAATGATCGTAAACGTGGAGATGATCAGCACCAGCGCCACGGCGTACTGAATGGTGACAAGGCTTTTGCGAAACAACTCGGCGCCACGTCCCTTCATCACTTGCCCCTTCAGCACTTCGGAAGGCCGGAAGCCCGAGAGATAGATCGCGGGGTAGCTGCCGGAAATAAAAGCCATAGACAGAACAATCAACAAAACGATGGCGATCATGTAGGGATTGAGCAGCGACGCCACCGTAAATGTTTTATGTGCCAGTTGGTTGAACGGCACCAAAAAAGCAACCACTAACAACATCGCCAATACCAGCGCAGCAAAGGTCATTAACGTAGACTCGAAAAAGAATTGCTTGGCGATCTCGCCGCGTTTGCTGCCCAGCGATTTGCGCAGACCCACTTCCTTAGCCCGCCGTGTCGACCGGGCTGTGGCCAGGTTCATGTAATTGATGCAGGCGATGAGCAGTATTGATAGCGCCACGGCGCTGAAAATGGCCAGGTAGGTTCTGTTGCCCTGCGTGTTGTCTTCTTCCCACAGGACTTTTTCATCAAAATGCATGTCTTCCATTTTCACGATGAAGGGCGTCAGTTTAAAACCGTTGGCCACGAAGTTTGAGTCGGCCTGGGTAAGTTGGTCCGACATGCGTTGCAGTTCGGCTTCGATGGGTTTCATGTCGGTGCCGGGCTTCACCACCAGGTAGTTTTCGAAGAACTCGATGTTGTCGCGGAAGCGCAGGCCCTCCATGTAGTTGTTGAAGTTGTCGCCCATGATGGTGCGGAAGGCGTTGACGTTGATGAGGTACTTGGGTTTGAAATGCGAATTGGCCGGATAGTCTTTGAACACCCCGGTAACCATCACGTCGATCTCGCGTCCTTGCGTGGCGAAGTTGTGTTTTAACGTGATCGTTTCCCCGATAGGATCCTGGTCGCCGAACAGGCGTCGGGCACCCGTTTCGCTCAACACCATCGTGTTGTGATCGTCGAACATCTTCTCCTGGTTGCCCTGCACGAGTTTGAAATCGAGGATCTCGTCGAAATGGGGTTCTGCCCATTTGATTTCTTCGGTGAGGATGATCTTGTCTTTGGCTTTGTGATGGAGCGATGTCGGATAGCCGATGTAGTCGACGCGCGTGCCGCTGACCACCTCGCTGCGCGTTTCTTTGAGCTGCTTCAGCCAAAACCCGGGCGAGGTGGTGTTGTCGAACACCTGGCCTTCGCGGTTGGCGAAGCGGCAGCCGATGCGATACGTATTGTGGAAATAAGGATGCATCGTGTCGTACTGAAGTTCGTCGCTCACATAGAGAAAAATGAGAATGGCGCTGGCCAATCCCAAGGCAAGGCCTGACATGTTGAGGAGGGCAAACATTTTTTGCCGTTGGAAATTCCGGAGGGTGATCAGCCAGTAATTGCGCAGCATAGTGTAAAGGGGTTGGTTTATCTAAGAACGCGTTTTGTCCGCTGCCGGGTTATCCCCCGTTACACCTGATTTTTTCGCCGGTGGAAATGCCGCTTGTATCGATTGAAATGACAAGAAAAAACGGTTCTCCCTTGGAAATGGACCCGGCCCTGGCTAAGTTAAACACCCGAAATTTACCCGGAAGGCATGAACCTCAATATCGACGCACAAAAACAACAAACCTACGATGCCATCGTCGTGGGCACCGGCATCAGCGGTGGATGGGCCGCCAAGGAGCTTACCCAAAAAGGACTAAAAACCCTCGTGCTGGAACGCGGCCGCGACGTGAAACACGTTGTGGACTATCCCACCATGACCAAAGACCCGTGGCAGCTCCCCCACGGCAACAAATTGACGGAAGAAGAACTGAAATTTTATCCCGTACAATCGCGCACCAACTGGGTGAGCCAGGCCAACAAGCACTGGTGGGTGAAAGACACGGAAAATCCCTATACAGAGGTAAAACCCTTCGACTGGATCCGCGGCTATCACACGGGCGGCCGTTCCCTCATGTGGGGCAAGCAAACCTATCGCTTGTCGGACCTGGATTTTACCGCCAATGCCAAGGACGGCGTGGGCGTGGACTGGCCCATTCGCTATGCCGACCTGTCGCCGTGGTATGATTATGTAGAAACCTTTATCGGCGTGAGCGGTCGCGCAGAAGGCATACCGCATTTACCCGATGGAAAATTCCTGCCTCCCATGGAGTTGAATTGCGTGGAAGAAACGTTTCGCGATAAAGTGGCTGAAAAATTTGGCGGCCGCAAAATCACCATCGGCCGCGTAGCGCATCTCACGGCGCCGTTGCCGCACGATCCTAGTCGCGGCGTATGTCAGTCGCGGAACATGTGCGACAGGGGTTGCCCTTATGGAGCCTATTTCAGCAGCAATGCTTCTACCTTGCCCGCAGCTGCCAAAACCGGCAACATGACGCTGAAGCCCAACGCCATCGTTCATTCTATTATTTATGACGAAAAGAAAGGCAAGGCCATCGGCGTGAAAGTGCTGGATGCAGAGACCAAACAAGAGGTGGACTATTTCGCAAAAATTATTTTCCTGAATGCCTCCACCCTGGGCAGCACATTTATTTTGATGAACTCCACCTCCAATCGTTTCCCCAATGGACTGGGTAATGGCAGCGGCGAGTTGGGCCACAACATCATGGATCACCAATATCGCGCAGGAGCAACAGCACTCGTGGATGGCTATGAAGACAAGTACTACAGCGGCCGCCGCCCCAACGGCATCTATATCCCCCGCTTCCGCAACGTGGGCGACGACAAGCGTACGGACTATCTCCGTGGCTTCGGCTATCAAGGCGCCGCCAGCCGCACCGAGTGGCAGCGCGGTGTGAGGGAGATGTCGTTTGGAGAGGATTTGAAAAATTCGCTGATGGAACCCGGCGGATGGAGCATCGGCATCACCGGCTTTGGCGAGTGTCTCCCCAGCCACAGCAACCACGTGACCCTGAACAAAGAGAAAACCGACATCTATGGCCTGCCCACCTTGAGCTTCGACGCCGAATGGGGACCCAACGAAAAGGCTATGCGCAAAGACATGAAGGAAGCCGCCGCCGAAATGCTGGAAGCCGCCGGCTTCAAAAACGTGGCCACCTATGACAACCCCGACAACATCGGCCTCGGCATCCACGAAATGGGCACCGCCCGCATGGGTAAAGACCCTAAGACCTCCGTGTTGAACAAGTGGAACGCCGTACATGAAGCCCCCAATGTATTTGTTACCGACGGAGCAGCCATGACCTCATCGGCCTGTCAAAACCCGTCGTTAACCTACATGGCACTGACCGCCCGCGCCGCCGAGTACGCTGTCAACGAATTGAAAAAAGGAAATCTGTAACAATTGAATCATCTTACAATGAACAGAAGAGAAGCTATTCAACGCACCGCCCTTGCCTTGGGCTATGCCATATCCGCACCTGCCATGATGGGCGTGCTCAACGGCTGCAAAGCCTCGCCGGAGCTTTCATTCAAACCCGTATTTTTCACCGAACCACAGGCCCAAACCATCGCCGAGCTTTCCGAGATCATTCTTCCCAAAACAACCACACCCGGCGCCAAAGATGCAGGCGTGCCCGGATTTATCGACAGCATGTTAAAGGAAGTCTACGGCAAGGAAGCGCAAGATAAATTCATTGAAGGCCTCAACGCTTTTGAAGACGATGCGAAAAAAACTTTAGGGGACGGCTTCATGGACTTGAAGCCTGAACAACGTGTAGCCCATTTCAAGAAGCATCACGACGAAGCCCTGGCCGCCGCCGGCAAGGGAGGTCCCACAGGTTGGTGGAATGCTGGAAAGGACGGAGACAAACCTTTCGTGCTGAAAGTGAAGGAGCTGACGTTATTGGGATTTTTTACGAGCCAACCTGGAGCTACTGAAGTGTTGCAATACAAGCAGGTTCCGGGGCCGTATCATGGATGTGTGCCGCTGGCGGAGGTGGGGAAGGCTTGGGCGACGTAGTCTTTTTTCAGGAGCCAGAATCCGGAGGGGTGGGCTTGAAGCGCATTGGAGTACTGGTCTTGTTTGAGTGTCGGGTCAAAGAACTTGTTGGTGAAGAACACCAACAAGGGCGACGGCTAGGAGTGGTGTTCGGTAGAATGAAGGTTGGGGAATTTTTCGAGGGCTTAGTTGATCTTAACAACAACTTTACCTTTGGCACGACCCGTTTCAATATAAGCCATAGCATCGTTCGTTTGTTCAAAGGGGAACACTTTGTCTACAACAGGTTTTATGACACCTGACTCAATAAGTTTTGTGATTTGACTCAATTGTTCGCCTTGTGCGATCATGAGGAGAAAAGAAAAGTTTGCGTCAAGACGTTTTGCTTTTTTTATAATTCCAGCACTCAAAAAATAAAACACTATTTTCAAAAAACAATTCGCATTAATTTCTTTTCCAAAATCCGGGTCGGGCGGACCTGAGATTGAAATAATTTTTCCACCGGGCTTTAATACTTTCAGTGATTTCTCGAGCGTCTTTGTGTCTTGACTATTCAGTACCACATCGTAATCTTTTAACACGGCTTCGAAATCCTCTTTTTTGTAATCAACTATAATATCGGCGCCCAAGCTTTTCACCAAATCAATATTTGCGGCGCTGGTTGTTGTAGCCACAGAAGCACCCAAATGTTTCGCCAATTGAATTGCAAATACGCCGACACCACCCGAACCTGCTTGAATGAAAACTTTCTGCCCTTTTTTCAGATGCGCTTTTTCAACAAGCACCTGCCAGGCTGTCAAACCCACCAAGGGTATAGAAGCGGCTTCCTCCATAGAAAGGTTTTTAGGCTTAAGGGCAACATCATTTTCATCTATAGAAATGAATTCCGCGAAAGCACCAATCCTGTGGTCTTTCGGTCTAGCATAAACCTCATCGCCAACTTTGAATTTACGAACGCCTGAACCTGCTTTTGTTACAACTCCCGCGACATCATGACCCAAAGTAAATGGCGGTTTGTAAGGCAGAATTAACTTAAACTCTCCGGCCCTGATTTTGGAATCCAGAACATTCACGCCCGCAGCGTGAATCCGAACGAGCACATCATTTTCCCTTACAACCGGTTCAGCTATTTCGGTAAAGCGTAGTTTTTCTTTCTTACCGTAGCGATCAACAATAAATGCTTTCATGATATTTTTATTGCGGGTAAAATTCTCAACCCTCCTGAATGCCGACCACTGACTACCAACTCCTGGCCCCTGAATTTCTGGCTCCTGGAGCTCTGGTTTTTGACTCGCAGCCTCTGAATTCTGGCTCCTGGCTCCTGGATTCTGGCTCCTGACTCCTAATTTTTCAACGGACTAGAAATATAAATCTTATTCTCCTCCTGATAAGGAATCCTCAACGGCGCCGCATCCATATTATCCAACAACAGTGCATCGGGGACGATGAACGATACGAGATTGCCCCCTGAGGTAGGAAGATTGACGACTTGTTTTTCTCTGCCCACTGCAGGCACGCGCTTTAAATTTTTCAGGCCACCCGAACCCAGCCTGGCCGAACGAAGTAATTCCTCTTTCCCTGTTTCAAGATTCACTTTATAAATCTCAGGAACCCCGTCGCCACCGGAGGACATTTTGCGGGCGATGATAGCGAATTCGAGACCGTCTTTCTTGGCAGCGTCAATGAGGGCTTGCTTTAAGGCTTGCGTTGTTTGGCCGTTGCTGGTAGAAATTTCAAGGACGCCGGGACCACTAGCATGCCCGTTGGCGACCTGGCCTGTCTTGGTAAGGGAGCGATCGTTCAGTTGATTTTTTAGAATGCCTTTTTCGACCAGCACGAGATTTTCTTGAGGCACCACGCCTTCGTCGTCGATGTCATAGCTGCCGAGGAGTGAAATGTTGTTGAATTTTTGAAGCGATGTGCGGGCGGTGACGGTGAGGGTATTGTCGATGAAGAGCTTTCCAATTTTAGCGTCCATGCCGCTGCTGCCTTCGCTGCGGTCCATCGTGCTGGAGAGCGTGTTGGAGGCGACGAGGTTGTCGCGATAAGAGAAGAAGGCGTTGGAGAAAACTTCGGCAACGGCGGGTCCCAGGAACAGCACGGGGCCGTTATACTCTTCCTCCAAAGCAACGTTGTTCTTGGCGGTGGTGAGCTTGCGGGCCATCTTTTCCACTTCGGCTTTCATGTCCGCCAGGCTGGGAAGTTCTTCCGGCGTGCGGGCATAACGAACCAGGTTGTCGAAGAAGGGCTCGCCTTTTTCGGTTTCCATAAAGGCGCCGCACTGCAGGTAGACCGTGGTGAAGGGTTTTACAATGGTGGTGCCTTCGCTGTTTACAAAATATTCGTCGCCATAGGTAATGGTAAGCGCTGCGGCCGAGCCTTCAATGTCGGGATACGATTTGAAGACGGCGGACAGTTCTTTTACATAATTGTTCCAGCGTTCCTGGTCCAGGTTGATGGGTCTGGCAAAATTGATTTTTGTCACCACGGGCACGGAAGCAAACTCGCGGTGGGGAAGGTCTTCCAATTTTTTATTTTCTTCCTTCAGGGTGAGCTGATGTTTTTTGTATTTCTGTGCAGCCCCTTTATAGACCACGTCGGTGGAAGCCCATAGTGCGCGTCGTATGCCGTAATAGTCGTCGTCCAGCGGAACAGACAGATCGTTGGCGTTGGGTGGGCTGGTCAGGTTGTTGTCGAGGCTTTCGTCGTTGAAAGTATAGTTGCCAACCAGGAGCCGCACAGATTTGTTCCGGGTTTGAAAGGCGTCGGACCGGATCAGGGCGCCCAACGTGGCGTGGGCCGTGAACACGTGACGGTCGTTGATGCCATAGCTGATGTAGAACGGTTTGTCGTGGCCTTCATACTTGGCGTCGGTCATCGTTCGCTTCATTTCGTCCTTCATGGCCTTCAGGATCACGGACTCTCGTTCTTGCGCACACAGCGGTTGAGCGACGACAATCCATCCGGCAAAAAGAACAACGGATCGTATAACACGGAGTATGCGCATAGCCTTATGGTTGAGGTTGTGATCCCGGGCGGCTCAACAGGGTGGCCTCCTGGTGTTGACGGGGTTTCTTTTGTGTTTCGATTCTTCGTACGAACAAAGACGGCGAGGCGGCGCTCACCGGTACATAACCCGACTCGGCGCCGCAAAAACCGATAAACGTATCGCGGTCGTTGCCCGTGGCTTGTATTTCGGCAAACATCGCCAGCGGCGTGCCGATCAGATCTACACCGCGCACCAGCTCATCGGCGCGGCCATCCACATAAATGCGGTAAACCATCGTGGGAAAAATATTGAAGGCATTTGGATTGTAACGATCGGTCACCGTAAATCCACCGACGACATCACGGAACAAATAACCATAGGGTTTGCCCTGGCGCTTGCATTCCTTCAACAACATTTTTCGCAGGTCCTCCATGGACACGCCCTTCGACGTTTCCACGATCAGATTAGATTGTCGCGAAACAGGCTCCATGCCGATAGACGCCCGGCCGTGGCCATTGGAGCGCGCAAGATTTTCCAGCGGTGTGCGCGACATGAGGAAGGTTTTCAGCATGCCCTTGTCCACCACCGTCACACGTTCGCCTTTGATGCCTTCGTCGTCATATTTATAACCACCGTTGATCGGTTTGCCATCGATTGCTGTCAGCGTGGGATCAAAATATACTTGCAGGGTTTTGGGCAACACATATTCGCCGATCTTGGCTTTGAAGGTGTGGCCGTCGTATTCTTTTTTCATGCGATGGCCTTCCACACGGTGACCAAAAATTTCGTGGAAGAAAACACCGGCGGCGGGTGCCAGCAAAATGGCCGGCCCGCTATAGGGTTCTGCGAGTGGAGCGGTTTTTAACTTCTCCAGGGAGGCGATCATCTTTTCGATGTCGCCCATGATTTTTTCATCGGCGGGAAATCCGTCCGGTGTCACGGCATAGTAGGAGAGGTGGAGCGGGATCACATCGCCGTCGCTGGCGCGGATGCTGCCGTTCACGTGGATGTAGGCCGAGGTGTTGTTTTGAACGACCTGGGTTTGTTCGGTGGTGATGAAATATTTTCGTTCCTGGGAAAATTGGAGCGACACATCCCCTTCGACGAGGTCGCCGTTTTTCAGAAAGAGGGCGGAATATTTTTTGAGTTTTTCTTTCCAGGTACCGTTGTCAAAAGTGGTGATCAGGTCGGCCTGGGGTGGTTCATAATAGCGGGTCGGGGTCTCTTTCGAGAAATCGTTGGTGGGTGTGGCGGTGACCGGCGTGGTGGTCCGCTCGCGCGCCTGGCGGGCGGCTTTGAATCCGCGCAGGGCTTGTTTGTATTCGTTTTGCGTGGTCACCCAGATGCCCATGCGAAGCGCCATCTTTTCGTTTTCGTAGGGGAGTTCCGTGGGGTCCGATCCTTCGTGCAGTTCGAAGTCGTCGGGTCCCTGTGGATGGGTATTATCAAATTCATAACTGCCCACTTTCACGCGCGACACCAGCACACGGCTTTTGTCGCTGCCTGCGCGCACGAGACTGCCAAAGGAAGTATTCAGGTGAAGGTTCGCCAAATCGTCGACGCGATAGTCGATGTAGTAGGCCGGGACGGTTGCTTTTTTTAGTTCGGTAAAACTCCGGGCCATCTCGGCCTCGAGGACGGTTATCAATGAATCCTGCGCCCTTACCGTAAAGGCGGGCAGCATAAACAGCAGGAAGACTCCCAGGCGTCTTTTGATATAACCAAATAACATTTTCACAGCTTTCGAAAGTTAGGACCTTGGCAGCATAGAGCAGCTCCAAAATGTAACGGTAAAGTATCGCAAAAAACGTGGAAGACAAAAAATTATATCTTGTTCTTTGTCAAGGTCCTAGCCTCCTACATCGCCGGTGTCAACGTTTTTGTTGATCGCGGGAGCGGCTAACGGGGCTCATTTCGTTTCCGTTTTGGCCATTTCCCAGCCGATGATGCTCTTCTTCCGGGCCGGGCTCCAGCGGTACTCACCCAGGATGCCGTCTTTGCGGATCACGCGATGGCATGGGATGAGATAGGCAATGTGGTTGGCACCCACCGCCGACCCCACGGCCTGCAAAGCATTCGGATTTTGGATGTTGGCGGCAATGCCCTGGTAGGTGGTCACATTGCCCATGGGGATCTTTAACAGCGCTTCCCACACCTTGAGTTGGAAGTTTGTGCCCTTCACAAACACGTGGAGCCGGCCCGTCTCGGGGGTCGCACCCGGATGAAAGATCCTTTCTGCGAAAGATGCGGTGAGCGCCTGATCCTGGTGGAAGATCGAATTGTGCCAATGTTCTTTCATGGCCTCGATGTGCCCTTTGGGATCCTCGTCTGTGGCCAGGAACGATAGCCAGCAGATGCCGCGGTCGGTTACGGCAAGCAAGCAAGTGCCGAACGGCGTTTCATGGATGCCATAATGAATTCGCAGTCCGGAGCCGTGCAGTTTGTACTCCTGGGGCGTCACACCCTCCAGCGTCGTGAACAGATCATACACCCGCGACTGGCTGGAGAGTCCGGCCGATTCGGCGGCTTCTACCAGGTTGCGCGATTGTTCCAGTTTCTCTTTCAGAAAATCGACCGTCAGGAATTGCAGGAACCGCTTGGGGCTGATGCCCGCCCATTCCGTGAAGATGCGCTGAAAATGAAAGGGTGAAAGATGAACTTTTTCGGCCACCTCGTCCAGTTCGGGTTGGCGTTGGAAATTTTTTTCCAGGTAAAGAATGGCTTCCTCGATACGCTGGTAATTGATATGGTTTTCGTTCGTCGTCAACAGCATAAAACTATCATTTTTTGTTGACTCAAAATTGCCACCGTCGGGGGGATTACTCAACCTGTTTCTTGCTGACTTCATTTGTGATGAGGGGTAGCGTATTTTTTGGGCTTTTCCTTATTTTTAGAAAAATCCCACAATCATGAAAAGAATTTTACTGACGCTCTTTTTTGTCATGGCCACCACGGCTGCCATCCTGGCCCAACAACCCAATTACGATACGGTGAGGATTCGTCCCGTGCTGGTGAGCAACAACCTGTATATGTTAAAGGGTTCCGGTGGCAACATCGGGGTGCTCATCGGAAACGACGGCACGCTGATGATCGACGACCAGTTTGCGCCCCTCTCGAATAAGATCAACGGCGCCATCAAAACCCTCAGCCCGGGCGAGATAAAGTTCCTCATCAACACCCACGTGCACGGCGACCACACGGGTGGCAACGACAATTTTAAAAAGATGGGCATCACCATCCTGGCCCAGGACCAGGTGCGCGAGCGCATGACCAAGGAAACCGTGAATCGCATGAACGAAAAAGTGCCGCCGCGCGGAAAAGACGCCTTGCCCGACATCACCTTTGCCGACAAGCTGAACCTGCACATCAACGACGAAGACATCGAACTGATCCACTTCGACCCCGGCCACACCGACGGTGACGTGATCGTTCATTTCAAGAAAGCGGATGTGTATCACATGGGCGATATGTTTGTCACCTATGGCTATCCGTTTATCGACGTCTCCAGCGGAGGTTCCGTGAACGGTATGATATCAACCCTGGATAAAGTCCTCGCCTTGATGGACGACCATGCCAAAGTGATTCCCGGGCACGGCGAGCTGAGCACAAAAGCCGATGTGAAAGTGTTTCGCGACCGGTTGGCGGACATTCGCGACCAGGTAGCCGCGGCGTTGAAGAAAGGAAAGAAAAAAGAAGACCTGGCAAGTCTTGGCATCACCGATAAGTATGACGCCGAGTGGGGAAAAGGATTTTTGAAAGGAAAAGATTTCGTGATGTTAGTGGCGGATAACTTAGCGATCCCTTCGAAGAAATAATTTTCACCGCAAAGACGCAAAGGGCGCAAAGAAAATGCAAGTACTCTCTGCATTTTCTTTGCGCCCTTTGCGTCTTTGCGGTTCAAAATGATTTCCTCACCTCAAGCCGCATCATGAAAAATGATCCCCAACGAATACCGCACCCCTGATTTAACTTCACTAACCCCGTGCTTCATCGTAGCCCGGTAATACCCCCGCGAACCTTTCACCGGCCGGAAGTTGGTAGTAAAAATGAGCGCATCCCCCTGATTAGGCTGCAACACCTCCGCCTTCGACTGCGCGCGAGGCACCTGCTCCGTCAGCACAAACTCCCCACCCTCATGATCCTTCCCCGCCTGACTTAACACAAACACCACCTGAAAAGGAAAATACACCGCGCCATAAAGGTCCTGGTGAAGCGTATTGAATCCCCCCGCTTCATACCGCAGGATCAACGGCGTTGGCCTGGGTTGAGCATGATCGTGGCAATGCGCGACCAGCGCTTTATGATCGCCAGGGTAAGTAATGTCCATCCCCAACTTCTGCATCCACGCATTGGCCAGCTTGGCCAACGGCGCATACAGCATTTCCCGCAGGACTTGGATGGTTGGTGGCAAGGGATAATTGAAATACTTGTATTCCCCTTTGCCAAAGCGATAACGCTGCATGTTGATCGTGTTCCGGTAAAGATCCGGGTCGGCATACAATCCCGAAAGGTGCCGGCACTCGTCGGCCGATAGCACCCGCGGCAGCAGGGCATACCCTTTTTCGTTGAGTTCAGTATAGATCGATTCCCAAGGCATAGCGACAATATCCTCCATATTTTTTTTAGTAAAGATCGGGGATGGACCGGACCGGCTCAACCCGAAACTTGCGGAATGAAACGGGACGGATTTCGTTGATCATCGGCCTAAAAAGAAGTACCTTTCTATGCTTAAAATCGAACACCATGAAAACGCTCATCCTCTCTGCGTTGTTTCTTTGCGCCACGGTGCTCTCCTGCAAACAACCAACCAAAACCAACTATACACTCGGCACCGTAACTTTTGAGGTTGCGGGCACCGATGCTGCGCAGCAAGCTTTTCTGAAAGGCCATTTGCTGATGCACAGCTTTGAGTTCATGGACGCGGCCGAAGCTTTCCGCGAAGCGCAAACCCTGGACCCCACATGTGCGATGGCCTTCTGGGGAGAAGCGATGACCTACAACCACGCCATCTGGCAAGAGCAGGATTATGAAAAAGCCGTGGCCACTTTGAAACGGCTCGGCGCAACACCGGAAGCGCGCGTGGCAAAGGGTGCAACGCCGTTGGAGAAAGATTTTCTGCAGGCCGTGAACGTTCTTTATGGGGAGGGAACAAAAACGGAACGCGACCGGGCCTACGCCAAGTTTATGGGCGAACTATACAACAAATATTCCGGCAACCATGAAGTGGCTTCCCTGTATGCGCTGGCGTTGCTAGGCGAAGAGCCTGTGGGTCGCAGCGAGGAACTTTACCGGCAGAGCGCGCGCATTTCGGCGGAGATATTGAAAGAGAACCCGAATCATCCGGGAGCTTTGCATTATTTTATACACGCAAACGACGATCCCGGTCATGCCCGTGAAGCGCTCCATGCGGCAGATGAATATTCCGTCGTGGCCCACGATGCCACACACGCCCTGCACATGCCTACGCACATTTATCTTGCCCTGGGCATGTGGGACCGCGTGGTAAGTTCAAACGAAGTGTCGTGGCAAGCCAGCGTGAACCGGAAGCAAAAAAGAAATTTACCCAACGACGCATTGGGCTATCATTCCTTTCACTGGTTGGAGTACGGCTATCTGCAACAGGGCCGCGTCCAGGACGCTCAAAAACTTTTGCAGGACATGATGACCTACTGTGCCGCACTGCCTTCGATCAAAGCCCGCACCCACGAGATCTTTTTGAAATCGTCTTACGCCGTGGAAACCAATGACTGGAAATCGTCTTTTATCGCCCACGACACCGACCCCAAGGGATTGAACGTCGCCACCCAGGGCTTGGAAAGTTTTGTCAAAGGCATGCGTGCCTATGCGATGGCCGACATCCCGGCGATGGAAAAAGTTATCGCTTCGATGGAGCAGGACCGCGTTCGCGAGACCGCGAAGATCGATGGCGACGGCATTGCGCTCTGTGGCAGCGGTGCGAGTCGTGAAAATACGACGAAAACCGATATCGATCTCCTCCACTTGATGGAGATGGAACTACAGGGCATGAAAGCCTGGCAACAGAAAGACCTGACCGCGGCCGACCGTTTGCTGAAAGAAGCCGCTTCGTTCGAGGATCGCATTGCCTTTGGTTACGGTCCCCCGGTCGCAAAGCCTTCATCCGAACTCTACGGCGAGTTCCTGCTCAGCCAAAACCAGCCCCGCGAAGCCATGCAATATTTCGACAGTTCATTGAAACGTGCACCGCGTCGTGTGCTGTCGCTCAAGGGAAAAATGGAGGCGGCTAAAATGTTAAAGCAAGACGACGTGGCGGCGGCTATTGCGAAGGAGCTTCAAAGCATTAAAGTATAGTCGGAAAATACTTTTGCTTTAAATCATGCGCCGCTATCGGCCGGGATAGGCTACGATTTGGAATACCGTCAACGGAAAACCCGCAAGAATTTCTCATCCAAATCCGTACTTTCGCTGCATGAAGCATTTCAATCTCCTGTTTTCCCTGGCGCTTTTATTTTTGATAAGTGCCTGCGCTACAAAAAGCAACCCCGACGCCGCCCACGAAGAATGGATCGACCTGTTCAATAACAAAGATCTTACCGGTTGGGATATCAAGATCGCCAAACACGATCTGAACGATAACTTCAATAACACCTTCTATGTAAAAGACAGCATACTGGAGATCGACTACAGCCGTTACGACAAATTTGACGGCGAGTTCGGTCACCTCTATTACAACCAACCTTTTTCCTATTACAGAGTTCGGCTGGAGTATCGCTTTAGGGGCAAGCAACTGCGTGGCGGTCCCGACTATGCTTATCTGAACAGCGGCGTCATGCTGCATTCGCAGGCAGCCTCCACGTTGACAAAGAATCAGACTTTCCCTGTATCACTCGAAATGCAGTTCCTGGCCAGCAACGATTCGGTGAAACGAACCACCGGCAATCTGTGCACCCCCGGCACAGAAGTTTTTCAAGAAGGAAGCCTCTTTCCTGGCCATTGCATCGACTCGAATTCAAGGAACTACGACGAGAACGAATGGGTCACCATCGAGGCCGTGGTGTTGGGCGACTCGATCGTTCATCACATTTTGGGAAAAGACACGGTGCTAACCTATGAGCGCCCCCGTGTAGGAGGTGGTTTTGTTGGAGGCGACATGAACTGGACCCGGGGTGGCTTTGCCGACTCGGTTCAATGGATGGCCAAACAAGGCACACCGTTGAACGAAGGCTATATCGCCCTGCAGGCCGAAAGTCACCCGCTGGAATTCCGCAAAGTGCAATTGCTGAACCTAAAGGGATGCACCGATCCCAAGGCGCTGAACTATAAATCGTATTTCATAAAATCCGACAACACCCAGTGCCGCTATAAATGATCACCCTGACGGTTCCCGTTCCCAAGGAATTCAGTTTCGACCAAGCCCTGTCTTTCCTGAAGCGCTCGCCCCGCGAACTGCTGCACCAGGTGGAAGGCGAAACCGTGCGCAAAGCCTTGCGCGTCGGCGATGACGTGGTCGCCATCGCAGTATCGTTCGAAAAAAAGAAAGTCCGGATCGACGTTTTAGCCGAGAGTCTCACCCCAGTCCAGCAAGCAGAAGTGATCGCCTACGTGCGCGAATGGTTTGACCTGGACACCGACCTCAAGCCTTTCTACGCCATGGCGGAAAAAGATAAGTTGCTGAAAGACCTGGTACAACAATATTACGGCTACCGCATCGTGGGCCAGCCTGATCTCTACGAGGCCGTCACGTGGGCCATGCTGGGTCAACAGATCAATGTGGCGTTTGCCTATACATTGAAACAAAAATTTGTGGAACAGTTCGGTGCATCGTTGCAGGTGATGGACAAGAAATACTATTTGTTTCCGGTTCCCGAAGCCGTGGCCGTGTTGTCGCCCGACCTGTTGTTGCCCCTGCAGTACTCGCGCCAGAAAGCGGCCTACACCATCACCATTGCCGAAGCCTTTGCCAGTGGCACCATCTCCAAAGAAAGCCTGAAAGGCCTGCCGTTGCAGGAAGCCAAGGAACGCCTCATGAAAATAAAAGGCGTGGGCAACTGGACGGCCAACTATACCTTGATGAAAACCTTTCGCTACCCCGACGCCTTTCCCCTGGAGGATGCGGGCTTGTATAACGTGGTGAAAAAATACAAGAAGCTTGACCGCAAACCCACCCCCGACGAAATGAAAAAGGTATTCAAAAAGTACAAAGGCTGGGAAGCTTATGCTACCTTGTACTTGTGGAAGAGCTTGTGATCCACGCCGGATCATTGTAATTTCCTGAAGCCTATGTCCCGCATACAAATTCAATTGCCCGAGAAATTTATTTACGAGACCACCCTGACGGTTCGCGCATCGGATCTGAACTATGGGGCACACGTGGGCCATGACCGAATTCTCACCTTGATGCAGGATGTTAGGGTTGAATTCTATCGCACCCGGGGCATAGAAAACGAATTACATTTGGATGGAACCGTCGGACAAGTGATCGCGGATCTGGGCGTGGTGTATAAGTCGGAGGCCTTTCTTGGCGACGAGCTTTTTTTCCAACTGGGCGTTTCGGATTTTCATCGCGTGGGGTTTGATATGTTGTATCGCGTCACGCAAAAGGCATCGGGCAAGGAAGTGGCGATGGCTAAGCTGGCGATCATTACCTTCGACTATGCTGTCAGAAAGATCGCTCCATTGCCTCCCGCGTTTTTATCAAAACTTCAATCCTAAACCGCATGACTCTTGAACAAGCCCAGCAACAGGTGGACGAGTGGATAAAGACACACGGTGTGCGCTATTTCAATGAGCTCACCAATATGGCCATGCTCACGGAAGAGGTGGGCGAGGTCGCCCGCATCATGGCGCGGAGGTATGGCGAGCAATCGGAAAAGGAATCCGACAAACACAAAGATCTTGGGGATGAGATGGCGGATGTGTTGTGGGTACTTATTTGCCTGGCCAATCAAACGGGCGTGAACCTCACGGAAGCGTTTGCCCGCAACCTGGAAAAGAAAACCCAACGCGATAAAGACCGTCATCATCAAAACCCGAAGTTGAAATGAAAACAGTTTTCGGCGCCGCGATCGCAGGATTCTTGATGATCGCCTGCAGCCAGCATCCCCCGGCAGATAAAATTATTCTTGGCCGCATCTGGACCGGCAATCCTTCACAACCCTGGGCAGAGGGAGTTGCTGTGAGCGGCGATACCGTTGCAGCGGTTGGCGACGCCGGCGAGATAAAGAAATGGCAAGGCGAAAAAACCGAAGTGATCACCCTAAATCAAGGGGAGCTGCTAACACCCGGTTTCATCGACTGCCACACGCATTTCATCGATGGCGGCTTCGCGCTTTCGTCGGTTCAGTTGCGCGATGCGAAAACGCCTTCTGAATTTATTTCCCGCATAAAGGCCTATGCCCAAACGCTTCCCAAAGGCACGTGGATCACATCCGGCGATTGGGACCACGAAAATTGGGGAGGCGAATTACCCACGCGTGTCTGGATCGATTCCGTTACCGTAGACCACCCGGTATGGATCAACCGTCTTGATGGCCACATGAGCCTGGCCAACACGGCCGCACTGAAAGCTGCTGGGATCAACGACCGGGTGAAAGATGTTGCCGGCGGCTCCATTGTGCGCGACAAAACCGGCAAGCTCACTGGCGTCTTTAAAGACAATGCCATGGGCATGATCGACAAGGCTGTGCCGCCGCCCACCCCAGACCAAAAGGACAAGGCACTTGAAGCGGCCATGGCCTACGTGGCCGCGCGTGGCGTAACTTCCGTGCACAACATGAGCGGCTACCAGGACGTGTTTGAACGGGCACGCGACCGCAACGCACTCACCACCCGCATCTATGCCGGCATGCTGTTGCGCGATTGGAAAATACTCGCCGATAAAATAAAACAAAAAGGGCGAGGCGATGCCTGGCTGCGGAGGGGCGTGTTGAAAGAATTTGTAGACGGCTCGCTGGGCTCGCACACCGCCGCCTTCTTCAAACCGTTCGACGACACCCCGAAAGATTCCGGCTTCTTTGTGATCCGCGAGCAGGAACTCCATCGCCTCATTAAATCCGCCGATAGCGCCGGGCTCCAGGTGATGGTGCACGCCATCGGCGACAAAGCCATTCACACCTTGCTGAACACCTTCGAGCAAGTGGCCGCCGAGAATGGCAACCGCGATCGTCGCTTTCGCATCGAACACGCCCAACACATTGCCCCGGACGACATCAAACGCTTTGCTGCCCAGATGATCATCCCCAGCATGCAGCCCTACCACGCCATCGACGACGGCCGCTGGGCCGAAAAAGTTATCGGTCACGAACGCTCGAAAACTACCTACGCCTTTCGCTCCCTGCTGGACGCCCACGCCAAGCTTGCCTTTGGCAGCGACTGGTTTGTGGCACCCCCCAACCCGCTGGAAGGCATCTATGCCGCGGTAACACGCCGCACCCTCGATGGCAAAAATGACGCTGGCTGGATCCCCGAACAAAAGATCACCGTGGAGGAAGCGTTGCAAGCCTACACCACAAATGCCGCCTATGCGTCGTTTGAGGAGAACATCAAAGGCATGCTGGCGCCCGGCATGCTGGCCGATATGGTGCGGCTGGAGAAAGACATCACCGTAATCACTCCACCCGAGATCAGAGACGTGAAGGTGTTGACAACCTGGGTAGGAGGGAAAGTGGTCTATCAAAAATAGGGCGCGTCGAAATTTTTATTCAGTGTGCGCGGTGTGTCCTCGATTTCGTATACGTTCCCCTTGCACGGCTGGAAAAAATCCTTGAGCTTTCGTCAAATCCTGAACTGCTATGTCCGAGAATCAGCGCTATCTCTCCCTCGATGTGTTTCGGGGAATGACCGTTTGCTTTATGATCATTGTCAACACGGGCGGCGGTCCCATCAACTATGCGCCCCTGCTGCATGCCTCGTGGCATGGCTTCACTCCCACCGATCTGGTGTTCCCTTCTTTTCTTTTTGCCGTGGGCAATGCCATGGCGTTCTCGCTCCATAAATACGAGCTGCAAGGTGAAGGCGTTTTCTGGCGGAAGACGTTGAAGCGGACGGCCATCATTTTCCTGTTGGGATTTTTGATGTACTGGTTCCCATTTTTCCAGCCCGATCAGAACGGTGATTGGGCGCTGAAGTCGATCTCGACCACCCGGATCCTGGGCGTGCTGCAACGCATCGCATTGTGTTATTTCTTTGCGTCGATCGTACTGCATTATGGTTCAAAGCGCTTTGCCGTTTGGTTTAGTGCGTTTGCCTTGCTGCTCTATTGGATCCTGAGCTATGCCTATGGCGATGCCAATGATCCCTATAGCTTGACAGGGAATGCAGGAATAAAATTGGATTTGTGGCTGTTCGGCGAGCAACACCTGTATCATGGAGAGGGCGTGGCGTTCGAACCCGAAGGATTGTTGAGTACGTTGCCGTCCATTGTTAATGTGATCTTTGGGTACCTCGCGGGCGATTTCATCCGGAAGTATGGAAGTAAATACGAGACCGTCGCCAAACTCATGTTAGCCGGTGCGTTGCTGATCTTTGTGGCCCTCACCTGGGACATGGTCTTCCCGATCAACAAAAAACTGTGGACAAGCTCCTTCGTGCTGCTCACCGTGGGCATCGACCTCATGGTGTTGTCGTTCCTCATCTACGTGCTGGAAATCCTCCGCCGCACAAAGTGGACGCCATTCTTTTTAGTGTTTGGAAAAAATCCTTTGTTCATCTACCTGCTGTCGGAATTGTTGATCATTACCATGTACATGATCCCGACAGCATCCGGCAGTCTGCAACGTTCCGTTTATTTGGGATTTGAAAAAATCGCCAGTCCCATCAATGCCTCGTTCCTGTTTGCATTTTTCTTTATGCTAACGTGCTGGGCCGTAGGCTATGTGCTGGACAAGCGAAAGATATATATCAGGGTGTAGCAGCACTACAGGACGTAGGGCACCAGCACATTTTCCTTCAGCACCGGGATCACGTTAAACTGGTCCGGTGTCAGGCAAAACGAAATGTCTTTGAATACATTGAGTTTGGCCAGTCGCTTCACGTGACTCGCAGTTTTGAGGAATCCTTCCAGGTCGTTTTTAGCCTGGTTGTATAGATGCTGCGCGGCAATAGGCGCATCACAATCCGGTTCGATATGATCCTTTAAAAGTTCAACCAACGCGCCTGCAAAAAGTGTATCCTCCAAATTCACTTTTCCTTTCCAACCCGCACATACCACCAGCACATGGTTGTCGCCATCGCGCAAATACTTTGCGACGGCCGAAAGGTTGAGAAATGAACCGATGATAATTTCTTTGGCGCCTGCCGATTTGGCAATGGCCTGCGTGCCGTTGGTAGTGGTGAAAGCGATCTTCGCGCCCTTAAGCGATTCTGCCATGTATTCGAAAGGGGAGTTCCCCAAGTCGAAGCCGTCCACTTTTTTTCCGTCGCGTTCTCCCGCGGTGAAATAGCCTTTTGCTTTCATGGCCTGGCAATCTTCCAGGGAGGCGAACGGCATGATGCTTTCGATGCCGTGTGCCAGGGCCGTGGTCATGCACGAGGTGGCCCGGAATATATCCACCACCACCACGGTGCGGTCGTGCACTTTATACAAGTGCATCAGGTCGGGACTGAGGCAAACGTCGATAGTCTTCATAAACGAGATGGAGAATGGGCGATGACTAGCCGATCAGCGGCGTCTTGCTTACTTGTGCTTTCAGAGCTTTGCCGCGAACGTCGATGTAGATCTCGGAACCTACAGCGGAGTTCGGTGTGGTCACATAGCCCAAACCAATGCCGATGCCCAGCATAGGCGACATGGTGCCCGAAGTAACTTTACCAATCACCTCGCCGGCTGCATTTTTAATGATATAATCGTGGCGGGGAATGCCTTTGTCCACCATTTTAAAGCCCACCAGCTTGCGGGTGACGCCATCTTCTTTTTGTTTTTTGAGGGCGGCGGCGTTGGTGAAATCTTTTTTGAACTTGGTGATCCATCCCAATCCTCCTTCCAGGGGCGACGTGGTGTCGTCGATGTCGTTGCCGTAGAGACAGAAACCCATTTCCAGGCGCAGCGTGTCGCGGGCGCCCAGGCCAATCGGCTTGATGTTAAATTCTTTGCCGGCTTCAAAGATGGCGTGCCAGATCTTTTCGGCGTAGGCCTTGTCCACATAGATCTCGAAGCCGCCAGCACCCGTGTAGCCGGTGTTGGACATGATCACGTTCTTCACCCCGGCAAATTCGCCGACGGTAAAGTGATAGTATTTTATGACACTAAGGTCTGTCTTGGTCAGTTTTTGCAAGGTGGCGGCGGCTTTCGGGCCCTGCACGGCAAACAAACACATGTCGTCCGAAACATTTTTCATGTCCACGCCCTTGGTATTGAACTGGCTGATCCAATTCCAGTCCTTGTCGATGTTGGAGGCGTTGACCACCAGCATGTAGCCTTCGTCTTCTATTTTATAGACGATGAGATCGTCCACTATACCGCCGGTTTGGTTGGGCAGGCAGGAATATTGCGCCTGGCCGTCCACGAGGGTGGAGGCGTCGTTGCTGGTCACGCGCTGGATAAGGTCGAGCGCGTTGGGGCCCTTCAAAAGAAATTCACCCATGTGCGATACGTCGAACACGCCCACGCCGTTCCGCACGGTCATGTGCTCTTCGATATCCGATGAATAGCGGACGGGCATATTGTACCCCGCAAAGGGAACGATCTTTCCACCCAATGAAACGTGAAGCTGATGCAAGGGAATGTTCTTTATCTCCATGGTGCAATTTTAGGTGCACAAAGGTAAGAGATTTCCCAAAAGCAGAAACCTGTTCAATCAATAACCTGCACCCAACCTTTTACCACCCGATGTTGCGCTTTTGGATTGCGCATGTCGAAATGTACATCGGCCGAGTAGAAATACACGCCGCTGCTCACCTTCTTGCCGGCCGGGTCCAGCCCATTCCAGAAAACATAATTATTTTCTTCGCCCGGCAGGGCATCCAACGCAAAAACTTCCTTCCCCCAGCGGTCGTAGATCTTCAGGGCAATGGACTTTACAAAACGAGGGCACGAAGCCTCATCCGCACCATCGGTAAAGGCCTCAAAATAATCATTACGCCCATCGGCGTTGTAGGGAGTGATCACATTGGCAAAGGCCACGAATCCGCAGTTGTCGTTGCAAACGGGCTGACTTGGGGTGCTCATATTGCCCGCGCGGTCGATCGCCGACACCGTATAGCATTTCGCCATGGAAGGGAGCCCACCGTGCGTAAACGAATTCCCGCTCACCCGGGCCAGCGGCGTATAAGTCACGTCATCGTCCGACACAAAGACCTGATAGCTGTCAATGTCCTCTGCGCATGGCGCGGGCATGTTCCAGGTAATTTTGTTTGCGTAGTTATTCCCCCGGCACGAAAAAGAGCGACAGTCCATCGTCTCCATCACGGCCACGGGGGCGCATGGCGGTATCGTATCGGGTTTTGTGGCGCGCAAGACCTGCGAGAAATTTTCCAGGGGCTGCGGGAGGTCGGGGTTTCCATACGAACCCCGTGTCAACACTCTATAATAGTAGACGATGTCCGGTTGCGCCTTCAGATCCGTATAAACAAATCCATTTTCGTTTACATCCACGCTATCCAACAGCGTGAAGGGTCCATCGGCACCGGTTTCATTTCTGTAAATGAGATGATACGGATAGGCTTGCGTGAAATTATACCACGGCGTCTCCGCATCCCAGGCCAGCGATAGTTCTTTGGTGTTGGACTGCGGGGAGAGAAATACCGACGAGGCCGCATCCGATGTGTCTACCGGGGCCGTGGTGAGGGCGGGCACGTACAATTCGATCCGGTAGCGATGTGCGAGATCCTGGGTGTTCAACGTATCGGTAAAAACCGTGTCCTGTAAGGGTCCGCGCACGAAAATAAAATCAGGATTCGTCAGTCCATTGCTGCGATAGACCTTGTACGAATAGGGCGGAGGATACTGATTTTTATCCAAGGCAAATGGCGACGTCCATCGCACCAACGTGTGGCCGGCGGTAGCATTGGTTTTTGTTACGCTCACCGTGGTGATCACCGGTGCTTCAGGCGGTTTTGGAATGAGACAAGTATCCAAAGATATCCGGCTGGGAACCTTAGCATCACCTACCAGTGACACGATGCGGTAACAATATTGTGCGCCTACGGCTATGGCGGCATCGGTGTAGCTGACGGCATCTCCCGGCAACTCGACCAGCAACCGGTAGCGCAAAGCTTTTGGCATCCCCGTGGCACATTCGGGCGCATCGTATGAATAACGTGCCACCCGCCGCCACACCTGCACAGCTTTGGTGTTTGCGCACGCGGGCGATTTCCATTGCAACGTGAGAACCTTGTTTACCGGATTGACGGTTACGCGTTCATACACAGGCGCCGGAGCCATCACCTTCACAAATAGCGTTTGGAACCGGACCAACGGTGGCCCTGAGCGCGGACGGTCCGTGATCTTAAAAACAATGGAATAGGATTGCTCCCGCACGTGAGCACAGGCGGGTTTCCAGGAGAACGCGAGCGAGGCGGTGTCGTATGGCGGTGCTGTAGATTGCAGTTCACCGTTCTTTTGAACAGTCGCCGGGTTTTCGTTAAACGAAAACACATCCGAAAATGCTTCCATGATCACGGGGTTTCCATCGGGGTCCGAACCCTTCAACGTTACGTTCACCAGCGTGCCGGCGATCACGCACACGTCTTGCGGGACGTTCATTTCCGGCCGGCGGTTCATGCAATCCTCAACAATGATTTGCATATCGCGCAACACATAGCCCGTTAGATTCCAGAGGCTATCGTTCGGCGAGCGTCTCCATTCATAGATCCGGATAGAGACCGTGTACTCACCCAGGGCACTGGGAGCATCCCAGGTCAGCAAGCCGGTCACCGGGTCAATGGAAAAAGTCGGTGTACCACTGTGCGCTTCCGTGGCGTGGTTATAGTCGACGCTGGAATAAAATGCGATATCATTCGGAGACTTATAGTTGGAGACGGGCGTATTGGACGTCGACAGCGGCACCGATAAGCCATAGGACAAACTGTCCCCATCCCGATCGACGGCGCCGATCGCGTGATAGAAGGCCAGTCCCGAGCATGCACGATCGATGGGAGGGACGGTGAGCGTCGGTAAGGAATTGCAGCGGCCGGGTTCTACCAGGAGTGCGATCTCCGTATAAAAGACGGTAGAACCGGATCCCGTGAAATTCAACACCCCTTCATTCCGGTTGGCTTCGGTGTAGGATATAATATAATTGCCCGGCGTGATGAAGGTGACCGTGGTCTCGAACCGTACACGGCCGACTTTTAGCAGGGCATCGAGAGTGTCGATCTCTACCAATTCCGGCAACACAACGGAGCCTCCGTTCCCAAACTTCAAGACGCTTCCGTCACCGCCAAAGGCAACGGGAGTGCCGTAGTTGACATAGCCGATGACTACGATCGTATAGGTGAGGGAACTACAATTTTGTTGCAACGCCTGAATTTCCACGGAGCGGATATGAGTGGCATGCAAACGGGTTCCTGTCAACAGCAACAGGAAACAGAAACCGGCGGTAAACGATTTCATGGGAAGGTGTTTTAGGTACGGATACAACGGTAGCCTGCTGGCCTTTAGTATCCGTCCCCCGCATTCAATGGCCAACAGTCTTTAAGAACCCGGGGAAGACGTGTCCCCGGGTCGTCCTTATATTAGACGCCGGCAAATAGTGTTTGCGTTTCTTTCCGCTTAACCCGCAGGTTGGGGGATTACTGTGCCTTTGCCTTCTCGATGGATTCGAGAATATCGGTTTTCACCTTTTGCACTTTTTCCATTTGGCCCTCCAGGTATTCCCGCGCCTTTTCTTCACCCAGGCTGTCGGGGGGGGCGTTGAAGGCGCGCATCCACACCATCATGTTCTCGCTGGCCGAGTCGAGCTGAACAATGGTTTGTTCGATCTCTTTTTTCTTGGCTTCGGCCATCGCCGGGGTGTTGGCAATTTTATCTTTCAGCGCTTCTTTCAGGGTGTAGATATCGTTGAGTTTGGGCATGACTTCGTCGTGCACTTTCATCACTTTCTCGTAGAGCAGTTGGTTGCCGGTGGCTTCCGTGGCATCGGGTGCTGCCGCTTCATCGTGCCCTTCATGCTCGTGTGATTTATGGCCGCAGGCCAGTACAAAAAAGACAGGGATAAGAAAGGAAAGGGAAGATTTTTTCATGGGTTGCTAGGGTTGAGTTTCAAAGGTAATGCGCGGCCTGCAATGAACCATAGACCGGAGAACCCATTTCGACAAGTGGTGCGGAGAGGACATCGATGTGTGTGACCGGCCGGTTTAGGCAGATTTCTGACCGGCTAACGTGAATATAGGATGAACAATGCCACGCAGGCGGCCAAGCAAACGGGTTCGGCAGCATTTTCTTCGCTAACAACCATTAGTTACCATAAAATATTTTGCGAAAGGTGGCATGCAAACTTGCAACACTAAAAAAAAACATTTTATCTTTGAACCACTTCAAGAAGAAGATATGACCATCAACCGCACAAGCTTTTACTTTTACTACTTTTTTAGTACCCCAACGGGACTTTAAGAGCAGTGTGTTGTTGATTAAACGATAACGAAAAACTCAAAAAAGTCCCGGAACCCCGGGACTTTTTGTTTTATGGACATAGTGTAAAATGGCAAAGAAGAAAAAACTCAGCATTGCAATTCAAGGGATAGCCACCAGCTTTCACGAAGTGGCCGCGCTCACCTATTTCAACGAGCCCATCGACACCATCGAGTGCCTGTCCTTTCACCGTCTTTGCGAAAGCCTCAAGAGCGGCGAGGCCGACTTTGCTGTGATGGCCATCGAGAATTCCATTGCCGGGAGCATTTTGCCAAACTACTTTCTTTTACAGGAGTATCACTTCAGCATCATTGGCGAGCTGTACCTCCCTATCCACATGCACCTGCTCACGTTGCCGGGCGTGAAGTTGAGCGAGATCACCACCATCGAGTCGCATCCCATGGCCATCCGCCAATGCGCCGAATATCTCCACGCCCTTAAAAACGTCGAGATCCGCGAAAGCGACGATACGGCGCTTTCGGCCAAACGCGTAAAGGAGATGAAGCTGAAAACCACCGCGGCCATCGCCAATGAGCATGCCGCCAAAAAATACGGCCTGCAGATCCTGGAGAAACGCATCGAGACCCATAAGAAAAACTTCACCCGCTTCCTGGTGCTCACCAAGCGCAGTAACGACAAAAAGGAAAGCAACAAAGCTTCCCTCAGTTTTGAAGTGGCCAACGAAGTGGGCAGCCTGGCCGACGCGCTCATGACCTTCAAGAACAACAGCATCAATCTGACCAAGATCCAATCCATACCGATCATTGGAAAGCCCAGCGAATATTCCATCCACATCGACGTGGAGTGGAAACGCCGCAAGCAATACGACGATGCCATGCACCAGGTGTTGTTGCAGGTAAAAAATCTCAACGTGTTGGGAGAGTATAAAAAAGGAAAGATCGAATACAAATAATAAAAGACGAGAGCGATGATCACAACAGCCAACCGAATTGCCCAGGTAGAAGAATACTACTTCAGCCGCAAGCTGGCCGAAGTACGCGGGCTCGACACCCCCGAACTGCGGGTGATCAACCTGGGCATCGGCAGCCCCGACCAGGCGCCATCGGCCTCTACGGTAGAGGCGCTGATCGCCTCTGCAAAAAATCCGGCCAACCACGGCTACCAAAACTACAAAGGCATTCCCCAACTGCGCAACGGCATTGCCGACTTCTATAAAAACACCTACCAGGTTTCGCTGAATCCCGAAACGATGATCCTTCCCCTCATGGGTTCCAAGGAAGGCATCATGCACATCGCTATGGCCTTTGTGAACGAAGGCGACGAAGTGCTCATTCCCAACCCGGGCTATCCCACCTATTCATCGGTGGCCAACCTGGTGGGAGCAAAGCTTAGTCCCTATGCCCTGCGCGAAGATTCCAACTGGGGCATCGACATGGAGGCGTTGAAAAAACGCGATCTTTCGAAGGTGAAGATCATGTGGGTGAACTTCCCGCACATGCCCACCGGCAGAACGGCGTCGCGCGAAGAATTGAAGGAGCTGGTAGACCTGGCCCGTAAACATCAATTCCTGCTGGTGAACGACAATCCTTACAGCCTCATCCTGAACGATGAGCCCATGAGCATTCTTTCCATCGAAGGTGCTGATGAAGTAGCGTTGGAGTTGAACTCGCTCAGCAAGTCACACAACATGGCCGGTTGGCGCATCGGATGGGTGGCCGGCCGCAAAGAATATATCGAAGCGGTATTGAAAGTGAAGAGCAACATGGACTCCGGCATGTTCCTCGGCTTGCAACACGCTGCCGTGGAAGCATTGAAAAATGGAACGGAATGGTTCACATCGCTCAACGCCGTGTATGCCGACCGCAAGCGCGTAGCCATCCAGTTGCTCGACCTGCTCGGTTGCACCTATTCGACAAAGCAGTCCGGTTTGTTCGTGTGGGCGAAAGCGCCCGACGCTATTCAGGATGTGGAGAAATGGATCGACGAGATTCTCTATGGCACGAAAGTGTTTATCACACCTGGTTTCATTTTTGGCGAAGCTGGAAGACGATATATCCGCATTTCCCTCTGCTGCACCACGACGATGCTCACAGAGGCAGTGCACCGCATTCAAAAGTTTTTAGGCGATAAGGCCGCTGTTGCGACAAAGGCCTCTATCAACGCATAAGTTTTAAAAAAAGAAAATGAAGACAACGGTTATCGGTCTGGGGTTGATTGGAGGTTCCATCGCGTTGGATCTGAAAAAAGCAGGTCTCGCGTCGGAGGTGATCGGGCTGGAACAAAACGCCGCGCATGCGGCCCGGGCCGTCGAGCTGGGTTTGGTTGATCGCATCGGGGAAAAGGACGAAGCCTTGACAACTTCCGATCTGATCATACTGGCGATCCCCGTAAACGCCTTGGGCAAATTGCTGCCCGCCGTGCTGGACAAAGCGCACAAGGACGCCGTGGTGATGGATGCCGGGTCGACCAAAAGTCTGATCTGCCGCGCCATCGCCCACCACCCGAAACGCAACCAATTTGTAGCGGCCCACCCCATTGCCGGTACGGAAAACTCAGGACCCGAAGCAGCCTTCGAAGGACTGTTCCGCAACAAGACCAACATCATCTGCGAACGCGACAAATCTTCTGCGCACGCGTTGGATGTGGTAGGCCAGGTCTTCGACGCCTTGGGCATGAACACCATCTTCATGGAACCCGAAGAACACGACAAACACGTGGCCTATGTGTCGCACCTGTCGCACGTGAGCTCCTTTTTGCTAGGACAAACCGTGCTGGACATCGAACGGGATGAGAAAAATATTTTCGCGTTGGCGGGTAGCGGTTTTGCCTCTACTGTGCGTCTGGCGAAAAGCTCGCCCGACATGTGGGCGCCCATCTTCGAGCAAAACGCCGAATACCTGAGTCAGGCCTTGCTGGAATACATCATGCACCTGCAGAAGTTTCAGTACTACCTCATGAAACGCGATGCCAAAGAACTCCATCGCATCATGGCCGACGCCAACCGCATCAGAGAAATTTTAAACGGAATAGAACACAAACAAACAAAACAACAGATCGCAAAATAAAACACACGCATATGAAGCATACATTGCAACTGGAATCAATTTCGAAATGGCTCCCCACCGCCAGTAAGCCCATCATTATTAGCGGACCTTGCAGCGCGGAAACTGAAGAACAAACCATCGCCACCGCCAAGCAACTGGCCGCCACGGGCAAAGTACACGCCCTGCGCGCCGGCATCTGGAAACCCCGCACACGCCCCGGCCAATATGAAGGCGCCGGCGAAGAAGGATTGAAGTGGCTCATCCAAGCTAAAAAAGAAACCGGTTTGCCCGTCACCACCGAAGTGGCTAACGCCGCACACGTGGAGGCCTGTCTCAAGGCTGGTGTCGACATCCTTTGGGTGGGTGCCCGCACGACGGTGAACCCTTTCTCGGTACAGGAAATTGCCGACTCGCTGAAAGGCGTAGACATTCCCGTGATGGTGAAGAACCCCATCAACCCCGACCTGGAGTTGTGGATCGGCGCCCTCGAGCGTCTCAACAAAGCCGGCCTCACCAAGCTGGCGGCCATTCACCGCGGATTCTCCTCGTTCGAAAAAGGACCTTTCCGCAATGCCCCCATGTGGGACATGGCCATCGAACTGAAAACCCGCATCCCCGAACTGGACATCATCTGCGATCCCAGCCACATCTCGGGTAACCGCGAGCTCATTTCGTTCATCTCCCAAAAAGCGCTCGACCTCGATATGGCCGGTCTCATGATCGAAAGCCACATCAACCCCGACGCTGCCTGGAGCGATGCCAAACAACAAGTGACCCCCGCAAACCTCGGCAAAATCATCGACGGCCTGGTTGTGCGCACGGTGTCGTCGGACAACAAAACGTTCAAGGATACCCTCAGCATCTTGCGCGAACAGATCGACCAGCTCGACGACGAGATCATGTCCAAACTGGCGGCCCGCATGAAAATATCCGAGAAGATCGGTCAGTACAAAAAAGAGAATGGCGTCACCATCCTGCAAGTGGCACGGTGGGAAGAGATCATTCAAACCCGCATCACGCTGGGCAAGGCCATGGGCCTGAATGCCGACTTCACCAGCGACCTGCTGAAGCTCATTCACCAGGAATCCATCCAGATCCAAACCAAGGTGATGAACAAAGTGGAAGCGCGCGTGTAGATTCTTTTGCGATATGCTTTTTAAACAAAAACCCCTCTTTTCTTACAGAGGGGTTTTATTTTTTATTCTCTATCGAAAAGCGTAACGCGATTTTTTTTACTTTATGAATTGAATGGTAAAAGTTATATGAATCGTATTTTGTTGGCTGCCTGCCTGCTGACTAGTCTCACCAGCTATTCACAAACCCTCCCCCCTCCGTATGTTCCCGTAGCCGACGCCATCAAACAGGGCGGGGAATTGTATGACTCCGGAAAATACGATCGGGCTATTGAAAAATATCGCCTCGTATCCAAACGAGACACCGCCTACGCCGAAGCGCTGGCCGGGCTGGCCCTGGCCTATCTGTCGAACAAGGAATACGACAAGTCGCTGGCCGCCTGCGAGGAAGGTCTTTCAAAACCATCGGCGCAGCTTCCGGAATTCAGCCGGTTGCAAGGGTTGGTCTATGAGCGAAAAGGAGAGTTCGATAAAGCCGTCTCGCTGTATGAGAAAGCCCTCGAAGCCTATCCGTTCGATTATGCGATCATGTACAACCTGGGTCTTGCTTACTACAATCACAAGGACTACGACAAGGCCACTGCGCAGTTCTTCAAGATTCTCTCCATAAATCCTTTTCATTCCTGGAGCCATTGGAACCTGGGGCGGATCGCGGCAGGGCAGGGCAAGAAAACACACGCGTTGTTGTCGCTGGGAGTATATCTGAGCATAAAAAACACAGACAATGAACGCTTGGTGATCCTGAACGACGTGTTGCTCAACGAATACAAGGACGAAGGATCAATCCCTTTTTCCGGCGAAAACGCATTTGATAAACTCGACCAAATTATCAGGGCTGGTATCGCGATGGACAAGAACTACAAAACGACCATCCCACTGGACTTTGCTGTCGTTAAACAATGTCAGCTTTTTTTCGAGCAGCTCTCCAAAGTCGATAGCAAGACGAACGATCCCTGGTACACCTATTACATGCCGCTCTATCAGGCATTGAAAGATCAGGACATGACGGAACCCTTCGTCTATCACATCCTCGCGTCCACCGGCAACGACCAGGTGCGGAAGTGGACTCAAAAAAATGAAAAGCGGTTGAATCCGTTTTTCGCGACGACCAACACAGAATTGAAAAAGAAGCGTCTGTTCGTCACGGCGCCGCAGTTGGGATATGCTACACCCGTGCAGGCTTGGTATGGTGGCGAGGGGTTGGACGCGCTGGGCAAAGAAAGTGAGGCCGGCGTAAGACAAGGACACTGGATATTCTTCACAGGTTTCGTGCGCACTATCGAAGGAAACTATACCGATGAAGGGAAAAAAATCGGCCCGTGGAAATATTATGGGAACGACGGCGTCTTAACCAGTACCAAGAACACCGACACCGGTGAAACGTGGCTCTACAAGAAGGGCGTTCAGAGGGAACATTTCTTTCGGAAAACCGAACTGACCGACGGCGTCGTGGAGTGGTTCAATGACTGCGGTGCGCTGAAGGAGAAACTGATTTATGTGCAGGGCAAACGCCACGGCAAGGGAGCAGCCTACTTCAGCAGCGGGAAAGTGAGCGAAGAATTCGCCTATGAAAACGACCTGCGCACAGGGGAATCCATCTACTATTATGAGACGGGCGCCGTCCGGAAAAAAAACCGTTATGTGTTGGATAAAGTGGAGGGCCAGAGTGTAGAGTGCTATGCCAACGGCAAGGTCAGTAGCGCCGGCAGCTACAAAAACAATGAGCTGGACGGCGTCTGGAAATATTATCATGCGAACGGGAGATTGTATCGTACCGGTAATTTTACGAACGGCATCCCCAACGGCGATTGGACCTTCTACAATGTTCGGGGCCAGCTCAGTGGAAAAAGAACACTCGACGAAAAAGGAAATATCACAGGAGATGATTTTACCTATCACGATGGCAAGCTTTATGGTACCGACACCTATAAAAATGGCCTGCTGGTGAAAGTAACCTCATATGGGCCTGACGGTAAAGTGATCGCGTCCTCGGGAAAGAGCGATGGAACATTCACGGTAAAAACCTATTACCCGACCGGCCAACTCCTCGGCGAAGGAGCCTATAAAAAAGGTAAGCGCGATGGCCGTTGGAGATATTATTATCCGGAAGGCACCGTTCAAAGCGACCTGTTCTATCAGGATGGCAAATTGCAAGGCGAATCGGTGGACTATTTTCACACCGGTCAAAAAATGTATGTTTCCCAATACAAAGACGATGAACGGGAAGGCATATACGAGGAATTCTTTGCGCATGGCCAACTGAAACAACACGGCCACTTCGTCGCCGGAAATCGTGAACAAACCTGGTACGTGTATCATCCCGATGGCAAGCTGAAGTCCGATTTCTATTACGTTCACGGCAACCTCGAGGGAGCCTTTACAGAATACGCGATCGATGGCAAGGTCGACGCCGTAACAACCTACGAGAGCGACCGAACGACGGACTTCGCCCGCATGGGCCCCGACGAAAAGTCCGTGATCCGGCGGGTGGAGAAAGACCAGACCGGTCGGGTGAACTATGAATCTTATCACAAGAACGGTAAGCCCCAAATTAAGTATGAAACAAATTGCGGCGATTATACCTACGTCGGTAAAATGTTTCCCGATGGAAAAACGTTCTACGACTGGTCGTCGCTGAGCGGCAAACGCGAAGGGCCATTCAGAGAATACGCCATGAACGGGCAACAGACAAGGGAAGGTTTTTATCGCAACGGAAATGCCGAAGGAATTTGGAAAGGGTTTGGCCCCGATGGCACCCTCGATTATTCAGGCGCATACCTGTTGGATGAACGCGACAGCACCTGGACGTTCAACTATTTCACAGGAAACGTGTACTACACCCGCGAATACCAAAACAACGAGCTCCATGGCATCGTGCGCATCTTCGCACCCGACGGCACACCCGTGATGGAAAAGCTTTATTACACCAGCCGGCTCGTCGCGTTCCGCAAGGCAGCACCCCATGAAAAACAGACCGATTGGACACCCTTTAATGGGAACCAAACCCTCACCGCAACCTATTCCAATGGAAAGACGGCCTATGAGGAGAAGTTTGCAAAGGGCGTCATTGACGGCACACGGAAAATATACTATAGCACAGGCCAGCTTTTCTTCGAATACAACTTCGCTCTGGGCGATTTTAAAGGTCCCTACACAATTTATTTCCCCGATGGCAAGGTAGAAGAGCGAGGGACCTATAAATTTGATGAACTGGACGGTCTCTATGAGAAGTTCTATCCGAACGGCGCGCCGTTCGTCCGCGAAACCTATCGAATGGGGGTGCTCCACGGGGACGCCACATACTATAGCAAAGACGGGAAATCGAAAACATATCACTTTTACGAAGGGTTACCACATGACTAAAATTTCTTTTGCAAGCCTGATCATCGCAGTTTGCGGCTTCACGGGGGCAAGCGCACAAAGCGATTTGTATAAAACACTCAAACAAAAATTCCCGGACGACCCTGCCGTATTCGTAGAGCGCTCGGAAGTGCTCACCATTCAGCTTAAAGAAGACTCGCTGCAGGTGTTCACCGATGTGTCGGAAGATATATTGCATTTGAAAGAACAAAGTGAAGCCTATGCTTCGGGCCGCGTGTACGGCTCGCATTTCAACCAGGTGAAAGACATCAAGGCAAAAACGCTGATCTGGGATAAGAGCCGCTACAAGGAAATGGGTGTCTCCGATTTCAAAAAGAACAGCGACCGCGATGCCGGCATTTTCTACGACGACTCTTATTATTATTCCTTTAACTATCCGTCGGTCTCCAACGGCAACCGCACCCAATTGGAGTACCGTTCGTTTCAAAAGGATGTGAAGTTCATCCCCGGCTTCATCTTCTCCACCTACCTGCCGCAAGGAAAAACATCCTACACGATCAAGACCAGCCCGCAAGTGGATTTGTTTTATGAAGTGTTGAACGATGCCACCGGTCTCATAAAATTCCGGAAGTTCGAAAAAGGTGGTTTCAAATATTATGAGTGGACCGCTACCAATCTGCCTTCCCGCCGGAGCGAGGACAGCAGCCCCTCCATTCGCTACTACGTTCCGCACGTGATCACATACGTGAAATCGTATGAAACAAAAAAAGGAAAGGTGAATGTGCTGAGCAACCTCGACGATCTCTATCATTGGTATTACAGCTTCGTGGACGGTCTCGACAAGGAAGCGCCTTCGCCTGAGCTCACGGCCGTGGTGGAAAAAATAAAAAGTCAAAGCAAGAACGAAACAGACATTGTCCGGAACGTTTTCTATTGGGTGCAGGAAAATATTCAATACATCGCTTTCGAGGAGGGCATGCGCGGCCTCATCCCGCACAACGGCACCTATGTTTGTGAAAAACGCTATGGCGACTGCAAAGACATGGCCAGCCTTATTGTGAGCATGCTGAAGATTGCCGGCGTAAAATCCTATCGCACCTGGATCGGCACACGCGACCTGCCTTACAAATACTCACAGGTGCCCACACCGTTGGTTGACAATCACATGATCGCAACCTATATCGCTCCCGATGGCCAATATTATTTTCTGGATGCCACCAGCGATCACACGCCGTTCGGCTTACCGTCGTCGATGATCCAGGGCAAGGAGGCGTTGATTGGGCTGGATAAGGATCACTATGTGGTGAAGACTGTTCCAGAGATCCCGAAGGAACGCAACATGATGACGGATTCGATTACCATCAAACTGGATGGCAACCAAATCGTGGGCAAAGGCGTGAGCGCGTTGACGGGATATGCAAAAGTATTCGGCGGCTATGAGTTGGACCGTGCTGAAAAGGATGATGTGAAACGCTACGTTACCCGCCTCATCGGCAAAGGCAGCAATAAATTTTACCTCGACGACTTCAAGGTGGCCAACGAAAGCGATCGCGACAAGCCCACCCGGATCAACTATACCTTCCGCATTGGAGATTATTTTCAGAAGATTGGCGATGAGCTCTACATCAACCTGAACCTCAACAAAGATTATTACAACGCTTTCATCAACACCGCCCTTCGGCAAACGCCAAAAGAGAACGACTACCGGTATGAGTCGTTGGAATATAGCGAACTCATCATCCCCGACGGATACGAGATCGAATACCTGCCCCCGGGCGCCAAGCAAGACGGCGACCTGCTGGGATTCGAAACTCGTTATGAAAAAAAGCAGGGCAAGATCGTATTCTCGAAAAAATTATACATCAACTACCTGCTCCTGCAGACCGACCAGTTCGACCGGTGGAATGCGGCAGTGAAATCGTTGAGTGAAGCCTATAAAGAATCAATTATTCTAAAGAAAAAATAGGCCGGAGAAAAATAATACGACCGCATCACCGCAACAAAGCCTTTTTTTGTGTGTTCCTATTAAGGAAATTGACGGGAGACTGTCGTAAATTCGGCCTGTGATTTGTTAACTCTGAAAACATGAAATTGATCCGCACCTGTATCCTCACGGTTCTTACCCTGGTAAGCCTCGGCGCCCGGGCAAACGATTATAAACCCTACGAATGGGAGAAGGACCGCGCCCGCTATGTGTTGCAGGAAAAAGATGCAGCCCTTTCGGAGCTTATCCTCAAGCAACACGCGCAATACGACTATGTGTTGAAGGACAATGAATTCGTGTTGTACTCCACGGTTCATCGCATCGTGTACGTGAACAACAACGAGGCCGTGCAGAAACACAACCGCATCGTCATCTCCATGAACAATACTTTGGAATTGTTGGATGTGAAAGCCCGCGCCATCAACAAGGCCGGCAAGGCTGTGTACTTCGACAAAACCAACCTGAAAGAGTTGAAGGACGAGAACAGCGGCAACGCCTACAAGATCTTTGCCATCGAAGGGATTGAAATGGGAAGCGAGATCGAATACTACTACACCCGCAAAATGACGGCGACCCTTTTCGACCGCGCCTTCATGCAGTTTGACGCGCCCGTAAAAAACAATTCCTTTTTACTCACGTGCCCCGGACACCTGCGATTCGATTTCAAATCCTACAACGGTTTCCCGGACGTGAAAAAGGATGAGCGGGAAAATCAAAATACATACAGCGCAGAAGCCAAGGATGTGCCCGCCCTGAAGAAAGAACCCTTCTCCTATTTTTCACCCAACCGCAAACGCATAGAGTTCAAACTGGCCTACAACGTGGGCCGCTCACCGGCACGACTCTACACCTGGGACGAAGCCGCAAAGACTTTCTACAAACTGCTGGTCACCCTTTCGAAAGAAGATGACAAGGCCATCGACAAATTTGTGAAGACCATCGGCGACAAACCAACCGCCACGCTGGACGAACGCATCCGTAACATTGAAGCCAAGATCAAAACCACCATCCAGGTGAACAAGGAAGGCGACAACGAATCGCTGAACCAGGTGGAAAGCATCCTGAAATACAAACTGGCCTCGCACCAGGGCATGACCCGTTTGTTCGTAGCCGTGTTTGACAAGCTGAAAATAAATTGCCAGCCCGTCATTACCTGCAGTCGCGAGAACATCAAGTTCGACGGCTCGTTTGACTCGTGGTCTTTCCTGGACGACTATGTCTTGTTCTTCCCGGATACCCGCAAGTTCCTGGAGCCCTACACCTTCGAATTTCGTTACCCGCTCATTCAACCCGACTTCACGGCCACGCAAGGCCTGTTCCTGGAACCGTTCGTGACAGGCGATGTGAAATCTGCCTTGTCATCGATTGGCGAAATTCCTGCGACGGACTACGCCATCAACCAGGATAACCTCGACATCGATGTCACTTTCACCGATGATCTTGGCGCCAACCAAATCCGGCAGAAGCGCGATTTTGGCGGCTACAACGCGGCCCTCTTCACACCCTATTATGAATTGATCCCCGCGGCGGATCGCATTAAAATGATCGAGGAGCTAACAAAGCAAACCGCTCCCGATGCTTCTATAAAAACCTGGACCGCCACCCCCGTGCCCGGCGAAAATGCCGGCAACTTCCTGGTTGACGTCGATTTCCTCTCCAATCACTTCGTAGAGAAAGCGGGTCCCCGCATCTTGTTCAAAGTAGGCGAACTGATCGGCCCCCAAGTCGAAATGTACCGCGACGACGAACGCACGACCGTCGTAGAGAATGAATACAACCGAAAATACGATCGCAAGATCCGCGTCCACATCCCGAAAGGCTACCAGGTGAAAAACCTCGACGACCTCAAAGTTGACATCGCCTACCACGACCGCGATTATGTGCCCTACATGTTTAAGTCCGACTACACGGTGAAAGATGATGTGGTGGAAGTTACCATTGTCGAATACTACAAAGAGATCTACGCACCCCTGTCGCGTTATGAGGATTTCCGGAAAGTGGTAAATGCGGCGGCGGATTTTAATAAGATCACGCTGGTGTTAGAGAAACGATCCTAGCCTCACAGAATCCTATCAGACAAACTTAAAACGAATACCGGCCGGCAGCGGTGATGTGTACCGTTTTAAGTTTTTTTGTTTTCTCGAAATCGTCGTACACCATTTTGAGATTGTCCCAGAACGACAGCGTAGCAGCGTTGTCGAATTCTTGTTTCAAGCCGTGGAGCGAAACGTCCGAAAGTTTTGTGGGGAAGATATGGACCGGAATTTTTTCCTGGCCCGAATGGCGGGCTTCAACAGCTAACACATAGAGCTCTTTTATTTTATCATCCGTCAATGGAATGCAGCCCACCGTTACGCAGTTGCCATGAAGATAGATCTCGCTACCGGGATGTTGCCGGTCACCAAGAATTTTGTCGGACGCGTTGGGGTAGTCAATGCCCAGGGACAAGTAAAAGTTGCTGGAAGGATTAAAGTGCTCGACGACGTATAGACCCTCCGGAATTTGCAAGTCGCCTTCTTTGCGCTTGGGGCCCAGCGTGCCCGACGAAGCGCAAAAGGGGTAGGAGTGGAGCAAGATGAAAGTGGCTTTCCCTTTTTCGCGCACCCACACTTCCACCGTGCGCTCGCGCTTGAAGACACGGAAGAACAATTGAAATCCGGTGAACGAAATTTTCCTATCCGCGAAATATTGCTTGACCACGCGCTCCTTTTCATCATACGCCGTCCGTACCCGGGGAAATTGAAGTTGACTTTCTTTGAAGGGTACCGGGAGCAGTGCGGCCATGAACAGAAACAAGAATAATTTCATGATACGGAAGGAACGTCTTTCGCCATAAAGATCGTCTGCGACGGATACGCAAACTGAATGCCTTTCGCCAGGAAGGCATCGTAGATCTGGAGATTGATCTCCTGCTGAATATCCGCGTAACGATTATAGTCGCTGTTTTCTACGAAATAGACAATCTCATACTTCAGACTGTATTCGCCGTAGGTAAGAAAATGAACGCGATCCAGCGTCGTTTCCTTTTGTGCCTCAACTATTTTTTTGATGATCCCCGGGATCTCGCGCAGCAGCGAAGGCGGCGTTTCATACACCACGCCCAGGACAAAAGCAATCCGCCGCCGCTCCATTCGCTTGAAATTGTGAATCCGCGACTTTGACAAGTCGCTGTTGGAGAATACTAGTTGTTCGCCGGTTAAACTTTTTAACCGGGTGGTCTTGATGCCAATATGCTCCACGTTGCCTTTCTTGTCGTCGATCACAATGTAGTCGCCGATCTCGAAGGGACGGTCGAAGAAGATCACGAAATAATTGAAAAGGTCGCCGAGGATATTTTGGGCGGCCAGGGCGATGGCAATACCACCAATGCCCAGCCCGGCGATGATGGTGGTGACGTTATAGCCAAGATTGTCGAACAGCACCAGGATCCCCAGTGCCCAAATGACAATGTTGAGGATGAGCATGATGCCGCCGAGCTGTTTCACTTTTTCCTCGCCTTGTTCCTGTTTCCGCACGCGCGTTTGCAGCGTCAGCAAAACCGTGGTCGAGATGAGGCGCAGCACGAAAAAGGTGATCACCACAGCAATGGCGATTTCCAGCACGCGCGACGCCTTGGGAGAAAAAGTAAGATAGTTTAGTCCGGCATAGATGACGATGAAATTGAAGATCGGCAACCCGAATTGTTCAAGTCCTGCCACGGCATAGTTATCCAGGTTGGTCTCGGTCTTCTCCGACCATTTTTTGAGCCGGCCTAAAATGATCTTTTTAAAGACGGCCATGAGCGACATCCCCAACAGGATGACACCGGCGGCAATGAGATAATCCTCTACGGTGTTGCCGAAATATTTCTGGTTAAGCAAGTCTTCCATACGGGCGGGTGAATTTTCGATCCCGTAAAAGTAAAGATTTTATCAGCCCGAGTCATCCTAAACCGGCGATAGACAAAAAGTTTCCGGCAACACACCCCTTGGAAAATTTTGTAATTATACTTTTTTGAAGAGTCGGCCGATAACGCCTACCTTCCGGTATCAAAACGTTGGCGAAGAAATGGGATATAATATTTTTATGATGATCTCGCTCATCGCCCTGCTGGTGGTGCTGGTGTCGATGTATTTCCTGCATTCCGCAAGAAAACAAGTGCGTGAAGAATTGCTGGCAAAGGAAAACGAGCAACTGCGACAGACGCTGAAAGATCAGCAGGAGTCGCTGGAAGAAGAACGCAAGCGCATTGGCCACGACCTGCACGACGACCTGGCCCAACTGTTGGCGGGCACGCGCCTGGCCCTGGAGAACTTGCGCCTGGAGCCCACGCTTTCGGGACGCAACAAAAGCCTGTTGCTGCGCATCGACCACGACCTGAACGACCTGCTCAATCGCGTGCAAAACATCATCTGGAACCTGGCGCCCGAATCGCTTCGCGAAAAAGGATTGTCGTATGTGCTCTGGAAAATGTGCGACCACCTCAAGGAACTGCGGTCCTTTCACATCGAGTTCTTCGAGACAGGCAACGTCACCCGCATGCCCGACGAGGTGGAGGTGACGCTCTTTCGCATTGTACAGGAGATCGTGAACAACGCCATGCGCCATTCGCTGGCCTGGAACATCAACATGAAAATGCGCTGGTCCGATACATCCCTTCGCATCGAAGTGAAAGACGATGGCATCGGCAAAGACCGCGCGATCGGCGAGCGACGGGCCGCCGCCCGCGGACGGGGCTTGCCCGGCATGAAACGAAGAGCCGAACTCATCGGCGCCACCGTGGTGACCGAGCCCATCGAAAAGGGAACGCTGTTTGTCGTGACCTACCCCTACAAAGTGACGATACCGTTGCTCAACGCGTAGTGGATCAGCTCGTAGGTATTTTTGGTGTTCGTCTTTTTGATGATCTCCTTCCGGTAATCTTCTATGGTGTATTCGCTAAGGAAAAGCTTCTCGGCAATATCTTTGGTGCCGTTGCCGTGACAGAGCAACACGATGATCTCGAATTCGCGGGCCGTCAGTTTGATTCGGGGTGGATGATGAATGCCGTCCGGCTTGGAGTGTAGCACGATGCTGACTTTCTCGTTATAGAAGTGCTTGCCCTCCAACACCGTGATGATGGCGGTGTAGATCTCTTGCATGTGCGTAGTCTTCTTGAAAAGAATGCCCGAAATGCCCATCCGCATCAGGTTCAGGATCATGGCCTCTTCGTCAAAGGCCGTCAGCGCGATGATGCGCGTCGATAATTTTAGCTTGTGAACATATTCGATTACCTCAAACCCGTCTACGACGGGCATGCGGATGTCCAGCAGAGCCACGTCGACAGCGTTCTCGGCCATCAATTCCATGGCCTTCTGGCCGTTTTCGGCTTCGTAGATCTTTTTTACAAACGCGGTCTTTTCCAGCATGGCCCGGAGGCTTTCACGCATAAATAACTGATCATCAGCCACAAGTACGGAGATACTACTCTTCACAATTTGCAGTATTAGAAAGTACAAACTTATTAGACAACTTCAAAGATACCGACGCTTTCCAAGCCATCAACCCCTACTTCCGGGGGTTTTTCCATGCGTTTTTGCCGTTGTTTCGGCCCTTTTTAAGGAGAACAGCCGCTGTGAAATTTTGGTTTGAACCCCCAGAAATAACCCCCCTGCTTCCGGGGGTTTTTTTGAACGCTATTGCCTTGTACATAAGGGTTCGACTATCTTTAAAAAGTTAAGAATGGATTCATCGCGAGCTTTGCTTTTTCGGGGTGGATACCTTGGGCTCCAAATAAGGTTTACTTTCCTTCGATACATTCATTATATCTTATGAATGATCATTTCGAAGCGTTCATCAGTAGAGGGAAAACTTGAGCGGAATCCATTTTTGAAATATCGTTGGCACAATTCGCAAAAAGCCTCTTATCTTTTATAGGAGGCTTTATTTTTTTGGCCCCTCCATCGTCACGTATACCGGCTCCCCACGCGCTGGTCTTCCCATCCGACTTCTCCGTTTTTTATTTTTTCGTACCACCGTTTTCGGTAGTGGTTTTTTTTCGATCTTTTCGACAAATCTCCCCAATCCATATGCAAAACATCTCTTGGAAGAAAGTTGCCATCGGCATCGTCACCGTTGTGGTCCTGGCCGCGGGTGTATTTTATGCCATCAAAAGCAAAGGTACAAAACCTGCACAGGCCTTTGTTAATCCCGCCTTCGGCGAGTACATCTCTTCCTACACCGCGGGGGTAGTCGGCTCTGGCTCAACCTTCCGCATCATCCTGGCCGCCGACGCCGTAGACTCCCTGGCGGTAGGCCAGGAAACTTCCGTCAACCTCTTCTCCCTTAGCCCGTCGGTAAAAGGAAAGACCACGTGGCTTGACCGCCGGACCGTAGAGTTCAAGCCCGACGCCCGGCTCACCTCCGGCCAAACCTATGAAGTAAGCTTCGCGCTATCACGACTCGTAGAGGTGCCACAGGAACTGAAGACCTTTGTGTATTCCTTCCAGGTAATCCCGCAGAACTTCGAGGTCTCCATCGAGAATGTAAAACCCTATGTAAAAACCGAACTCAAGCGCCAACGCGTAGAGGGCACGCTGGTCACCGCCGACGTGGCCGATGCAGCCGCGGTTGAAAAGATTATGGAAGCCTCCCAGGAAGGCAAAGCCCTGAAAGTCACATGGACCCACACCGCCGAAGGCAAGCAACACCCCTTTGTGATCGAAGACGTGAGCCGCAAAGAGACCGCCAGTGTCGTGAAGCTCGCCCTCGATGGCCAACCCCTGGGCATCAGCCAGGGCGATACCCGCGAAGTGGAGATTCCCGCCCTGGGCGACTTTAAAGTGATGAACGTGCGCGTGGAACAAAGCTCCACCCAGCATGTTGTCATCCAATTCTCCGATCCCCTCAACGAAAAACAAAACCTCGACGGCCTGGTCTCCCTCAACGACGTGGGCACGCTCGACTTTGATATCAAAGACAACGAGATCCGTGTCTATCCGCCCGTGCGCCAGGCAGGCTCAAAAACCTTGAAGCTCGAAGCCGGCATACGCAACGTGCTGGATTATAAAATGAAGCAGGACACCACCGTGGATGTCGTCTTCGAGCAACTGAACCCCGCCGTCCGTTTCACCGGCAAAGGCTCCATTCTCCCCGGCACCGACGGGCTGATCATGCCCTTCGAAGCCGTGAACCTGAAGTCGGTGGATGTAGAGATCGTGAAGATCTATGAAAAGAACGTCCTCCAATTCTTCCAGGTAAATGACTACGAAGGCAGCCAGGAATTGCAACGCGTGGGCCGGCCGATGTTGCGCAAAACTATTTCGTTGGAAAACGCCGGCGTGACCGACCTAGGCAAATGGAATCGCTTCACCCTGGACCTTTCCAAAATGATCAACACCGAACCCGGCGCCATCTACCAGGTGCGCATCGGCTTCAAGCGTTCCTACCTGGCCTATGTGTGCGAGGGCGGTGAAGAGACAAATTCTGCTAACGACATGCAGGGCGTGGGCGACGAAGATTGGGAAGCGCAGTATGGAGACGAAAACAGCTACTGGGATTCATACGAAGAATACTACTACGAAGAAGACTACGATTGGAACCAACGCGACAATCCCTGCAACAGCTCGTATTATACCGGCGACAAAACCATCCGGCGCAATGTACTGGCGTCCGACCTCGGCTTGCTGGCAAAACGCGGCAGCGACGGCAACACCACCATTCTCGTCAGCGACCTGAAAACCACCCAACCGCTTTCGGGTGTTATCCTCGAACTCTACGACTATCAACAAATGTCCATCGGCACGGCCACGTCGGGTTCTGATGGCAAGGCCGTAATCAAATCAAAAGAAACACCTTTTGTGCTGCTGGCCAGAAACGGCGCGCAACGAGGCTATCTGAAAATGCAGGATGGCGAATCGCTGTCCATCAGCAATTTCGATGTGGGTGGCGAGCGCGTGAGCAAAGGATTGAAAGGCTTGCTCTATGGCGAACGCGGCGTATGGCGACCGGGTGATTCGCTCTATCTCACATTCATCCTCGAAGATAAAATGAAGCTGCTGCCGGCCACACACCCGGTGGTGTTGGAACTTCAAAATCCGCAAGGGCAAGTCACCAACCGCCTGGTGCGCTCCACCGGCGAGAACGGATTCTATTCCTTTGCCACCAACACCGCGGCCGATGCGCCCACCGGCAATTGGACGGCACGTGTGAAAGTGGGAGGCGCGGAATTTTCGCAGCCCATAAAGATCGAGACCGTGAAACCCAACCGCCTGAAAATAAACCTTGACTTTGGCGTGGAAAAGATCACGGCAGGCAGCAGCAACGTGTCGGGCAAACTCAATGTGAAATGGTTGCACGGCGCGCCCGGCCGCAACCTGCGCGCGGAGTTTGAAGTGCTGCTCACTAAAGCGGAAACAAAATTCCAACGCTATCCGGACTTCACATTCGAAGATCCTTCGCGCGGATTTTCCAGCGAGGCGAAACCCATCTTTGAAGGCAACACCGACGACGAGGGCAATGCCGTGGTGAACACCACGCTGGAGCCATCCGAAAATGCTCCCGGCATGCTCAACGCCGTGTTCCGGGGCAAAGTGTACGAAGAAAGCGGCAACTTCAGCATCGATCGCTTCTCCATACCCTATTACCCCTACAGTTCGTTCACGGGCATCCGGCTGCCACCCGGCGACAAAGCACGCGGCATGCTGCTGACCGACACCACCCACCGCGTAGACGTGGTCACCGTTGACGCCGACGGCAAGCCCGTGTCACACGACGGCATTGAAATGTCTCTCTACAAACTGAACTGGGTTTGGTGGTGGAGCTCGGAAGGCTCCAACGCCGACTACATGTCGTCCACGACAACTCAGGCCATGGCTACCGGCACGATCCGTACCGTCAATGGAAAAGGGGCGTGGACCTTCAAAGTCAAATATCCCGAATGGGGGCGCTTCTATGTGAAGGCATATGATCCCGTATCCGGTCACACCACCGGCAAAGTGGTGTACATCGATTGGCCGGGCTGGGCGGGCAGATCGCGCGGCGGCAACGAAGGCGCCACCATGCTGTCGTTCTCGTCCGACAAACCATCCTACACCATCGGCGAGAAAGCAACGCTGACGATCCCCGGCAGCGACCAGGCCAGAGCGTTGGTCAGCATCGAGAACGGCAGCAGCGTGTTGCAAACCTATTGGGTGGAAACCAAGAAAGGCGATACCCCTTTCTCCTTCGAGATCACCAAAGAAATGACCCCCAACATCTTTGCACACGTCACATTGGTTCAGCCCCACGCACAAACCTCCAACGACCTGCCCATGCGCTTGTATGGCGTCATACCGATCGGAGTGGAAGATGCACAAACCCACCTGGATCCGGTCCTGGCCATGCCCGACGTGCTGGAACCCGGCAAAGAAGTGACGATCAAAGTATCGGAAAAGACAAACCGGAAAATGACGTATACCCTGGCCGTGGTCGACGAGGGCCTGCTGGACCTCACCCGCTTTAAAACCCCCGACGCCTGGAGCCGCTTCTATGCCCGCGAGGCACTCGGTGTCAAAACCTGGGACGTCTATGATGATGTGATGGGAGCCTTTGGATCGCGCATCGAAAGACTGCTGGCCATTGGCGGCGACATGGAAGGTGCCGGCAAGGAAGACGACGCCAAAGCCAACCGTTTCAAGCCCGTGGTCAAATTCATGGGACCGTTCACCTTGAGCGGCGGTAGCCAGGAACATAAATTTATCATGCCACAATACATCGGTTCAGTAAAGACCATGCTGGTGGCCGGTTATGAAGGTGCTTATGGAAAAGCGGAAAAAGCTACCCCGGTGCGCAAGCCGCTCATGGTGTTGGCCACCTTACCGCGCGTGTTGGGTCCGGAGGAAAAGCTGAAGTTGCCCATCACGCTTTTCACCATGGAAAAAAGTATCCGCAACATAAAGATCACCGTGAAAGCCTCCGGTCCCCTGCAAGTGGCCAACCCAACCCAGAGCGTGACGATGGCCGGCGCCGACATGACGGTGGATTTTGATCTGACCGTGAAGAGCGCCACCGGTGTGGGCAAAGTGGAAGTAACGGCTTCGTCGGGAAATTATTCCGCCACCGACGTGATCGAGATCGACGTGCGCAATCCCAACCCGCCCATGTTCAAAGCCTCCGATGCGTTGGTGGACGCCGGCAAAACCTGGAGCGGCAAGGTTGAAATGGTGGGCATGGCCGGCACAAACTCGGCCGTCTTGGAGCTGTCTTCGCTGCCGCCCATTAACCTGGGCCAACGGTTGAAATACCTGCTCCAATACCCCTACGGTTGTGTCGAACAAACCACGTCGGCTGTTTTCCCGCAGTTGTATCTCGACCAGGTAAAGACCCTCACCGACGCCGAAAAGGCGTACATACAAAACAACGTAAAGGCGGGCATCGAACGCTTGAAATCATTTGTGACCTCCGACGGTGGCTTTGGCTATTGGCCCGGCGACCAGAATTCCGAAAGCTGGTCATCGACCTATGCTGGCCATTTCCTGTTGGAAGCCGAAGCCAAGGGCTACTTTGTGCCCGGCGAGATGATAAAGCGCTGGAAAAAACATCAGCGCAACAAAGCCCAAGGCTGGCGCAAGAATCAAGATGGGTATTATAGCGGCGAATTGTTACAGGCCTACCGCCTGTATGCGCTGGCGCTGGCCGGCGAACCCGAAATGGGAGCGATGAACCGCCTGCGCGAAACGGAAAAATTAGACGTTACATCCCGCTGGATGCTGGCGGCGGCCTATGCAAAGGCGGGACAACCCGAAGCCGCCAGAAAGATGATCGCCACGTTGCCCGTTACAGTAAAGCCTTACCAGGAAATGTCCTACTCTTACGGTTCTGACCTTCGCGACCAGGCGATCATCCTGGAAACGCTGCTGCTGTTGAACGAGCGCGTCAAAGCCTTCGAACGGGTGAAAGAAATATCCGCCGGGCTCAGCAGAGAATCATATTGGATGAGCACGCAAACCGTGGCATGGTGCTTGAAGTCCGTCGGAGCATTTGCGGGTTCGGAGAAGCGGGGACCTCTCAAATTTAGTTACACCTACAATGGCAAAACCGTGGAAGCACAAACCGATCTGACCGTCGCACAGGTACAGTTGCCTGTAGATGGTATAAAATCGCGCGCCATTAATGTGGTGAGTGCAAGCAAGGGAACACTTTTCGTGCGCCTCATCAGCGAAGGCACGCCGGCGCGAGGCTTGGAGGAAGAATCCGAAAGCAACCTGTCGCTTACCGTAACCTACAGCAATACCGACGGCGGCGCTATCGATCCCTCACACTTGGAGCAAGGCACCGAATTCATCGCGAGCGTAACGGTCAGCAACCCGGGTCTGCGTGGCCCTTACTATAACCTGGCGCTCAACCAGATTTTCCCTTCCGGCTGGGAGATCAACAACCTGCGCCTCGACGAAGCCGAAGACCGCCTCAAGAGCAGCCGGCCAACCTACCAGGACATCCGCGACGACCGGGTGTATACGTATTTTGATCTTGCCCAGGGCCAGAGCAAAACCTTCCAGGTATTGCTTACCGCCAGCTATGGCGGAACGTACTACCTTCCCGCGGTAACCTGCGAGGCCATGTACGATCGCAGCGTTTATTCCCGCAAGAAGGGCATGGAAGTAGAAGTAACGAAACGCATCACACAATAACACTCCGGCCCGCGTATGCCTTATGGGCACGCGGGCCGTATTTTTTACGGAAGAAAATGAAACGCCTAAAGAAGTATAGGGTTTGGGTTGTGGCGATGGTGCTTCTTCTCGTTGTCTATTATTTTATTCTCCCCCGCCATTTGTTCGACGACCCCTATTGCACGGTGCTGGAAGATGCACAGGGCGAACTGTTGGGGGCCACCATCGCCGCCGATGGACAGTGGCGTTTCCCGGAACTCAAAACGGTGCCGGAAAAATTTTCAACGGCCCTGCTGGTGTACGAAGACAAGCGCTTTCGCGGCCACCCGGGAGTCGACCTGCTTTCGATGGGGCGGGCCATCAAACAAAATATCAAGGCGGGGAGTGTCGTAAGCGGGGGCAGCACCATCACCATGCAAGTCATCCGGTTGTCGCGACCGGGAAAGGGGCGCACGGTTTTTCAGAAAGGGATAGAGATGATATTGGCCACGCGGTTGGAGTGGCGTCTCTCCAAAGACGAGATCTTGTCGCTGTATGCGTCGCATGCGCCCTTCGGCGGAAACGTGGTGGGACTGGAGGCTGCGTGTTGGCGATATTTTGGTCGCGATCCGCAAGAGCTTTCCTGGGGCGAAGCGGCACTGCTGGCCGTGTTGCCCAATGCACCGTCGCTGATGCACCCCGGGAAAAATCGAGAGCGTTTGAAAGCCAAGCGCGATAGACTCCTGGAGGCCCTGAAAGCGCAAGGCGTCATCGATGCGTTCGCCTGTTCGCTGGCCCAGGATGAGCCCATCCCCGAAGCCCCCCAACCGTTGCCGCGGCTGGCGCGTCACTTGTTGGCGCGGGTGGCCAAAGAAGACGGCGAAGGTCGTAACGTGAAAACCACGTTGCAGGCCAGCCTGCAACGGCGGATAGAACAGTTGGTGAACGAGCATCATCAACGGCTGGCCAGCAACCAGATCTTCAATGCAGCAGCCGTAGTAGCCGACGTGCGCACCGGCAATGTGTTAGCCTATGTAGGAAACACCGAGACAAAAATCCCCGGAAATTACGGTGATGCGGTAGACGTGGTGATGGCACCCCGCAGCACCGGGAGCATTCTTAAGCCCTTCCTCTATGCCGCGATGTTGGATGAGGGAAAAATATTGCCGCACACGCTGGTGCCCGACGTCCCCACCTTTATCAATGGATTCTCCCCGAAAAATTTTTCTCGCGGCTACGACGGCGCTGTTGCAGCGGACAAAGCTTTGATCCGGTCGCTGAATATTCCCGCTGTTCACCTCTTAAGAAGTTACCGGTATGAAAAATTTCATACCCTTCTCGGCAACATCGGCTTTTCTACTTTGACAAAGCCCGCCGATCACTACGGGTTGTCCCTCATCCTCGGTGGCGCCGAAGGCACATTGTGGGATATTACCGGCATGTATGCTTCCATGGCCCGCACGCTTACGAACTATTTTAATTATCCCGGTTCAAACCGCTACGACAGAAATGATTTTCATGCCCTGCAATACCTGCCTGCCGATACGACCAACAAGACGCCAACCCTAGAAGCAACCTCATGGCTAAGCGCCGGATCCATCTACCAAACCTTCGACGCGCTGAAAGAAGTTTATCGACCCGGTGAAGAAACCGGCTGGCGCTATTTCAACAGCTCCAAAAAGATTGCCTGGAAAACGGGCACCAGCTTTGGCTTTCGCGATGGCTGGGCCGTTGGCGTAACACCCGACTATGTGGTTGGCGTATGGGTGGGCAATGCCGATGGCGAGGGGCGCCCGGGTCTTACGGGAACAGATGCCGCCTCGCCGCTTCTGTTCGACATCTTTGCCCAACTGGACGGCCAGCGATGGTTCCAGCTTCCACACATGGAGATGGAGCAGATCACCGTGTGCGCCGAAAGCGGTCATCGCAATACACCGCAATGCAACGCGGTGGATACTGCGTGGGTGGTGAAGCAGGGGTTGCAAAGCGCGGCATGCCCGTATCACAAAACGGTGTTCCTCACCAAAGACAAAAAATTCAGAGTCCACAATTCCTGTGAGCCTGCCGCGCGCATGGTGGAAACCCGTTGGTTTGTGTTACCTCCTGCGCAGGAATATTATTTCAAGGCGCATGCCTTATCGTATCGCTCGCTGCCTCCTTTCCGAAAAGATTGTGAGGCCGCGTCGGGCGTGGCCATGATGGATCTGATCTATCCCAAGCCCGGCGCAAAAATTTTTATTCCCCGTGATCTAGACGGTACGTTGGGTAGCACAGTGTTCGAGCTGGCACACCGCAATTCCACTACGTTGGTCTATTGGCATCTCGATGGAGCATATATCGGCAGCACGCAACGCACCCACAAGTTGCCGCTGCGGCTGGGCGAGGGGCGGCACACCCTTACCTTGGTGGACGAGAACGGCGAATCTGTGGAACAATCCTTCGAAGTGCTGTCAAAAATGTAAGCCCCTGATAGGGAGAATCTTAATTGTATTTTGTTGATTCTTTGCTATATTCGTGGAACTTTTTGTGCTTGCACAATAAACCCAGTGTTATGAAGACCTACAGATTTTTTGCACTGGTAGGGATTTTAGCCATTATCCTTTTTGATCAACCTACCGTAGCGGCGCGCATGGAGCAAGCGCCGATGGAGGAGACTCCGAATTATGTTGTTATCGGCGCCTTCTCGGTGCACCGGAATGCTTTGCGATTCACGGCCCGGGCCCACTCGGAGCTGAAAGTGAATGCCCGGTTCGAAATGAATTCTAACCGAAACCTGTACTATGTCTATGTGCTAAGCACGGACGACCACTCCCTGGCCATCCGCGAAGCGCTGCGCCTGCGGCAGGAATCCGAATTCACCGACACCTGGGTCTATCACGGACCGCTCGGTAAGCAGAGTGCGGGTATCGTAGCCGATACCGGTGGCACCGACATCAATCCCGAAACCCGGCAAAGCATGGCCGATGTGAAGCGTCGCGATCCAGCCTCACCAACAGAAAACAAAGCCACACAGTCGGCCTCTTCTACTTCAACCGGAACCACCCAAGAACAGAGCCGTTCGCTGTCGCCCGCCGGGACAGCGCCAGCCACCGCTACAAATGAAACAGCGACTTCGCCGTCAGCGACCACACCTGCCCCCGCCACGGTAAAGGCGGAGCCGGACAATGGCGTGGAGGGAAAGCGCTTCTTTTTCAAGCTCATTCGCGCGATGGACCAAAACCAGGTGGAAGGAGAGGTAGATGCCATCGACACGGAGCGCGCCCGGAAAATGGGAACCTATAAGGGAAACGCGCCTGTGAAGGTCTCGACACCCGCCAACAAATCGGGCCAGATATCATTGGTATCCGAAGTGTTCGGCTACCGCAAAGTGCAGCACGACATCAACTACAATGCCCCTGAAGGCGAAGGTATCTCCACCGACGACCAGGGCGACATCGTGGTGCCCTTCGACCTGGTGCGCCTGCAGCGAGGCGACGTGGCCGTCATGTACAATGTCTTCTTCTTTAAGGATGCGGCGATCATGCGGCCCGAGTCGCGGTATGAGGTGACCAGCTTGTTGGAAATGTTGAACGAAAATCCGAAGTACAAAATAAAACTTCACGGCCACACCAACGGTAGCGCCGCCGGCAAGATCATTTCCATGGGAAAAGACAGCCAGAATTTCTTTTCGCTCACCGACACCAAAGACGGCTTCGGTTCGGCCAAGCAGTTGTCGGAAGCGCGCGCGGAGATCATTCGCGACTACCTGGTTAGCAATGGCATCGACGCCAAGCGCATAGAGATCAAAGCATGGGGCGGCAAACGGCCGCTGCAGGATAAAAATAGTACGCGTGCACAGGAGAACGTGCGCGTGGAGGTGGAGATCTTGGAGAACTGATCAGTCCTGTTTTTCAGGGAGGATAGAAGTCTCCAGGTTCTGGCTGATCTCGCGGATGATCCGGTCCAGCTGGTCGCCGCAGGTTTTTAAATGTTTCAGAATGATTTCGTGCTCATGCGGGTCCGCCTGTTGGATAAGGCTGATCAGCCCCAGCATGCTGGCTACCGGCGCCCGCAACTTGTGTGCATTCACAAAGGTATACTCTGCAAGCTTTTGGTTTTGAACCACCAATTGGCGTGAGCGTTCATCGATGCGGGTCTCCAGCGAGCGGTTCAACTCTTGCAGGGTCTCATTCAGCTTCAACAACGACGCAGCCTGGAGTTCAATGGAATTTTTCTGGGAATGGATCTCTTCGTTCTTCCCTTTCAGATCGGCGTTGGCCACGAGGATCTTCCGGCGTTGGCGAAACAGGATAATCGCAAATACGGCCGTGATGACCAATAAAAGAGACACCGCCGCAATGAGGTTCTCGCGTTCGATCAATTGCGTTTCCTTCAATTCTTTTTCGATGCGCAGCTCCCGGTTCTCGCGTTCGCGCATTTCGGTTTCATAGATGGCCTGCACCCTTTCTACCTGTTCTGATTTTAGCAGTGAATACACACTATCCTTCAGCGCATTGTGACGCGTCAGAAAATACAAGGCCCTGTCGTAGTGTCCCAGGGTGCTGTCGATGCGGAAATACTCCAGAAATTCAGTGATGCGAAGGTCTGGCACCTGGAGCGTTTTCGAGAGCGTGGAGGCTTTGTTGAGATACAGGACTGCATCGTCGAGTTTGCCTTGCAGGCGCCGCGCACGGGCCATGTCCTGGTACGTTTGAATGAGCGACCGCGTTTCCCCCAGCGCGATCCAGGCATCCTGGGCCAACTGAAATTCCTGGAAGGCCTTTGTGAAATCCTTTCGTTGCACATGGATGCGGGCAAAGCACCAATGGCAGTAGGCGATAACGCGGTCGTCTTTGCTCACCTGGGCCAGCGTGAGTGAGTGGTTCAGGTAGTCCTCGGCCTTCCCGTATTGGTGCATGGTGACATAGAGCTCACCGATGTTGTAAAGCGTCAGCGCCCGGGTTGAGTCGCCGCGTTTCAGATCCAGCGAACGCTGCAGGTATTCCAGTGCGCGCTCGTTTTCACCCAGCCGCTTGTTCACCTCGCCAATGTTGTTGTACACGCCCGACAGACCAAAGGTGTCGTGCATGCCCAGGTATTGACGGGCCGCCAGCAGGTAATAGTTTTGGGCAAATTCGTAGATGCCTTCATACCAATAGGAGTTCCCCATCAGCGTGAGCGCCCGCGCATAACCGCGGGTATATTTCAATTGTGTCGAAAGGTTGATGACGTAGGAACTGATGTGCCGCGAGGCAGCCGGATTGGTCTTCAGGTATGACGAGGCCAGCGCATTCAATTTGATCACATAGTTGCTGTCGAGCGCCATCCCCATGAACTTCTGTTGGATGCTATCGGGCAACGTGAATTGCGCCAGCGAAGTGCTGACGGAAATCAGTAGAACGAGTATGATAAAAGGAAACTTCAAATCCGAGAAGATTGATTCTTGATACGCTGAAAGGGAGAGGCAGTAACCCCCGGCAGACGGACTAACTCGTCATGGCCTTCAAGACATCGTGTTGGGTAATGATGTGCACCTTCTCTTGTGCATCCCTCACCAAAACGGCTTTGTTGTCTTTATTCAAAAGCGATGAAAGTACATCCAGGGTGCTGTCGGGTGCCACGAACTGCATGGGCTTGTCCATGATGTCGCCTACTTGCTTGGTTTGCAACTGCGGGTCCTGAATGATCTTCTCCAGTAAACTGCTGGAGCTGACGCTGCCCACGAAGTTTTCATTCTCCGTTACCGGGATCTGGTCGATGCCTTCGCGGTTCATCACCAAAATGGCATCGCCAACCTTAGAGTTCTTGCTGACGGTGTACAAACTGTTCTTGCCGTTGCGGCTGGCAATGATCTCGCGTGCCGAACCGAACGAACGGGTTTCCAGGAAACCGTGGTCTTTCATCCATTGGTCGTTGTAGACCTTGGCCAGGTAGCGCGTGCCGTGGTCGGGAAGGAGGATCACCATCATATCGTCCTTCTTCAAATGCTCGCGCGCATATTCCAACGCCCCGTGGATGGCCGAACCGCTTGACCATCCCACAAACAAACCCTCTTCACGCGACAGCCGGCGTGCACCAATGGCGCCATCCTTGTCTGTCACTTTAATGAAATGATCGATCACGTCAAAGTTCACGTTCTTTGGCAGAATGTCTTCACCAAAGCCCTCGGTGAGATAAGGATAGATCTCGTTCTCATCGAAGAGGCCCGTCTCTTTATATTTTTTGAACACCGAACCGTAGGTGTCGATGCCCACGGTGACCAGCTTGGGATTTTGTTCTTTCAGATACTTGGCGGTGCCACACATGGAGCCGCCGGTTCCTACCGTCGCCACATAGTGGGTGATCTTGCCTTCGGTTTGTTTCCAGATCTCCGGCCCCGTGCTTTCGTAGTGGGCTGCCGTGTTGCTCAGGTTGTCGTATTGATTGGGATAAAACGAGTTGGCAATTTCCTTGTTGAGTTTGCGCGCGATAGAATAGTAGGAGCGTGGATCGTCAGGCGCCACGTTGGTGGGGCACACGATCACTTCTGCGCCAACGGATTTCAGGATGTTGATCTTTTCCTGCGACTGTTTATCGGCCATCGTAAAGATGCAGCGATAACCCTTCGCCGCCGCGGCCAGGGCCAGTCCCATACCCGTGTTGCCGGAGGTGCCTTCAATGATCGTTCCGCCGGGTTTGAGGAGGCCTGCTTTTTCGGCGTCCTCTACCATTTTGAGGGCCATGCGATCTTTGGTGGAGTTCCCGGGATTGAAGTATTCCACTTTGGCCAGGATGGTCCCGGCGATGCCTTTTGTCATTTTGTTCAGCCTCACCATGGGGGTGTTCCCGATGGTTTCAATAATGGAATTGTAGATCATGCTCCCTTTTTTTGTAGGGGACAAAATTACGGAAAATTATAGAGCGATCTCAGGAAAAGGGATGGGAGTACACAGACGGAAAGACCCCGTTTTCAGGCTTTCCCGGTGACTTTGTTACTTGGCTCCGGCCAGGAGGTAGAGCACGGCCATCCGCACGGCGACGCCGTTTTCGACCTGGTCCAGGATAATGGAATGCGGCGAATCCGCGGCATCGCTGGTTAGTTCGACCCCGCGGTTGATAGGACCGGGGTGCATGATGATGATCTGCTTTTTGAGACCGTCCAACATCCGTTTGTTGATGCCATAATACAGCGAATATTCCCGCAGGGAAGGGAAATATTTGATCTGCTGGCGCTCCAGTTGAATGCGCAGCACGTTGGCCACATCGCACCACTGCAGGGCCTTTTTGACATCCAGCTCCACTTCCACACCCAGTTGGGCAATGAACTTGGGCAGTAGGGTGGGCGGGCCGCATACCATCACTTTGGCGCCCAGTTTCTTCAAGGCGAAAATATTGGAAAGCGCCACCCGCGAATGCAGGATGTCGCCGATGATGGCGATCTTTTTGCCGGCCAGGTCACCCAGCTTTTCGCGGATGGAGAAGGCGTCGAGCAGGGCTTGGGTAGGGTGTTCGTGGGTGCCGTCGCCGGCGTTCACGATATTGGCCGAAATGTGTTTGGCCAGGTAGTGCGGTGCCCCGGGACTCGCATGGCGCATCACGATCATGTCCACCTTCATCGCCAGGATGTTGTTGACGGTATCGAGCAGTGTTTCACCCTTTTTTACGGAACTGTTGGAGGCCGAAAAGTTGATGACATCGGCCGACAGCCGTTTTTGGGCGAGTTCGAACGAAAGGCGGGTGCGCGTAGAGTTTTCAAAAAATACGTTGGCGATGGTCACATCCCGCAAGGAGGGCACTTTCTTGATGGGACGGTTGATGACCTCTTTGAAATTGTCGGCGGTCTCAAAAATAAGCTCAATGTCTTCCGGGGTGATGTCTTTGATACCAAGCAGGTGTTTTTGACTGAGTTTAGACATAGACCTTAATCCTTGTTGATCAACCAGATTTTATTTTGTTTATGACCTTGGGCTTCCAGCTCCACCAGCACACGCTGGGAGGTAAGGGTGTTCACCACTCTGCCGATATAGTCGGCAGCGATGGGCAGTTCGCGGTTGTATTTGCGATCGATCAGCACCAGCAGCTCCACGGTGGCCGGCCGGCCGAAGGCGATCATGGCATCCATGGCGGCGCGGATGGAACGGCCGGTGAACAGCACGTCGTCGACCAGCACCACTTTTTTGCCTTCGATGATAAACGGAACGCGGGTTTCGTTGGCTTTGGCGGGGGTCTCGCGGCGTCTGAAATCGTCGCGGTAGAACGTAGCATCCAGGTAGCCCAGCAAAATGGTCTTGCCCGTGTCCTGCTCTAACTTTTTGTGGATGATTTCGGCCAGAAAAATGCCCCGCGGCTGCATCCCGATGATGACTGTGTCTGCGAAATCGTTGTGATTTTCAATTAATTGCTGGCAAAGACGCCTTATGGTAATGTCCAGGAGATCGGTGTCGAGGATGAGTTTTTTCTGCATAATTGCCAGGCAAATATAATAATTACCGAAAGATAAATCTCCGGACGCAACAGGTAATAAAAAAGCCTCCTGGCGAAAGACCCTGCGGCGCTACTTCAAAATTTCAGCCAATCGCTTTCGCAAGTCCTCGCCACGCAAGGATTTGGCCACGATAATGCCTTTGTCGTTGATGAGCAGATTCATGGGGATGGCATTGACGCCATAGATCAGGGCAGCCTCGTTTCGGGCTCCCTTCAGGTCGCTCACCTGTGGCCACACCAAGCTGTCGTTTTGAATGGCCGCGACCCATGGGCCTCGCTTATTGTCCAGCGAGACGCCCAATATCTCAAATCCTTTTTTGCGAAACTCGCCATAGGTCTTCACCAGCGTGGGATTCTCCTCGCGGCAAGGCCCACACCAGGACGCCCAAAATTCCAGTAGAACGAGTTTGCCTGAAACGGCCGACAGCTTCAGTCGCGTGCCGTCCGGTGCCGGCTGTTCGAAGTCGGCATAGTGGTCGCCGATCTTCAGGTCGCGGTTCAACGCAAGGTACCGGTGGATTTCTTTGCCGAAAGCGCTCTGCTTGTTGGCGTCGGTGAAATGGTCGTAAAGTTCCTGCGTCGCTTGCCTTCCGTAGGTCGAGGCCATAACGTTGAGAATGTTCGCGCTGACGATCGATTCGGGGTGATCGTGCAGGAACGTTATCGAGCGATTCTGCAAAGCGGCTTCGGCGGCGCGCAGCTGGGGCATCAACATCGCTGTGTCTTTGGCTGGAGATGTGGGGGAGTAGATAAGCATTCTCAAGCTGTCTGCTTTCTTCTGGTCGGCCGCAAGGAATTCATCATATTGATCACTTACATCCTGCGTAGCAGACCCCGTTATTCGCGTGCTCCTGAATTTTCCTTTCTCTCCCGCGAGCGTTAGCGCGGCGGGTTCTGCCCAAAAGAATTTATAGTCGGTGAAGTTCTTTGTATGAAGGATCATTTGTGCCGCCGGCAAAGAATCGGGAAATGGACCCGCGAATTGAAATTGATCGTTCATGACCTGCGCTGAATCCAGCACATGATCATTGTATTCCAGGAAAAACCACGTGCTGTCAGCAAACCCTTTCACCTGGCCTTGAATGGAAAATGTGCCGTCTTTTTTCTGATGACACGCAAAGGCTATCCATACCAGAATGACGAAGCATATTTTTCTTGACATGAGACAATGGGTTAAAGGTGAAATGAATTTCGCACCCTTTTGAAGGATGCACGAACGCAGGAAAAAGTTTTCCACTACCGAAGTTAAGGACGAAACTCCATACCTGTTTTCTAAGAACAACGCAAGCATGGTTTTCTGCCGATTTGATGAACTGCAAAAATCTTTCAGGGAACCGGGTCACATTTGAAGTGTTCAACGAATGGAGCGATAATGGTGAACGCAAACCTATATTTTGTGAGCAAACTACCGTACACGGGCGGGCTAGACACAATTCATATTCTCGGACCTTCCTATTTTGACCGAATCGACAGAAAGCAATTAGACAACATCACGGACGACCTACACGACACGGTGCTGACCTTCTCTTTCATCAAAGGCTCGATGCCCTTGCGAAACTACCTTTTTCTGACCCACACGCCCCACCTTTTGAAACCTGTCCGCCCCGATGCCCTGGCTTGCCTGGTGAATCGCTATTATTGGTTGAAGAAATTCAGTGTTCACTACGAAAAGCGCGACAAGAAATTTAAACTCCTGCAAAAGCAGATCGTGTCCATCATCGAAACCATCGAACACAACTTCCCCAATTTCGATTGGAACATCATTCAAACCATCCAGCATCATATCCGCCAGGGAGACAACCGGCTGGAACGGGATGAGTGATTTTATACAACGCCGTTCCTATTGGTACGTGATCTTATTGATGTAAAACACCCTCCGCTTTCCCGAAGGGCCGGTGATCTCCTGTACACCGTAGGCATAAAAATAGCCGTTGTACCAATACTCAAGTTTGTTGATGTCGCTTTGATCTCTCTTGACGATCTCATTGGCGGCGTGTGTGCGAATAGGTTCAAAGGTCTTGCCTTCCAGCACTTCGTTGTTCTGGATGATCTTGGTGCGCAACTGGTTCTCGAAAAGATAGAGCAGCACAATTTTGTCTTTCTTCACTTCCAGTTTCACAAACTGTTCCAGCGTGTAGGTGCGCACGTCGTTGATCTCAAAACTGTTGTCCCACAACAACCTGCCATGGTGGTCGAAGCCCATCACCACGGCGTGCGTGTATTGATAGCCATCGAAAATGCGTCCGTCGCGTATCATGGAATTGTTGAAGGCCGGTGCGCCAAATGCACCATACCCGGATGAGACAGAGGTGTAGTGCGGATAGAACGCTTCGCCCAGCAGCACATACTGATTGTTGTAGGGCACGATCTCGTGCACGAGGAAACGGTAGTTGAACTTTATTCTTTTGCCCTTGATCTTGCGGCGCTGGATGCGTTCTTTCACCCGGGCTTCGCGCTTAGCCTTCATGTATTTGAAGAAGTTTTCCAGATCGCCATAGCCATAGTAGCGCACTTTTTCGTCTCCTTTCTGGTCGATGCTGGCCAGAAAAAGTCCGCGCGAATACTCGGAGTTGCGCGCGCCGTAGACGCCGGCGATCAATTGGGTGTTGTCGGTAGTCTTCATGGAGCGGGCAAAGATGAGGTGCTTGCCGGCCTCTGGCCGAAGGGCAAAATTGTTTTGAAGGTTGCCATCGGCGTCATAGTTCTTTAGCCACACCGTCTTTTGTCCTTCGAAGTTGCGCGCACAGATCACGACATCAAACGTGGCGTCGGGATAGAGCTTGATCTGGGTGAGCTCGCCGGTTTCGTTGGCCAACCCCGGAAGTATTTTTGATTTGTGGGTGGCGAAGGAATAATACATCACCACCGGCACGTGATTGTAGTAGCCACCGATGAGCACGCCGTTTTTTGTTACCTGGAACTCTGAGGGAGAAAAGGGAATAAAATTGCGGATAATATGCACCAGGAATTTCCCACTGGTATGGTCGATGGCCACCACTTGGAAATCGTTGCGCGTGTAGTCGTAGTAGCGGAGAAGTAAATAGAGAAAATCGTTATCGGTTTTCTTGCCCATCAGCAAGAGCCGGCGATCAATGGGAAGATAGCCTTTCCAGTCTTCGTGAAAAACGGTGTCCAGTTTGATCAACTCCAACTGGTCTGTGGTGCGTGACGCCAGCCGCCGGTAGAGGTACACGCCGTGGTCTTGTGCCGGGATGATCTCGAAGAAGTGTTCGTCGCGCGACAGGGGAAGCTCATAGCGGTTGCTTTGCTGCAACTGTTGGGCAAGGCCCGGTTGCAGACAGCAGGTCAGTAAAAGCCAAAGGGCTACCCTAGTGGACTTCCACTTTAATAATGTAAAACACATCGCGTACTCTATCCGCTTTCGTGACATTGCGCACGGTTTGATAGCCCCACACATAAAAACTATTGCCGGTCCAATACCGCACGCTGCCTTCCCCTTCTTTCTCCGACCGTATTTCGTCTATCGGGTCATTGACCAGCATCTTCGCCGAAGATTCGGAAGCTGTGTCTTCCGATAGAACAATGGATTTCAATTTCAGTTCCGATTCCTTCCGGTACAACAAGAAAAGCTTGTTCTTGTCCAGGTAAAAGTCCGAAACCTGGTCGATGCCCGACATCTTCACATCGGCAATTTTAAAACTTTGATCCCACTGCACTTTACCCGTGGGGTCGAATGAGACCACCACGCTTTCCGCAGCCTTGATCTCGTCCACATTCTTGGTATTGTTGCTGTATGCATAGGGGCGATACATACGGCCCATTCCCGGGTAGTAATAACCCGGATAATACGAGTTCATCCCGTATGGACTATAATACGGATTGTAGTAATACGGGTTGGAATAATAGGGATTCATGTTCGATACCGGGTTGAACACCTCCGCCAGCAACAGGTAGCCATGCTCATATTCCAGCACTTTATAGGGCTGTACATAGCTGGTGAAGTTAGGGATCTTGCCATCGGCCAGGTCCTGTTTAGAGCTTTCCTTGACGCGGGCTGCGCGTTTCGGGCTGAGGTAGTCGAGGTAGTGTGAAAGTTGGCCGACATCCAGGAATTTTATCTTCTGCTCGTTGAAGGGATCGATGGTCAGAAAATAGAAGCCGATGGACTGTTTGGAGTTGCGTTCACCCCACGTGCCCATGATGCTGAGGTCTTCGCGCGCTAAGGCGCTGGTGATGCCGGCCTGCAGCGCTTTGTTTTCATCGATGGGCACCACGTCTTCCAGGAGTTGCTTGCCCGTGTCGTCGAATGTACGGAACATCAGCTTGCGGTTTTCCTTCGAGCCCCCCCGGTCGATGAGCACGGTGTTGAAGGTCTGGTTTAGGTTGGTCCGCAGGTCCACCAATTCGGTGTCCTTTTGAAAGAAACCGGGCAGCACGCGGACGTGATTGTTGGCAAGCTCGAACAGCAACACAGCGGGTTCGTTGTTTACGTAGCCCCCGAAAATGAAGTTGTTGCCGGCCTTGATAAAGTGTGTCAGCTTGAAATCCAGATCGGGTTTAAAATGGTGTTTGACGTTCTCCCAGGTTTTGAGATTGATCTCAACGATCTCGAAATCATTTTTGTTGGTCTCACCCGTGCGGTAGAGCAAGTACAAGGTCCCCCGTGTCACTTCATAGCCGATCATCTTGTTGCGGCTGTTAACTTCCAGGTCGATGGTCTTTTTTTCTTGCAACGCGGTGTCCAGCAAAACGAGCTCCCACAGCTTGTTGTTGTTCTGATATTTGTCGCGTTCGCGGAAAAGGGCCAGGCCGTCGTCTACCAGCGGAATAACATTATAGTAATCGTCCGACATTTTCTGGTGCCGCTCATAGCGGTGTGTCTGCACCATTTGGGCAACGGAGGCCTGGGCGGTGCAGAGGAGCGCCATGAACGAAAGCATGCCGGTCGTGAAATACGATGTGTTCCGGGGGAAGAGGCGCATCGGGGTAGTTTTTTTAGTTTACTTTTTTCTCACTAAGGGCAACGATCATATCGAATTCCGCGGCCGTTACCGGCTGCACCGACAAGCGTGAGGATTTCACCAGCACCATGTCGACCAGGCGTTTGTCGGCTTTCACCTCTGCCAGTGTGATGGGTCGCTTGAGTTTTTTTTCGGGGGATATCTCTACCGCCACCCAATCTTTGTCCTTGGGGTCGGGATAGTTCTCTTTTGTGATCTTGGCAATGCCCACCACGGCTTTGTCTTCCATGCTATGATAGATAAAGGCCAGGTCGCCTTTTTTCATTGCCTTCAAATTGTTGCGCGCCTGGAAATTCCTCACGCCATCCCAACCCGTCTTTTTGTCGCGCACCAGGTCGTCCCATGAAAAGGTGCTGGGTTCGGTTTTCATCAGCCAATAGTTCATATACGTTTCGTCGGTTAAGTCATACAAAATAGTAAATAGTCTTTGGATTTTCTTGTTGCAGAATCCAAAATGAAAGCGTGAACCTTCGCGGACAAGATGCGAGGTCCGTTGGTTTTCCACACCGCCTTTGACATTTAAAAATATAACCGGAAAAAACACAACCTCCCGGATGCCGGCATGGGTTGGTCACTGGCGGTCGGGGTGATGGGCCGGTGGCGCTATCCATCAAAGCATGAACGAGTTAGGAGGCGGAAAAAAAGAAGGGTCATGCCGCGCGTAGCGACATGACCCTTTGTATTTTTCTCGATGCGTTCGATCAGTAGGCGCGCACCAGCTTGCCTTCCATGTAATTCACATAGGAACGGTTCACCACCTTCATACCACCGGGTGTGGGATAGTTGCCCGTGAAATACCAGTCACCGCTGTGATGCGGTATGGCTTTGTGCAGGTTGTCCACCGTTTGGAAGATCACTTCCAGGTCGGCTTTCATATCGGCGGGCCGAACGATCTCAGAGATCTTTGCAGAGATCTCGTCGTCGGTGAAGGGCTCGTACAATTGCTTCACGTAGTTGAGTTGGCTCTGATGGCCGCGGGCGCGAATACTTTTTTCATAGGCCTCGCCCAACAAATAGTCTTTGCCGTGATCCTTCAGCAGGGAGATCATGGCGCGGAAGGCCACGAACTCACCCATCTTGCTCATGTCGATGCCGTAGCAATCGGGGAAGCGGATCTGGGGTGCAGACGAAACCACCACGATTTTTTTCGGCTCCAGCCGATCCAGCATTTTTAAAATGCTTTTCTCCAGCGTGGTGCCCCGGACAATGGAGTCGTCAATGACCACCAGCGTATCGATGCCTTTGCGGATCACCTCGTAGGTGGTGTCGTAGACGTGGGCCACCATCTCGTCGCGATGCTCATCGTCCGTGATGAATGTGCGCAGCTTTACGTCTTTCAACACCAGCTTTTCCACGCGCGGGCGGAAGGAGAGAATGTCTTCCAGCGAATCCACGGAGGGCTTCTGGTCGATGATGATATCTTTTTGCTTGTTGATGAGATAGTCTTCAATGCCCGCCATCAAACCGTAGAAAGCGGTTTCGGCCGTGTTGGGAATATAGGAGAAGACCGTGTTCTTAATATCGAAGTTGATGGACCGCAACACTTGAGGCACCAGCAAGCGTCCCAGTTGTTTCCGCTCTTTGTAGATGTCGGGGTCGTTGCCGCGCGAGAAGTAGATGCGCTCGAAGCTGCAAGACTTTTTCTCGCCGGACTTCACGATGGAGTATTGTCCAAAGTCACCGCTCTTGTCGATCACGAGCGCGTGGCCGGGTTTGATCTCTTCAATCTGATTGTAGTCTACATTGAAAGCTGTTTTGATGGCCGGCTTTTCGGAAGCCACGACCACCACTTCGTCGTTTGCATAAAAATAGGCGGGGCGGATACCGTTGGGATCGCGCACCACAAACGAAGAACCCGAACCGGTCATGCCGGCCATGGTGTAGCCGCCGTCGAAATCTTTACAAGCGCGGCGCAGCATGCGGGGAATATCGAGCTCGTTCTCGATGATGTCGGAGATCTCGCGGTTCGAGAATTTGTCTTTATATTTTTCGAAAAGGCCTTGCACTTCTTCGTCGAGGAAGTGGCCGATCTTTTCCATCACCGTGACGGTGTCTACTTTTTCTTTGGGGTGCTGTCCGAGACCCACCAACAGGTCGAACAACTCGTCCACGTTGGTCATGTTGAAGTTGCCGGCCATCACCAGGTTGCGGCTGCGCCAGTTGTTCTGCCGGAGGAAAGGGTGCACGTTTTCGATGCTGTTCTGGCCGTGTGTGCCATAGCGTAAATGGCCCAACCAAATCTCGCCGGAGAACGCGACGTGCTCTTTTAACCAACGTTCATTTTTGAATTTCTCTTTCCCTTCTTTCTGGGCTTTCTTGAACTTCTTGCCGATTTTCTTGAAGAGGTGGGCGACGGGCTGGGCTTTGATGGAACGATAGCGGCTAATGTAACGGTGTCCGGATTCTACGTCGATCTTGATGTTGGCGACGCCTGCTCCATCCTGACCGCGGTTATGCTGTTTTTCCATCAGGATGTACATCTTATTCATGGCGTACAGGGGGCCATATTTTTCGATGTAATACGAAAGAGGCTTTCGCAGGCGGATCATCGCTATTCCGCATTCATGAAGAATCTGGTCGCTCATGGGCTTCTGAATCGTTACATCGCCATCCGAAACCGGCGGCATGCCCCACGGACAAACCTGTACTCCAAATACAGGAAGCATGGAGGGCGCTGCGACTGGTTAACGGCTAACGAAATTAGAGTACAAAGTTAATTTTATTAATCCATCCCATCAACAATCCGGGATTGAAGAAAAGATAGAGTACCCCTAGAACCAATATGAGGCCCAAAAGATTTTCGAACGTAAGATAATTTGGTTTTGCGTTGAATTCGCCGCTTCGAACGAAGGCATAGAAGGGGATGCGCAGGTAATAAAACAGGGAAACCACGGTATTTAGCAAACCAAATATCATCAACAACAGCAAAACGCCCTTCCCGGAATGCTGATAAGCATCCCAAAGCGACGAAAAAATGAAAAGCTTGCCCGTAAATCCACCCGTAGGCGGCAACCCCGTGAGCGCCACAAATCCGACCAGCAAAAAAACAGAAGGCCAGACCAGTATTTTCCCGGATCCCGCAAACGATTCCAGCGTGGAGAACCCCAGCGATTCAAAATATTGCAGGTAAAGGAATACGAGAAAATTCATCACCACATAGACGCTGGCATAAAAAAGCATGTAGTGAATGCCTTGCGGAACAAACGCGGCCACCCCCACCAATAAAAAGCCCGACTGCGCGATCGACGAATACCCCATCAGACGCTTGGCATTTTTTTGCCACAACGCCGAAAAGTTTCCAACGGTAAGGGACAACAGCGCCACCAGGCTGAGCACAAATTGCCAGTCGAACGACGATTGTCCATAGGCGTACAAAGCCAACGTGAAGCGGGTGAGCACACCCAGCCCGGCCAGCTTCGGCACCACGGCAAAGAACGCGATGACCGGCATCGGCGCCGCCTCATAGACGTCGGGCGCCCAGGGGTGAAGGGGCGCGGCCGCCATCTTGTAGAGAAATCCGGCCAGTCCCAGGAAGGCCGCAATGAAAAACAATGGGCTGGGATGACTGATGAGATGCCGGGTAAATTCACCCGACGCAAAGTCCATCGTGCCGGTCAATCCATACAGCAGCGAAAACCCATACAGCATGGCGGCAGACGACACGGAGCCGAACAAAAAATACTTTAAGCTTCCTTCCGTGCCTTTGCGCGAAAAAGCAAATCCGGCCAGCGCATAGGAACTTAGCGACACCATCTCGAGCGAGAGGAATACCATCAGCAGGTTCACGCTCATCACCAGCAAGTGCGCGCCCAACGTGATCGTGAGCAGCAAGGCATAATATTCCGAAAGCGCGCGCTGCTCTTGTTGCCGGCGCCAGGTCATCGCCACCGTGAGCAACCCGCTGATGTCGATCAGCAAATCGAGGTAGGACGAAAAACTATCGTGGCGCAACATGCCCCCGAAGAGCGCAGCCGATTCCTGGGTCATCGCGCGGATTAATGCGAACGAGACCGCGATGGCGAGCACAAAGGTTAGTGCGCTCATAACCGTGAGCGTTGTCCGTTGTATTTTTTTGATCAACCCTAATGTGACCAGCACCACGATACCGGTGGAAAGCACCAGTTCCGGCCCCAGCAGGATAAAACTTGCTTTGATCGATGATAATTGTTCGGCGACGTCTTCCACGCGCTAAGGGTTTAGCGTTAAACTCTTACCCGACTCCAACACGAACGCCGCAAAATGCTGCGCATACGGATCGATGACCGACATGAGGGGCTGTGGAAAAATGCCAAAGAACAAAATGGCCAGCGCCAGCGGCAGCAGGATAAAATATTCGCGCCGGTTTAGGTCGGAGAGTTGATCCACGGAAAACTCGCCTTTCACGTGCAGCGGGCCAAAGAACATGCGCTGCAGCGTCCACAAATAATAGGCTGCGCCGATCACCAGGCCAAGCGTTGCAATGATCGCCAGGCTTTCATGCAGCGGGCCACCCAGGCCGGCCGATTTGAAGGCGCCCAGAAAGACCATGATCTCGGCAATGAACCCCGAAAAGCCGGGCAACCCCAGCGAGGCAAAGAAGGCTACTAAAATGAACGCGGTATAGGTTGGCATTTTACCAGCTAAGCCCGAATAGTGCGAAATGGTGCGGTCGTTTGTGCGATCCGCGAGCACACCCGCCAGCACAAAGAGCATGGATGAAATGAGTCCGTGGCTGAACATCTGGTACACGGCACCCGCCGTTCCCTCTGCTGTGAACGATGCCAGACCTAACAACACAAAACCCATGTGCGACACCGACGAGTAGGCGATGAGCCGCTTCAGATCCTTGCTGGCCATGGCGTTGAGCCCGCCATAAATAATCGATATCACCCCCATGAGCCCCACAAACCATCCCAGGTCAAACGCCGCGTCCGGGAAAATGGGAAACGCAATACGCGCCAGACCATAGCCGCCGATCTTCAATAACAACGCGGCCAGGATCACCGAAATAGGGGTAGGTGCTTCCACGTGCGCGTCGGGCAGCCAGGTGTGCACGGGTACCATTGGCAATTTGATGGCAAAGCCAAAGAACAAAAGTAGGAACGCCCACGTACGCGCCGGGAATGGACCCAGCTGTAATGCCCGGTGTGGATCGAGCACGGAGGTTGAAATAAAATTGGACGCATCGGCCATATGCAATAGGTTGAAGCTGTGCACCAGTTGGCCGCTCGTCGACGGATCGTGGACAGAAACATACAACGCGATCATCACAATGAGGATGAGGATGGAGCCGAGCAATGTATAGAGAAAGAATTTTATGGAAGCATACTCACGCTTCGGTCCGCCCCACAACGCGATGAGAAAGAACATCGGCAACAGCATGAACTCGAAGAAGAGATAAAACAACAGGAAGTCCAGCGCCGTGAAGCTGCCGATGATGGCCGCGTTCAGGATGAGCAGCAGGATGAAATATCCTTTTACGTTTTGCGTGATTTTCCAGGAAGCGATCGTGGCGATGAAGAGAATAAAAACCGCCAGAGACACCAGTGGCAGGCTCAGGCCGTCTACGCCCACAAAGTAGGACGCTTTCAATATGCCCCAGTTGCCCATGTTCAACGTGATCCACGGTTTCATTTCCACAAACTGAAGTCCGGCCCCTGCTTGATAGTTCACCAGCAACACCAGCAGGAACACGACTTGCAAAGCGTTCACCACGACGGTGATGATCCGGAAGGTCGCGGCCGAAGTGGCCGGTAAGAAAAGACTGAGCAGCGCTGCCAGGAGGGGAGTGAACAGTAAGAGCGAAAGGAGGTAAGGCTGCATTTAACTGGTCTTTAGGACTGCATACGGTTTAAAGCAGGGTCCAAATTATGAAAATTATGATTCCGAAAGTGGCCCAGAAAATATAAAGCTGGATTTTCCCACCCTGAAAAGACCGGGTAAACGAACCCAGCCCTCTTGCCGCACCCGCCACGCCATCGACCAGGCCGTCTACGATGGCGCGATCAAACCAACCGGTGAGGTGGGCAACAACCAACTGGGCATAGGCCGTGGCATGTAGAAAGCCGTCGATCCATTTTTTGTCGGCGTGGTGTGTCAGGGCCGCCAGTTGAAGGATGGGTTTTTCCACGAACTGTTTCAGGAAGCGATCGAAATAGAAAGCGTTCAGCAACCAGGAAGATCCAAACGCAACCTGTCGCGTGAAGTAAGCGACACCAAGGGCCAGGATCACCCAAACCGCCGAAGCGATGGATACTATGCCCGAATGGAACGGTTTAGCTTCCCCGATGTTCACATACATCCAACCGGAAAAGTCGAAGGGATTCCAGGAGAACCAGATCCACAACGAAACACCGGCCAACACGGCCATGGGCGCGCGCATCACGGCGGGTGGCTCCGAAACATAGAGCCGGGCAGTGGCCGTTTCAGTGCCCTTGAAAATTTTCCAGATCATTCTGAACGTATAGACCACGGTGAGAAAAGAGACCAATGCGACGGCCGCCAGAATGAGCAACTTCCAGGAGAAGCCTTCGCCTTTCCACTGCACAAGCGCGGTGAGGATGGCATCCTTCGACAAGAACCCGGACGTGAAGGGCAAACCGGCCAGCGCGCTTCCGCTGATCACAAAAATGAGAAAGGTAAAGGGTAGCTTTTTTTGCAAGCCTCCCAGATTGCGAATGTCTTGCACGTCGAAATGTACATGACTTTGATGCTGCGCCTGGTGTAGGGTATGAATAACGGCACCGGCAGCCAGGAAGAGACAGGCTTTGAAGAAGGCGTGCGTAAATAAATGCAACAATGCCGCTTGGGGCGAGCCTGCCCCCAATGCCACCACCATCAAACCGAGTTGAGATAGGGTGGAGTACGCCAGGATCTTTTTGATGTCGTGTTGCGCCAAGGCCGATACGGCGCCTAGCAGGGCTGTTATGCATCCCACCACGGCAACGACGTGGAGCGATGGCACGGTGAACAGAAAATGTACGCGGGCCAATAAGAATACGCCCGCCGCCACCATCGTAGCGGCATGGATCAAAGCCGAAACCGGCGTAGGTCCCACCATGGCGTCGGGAAGCCAGGTGAATAACGGAAACTGCGCAGACTTGCCCACGATGCCACAAAAAATTCCTAACGACGCGAGCGTCATCCATGTGGGGTCAACCGGCAATTGTTGCAAGGCTGCGATATCGAAACTGTGGCCATGAGCCCAAACGATCATGAGGCCAACCAGAAATCCGGCATCGCCCACACGGTTGATGATGAAGGCGCGTTTTGATGCTTCGGCCGCTGCGGGGATCTCATGCCAGTGACCAATGAGCATATAAGAAGAAAACCCAACCAATTCCCAAAACACAAACGTCATCAACAAATTGCCGGACACCACGATGCCTTGCATGGCGAACGTGAAAAATCCGAGCATGGCAAAGTATCGCTGAATGCCGGCGTCACCAGCCATATAGCCCACCGAATAGAGGTGCACCAGGAAAGAAACACCGGTGACGATGAACAGCATGAGTGCCGAAATATTGTTGATGTGAAGACCGGCTGAAAAAGAATATCCCGCCAGCGAAAACCATTCACGCTGATACGTAAACGGTGAATGATTCCATGCCTGGTACAAAACCACGGCCGACGCGAGCGTGCCCAACAGGAGCAGGAACGATGCGAGCACCGAAGTGATCCATGAATATTTTTCAGAGATATAGAACGATAAAGCAAACGAAAGCAACGGGAACGCCAGCGCGGCCACCAGGCAAAAGCGAAAGAAGAATGAGTATGTGTGAATTGCGTCCAAACGTCAAAGGTTTAATTCATTCACATCGTCGGGAACAGAAGTCTGGTATTCCTGGTAGATGCGGAGCACGATGGCCAGGCCCACGGCCGCTTCGCACACGGCCACGACAATGACAAAGATAGCAAACATCTGCCCCTGCAGGTTGCCCGGGTGCAGGCGGTTGAAGGCCACCAGGTTTAGGTTGGACGCGTTCAGCATCAGCTCCAATCCCAACAACACCATGATCGTATTCCGCTTGCTGATGACCACCACAAGCCCTGCCGAAAAAAGAAAGGCGCCGAGATAAAGAAAGTGGTGTACGGGGACATTCATGGCGTCAGACTTTTTTGGATTTGCGTTCCGAAGCGATCACTGCGGCGCCAATGAGCGCCATCAGCAAAAGGATGCCGGCCGTTTCGAAGGGGAGCACATAGTCACTCATCAGCAACACGCCCAGGGTTTGGGTGGTGTCTAATGGGGTGGATGCCGCGGCTTTCGCCGGATGGGCTTCGAAGGGTTCCCGCGACAGGAGATACACCAGCGTGCCAAAGAAAGCCAGGCCCACCAGCGTTGCCGAAATGGAACGGGTGTGTTCGATGACCAAGGGCTTCCCGCCGAGCCGCGTCGTTAACATGATCCCGAAAATGATGACCACGAGAATCCCCCCGGCATACACCAGGATCTGTGTGACGGCCACAAATTCTGCGAAGGCCAAGATATACAGTCCCGCCAATGCCAGCAGCACGGCGATAACGAGCAGCGCGCCATAAAATACGTTTCGAACAAACAACAACGCGCCGGCAGCGCCGGCAGCAATGATCTCAAAAAAGTAAAACAGGAACGACGGTGCATTCATGATGGCGACGTTGATGACCCGGGTGGTTTTATCTTTGGCTTGAACACGGGCTTTGCAGGGGAGGCCGTCTTCGGTGCTTCTTTCTTTTCTTCCGCGCCGGCCGTTGAGCCTGTGGGGGAAGGTGTAGCAGCCGCCGCCGCTTTATTCTTCTGGAACTCCTCAAAAAGTTTTTTCTTCTCTTCGATCTCCGCCGGCGTCATTTCACCAAACACAAAATTGTGCTCGCGGATGTCGGTCACGCTGAAGTCGTATACTTTCGTCATGGTGAGGCATTCGGTGGGGCACACGGTAGTGCACAATCCACAGAAACAGCATTTGCCCATGTCGATATCGAACGTGGCCGCGTAGATCCGTTTGGAAGTTCCGTCAGAGGTTTTGCCGATCTCTTCCGTGGCCCGGATCGGTTCGATGGTGATGCAATTTACGGGACATACCTTGGCGCATTTGTCACACACAATGCAGTCGTCGATTTCATTGTGGAGGCGGTAGCGGCCTGTGTCGGGCACCGGCTGCATTTCGTAGGGATACTGGATGGTGGCGATGCCTTCGCGCGATGTAAAATAATTTTCTTCGGCGATGCTTATCACGGCCTGGGTTTTACGGGCCTGGAGCAGGTGTGCGAACGTGACCTTCAGCCCCGCACTAAGCGAACGCAGGGTGTCGGTGATGTTGTGCCAATAAGAGGTGTCTTTGCCCGTATTCATTGCGATAGCAAAAATAAAAGGGAAAAGGATGTGACGAACATTTAGGGTGGATTATTCCACAGAAGATTCCCCCTGGAAAACGAACAGATGTTAGACCGGGTGCGTCTTAGCTGGCTTTGGGCAGCGTGAAGTAGAACGTACTGCCTTTGCCCTCCTCGCTTTCCACCCAGATCTTGCCGCCGTTCTTCTCCACAAATTCTTTGCAGAGAATGAGGCCAAGGCCCGTGCCCTTTTCGTTGGCGGTGCCCCGCGTGGTGTAGGGGGCGGTTTTGTCGAACAGGATCTTGAGCACGTCCGTGTTCATGCCCACGCCGTTGTCGGCAACCGAGATCACCCATTGCGTGCCTTTTTCCTGGCTCTTGATGGTGACCCTGCCGCCGTCGTTGGTGAACTTCAGGGCGTTGGTCATGAGGTTGCGGATCACGAGATTGATGGTGTTGGAATCGGCAAAGCCGATGGTATTTTTTGGCACGTCGTTGACGAGTTCAATGTCTTTGTGGTGCACGGAACCCAGCAGCTGAATATTTTCCTCCACGATCTTCTGGATGTCGATCTTGGCGGCCTGCAGGCTCAGCTTGTCCATTTGCAGGAGCGTCCAGTCCAACAGGTTGTTGAGCAGGGTGCGCGTGTGGTTGAAGCGCGCCTTCAGTTCGCGTACGTGGCCCGGCAATTCGGTTTCACTCACAGCGCCTTTGTCCAGCAGGTCAAGCAACCCGCTGAGGGCGTTGATGGGCGAGCGCAGATCGTGTGAGATGATGGAGAAGAATTTGTCCTTCACCTGGTTGAGGCGCTCCAGCTCTTCGCTGCGTTTCTCCATCTCTTCCTGGTGTTGCAGCAGCAGCATGTTGATCTGCCGGCGGCGACGGCCACTGCGATAAACGGTGATCAGCAGGATAACGCTCAATGCCATCACCACCACGAGGATGTTGCGCACGAACTCCTGTTTTTTCAACTCATTATTTTGATCCCTTTGTTGTTGGCTGAGGTAGGCGATGCGTGAATCGCGCGACTCGGTTTCGAAACGAAGTTGGTCGCGGAGCAATTTGCCCTGCATTTCCTGGCTGAACAGCGTGTCTTCCAAAAGCTTGAACTGCTTATAATACTCCAGCGACTTTTTGTAGTCCCCTTTCATCTCCCACAGGAGCGAAAGCTGGTTGAAACATTTGATCTCCAATACGCGTGCGTTCAGTTCCTTGGCTACGGCGAGGCTGTTTTCAATCTTGCTGAGGGCCTGGGCGTAATCGCCTTCTTTGGTGTAGACAATGCCCCGACCTAACTCAACTTCGGCTACGCCAAACTTGTCTTTGGTGCGGGCATTGAGCGTGTAGGCCGAGTCGTAGTGTGCGCGGGCATTTTGAAAGTCGCCCTTGGCCAGGTAGATGGTGGCCAGTTTGGAGTGCACTTTAGGTTCCAGCGAATTCACATGGAGCTTGCGCGTCAGTTCCAGGGCGCGGGTGAGTGTTGCCAACGCCGAGTCATATTCGTTCTTGCGCAGTTGCACATCGCCGATCTCGTCGAATGCATAGGCGATCCCCTCATCATCCTTTTGCTTTTCGCTCATTTTTTTTGCGAGATTCAGGTGATCCAGGGCGCGTTCATATTGTCCCAACTCTTTGAATACACGGCCCACGTTGTGGTAGGCCACCAGCATGCGGAACGTGTCTTTGACGGCCGTGGCCACGCGGTGTGATTGGGTGAAATAGAAAAAGGAATCGTCGTATTCGCCGAGTTCGTAATAGTCGTTGCCGATGTTGTTATAGTCGCGGGCGATCTTCACGCTGTCCTTTAGCTCGATGTCGTTCTCCAGCGAAAGGTTGTCGAAGCGGATGGCCGTGCTGTGGTCGCCGCTGCTGGTGAGTAAATAGGCCTTGCTTTGGTAGGCAAGCACCTTCAGCGCGGGCACATCCAGTTTTTCGGCCAGCGTCACAGCGTCGTCCGTATAGCGCGTGCTGGCGGTAAAGTTTACATACTGGTTTAGGGTGGACAGGCGGACAAGGGCACGCACGCGTGTGGAGTCCGGCAAAGAACCCTTCAGGGCTTTTTGCAAGCTGTCAATTTCATGCGGCGCCTGCGCATGCAGGGCGGCCTGTGAACATACAAAGAGTAAGATCCAAAAAGTTTTTTTCACGCGATCAACTAAAAATTAATTTCCAAAATCCGCATACAACCACCAATACCAATGCAATCGGTGTCAAATATTTCCATGATACATTCATTAATTGGTCAACCCTGAGACGGGGAAAAGTCCATCTCACCCACATTTGCATGGCTACAAAAAACAAGGACTTGGCCAACAACCAAAAAATCCCCCACAAGGTTGATTCCCATGAGCCCACTGCCCCACTTGTCCAATCAGCAAAACGTAGCGCAGCGATGTTCGGTAAGGGAGTGCTCCAGCTGCCAAAAAATAATACTGCCCCTAATATACTTACTAAAAGCATCATTCCATATTCAGCCAGCATTATTACGGCCCAACGGAAGCCCGAGTATTCCGTCTGAAAGCCGGCCACCAGTTCCGATTCTGCTTCCGGCAAATCGAACGGCGCCCGGTTGCACTCGGCCAGGGAGGCAATGAAAAACACAACCCAGGCCACAAGCAACAACGGCATCCGGAAGATATTCCAGGTGGTGAATCCCCCAACCGTTGTGGTCTCGATGCCCAACGCAGGGATGCCAAAAAGGTATTGGGGTTCGGTGCTATAGATACTTTGCTGATGCGAGATCTCTTGCAGGTTCAGCGTCTCACACGTCATGCAGACGCAGAGGACCGACAAGCCTAAGGGAACTTCATACGAGATGATTTGCGCCGCCGAACGCATCGTGCCCAGCATGCTGTATTTGTTGTTGGAACTCCAACCCGCCATGACGATGCCCACGACATCGAGGGAAACGATGGCCAATAGAAAGAACACGGCGGTAGAGATGTTGGCACCCGACCACGTAGGGGCCAGGGGCAGAACGGCAAAGCCTGCGAACACGGCCGCAAAGATGAGCACGGGAGCCAAGCGAAACAGCGAGGCTTCGGCGCGGGCAGGCACGATGTCTTCTTTTTGAAGGAGTTTCAGCAAGTCGGCTATGGTTTGGGTAATGCCATAGTATCCGGTTTCCATGGGGCCCAGGCGGTCCTGGACAAATGCAGAGATTTTGCGCTCGGCATAGATGGCGATCACCGTATAGAATAACAGAAATGGCAATATAAATACCAGTGTTGTCAAGGTCGGGCTAAGGGTCTTTCAAAGAGTGTCCAAATTGGGCAAAATATGCTTCTGGATTTTTTATTTTTTCTGCCGAAAAGTACATCGGTCGTATCAGTTCCACAAGGGGTGTTTTTCCAGCCTGACATCGTCGTGAAAAAACATGCGGGCTGCGGCCTCGAACGACTCGGTATAGTCCGACACCAGGAAATGGTGCTGTACCGGGGCCGTGGTATTCAATAGCTTTTTATTTTCAAGGTATTTTTGCAGGGCCCGGGCGATGATTTCCGACGAATCCAGGATGGTCATGCGTTCGCCATAAAAGGCGGCGATCTCCCGTTTAATAAGCGGGTAGTGGGTACAGGCCAGGATCAGCGCGTCGATCCCGTGCAGGCTCTCCTCGCCCAGGTATTGGGCGATGATCTCGTGGCTGATCTGGTTGTTGAAGAAGCCTTCCTCGATCATGGGTGCCAGCAACGGGGTGGCCAGCGAACGCAGGGAAATCCCCTGCTGGCCCTCGTCGACTTTGCGGGCATATACACCCGACTGCACCGTGCGTTTGGTGCCGATGAGGCCCACCTTTTGGCCCCCAAATCGCTGCAGCACGAGGTCCACCATCGGGTCGATCACGTTGATGATATGCACGTCGTTGCGCACATATTCTTTTAATAACTCGTAAGCAGCCGAGGAGGCGGAATTGCAGGCGATGACAATAACCTTACATCCCTTTCTGAGCAAAACGTCGGCAATCTTAATGGAATAGGCCTGGATGGCCGCCTCCGACTTGTCGCCGTACGGTAGGTGGGCCGTGTCGCCAAAATAAATGAGGCTTTCCTGTGGCAGCAGGTTTCGGATGGCGTGTGCCACGGTGAGACCGCCGATGCCGCTGTCGAAAACTCCGATGGGATGTGAAGCCGATACGTTCATACAACGCGCCAATATACGGGTTGGGCGCGTGTGGGAAAGAGCCTTGGGGTAAAAGTATTTTTTTTACACGGCGTTGGCCGAAAGCTTGGCTACGGTGATCTCGTGCTGTTCGCGATGGCCGCAGTACGAGCATTTATAGTGTTTCAACAACACCCCGGGCTCGCCGAACGTCGGGGCCTTTTCAACCTCTTCGCGGGCGATGCTCATGGTGAAATAGCCACACTCAGAACATTCTTCGGCGTGTTGATAGGCCGGGTACTTTTCAATTTTTTTGAACCCCGTAGCCTCATCCACCCACACATCGTAATCGATGGAATGGATCACGCCATCGGCGCGGAGGGCCTCATCGAGGTGATGTTCTTCTTCCGATTCGCTGAGCTTGCGCATGGTGTTGCCTTCCGGCGAGATGCGGGGCGCATTGCGCAGCCGTGCAAGGCGCTTTTCGAGCTGGCGTGGATAGTAAATGCGGACCAGGCTGTAGAAAACAAAGTAAGCGATCACCGCGAATCCTGCCGTGACGAAAATACGGACGAAGAACCACCGTGTGCCCTCACGGGCGATCTTCTCCGTGCCAATGGTGTTGGCATAGATGACCACCGCCGCGATGAAAGCCATCATGGAATACCAGAAGTACTTGATCTCATTGAGATTGACGTAGTCGTACCGCTCTTTGAGATCTTTGATCTGGAATACCTTGAACTCATGGTACAAAAGGATCAATACACCCAATGCAATGCACATAACGGACCCGACATACATGTATTGATCCCACGTGCTTAAGAAGGTTGACGTGGTTTCCATAGGAATTAAATTTTGATATACTAATATATACAAAAATATTCTATCGAATGCCAATGCCGACTGTCATTCTTTTGACGCTACACGCTATTTTTGCGGTTTACTTCGCGTGTTTTTTTGCTATTTATACCAACATGATCGAATCGTGCCGCAAGTTTGGGTTTATCGCTTTCTTTATGGTCGCCAGTACCCTTATTGCGGACCAGGTGCACAGCCAGACGCTGGCGAGCGCAGGCACGAAAAAGGTGCTCACCGAATTAGAGGTCGACAGCCTGGTGCGCGCTTTCAATGCTCTGCCCTTGGCAGAAGCCGAGAAGATCCTGGAACAAGAAGCCAAAAACACGAGCTCATCCAAGGGACAACTCCAGTCCTTGCGCATCCTGGCCCGCGTGCAACTCCACAAAGGCAAAACCGTGGAAGCCTTGCAAGTGGCGGAAGAAATCTTGCAGGGTGCCGAGCGACTAAAACAACCTTCCGAAAAAGGACCGGCCCTGGCGCTCATGGGGAGCATCTACAACCAGGAGAACCTGAAAGAAAAAGCGCTGGATGCCTTTCTGAAGGCTGCGCCCTGGAGCGAAAAATACGGAGACCCTTACGAGTCGTTTGCCAACTACTACCACGCCAGCTACATCCAATACCACGGTGAAAACTACGAGGCCTCGGTCGACCTGCTGAACCGGGCCTTGCGCATTTACCAAACGCAGCCCCAGGACTTCAAGACAAAAGGGAGAAGATTCGACGTCATGAACAGCTGGAACACGCTGGGCCTGGCGTATATGAAGCTGGGGAACTTTGCTTCTTCTTTTATTGCCCTGAGAGCGGCGCGCAAAATGGCGGAAGAAGATCACAATGAATTTTGGGAAGGTCTTACCATCGGCAATCTCGGCACGCTTTACTTTAAAACGGGCCAGTACGATTCATCTTTGTTGATGTCTGCTGTCGATAAGCGCATCAGCCTGCGGTACCGCGAGTGGCACAATGCCGCCAACGCCATCTTTGTGATGGGAAATACCTATGAAGCCCTCGGCAAACGCCAGGAGGCCCGCCAGGCATTCGACACGGTGGGTGTGTTGATCCGTGCGCACCAGTTTATCATGCCGCAATACTACAGCAAGGTGGCTGGGTTCTATGCCGAAGCCGGCGATCATAAAACAGCCTATACCTTCATAAAAAAATTTCAGGCCGAGCGCGATTCGTTGCTGGCCCGCCAGAATTCGAAAGAGCGTGCCTATTTGCAAGCGGCCTATGATTTTGACAAGAAGCTTGCCAACCACAGCCTGGTCGTAAAAGAAAATCAACTGAAAGACGAACAACTCAAAACGCAATCGTACCTGACGATGAGCATAGCGCTGGGGTTGGGAATGGCATTGGTGCTCATCTCTTTTTTGTACCGGCGAAACCGCTTTCGAAAAAAGGTGAACAAGGACCTGGAGGACAAGGTGAAAACCCGCACCCGCAAACTGTTGGAAGCCAATCGCGAACTCGACACGTTTCTCTACCGCTCTTCGCACGACCTGCGCCGCCCCATCACCACCATCATCGGGTTGAACAACATCGGTCAGTACCTCATCAAGGAAGACATCGCCCGCGAGATCCTGCATAAAGTGAACACCACAGCCCAGGCGATGGACCAGATGTTGCTGAAACTTACGACGGCCCATGACCTCAACAGCCACGTGGTGGAACTCTCGATCATCCGCCTCAACGAGCTCGTCTCGGAGGTGATCAAGAAATTTGAAACCGACCTCCAGGAACTGCAGATCAAGGTGTCGGTGGAGGTGGAGGATGTAAGGTTTGTGTCCGACGAGAAGTTGCTCCGCATCATTGTCATGAACCTCGTCGATAATGCCATACACTTCACCAGCCCGGAACATCTCAATTGCATCGACATCCGTGTCTACGATGGCCACGGCACATTGAACCTGGAGATCCGCGACCGGGGAGTGGGCATTGCACAACCCTTTCGCAACGAGATCTTCAAGCCCTTCTTCCGCGGCAGCGACCGTTCCAAGGGCAATGGCCTGGGTCTCTACCTGGTGAAAAAAGCCCTGGACCGGCTGGGTGGTAAAATTAATTTTGAGTCCGAGATCGGGAAGGGTACATCGTTCTCCATCGCCATTCCCAACGTATAACCCCGGGCGCATAATTGCCCGGCCGGTTCGCGTCACGCCAATAAATTCGTATTATTGTGCCCTTGACACAACGACAATCTAAAGAATCATGGCCAACAACTTATTGAAAGGAAAACGTGGTATCATTTTCGGCGCCCTGGATGAAAATTCCATCGCCTGGAAAACCGCGTTGAAAGTAAAAGAAGAAGGTGGATCGTTTACCCTCACCAACGCGCCCATCGCCATGCGCATGGGAAAGATCAATGAACTCGCCAAAGCCTGTGATACGGAAGTGATCTCCGCCGACGCCACATCGGAAGAGGACCTCAAGAATCTCTTCACCAAATCCATGGAACTGCTGGGCGGCAAGATCGACTTTGTGCTCCACTCCATCGGCATGAGCCCCAACATCCGCAAGGGAAAAGAATACGGCGACATGAACTACGACTGGTATCTGAAAACGCTCGACATTTCGGCGTTGTCGTTCCACAAAATTCTGCAGACCGCCGAAAAGCTGGATGCCATGAACGAGTGGGGCTCCATCGTCGCCCTCAGCTACATTGCGGCACAGCGTTCATACCCCGACTACACCGATATGGCACAAGCCAAAGCCATGCTGGAATCCATTGCCCGCAGCTATGGTGCGCGGTTCGCGAAACTGAAGAAGGTGCGCGTGAACACCATCTCCCAATCGCCCACCAAAACCACCGCCGGCGCCGGCATCTCCGGCTTCGACGTGTTCTTCGACTTCGCCAACATGATGTCGCCACTGGGCAACGCTTCCGCGGAAGATTGCGCAGCCTACATCGCCGTACTGTTCTCGGACTTCACCCGCATGGTCACCATGCAAAACCTGATGCACGACGGCGGCTTCTCCAGCACCGGCATCACCCAGGAAATGGTTGACCGACTGTCCAAATAAAATTTTCCCGGTTGGACTTTGTGCGCTGTTTCGAGCCACAAAGTCCAACCTATTTCAACGCTCATGGTTTCCTTCCCGCCCTGCAAGATCAACCTCGGCCTGAACATTCTCAGCAAGCGCCCCGACGGCTATCACAACCTGGAAACGTGTTTCTATCCCATCCCCTGGACCGACATTTTAGAAGTTATCCCCGCCGACCGATTTGCCTTCACCCAAACGGGCCAGCCTGTTCCCGGAAAGTCCGAGGATAACCTTTGCATTAAGGCCTATGAACTCCTGCGGGACGAACACCATCTTCCCCCGGTAAAGATCCACCTCCACAAGATCATCCCCATGGGCGCAGGATTGGGAGGAGGGTCATCGGATGCCGCACACACCCTACGGCTGCTCAACACGGTTTTCCATCTCCAACAATCACCAGCGCAACTGGCAGGCTACGCAGCACAACTGGGAAGCGATTGCGCATTCTTCACCCAAGACCAACCGATGTTGGGCGAGGGCAGGGGCGAAGTGCTTTCCACGACTCCCGTAAGCCTTCAAAAGAAATTTATCGTGCTGGTCAAACCGGACATCCATGTTTCTACAGCCGAAGCCTATGCAGGAATAACACCACGGCAGCCTGAACAATCTTTGGGAACGTTGCTCAGCCGTTATCCTTTGAAAGCGTGGCGAGAGTGGATCAGGAATGATTTTGAAGAAATGGTTTTTAAGAAGCACCCGGTACTTCAATCTGTGAAAGAAAAGCTCTATGCATCCGGAGCGTTATATGCTAGTATGAGCGGGTCGGGAGCTGCGTTGTTTGGGATCTTTGATAAACCCGTCGATTTACAAACAAGCTTTCCCGATACGACGGTGTGGTCGGGGGGTATCTAGAGAATCTTCCCCAAAATACAAACGTGGCCGGCAGCCCACTTTGTTGGTGTCTCACCAACAAAGGTTGTCAGGGGATATCATCAATCAACGCCAACCACAGGGGGGCACATTTTATTGAAGGGTGCTGGAAGCTGAATGAGCTTGTTGGTGAGACACCAACAAGGGTGATGCAGGTTTTAATGAAGCGCGTTGGGTACTCCGCATTTTTGTTTGTGTTCTTCACCAACAAAAAAGTTGTGGGGGATGTCACTAATTAACACCAAGAATAGCGAGTTGCCATTTTATTGAAGGGGCTGGAAGCCGAATGAACTTGTTGGTGAAGAACACCAACAAGGGCGGTGGCGGGGCGGTTAGGGTGATTGTTTCAAAGCGGCTCGTTGATCAAATCGTTTTCTTAGATAGGGGTAGACGAGGACGGCGATCATGATGATGCCGGTGCCGACGTAGAAGTTGGTTCCCATTTTTTCGGAGCTGCCAAAGATGAGGAGGGCCATGATGATGCCGTAGACCGGTTCCAGGTTTAGGGTGAGCTGGATGAGGAAGACGCTGATCTTTTTCATGAGCTCCACCGCCGTGGAGTAGGCATAGACGGAGCAAACGCCGGCCAGCGTGGCGATCCAAAACCAATCCATGAGGGTTGGCCAATAAAGAATGGACTCTTCGGGGGCCCAAATGGATTTGTAGATGGGAAGAAATATTCCCAGGCCCATGAAGCAGCCCATCATTTCATAGAAGGTGATGGTGAAGGAGGGGATGGTACGGACCATTTTGGAATTGAAGATCGAGAATACGGCGGAGGTGAAGCCTGCCAGAATGCCAAGGATCAGTCCGAGCTTGTATTGAAAATCGAAGGAGAAAATAATATACAAGCCAAAGAGCACGATGAAGCCCAGCACCAGCTCGAATTTTTTTATGCGTGTGCGATTCATCCACGGTTCCAGAATGGCCGTCCACAGCGAGTTGGTGGCGAAGCCTACGAGGCTCACCGAAACGTTGGCCACACGGCCTGAGCCGAAGAAGGATACCCAATGCAGGGCCACGATAAATCCGATGAGAATAAGGTAGATGAAGTACCGGGGCGTGACCCGGAACGTGCCTTTTGTCAACAGGATCACGAGGCCGATCCCCAACATGGCCAGTAGCGCGCGAAAGAATACCATCTCCATGGTCGGGATGGAGACCAGTTTTCCCAGGATAGCCGAGAAGCCCCAAAGGAAAACAATAAAATGTAGCTTGAGATAATCTGCGCGAGTGGCCATTTACCGGGGAACGTATTTATACATGACGAGGGTGATGATGAAGAAAATGATGTTGGGTATCCACACCGAGATCTGCGGCGGCATGGAGCCCGCCTCCGCAAAGGTCCGGAATAAAGTAAAGAATAAAATGAACAGGAATGAAAGCACAAACCCGAGGGCAATCTGCAACCCCGTGCCCCCCCGGCTTTTACGCGACGATACGATGACGCCCATGAAGACCAGGATGAGGATGGTGAATGGCGAAGTGTAGCGCGTATATTTTTCAACCTGGTAAAGCTCCACACCCGTAGACCCGCGCTTACTGAGCATATCAATGTAATCGTCCAGTTCGTTTAGCGTTAGGCCCTCCGAGCGGAGGTAGTCGCTCTCGAACTCTTTGGGTTGGATGACCAGGGCCGTGTCGCGCGAGGAGCCGCTGAAGATCTTGGCGGTGTCGGGCAAAGCCGAGTGAGGCTTGTAGCCTTGTTTCACTTCCACGGCGGTGGGAATATGGAAGAGGCTGTCCACTCTGCGGATGACCCAATCGCGCATGATCCATTTGTGTTTGGTAGTGTCCCACTCAATGCGGTCGGCCGTAAGCTTTTCGACGAGGCGGTTGTGCTCGAATTTCTCCAGGGTGAAGTGATAGCCGGTCTGGTTGGAGTTATTGTAGCTTTGCATATACATATAAACGTCCGGCGCCACCTGGATGTGGATGTTGCGCTTGTCGAAATAGTATTTGTTCTTCAGGTATTGCAACTCGAAGGCTACACGCTCTTTTGTGGAGTTGGGGATGATCCATCCCGTCAGGGCAAAGTTGATCACGCCCACAAACGCGGCGCCCACCAGGAAGGGGGCCAACATCCGCCGGAAGCTGATGCCGGCGCTGAGCATGGCGATAATTTCGGTGTGTCCCGCCATCCGCGAACAGACATATACGGCCGCGATGAAGATCGTGATGGGCGTGAGCAAGCTGCCAATGCCGGGAATGTAAACCAGGTAATAATACAGGATCGAACTCGCGTGGAGGTTTGCCGCGGAGAATTTGTCCATCTTGTCGGTCAGGTCAATGACCGTGATGACCGACAACAGGATCAGCACCACAAAGAAAAATGTGACGAGGAAGGTCTTGAGAATATATTTATCGAGCAGCTTCATGTAACCTTCACCGGTTCCGTGTCAGAGGCGTTGAGAAACTATTTTTACCATGTTGTTTTTCCAGGTCGAGAACGTGCCGGCTTCAATCTGCTTCCGGGCCTCGCTCACCAGCCAAAGGTAGAACGTAAGGTTATGAATGGAAGCAATTTGCGCGCCTAATATTTCTTTATTGATGATGAGATGACGCAAATAAGCCTTCGAATGAAACGTGCTCACATACCCGCCCAACGTAGCGTCGATGGGCGAAAGGTCGTCTTTCCATCGCTCATTGCGGATGTTGATGATGCCTTGCGTGGTGAACAGCATACCGTTGCGTGCATTTCGCGTGGGCATCACGCAATCGAACATGTCGATGCCCAAGGCAATGCATTCCAGAATATTTTCCGGCGTGCCCACGCCCATCAGGTAGCGCGGTTTGTCTTGTGGAAGAATGCCACAGACCAGGCTGGTCATCGCATACATGTCTTCATGCGGCTCGCCCACCGACAATCCGCCGATAGCGTTTCCGGGTTGATCCTGTGAGGCAATAAACTCTGCCGACATTTTTCGCAGGTCGTTATACACGCTGCCCTGTACAATGGGGAACAGCACCTGCTCATAGCCATACCGGGGTTCGGTCTGCGCCATGCGATCCACACAACGCTTCAGCCACCGGTGGGTCATGTTCATGGAGTTTTTAGCGTACGCATACTCGCAGGGATAAGGCGTGCATTCGTCGAAGGCCATGACAATGTCGGCGCCAATGGTGCGCTGGATGTCCATCACGCTTTCCGGGCTAAAAGTGTGTTTGGAGCCGTCGATATGGGATTTAAAGATGACACCCTCCTCGGTGATTTTCCGGTTGGCGCCAAGGGAATAGACCTGGTAGCCGCCGCTGTCGGTGAGGATGGGCTTAGACCAGCCGTTGAAGCGATGGAGACCGCCGGCTTTTTCCAGCAGCTCGGTGCCGGGGCGCAAATAGAGGTGATAGGTATTGCCCAGGATGATCTGGGCCTGTACGTCGTACTCCAGCTCGCGTTGGTGAACGGCCTTGACGGAGCCGGCCGTGCCGACCGGCATAAATATAGGAGTCTGTATTTCACCGTGCCCGGTTTGCAGAATGCCCGTGCGGGCAGCCGATTTCGGGTCGACGGACGTGAGCTTGAATTTCATGAATCGGCGCAAAAATAGCGCTATGTCATCAGAAATCCTCGGCTCCTGGCTCGGTTGGGTGGCTTAATGAATGCCGGAACCCAGGTAGGAGTCCACATTTTGCTGGGTGATCACTTCTAGGGGGAACAATTCCAGGGCGGGCGCCGATTTTTTGAACATCAGGTGATTGACCAGGTGGCTGATCCCCAGCAGGGCCTGCCGTTTGGGATTTTGGTTGATCAGGAAGTCGATAATGCCCGAGCGAAGGTATTTCAGGTTCTCTTCCAGCAAATCGTAGCCGATGAGCCGGATGTCCTTTTTGCCATATTTTTCGAGGAAAGAGGCCGCAACGGCCGTGCCCTTGGAGGTGCTCACAAAGATGCCCTTCAGGGTATCGTCGGCCAGCAGCTCGATGAGCTGGTTTTTGAACGTGGGCTCGTTGGGATTGAGAATGAAGTCGACGATCTCGAATTTATGTTTGCGGTGTTCCTGGAAGTATTCCCGGAAGCCTTTTTCCTTTTCCAACAAGTGGATGGAGTCGTGAACGTCTTCATCTATATGGAGTACGGCGAAGGTACCGGACTCATGTTGTCCTAAATTAATGAGTTCTGCCCCCACCCGGCCGCTTTGGTTGAGATTTTGGCCGATAAAGCCCAGCGGTTGTGCTTCGGGAATGTTGGTGTTGAACAATACATACGGAATCGACTGATTCTGAAACAGTTCGAAGGCCGGCAGCGATTCGTGATAGAATATAGGAGCGATCACAATGCCGTCGGGTGCCGATTCCAGCACTTCTTCCGCAAGTCCCCGGAAGGCGTCCTTATTAAAGATGTCGAAGGTGTAGGTGTCGACGATGACGCCGTATTGTGCCCATTCGGCCTGCGCCTGGATGATGCCCAGGTTGGTTTGGGCCCAGTAGGGGTCCCCTGTCGGATCGGGGATCAGGGCGGCGATCTTATAGTTTTTATTGGATCCCAGGGTGCGGGCGATCAGATTCGGTTTGTAATCGATCTGGTCCATGACGGCCGTCACTTTTTTGAGGGCCTCATCGGAAACGCGTCCCCGGTTGTGGAGCACACGGTCAACTGTGCCGACCGAAACCCCGGCCAGCTTAGCGATATCCTTGATTCGGATGTTTTTTCCAATGTCCATAGGTCAAAAGAATGAAATTTAAGTGAATAGAAAACGTTCCCGGCAGCGACTGCCAATGTGTTTTCGCACACAAATTAAGTGTGTGCGTACACATTTTAAAAATTTTCTTGCTTTTATTTCTTCTACTTTCTACTTTGACATATGTTTTGGCCGCTAGAATATTCGGCTGGGGTCAAAACGTGCGAAATATTGTTTCACCCTAACCTAAATTTTCAATGAAAAAACGTTTACTACAGCTGCTGTTCTTGCTCACGCTGGCAAGTGCATCGGCGTATGCTCAAACAGTGACCGGAACGGTCACGGCAGCGAGCGACGGAACGCCCGTACCAGGTGTATCCGTCCTACTCAAGGGAAGCACGACGGGAACGACCTCGGACGCGGAAGGTAAGTTCTCCCTTTCGGTGCCCGATCCGCAGAACAGTGTGCTGGTACTCTCTTTTATTGGCTTTGCTACGCAGGAAATTGCTGTAGGAAATCAGTCTACAATTGCCGTAGTGATGCAGGAAGATACCAAGGAACTTTCTGAAGTAGTGGTAACGGCTCTTGGCATTCAGCGCGAGGCGAAGACGTTGGTGTACGCCACTCAAACCGTGCCTACTGGACAACTTACGGAAGTGAGAGATGCCAACAACGTCATCAACTCTTTCCAGGGAAAAATTGCTAACGCCCAGATCACACAGGGTTCGGGTGGACCCGGTAGCGGGGCGCGGATCGTACTCCGTGGTAACCGCTCTATTCAGGGAAGCAACAACGCCCTGATCGTGGTGGACGGTGTGCCCATCAACAACAACACGAACACGGCAGCGACAAGCGATTTTGGATCGATACAAAGCTCCGACGGTGCCTCGAACATCAACCCCGACGACATCGAGTCGGTTACTATTTTGCGTGGCGCATCGGCGGCTGCACTCTATGGTAGCTCGGCGGGTAATGGGGTTATCGTTATTACCACCAAAAAAGGAACAAAGGATAAAGTGACGGTGAACATCAACTCGGGTATCACCTCCGAGAGAGCTTTTGTCCTTCCTAAGGTTCAGAACTCCTACGGTCAAGGGAATGCCGGTCTGTTGAATTCGGGTGTTGGCGATAGCTGGGGTCCCCGCATGGATGGTCAGTCTTATATGAACGACTTTGGTCATACATTGGCCTATTCGGCGCAGCCCGACAACATTAAAGATTTCTTCCGGAACGGCGTAAGCTTGAACAACTCCATAGGCGTTCAAGGCGGTTCCGAAAAAATGCAGACGTATTTGTCTTATACGAATAAGCAAGTGCAGGGCATTGTTCCTAAAAACGACCTGCAAAGTCACAACATCAACCTGCGCATCAGCAATCAGATCAGTAAGAAATTCTCGACGGATGCCAAGATCACCTACATCTCCCAGACGATCAAAAATCGTCCCCGGACCGGTGAAGAAAATGCTCCTGTTATCGACATCTACCAGATACCGCGCAGTATGCCGCTGAGCGAGGCTAGCAATTACTATGAAACAAAGGACAACACAGGTCCTATACCAGGTCCCTGGCCTTCTACGCTCAGTTCGATCTATCAGAATCCGTATTGGATGATCAATAGAACAGCGATCAATCAAAACCGTAACCGTATCATGGGTTTTGTTTCGCTGAAATATCAAATTGTCAACAACCTGAGCATTACGGGTAGGGCTAACGTTGATCGCACGATCGATGCTGATGAGCAGCAATACTCCAATAAGACCTTGCTCTGGGCGAATCAGGAGGGGGGATACGATCAACTGGCGAAGACAGGGATTACACAACAGTGGTATGACCTGACGCTTGCCGGAGAGCATAAGTTTGGCGATGATTTTAAATTGGACTACCGGATCGGTGGAATTTATCAAGACTACCTGTACAATCAGGATCTTGCGACAGCCAATGGACTTTTGATTTATAATAAGTTCAGCCAGGGATTCGCGGCTACCAATACCGCGTCTTCGACGGCAACCGAAACACAAACGCAATCGGTTTTCGGTCAGGCCAGTCTTGCATTTAAAGAATACCTCTTCCTGGAGGCCACGTTGCGAAACGACTGGGATTCACGCATTCCAAGCCCCTACACGATAACCTATCCTTCGTTTGGTCTATCGGGAATTATTTCTGATATGGTCACTTTGCCGCAGCCCATATCGTTCTTGAAGGTAAACGCGAACTATGCTATTGTGGGCAATGGTGGACAGGCGCAAATCCGCACCAATACGTATACGTTCAGTCAAGGTGCCGGGAAAGGTTTCCTTGCACGAACGCTTACGGAAGCTATTCCTGGTCTGAAATTCGAGAAGGTTAAAAACCTGGAATTCGGATTAGACGCCCGGTTCATGGAGAACAGACTCGGCTTAACGGTAACGTACTACAAGAGCAATTCCATTAACCAGTTGCTGAAGATCAGTCAGCCGGTGGCCACAGGCTATCAAAATAAGTACATCAACGCTGGGGATATCCAAAATCAAGGGGTTGAAGTGGTTTTGAACGCCACTCCTGTGAAAGGCAATTTGACTTGGGATATCAGCGCTAACTTTGGTCTAAACCGCAACAAAATAAAAGCCCTGACCGAAGGTCTTGATATCGCTTATCTGGGCGACAACGCAGGGTATGCACGCACGGCCACTCCCATTATTCAGGTGGGAAGAGGCTACGGCGACATGGTGAGCCGGATGTGGCAACGTGACAGCAATGGAAATTTCGTTGTCGATGCCAAGACCGGTCTTCCCGTTTCTACTCCCGAACCCAGCTATCTCGGATCGTTCATGCCCAGAGCTACCTTGGGTTTAACGAACTCGTTAACCTATAAAGGATTCACCTTAAGACTCTTGGTAGACGGACGCTTTGGCGGTGTGATCCTGGATGGAACGGAAATGAACCTGGCCTTCAGTGGAATCTCGGAAGTAACGGAGAAATACCGCGAAGGCGGTTGGAACTTAGGTGGTGTTGACAAGGACGGAAACAAGGTAGAGAAAACCATATCAGCCCAAGATTTCTGGGCTGCTGGATCGGAATCAACATCGGGTAAACGCTACGGTATCGGCGAATTCTTTGCCTATGATGCCACCAATTTCAGAGTTAGAGAATTGTCGGTCGGATACAACATTCCCGTGCCGGCTGGTTTCTTTATCAAGTCAGCACGATTCTCTGTTGTAGCGCGCAACCTGGCATGGCTTTACAGAGGCTCGTCCCTGTTGGATATTCCCGGTCTTGGAAAACGCAAACTGCAGATCGATCCCGACATGAGTCTGGGTAACGGCAACTGGCAAGGTGTGCAGTATGGAACACTGCCCTCCACCCGCAGCATAGGATGTAATTTGAATCTTACTTTCTAACTGCTAATCCTATAACTATATGAAGCATATGAAAAAAATGAAGCTAATATCCAGCAATGTTATAAGGACTACCGTGTTGGGTGGTCTTGCGCTGGTGGCGTCTTGCACCAGCGACTTTGAGAGCGTCAACACCAATAAGAACAACGTAGCGACGATCGGTCCTGCCGAATTGCCGTTGCTGTTTTCTAAAGCGGAATCCTCCGCGCCGAATAGCCAATGGAACTACCAGGTGGCACAGAATCTTTTTGCTGATCAATACGCACAGTATTTTGCCTGCGAGGCTACCTATTTTGGTTCCGATCGTTTGGTAATCAACCAAAACTGGGTAGGTGCCGCGTTTAACCCGATGTATACGGACGTGGTGCCCCAGTTGAAATCGATCTTTGACGCAAGCGATCCGAATTCATCCGAATATGCGCTGGCGAGCATCTGGTGGGTCTATACCTTCCATCGCGTAACGGACTATTGGGGTCCCATACCCTATTTCCAAGCAGGGATAGCAGCAAAATCCGTTCCCTATGATGCTCAGGATAAAATCTATGATGACTTCTTTGTGCGTTTGAAAACAGCAGTCGATGTTTTGAAAACAAAGGGTCCTGAAGATGTTCCTTTTGGATCGTACGATATCGTTTATGCTGGCGATAAAGCCAAATGGATAAAATTTGCGAACACACTTCGCTTGCGGTTGGCACTAAGAATTTCCAAAGTAGATCCGAATCGCGCAAAGACTGAAGCCGAAGCCGCTGTGGCCGCTGGTGTATTTACGGACAGCCCTGGTGACGATGCCCTGGTGGCAAGAAGTCTGAAAGGCGACGACGGAAATGGTTTGGCGATCATGCAATGGGACGAGTTCAGAATGAGCGCCTCCATGGAATCCGTGCTCAAAGGGTATGACGATCCCCGGATGGCTGAGTATTTTGTTCCGTCAAAAAAGGACGGCTCCTATCAAGGACTTAGAAACGGTCTCACTTCCGCTCAGTTGACCGACAAAGGTGGTTTGAACGATAAAGACTACAATTCGCAGCAAGGACCGCGCTGGTCGCCTCCAGACAGAGGCGGAAGAGACGGTTACCTGGCGACTCCGCAAAACGTAATGTGTACAGCCGAAGCCTACTTCTTGCGTGCAGAGGGTGCGTTGAACGGCTGGGATATGGATGGTGACGCCAAGTCGCTTTATGAAGCCGGCATCAAGAATTCCTTCCTGCAATGGGGAATCGGCGGCAGCCCGACGGCATACATCAATGGAACGAGCACTCCTATCGCGCCGCAAGACTTTCTCAATTCACCTCCGATGACCAATATACCGGTATTGTTCGGAGCGACGGAAGCCATACAGCGCGAACAGATTGCCACCCAAAAATGGCTCGCCCTTTTCCCCGACGGTATGGAAGCCTGGGCCGATTATCGTCGCAGTCACTTGGTGAAGTTGTATCCGGTGGCAAACTCGGATAACCCGTTGATCTCGGATCCGGCCACGCAGTGGTTAAGAAGAATACCCTTCCTGATTTCCGAAACACAAAATAACTCGGAAGCCGTGGACGCTGCAAAGACCCTGCTGAATGGCGAAGACAATACGCAAACCCCGCTATGGTGGGATAAAAACTAGTTTAAGGATATAGGCTAGAGTGATAAGGGGTCGGTGGTAACACTGGCCCTTTATTTTTTTCTTTTTTTTCAAAACAGATGTTATCCCAACACGGGGCATTGCTTACCTTGTTCACACTTTACACAGACCTATGCTGCGTCATTTTTATTTACTCCCGCTCTCCATCGCGCTCTTCGCGACCTGCACTGAAAAAAAACCGGCTACACTTTTTGAAGAACTGCCGGCCGAAAAAACCGGGATTGCTTTTCAAAACACCGTGGCCCAGCAGGGTGAAAATAATGTATTGAACTATCCGTATTATTTCAATGGCGGCGGAGTGGCGCTTGGCGACATCAACAACGATGGACTGATCGATATCTATTTTTCGGGAAACCAAGTGCCCAACAAACTTTATCTGAACAAAGGAGATTTTTCATTCGAAGACATCACCGATAAAGCCGGAGTGGCATTGACGCAAGGATGGAAGACCGGTGTGACCATGGCCGATGTGAACCAGGATGGTTGGCTGGACATATACGTGTGCCGTTCGGCGATGAGCGATTCCACGATGCGAAAAAATAAACTGTTCATCAACCAGGGCGATCTCACGTTTAAAGAAATGGCCGACACCTATGGTATTGGGGACAATGCTTATGCTACCCAGGCGGCATTTTTTGATTACGACAGAGATGGCGACGAGGACCTGTTTTTACTGAATCACTCCCTTCCTAATTATGCGGGCTTTGGCAAGGTGATGCCAAATTTGAAGGCTCAAAAGAATAATGCGTTCGGAAGCAAGCTCTATCGAAACGACAATCTCAAATTCACCGATGTGTCGAAAAGCGCGGGGCTTGTCAACAATGTGTTGAGCTTTGGCTTGGGCGTGGCCATTTCTGATTTGAACAACGATGGCTGGCCCGACGTGTATGTATCCAACGATTTTAATGAGGAGGACTATCTCTACATCAACAACCATGACGGCACATTCAAGAACGTGATCAAAGAGGCCACCGGCCACGTGTCGCTCTACTCGATGGGTTCCGATGTCGCCGATATAAACAACGACGCGCAGCCCGACATCCTCACCCTCGACATGCTTCCGGAAACCAACGAACGCATCAAATTGTCGTCGGGTGACGATAACTATGACAAATACAACTTGCTGGTGAAATCAGGGTTCCACCGTCAGGCTATGCGCAACATGCTCCAGCTAAATAACGGCGATGGAACATTTTCGGAGATCGGCCAACTCGCCGGCATCGCTAACACGGACTGGAGTTGGGCTACGCTGGTTACTGATTTTGATGGCGATGGATGGAAGGACGTATTCATTAGTAACGGCTATGAAAAGGACTACACCAATATGCAGTTTCTCAAATTTGCCGTGGACGGAGAAGTGAAGGCACGTGAGACCGGCATAAAACTCAGCATGGACGAGATCCTGAACAACATGCCGTCGATCGAGGTGGGCAATTTTTTCTTCCAGAACAACGGCAACCTCACCTTCAGCAAGCGCTCCAGTGAGTGGGGCATCACGCGCAACTTCAAATCCAACGGCGCCGCCTATGCCGACCTGGACAACGATGGCGACCCCGACCTGGTGATCAACACCATGAACCAACCCGCCGTGCTCTACAAAAACACCAGTGCGAAAAGCGATTCGGCTAAGTTTCTGAAAATTGATTTACGCAAACAGAATCTCAAACGCATTGTAGCCGGAACAAAGATCTATGCCTCTGCGTCCGGTCGTTCGCAATATGCAGAAGTCTCGCCCGTAAGAGGCTTCCAATCGTGCATGGATGCACCGGTGATGCTAGGTGCAAAAGGCATCACGAAGTTTGACTCCATACGCATTGTGTGGCCCGACAGCAAAACACAAGTGCTAACCAACGTGGATCCCACCAAAGTACTGGAACCCCGCTACGAGGATGCTGAGGCAACATACGTTTATCCTCAAGCGCCCCAAGCCCTCTTTGAAAAAACAACGCTCGCCGAATGGAAGCACGAGCCCCTGGAAACAAACGACTTCAAACGCCAATTGCTGTTGCCGAAATTATATTCCTACTCCGGACCGAGAATTGCCACCGGCGATGTGAACCGCGATGGCTTACAAGATTTCTACACTTGCGGCCCGCGCAAACAAAGCGGCGCGCTCTTCATTCAATCGCCCGACGGATCCTTCAAACAACAACCCGAACCGGCCTTTCAAAAGGACAAAGACTTTCAAGACGAAGACGCCGCGTTCTTTGATGCCGACGGCGATGGCGACGTCGATCTCTACGTGGTGAGCGGCGGATATATGTCGGAAGAAAAAGATCCACTCTTACAAGACAGACTTTACATAAACAATGGCAAAGGACATTTCACAAAAGCCACAGATGCCGTCCCGGCAGAAGCATGGGCCGGCGCCTGCGTGGTGCCCTTTGATCTCGATGGAGATAAAGACTACGACCTCTTTGTGGGCAGTCGGCTCACTCCCGGACAATATCCTGTCACACCGTCCAGTATGTTGCTGATCAACGACGGCAAAGGACAGTTCGCGGACGCCATAAAAGAAAAGGCCGGTGCCTTGCAGGACGCCGGCATGATCACCTCCGCCGCTGCGGCCGATGTGAACAAAGACGGCAAGAGCGACCTGGTCGTGGTGGGCGAATGGATGCCCGTAAAAGTATTCATCAACAACAATGGCAAACTCGACGATGCCTCCGCCACCTGGCTACCCCACCCCGAACAAGGCTGGTGGAACGCCGTGCTGGCCGACGACTTCGATGGCGACGGCGACCTGGATGCCGTGGTGGGCAACTATGGCCTGAACCAGCAGTACAATGTGTCGCCGGAGCATCCGGCCACGTTGGTGTACAAAAATTTCAATAACGACAGCCAGATCGATTTCTTCTTTTGCTACTATCGCAACGGCGTGTCCTACCCCTATGCCAGCCGTGATGAGGCCCTCGGACAGGTGGCGTTTTTAAAACCGCGCTATCCGGACTATACCTCCTATGCCAACACCACCTTGAAAGCGCTCTTCAAACCCGACGAGCTGAAAGACACGATAACGCTCCACGCCGACAACCTGGCCTCGCTCTACCTCGAAAACAAGGACGGCCATTTCGAAGCCCATGCGCTGCCCATCGAAGCCCAGTTCTCGACCATCCATGCTATTGCTGCGGCCGATATTGACGGCGACGGCGACAAGGACCTGGTCGTGGGGGGCAACGACACCTACAATCGCGTGCGCATTGGCGAGTGCGACGCCCTGATGGGTCTTGTGCTGTTGAACGACGGCAAGGGAAACTTCACGCCACTGAGCAAACCCCGCAGCGGCCTCAACATAAAAGGCGACACCCGCGGCCTGGTGTTCATTCCCACAGCCAAGGGACTGCGTTTGGTCGCAGGTGTTACCGGACAGCCGCTGCAAGAATATAGCGTGAGGTGATGCTACCGGTCGTCGGTCGCGTCCTGGGTGGAATTATCAGGTAATTACTTTCATCCTGATAAACCTCCTCTATATTTGTGATCGATAAACCAGCTTTTCTTGCAAATTTTAGAGATTTCGTTTTATACCGTCGTAGGGATACAAATCGTTTATTTCCTGGTGTACTGTATTGCTTTTTCCAAAAAGCAGGCCGAGAAACAGGCGGTGGCCCTGCCTGTTTCGGTCATCATTTGCGCCCACGATGAGGAGGAAAATCTGAAGGAACTCATCCCCCTGCTGCTGACGCAGGATCATCCTGAATTTGAGATCATTGTCGTGGACGACCGTTCCAACGACGGCACCTTTGACCTGCTGTTAACGGAAACGGCGAAAGACCACCGGCTCAAGATGGTGCACGTGAACCGCACCCCGCCCCACGTCGACACCAAGAAATACGCCCTCACCCTGGGTATCAAATCGGCGCGCTACGAATGGATCCTGCTGACGGATGCTGATTGCCGTCCGGCGGGAAAGGACTGGATCTCGGCCATGAGCACCCAGTTTAGCGACACCACGCAGTTTGTGTTAGGATACGCGCCATACCTGCGCAAACCCGGCGTGCTCAACGCCTTTATCCGGTTCGATACCTTGGTGACGGCCATCCAATACATCGCCTTTGCCCTGCTGGGCCGGCCCTACATGGGCGTGGGGCGAAACCTGGCCTACCGCCGGTCTAACTTCCTGGAAGTAAAGGGGTTCAACAACCTTCTGAACGTGACCGGGGGCGACGACGACCTGTTCGTGAATCGTCACGCCAAAGGCACCAACACGGCCGTGCGCATGGGAGCAGCCTCGCTCACCCATTCCTTTCCCAAAACCACCTGGAAAGCTTTCTATAACCAAAAGGTCCGCCATTTGTCCGTAGGCCGGAAGTACCGGATCGTTCCCCGCCTTTTTCTGGGATTGTTCATGATCACTTGGCTGCTGTCGTGGTTCGGGGGTATTGGGTTGGCGTTCTTTTCGGAGCAATACTATATCATCCTGGGGCTGTTGGTTTTGCGAACAATCGTGTTCACCATCACAACTCAGGTGGCTGCAAAAACGTTAGGAGAGAGGTTCGAGGGTTGGGCTGTGCCGGTTTTAGATTTTATTTATGCCTTTTATTATCTTGTCACCGGCCTTGCGGCGTCTGTAACAAAAAAAGTACGATGGAAGAATTAGAAAATAGGTTTTCATCTAAGGCACTCGAGGATTTCAAGCTGATAGACATGGCGGTGGGGGGTGACGATAAAGCCTACGCTAAATTGTTGCAACGCTACAAACGCCCTGTGTACCACATGATCCTGAAAATGGTGCGCAACGTCGACGACGCCGAAGACCTGACCATCGAGTCGTTTGCCAAGTCGTTTCGCAGTTTGCACCGCTTCAAGAAGGATTTTACGTTCAGTACGTGGCTGTTTCGCATTGCCACCAACAACACCATCGACTTCATCCGCAAGAAAAAGCTGAACACGCTCAGCATCGAAAATACCTTCACCGACGACGACGGTCAATCCGTTTCCATCGACGTGGAAGACGAAAACCTGGACCCGCAGGAGGAGGCCATCAAGGCCCAGAAAGCCGAACTGATCCAGATCTTCGTAGACAAGCTCCCCGGCAAATACCAAAAGCTGGTGCGGCTGCGCTATTTCCACGAACTGTCGTACGAAGAGATAGCCGCAGAACTGGACGCCCCGCTGGGAACCGTAAAGGCCCAGCTGCACCGCGCCCGCGAGCTGATGTTCGACATGGTGAAGAACAAAAGGGACCACATCTAACCACATACCGCCAGCCGCGGGAATATATCAAGCAACCTCATCTTGCCATCCGCCGACCTTATATTCCAGTATTTTCCAGATCTCACGGAAAAACAAAAAACACAGTTCACTAAACTGTTCCCACTCTACCAGGAATGGAATGAGAAGATCAACGTCGTCTCCCGCAAGGACATTGACAACCTGTATGTCAATCATGTGCTCCACTCGCTGGGTATTGCCAAGGTGAACACGTTTAAACCCGGCGCTTCCGTACTGGATGTGGGCACCGGCGGGGGCTTTCCCGGCATACCACTGGCCATCCTCTTCCCGGAAACGCAGTTTCATTTGGTAGACTCCATTGGCAAGAAGATCACGGTCGTTAATGCCGTCGCCGAAGGTTTGGGACTGAAAAACGTGAAAGCGGAACAGATCCGCGCGGAACAGATCAAGGGCGAATACGACTTTATTGTGAGCCGGGCCGTCACGCGGTTGAAGGAGTTCTACGGCTGGATCAATAAAAAGGTGAAGAAGCAATCGGTCCACGATCTCTACAATGGCATTCTCTATTTAAAAGGCGGCGATCTGGACGAGGAGTTGGGGGAACTGCACAGGTCCTACCAGCTTTTTGAGCTCCCCGATTATTTTAAGGAGGAGTTTTTTGAGACGAAGAAAGTGGTTTACGTCCCGCTTTAAGCGAGCTAATCGCCGCAGCATAGTCTCCGTTGCGGGGAACTATGCACTCAGCCTCCACACTAACAACTGTCAGTTTTTTGCCGTTCACCCCTTTGTACACCCCCTTCATCACGACGTAATCGTTTGCTATTTTCATTATTTTTTCTAACTATTGTAGTCCTGAAGCCCGAATGAGAAAGATCCTTTCCATAGTACTCTCCCTGCTCCTGCTCATGAATGTGCTGGGATACTATGGTGTGTTCATGGGATTGCATTACAAGAACTCCCAGGACCTCATGCAGCGGTTTGATGCCAACGACTATGGCGAACAGGAAACCGTGACCATCAAAGTGCCGCTGGCCCTCCCTTATGCTTCCAACGATGACCAATTTGAACGCGTAGATGGAGAGTTGGAACACAACGGCGAGTTCTACCGCCTGGTAAAGCAGCGCCTGCACGAGGACACGTTGTATATCGTTTGCTATAAAGACAACCAGAGCAAGCGCATCAAACAGGCCCTGACCGACTATGTAAAGACTTTTACCGACAAACCGGTAGATGCAAAATCTTCCGGCAAGGTGATCCAAAACTTTATCAAGGACTACAATATCAGCAGTACCATCACAATAGAATCAGCGACCGATGGATGGGAGAATCGACTTTCATTCTTTGCCATCGAGCACACGTATCATCATTCGGTCGTTTCCCTCGTAAAGCACCCACCCAAAGCCTGAGTCGCAAATTGTGCGATCAGACTCCCTTGTCGTCGCAGACAAGCGTCATTTCCATCTTTTATTTCTAGTCGAATGTGAAAACCGGTAGGCATGCTTGCCAGGTCTTCATAAGCAACATGTGGAATTTATTTTCACATAGGCAAACACAAGGTCGCGGCGTACGGGCATTGTGAGGAATGAAGTGTAACTAACCAAACCAAGTCATATATGAAGAGAATTTTTACAATTTTACTATTGTCGTGCCTAGGGTGCCTTCACCTGCAGGCGCAGACGATAAACGATGGGTTTATGATGCCAAAGAAGACATTGTGTACGGGCCTTCTCTATACCCACGATCAGTGGACCAAGTATTGGGAAGGGACATTGAAGCGCGAAAACGGGAACATCGGCACCATCACCACGCAAAGCTTGATGTGGATGGGCACCTATGGCATTACGGACAAATTGAATGTTATCGCCATGTTGCCGTACGTGAAGACCCAGGCCAGTATGGGTACACTTCATTCCATGGAAGGCATACAGGACATCACGGTGGCGTTGAAGTATAATTTCTTCGCACACAAGACGGAGAAATTCAACCTCCGTTTCTTTGGTGTGGCTGCTTTCTCTACGCCGTTGACGGACTACACGCCCGACTTCCTGCCGTTATCGCTCGGTATGGCCAGCACCACGGGATCGGCAAGACTCACCGGGTATTTTGCGCTGAAGCAAGGATGGTTTATAAATGCCTCCGGCGCCTACACGCTCCGTTCGAACGTTACGCTGGATCGTCCGTCTTATTACGACGACGGTCAGCTCTACAACAGCGATGAAGTGAAGATGCCGAACGTGTTTGACTACAGTGTCAGCATCGGATACCGCGCGCATGGATTGCAAGCACAACTTGACTTCTTGCGGCAAAACACTTTGGGAGGCGTTGATATTCGCCGCCAGGATATGCCCTTTGTTTCCAACCGTATGAACTACAGCAAGGGAGGAGCACTCATCATGTACTACCTGCCTAAACCCCGCGGCCTGGCCGTGAGAGGCTCTGTGATGTATACATTGGACGGCCGCAATGTTGGCCAATCCACTACATTGATGGGCGGTTTACTGTACACTTTCATCTTCAAGAAAAACGAGACTACTTCCGACGTATATGAGAACTAAATTTCATACAAGACTTATCCTGGCAGCAATGGCCTGTCTGGTGTTTGTGACCAGCTGTGATAAAAGCATCACCGTGAGTGAACAGCTGACGCCCCTGAAGCCGACCGACAATGATGCCGACGCCGGCAATTGGTCGATGGTGCTGATGACCAGCCCTACGCAAATTGCGGTAGCAGCGCCCGCCGAAGTATCCTCCGACGCCTACAAAGCCGAGCTGGCATCGCTCAAAGATATTCAAAGCAAGCTCAATCAAAACCAACGCAATGCCATCGACTATTGGAGTGGTGGTGGCGTGCTGCGCTGGAACCAGATCTTCCGCGAACTGGTTGCCCGGTATAACCTTCCTCCTTCGCCGAATGCCGACGGAACCTACCCGGCACCCGATGCGGAGAACCCTTTCAACAATCCTCAATTCCCGTTCTCCAACCCTCCGTATGCATCGCGTTCGTATGCGTATGTGAGCGCAACGATCTATGATGCACTGAAAGCAGCGTGGTTTTATAAAGATCTATACAAACGTCCTGCGCCTTATATAACGGATAGCGGTGTAACGGCACTGGTGCCACAGACCGATTTGCCGGCCTATCCTTCGGAAGACGCGGTGATGTCGGGCGCTGCTGCGGAAATGTTGAAAGTGCTTTTCCCTGCGGCCGTAGAAGAAATTACCTTGAAAGCCGGCGAACAACGCAACGCCGCGTTGTGGGCGGGCAAAGCAACATCCAGCGATATTGCTGCAGGCCTGGCACTGGGCAAATCCGTGGCTGAGCTTTTCAAAGCGCGTGCAGCAAACGACGGCATGAGAGGTGCCATCGGCACGAAGCCGCAATGGGATGCGCTGACAACGAATGCGACAGACCGCGGCGACATAGCCTGGGTCAGCCTGGAAACTCCGCGACGCCCGCCCATGCTTCCATTCTTCTATAAAGTGACGCCTTTCAAAATGACGTACGACAACATCGCGGCCCTGCGCCCCGGACCTCCCCCGATAGCACACAGCACAGAAATGGACGGCGAAGTGGAAGAGGTAAAATGGTACTCCAACAACCTGACACGCGAACGTCTGGCCATCGTACACAAATGGGCTGATGGCGTGGGCACCTACACGCCTGCCGGACACTGGAACGACATTGCTGCCGAACACATACGCGATGCAAACTATAGCGAAGTGCGCGCGGCCCGTGCGTTTGCCTTGTTGAACATGACCATGCACAATGCGGCCGTTGCGTGTTGGGATACGAAATATTTCTATTTCAACGCGCGTCCTTGCCAACTTGATAATTCCATTAAGACCGGAACCGGGGTGCCGAATTTCCCGGCGTATGTATCGGGTCACTCTACCTTCTCCTCTTCGGGTGCGGCGATATTGTCCTATCTTTTCCCGGATCATGCCGGCGATTTTGATTCGTATGCCAACGAGGCTTCGATGTCGCGCTTGTATGCCGGTATACACTATCGCTCGGATTGCACGGGTGGTCTTGCCTTAGGAAAAGCAGTTGGCAATTTCCTCGTTGACAATTTTGCAAAGGGCGACGGCGCGGATTGATTTTTAATACTGTGAATCTGTATGCTGAGTGCTATTGCTCGGTGTACAGATTCGTGACAAATATTCATTCGGCCCCACGTGTAACGTTGTGTAGTAGAGATGATGGTTTTTTTAAAGCAGGTGGAAGCTGAGCATGTTGGTGAAGAAAACCAACATGGGCGGTATCTGATAAAATATAAGGTCATCCGTCGAAAGGCGAATGATAAAGATGGGTTAGAGTTATCCGGGTAAGGCCTTTTTTCATACGGGAAGGCCTTCCCGGTGATTCTATGATTTTTTCTCTGCCAATGATTTCTCGATCATGGCCTTCATCACATCGAAGGTTTGTTGGCGCAAGGCCGAAAGATCGCTACCGGTTAATCCTTCCGTTTTAATTTCAGGACCCACATAGATGCGGATGCGTCCGGGTTTCATGCGTATGGTGCCGGGGGGCATGAGCGGACCTGCGCCCACCACGACCATGGGTAGAATAGGTTGTTGTGTGTCGATGGCTATGCGAAAGGCGCCCTCTTTGAAAGGTTGAAGAAGTTCTTTGGTCCTGTTTTGGGTGCCTTCGGCAAACAGCAGGATGGAGACACCGTCGAGCAAGATCCGTTTCAATTTATCCATGCTCCGCTTGCGGCTCTCACCGCTGGAGCGATCGACAATGATCGTGGCGCCGCGCGCGATCCAGCCAAACACCGGGATCTTTAACAGCTCTTTTTTTGCCAGCGGGCGAAACTCGCCGGGAATGATCATGCGGATGCCGGGAAGGTCGAGGAACGAGGTGTGATTGCTCACATAGATATAGGCCTGTCCCTTCCGGAAATTTTCTTGACCATAAAAATCATAACGGATAAACGTGAGCATACTGAATACCCACGACCAGATCCACAGGAACGAATAGCCGATCCAGCTGAATTTTCTTCCGAACAGGAACGGCAACACCAATCCCGGCAGAAAAAAGATCATGGATGAAGTAAACACGAGGAATACCCAAAAGGCATACAGCCCAAGCAGGATAGAACGGATAATTTTCAAGCGGTACGTGTCAAAACTTCCGCGAAAGATCAGAAAGTTTCAGAAAGATGCAAAACAATAAGCCGCCGGGCCTTCCCGTGTCGTTGCAGGCCTGGGATGGACGGCAACGACACGCAGGGCCTGGGACTACGACATGAAGAACTTCGTAGTGCCCGGGGTGGCAATGGGGTAGAAGCCGTTAGCGTCCGGTAAGGTGGGCGGAGTGGCATCCCATGCAAAACGGGTCGGCATGAGGCTGATGCCCGAGTTGAGGGCTTTGTCCCACTCTACTACTTCACCGGAATAGGTTGCCATCCGGCCCAGGATGGACGTCATCGTGGACTTGGCCACGCGTTCGGCATCCTCAAACTTAAATTCCCCCTTGGCGATGGATGCAAAGAGTTCGTCGTGTTCGGTCTGATAGGGATTGTTCTCGAGCTTTTTGTCGTATTGGTAAGCCACTTTTCCCTTCTTAATGATCTGTGCATCGCCGCATTTCACCACGCCTTTTGTGCCCACGAGCATTTCGTCTACTTTGGCGTAAGTTCCTTTTTGGTGGCGGCACTGGCTGTTCAGGATGCTGCCGTCGGCATAGTGAAATTCAACAAAGTGGTGATCATAAATTTCACCATACTCCTTACCCGTGCGAACCTGGCGTCCGCCCATACCTTGGGCCTTTACAGGATAGGCTCCTTTGAACCAGTTCATCACGTCGATGTTGTGGATATGCTGTTCGTTGATGTGATCGCCGCAGAGCCAGTTAAAGTAATACCAGTTGCGCATCTGGTATTCCATTTCGGTTTGAGAGGGCTCGCGCATCTTCACCCACACGCCGTCATTATTCCACCACACCTGGCCGGAGGTGATCTCGCCGATCATGCCGTCTTTGACACGTTTATACAACTCGCGGTAAGAGTTTTGATAGTGACGTTGCAACCCCACCACGACGTTCAATTTTTTCGCTTTGGCAAGTTGTGCGGTTTCAATCACCGACTTGACACCCGCGGGATCTGTAGCAATGGGTTTTTCCATAAACACATGCTTGCCTGCGCGAATCGCTTCCGCAAAATGGATGGGGCGGAAACCGGGAGGTGTGGTAAGGATCACCACATCGGCCAAGGCGATCGCTTTGGTATAGGCATCAAATCCGACAAACTTTGCATCTTCGGGTACGCTCACTTTGGCGCTCACGTTGCCTTCTTCATTGGCGGGATCGGAAAGCAATTTGTAGCAATCGTCGAGGCGGTCGCGGAAAGCATCGGCCATCGCCACGAGCTTCACGTTTTGTTTGGTGAGCAATGCCTGCATGGCAGCACCGGTGCCACGGCCACCACAGCCGACCAGGGCAATCTTGATGGTATCGTCAACGGAATGAAAATATCCGGCCTTCGACATAAGGGGAGCCGCCAGCAAACCGCCGGCGAGCAGAGTGGACTGTTTCACAAAATCCCTGCGCGAGGTTTTTGCGGATTCATCGATGGATTTCATAGGCATGTTGGTTTTAATATTTATGTTATCTCCCTGCGGCAGGGAATTTACGATTCAAAATCCGGTATCATTTTAAATAGCTGACATAAAATTGTTCGATCACTTCTTTCGAAGGAGCCACCGCCGGACGCACCACGCGGAAGCCGATGGACATGCCGTCGGTGAGCCACCAGCGGCTTTTCGGTATTTGCGGATCGCGCTTGTTCCAATCGGCCAGCGACGAAATGCGGTTGGCACAGCGCGATTCTTTTGCGGGCGTCAAGTAAGACCCGCCACGTGTTACCCGTGGGTAGCGGGCGGCGGGACCCTTTACGGGATCTTTGGCGTGGTCTTCTAATTTTTTATAGTTGTCGTCGTACTGATCCAAGGTCCATTCCGTGAGGTTGCCCAGCATGTCGTACAGGCCCCAGGCATTGGGTTTCAATTGGGCCACTTTGTGAAATTTGTTGCCGCTGTTGTCTTTGAAGTAATCGTAATCCCTCAGCGTGCCCGGGTCGTCGCCAAACGGATACGCGGTGGTGGTTCCTGCACGGCACGCGTATTCCCACTCAGCCTCGGTAGGCAACCGGTAGAAGATGCCGGTCTGGCTATACAGCCATTTGCAATACATGATGGCGGCAGCCTGGCTCATGCTGTTGGAGGGTTGTTTGGCGTCGCGCCCCATGCCCCAGGTGAGGTCGATGTATTGGGCCGTGGGTCGTGAGATGGCGTCCACGGCGATGGGTTTGGTTTGGGGCACGTCCATGTTTTTAAAGAAGGCGTCCCACTCGGCGAAGGTCACTTCGTGTTCGGCCATCCAGAAAGCGGAGAGCTCGACGGTTTTTTGAGGCCCTTCGTCATTGTCGCGGCCGGTTTCGCTGGCGGGGGAGCCCATCAAAAAAGACCCGGCCGGAATAGGCACCATTTTAAAATTAACGGTGGTTCCAGGTACAGGCTGCTCGTACGTCTCCAGGGATTGCGCGAAGGCTGAAATAACCAGAAATGACAGGAAACAAATGAAAACGAAAGATTTCACCGCAAAAAACAAGTTTAATGAAGGTTCAAGATAAGGAAATATGAGCCTTGCCGCAACGCGTACTGTCCTGCGCAACCACCGTTCAACACAATTCCGTTGCGACGCACGATGATGCCGTTCCCGTTATTTTTTTGTCCCTGGGTCCTTGCGATAAGGGTTCCTGGTTATAAAAAATCTTCGTGAAAATAAGGTGTGCAAACAAAAGGCGCATCCGTGATGAATATCTCACTACCCATACCCCTAACGTTAACCGCTACTTTTTCTTGATCAAGGCCATATAGAACCCATCAAATCCTTCCGACGGCCAACTGTGTTTCTGCTCTATAAATTCGTATTTGTCGCCGTGTTTCGCGATAAAGGCCTCTACTTGTTTTTCATTCTCCGAAGGCAAAATACTGCACGTGGAATACACCATCATTCCGCCGGGTTTCAACATCGTTCCATAATCTTCTAGAATATGAAGCTGCAACGTTTTGACCTCATCGATAAACTGTGGCGATAACTTCCACTTGGCATCCGGATTTCGCTTCAAGACACCCAGGCCCGAACAAGGCACGTCCAGCAATAAACGGTCGGCTGAATTGTCCAGGCGTTTAATGGTTTTGGACGACTCGATAAATCGCGTCTCCAGGTTGCTTACCCCGGCGCGGCGCGCGCGTTTCTGAAGTTCCTCGAGTTTCCAGGCTTCCACATCCATGGCGATGATGCGCCCTTTATTTTTCATGAGGGCCGCGAGGTGCAACGTCTTGCCACCGGCACCCGCGCAGGCGTCGATCACGCGCATGCCTGGCTCTACACGGAGAAAGGGTGCGATGAATTGTGAAGCCGCATCCTGCACTTCAAAAAATCCTTCCTTGAATGAGGGGTGACGAAAGACGTTCTGGCGTTCGGCCAACACCAGGCCTGCGGGGAAATCTTCTAACAGGTCGGTTTCGATGTCGCTGACGGCAAGCTCGCGTTGCAGGTCTTCGGGAGAGATCTTTAGCGTGTTGGCGCGCAGCACCACGTAGGCCTCTTCGTTGAGGGCCTTCAATTCCGCTTCCCAGCGGAGTTCACCCAGCTCTGTTTCACCCAGGGTGTCGAGCCAGTCGGGTATGGATTCGCGGAAGCGACGGATGGCGCGCATTTTCATGTCGCGTTCGTGAATGCGTTTTTCGTTGAGGCCTTTAAATTCTTCCCAGTCGGGAAGTTGAATATTGTGAAGAACACACCAGCCGCCCAATAATCGCCAATAGTTGGCGTCTTCGGTTTCCGTAATGTTCTGCAGGAAGCGGTACCAACGCACGATGTCGTAGGTGGTTTCGGCGATGAAGCGACGGTCGCGGGCGCCCCACTTGGGATTTTGTTTCAGCACTTTTTCGATGACCTTGTCGGCGTACTTGTCGTTCTCGAAGATCATTTCCAGGGCCTGTACGACGGCTCGGGCGAGGTTTACATAAAGCTTCATGGGGCGTAAAGATAGTATTTTCAGCGGTAGCGATCAGGGGTGAACCGCCTCACCTTCGCTGGAGGTTTTCACCGCCTCGCCTTCGCTAAAGCTTCGGCGACCAAGAAAGGCGCAGAAGACGCAAAGTTAATACCGCATTTGCTTTGCGCTGACTTTGCGCCTCTGCGTCTTTGCGGTTCAAATTGAACAGCCCCGGCGAGCACAGAAAGGCGCTAAGTATACAAAGTTTTTTTGAGGCGCTATGCAGGCTTCCGCTCGCGCCATTGCTGTAAAACCCTGTAACTTTTCGGGAATGTTTTTAACTTGGCTTACTCTAATCCCTAAAACTCACACCATGAAACGCAGAAATTTTCTCCGCAACGGTCTCACAGCAACAGCGTCCACGTTAGCCCTTGGAAGTGCATTTGCCGGCGCCGACCGCGCTGCCGAAAAAAGTAAAGCCGCCGCATCCCCGGCCGCCGAAAAAACATTCAGGCTCAACTATGCACCCCACGACGGCATGTTCGCCAACAGTGCAGGGAAGGATTTTCTGGACCAGATCCGCTTCATGTACGATCAGGGTTTCCGCGGCATCGAAGACAACGGCATGCTGAAACGCCCCAAAGAAGAACAGGAAAAGATCGGCGCCCTGCTGGCCAAGCTGGGTATGACCATGGGCGTGTTTGTGATCGACGGCGGCGAGAACTGGAAGACATCGCTCACCACGGGCAAGCAGGAGCACAAGGACGTGTTCCTCAAAGCATGCAAAGACAGCGTGGAGTTGGCCAAGCGCATCAACGCCAAGTGGGCCACTATCGTGCCCGGCTTTTTCGAACGCAACATTCCCATCGGCATACAGACAGGCAACGTGATCGATGCTTTCCGCCGCGGCGCAGAAATATGCGAACCTGCCGGCTTGATCATGGTGATGGAGCCCCTGAGCGATACGCCCGACCTATTCCTGCGTGGCTCCGACCAAAGTTATGGCATTTGCCGCGCCGTGAACAGCCCCTCGTGCAAAATCCTTTTCGACATCTACCACATGCAGCGCAACGAGGGCAACCTCATTCCCAACATCGAAAAATGCTGGGACGAGATCGCCTACTTCCAGATCGGCGACAACCCCGGCAGAAAAGAACCCGGCTCGGGTGAAGTGCACTACAAGAACATCTTCAAATACCTCCACGGTCGCGGCTACAAAGGCATCATGGGTATGGAACACGGCAACGCCAACCCCGGCAAAGAAGGCGAGCTGGCCCTCATCAAAGCCTACCGCGACAGCGACAGCTTCTAAGGCATTTCTTTGCGTCTCCTCTGCGTCCTTTGCGTCTTTGCGGTTAAAACTTTCTACCGCAAAGGCGCAAAGAACGCAAAGTAAGGCGCAAAGTTTCTCAACTGAATTCGAAACCCTTACGGCCGGTTTTAGTTAAATTGGGTGTTTATTTAACGAAACCCTCATGAAGCGCATCTCCCTTGGCGTAGCCCTCTTTCTTTTATATTTCTCCGCTTCCGCCCAAATCCTCCAGAACATAAAAAACAAGGCCAAGAGCCTGAACACAAAAGAGAACCGCGAAAAAGTGGTGAACGCCGTGATGAGCGACATGGAAGCCGCCCGCTCCAAATTCGACTCCACCGATTTTGACTATGCCATTCTGCTGAGCGACAACTCCGGCTTGTTCGATGTAAAAGAAAAAGGAGAAAACGCCGCCCGCGTAACCACCCTGATGAGCTTCGGCACATCCTACGTCAAAAACAACGAGATGGCCGATGTGGACAAAGCCCGCTTCCAACTGGACATGGGCGAAATGTTTTATGCGAACGCTAAATTCCCTATCGCCGAAAAGCGATTTGCTTCCGCGAAAACCATCTACGAACAAGGCAGCCTCACCGACGACCTGGGCTACCTGAAGACACTATCCAACCAAGGCCTGCTCTACGCCACGATGGGCCGCTTCACCCAGGCCGAAGACTTCACAAAAGACGCCCTCGAAAAACGCAAAGCCAAGTTCGGCGACAACAACATGAGTGTTGCTGCGTCGCTGAATAACTATGCCGTGTTGAAATACAATCTGGCCCGCTATAACGAATCGGAAAAGGATTTTCAGTCGGCCGTCGCCATCATTAAAGGGAAAGCGCTCACGGCGAACATGCCCTATGCCATCGTGTTGAACAACGAGGCCATGTTGTTTCAGGCTGTGGGGCGATACGCGGAGGCGGAAGCGGTGTTGAAGGAAGCCATCGCGATAGCGGAGAAGTTGCAGAGCAGCAAATCCAAAAATCACCTGAAGTTCTTGTCCAACCTGGCGTTGCTTTATCAGCAGATGGGTAAGTATCCTGAAGCCGAGGCCATCTACACCGGTATGGAAAAGCGTCTTGGCAAAAACAATCCCGACTACGCCAGCATGTTGAACAACCAGGCGGCCCTCTACATGGTGATGGGCAAGGAAGATAAGGTGGAGGACCTTTTGAAGAAATCGGTTTCCATTTACAAATCCAGTTTTGGTGAAGAGAACCCGGCCTATGCCAAAGCCACGAGCGACCTGGGCAATTTTTATCGCTACAAGGAACGCTATACAGATGCTGAACCCTTGTTGGAAAAAGCGTTGGCCATTCGGGAAACAACGCTTGGGAAAAACCATCCCCTGTATGTGCAATCACAGGAAGACCTTGCTATCCTGGCATGGAAGAAGAAAGCATGGGACCGCGCTTTTATGACCTACCGGGAAGTGATGGATAAATCGCTGGATTTTGTGAATAACTATTTTCCGCCGATGAGCGAAGCGGAGAAGACCAAGTATTGGGACGTGCTCTCGCCGCGCTTTCAGCGTTTCTATAATTTCGCCACGGAGGCGAGCCTGGAAAACCCTGCCGTGGTACAGGATCTTTACGACTATCAGATTGCCACAAAAGCCTTGCTGTTGAACTCCACCAACAAGGTGAAGCAATCGATACTCTCCAGCAAAGACGCTGCATTGATCAAGGATTACTTAACCTGGCTTGACCAGAAAGAAACGCTGGCCCGTCTGTATGCCTACAGCAAGGAAGAACTGAGCCTGCAAAAAATAAACCTGGACTCCATGCAACGGGCGGCCAATGCGATGGAGAAAAAATTGTCGGAACGCTCGGCAGATTTCTCCGCTGGCTACTCCGCACAAAAGATGAGCTACAAACAAATTAAGAGCCTGCTCACCGATGCCGAGGCTGTGGTGGAGATCATCCGCGTCCAAAAATACGACCAGGCCTTCACCCCCGACTCCAAGTACCTGGCACTGGTGTTGACCAAAGCTTCCGAGATGCCCAAGCTGGTCGTACTCGACAATGGCCAGCAATTGGATACGCGCTATGCCAAATTTTACCGCAACGCCATCCAACAACACACGGCCGACGAATATTCCTACGACCAATACTGGGCGCGCATAGAGCCGGCGTTGACTGGCAAAAAAATGATCTACATCTCCCCTGACGGCAGTTTCAACCAGCTTAACCTGAACACCATGAAGAAACCGGACGGCGACTATGTGATCAATCGCTATGACCTGGTCATCGTGGGCAACTCCAAAGACCTGATCGCCCTGAAAGCCCGCAAGCAAAAGACGATGAAAAAGAACGCCACGCTGCTGGGTTTCCCCGACTATGGAGGAACATCCATTGCCGCCCTGCCCGGCACAAAAGTGGAGATCGATGGCATCACGAAGATTTTGAAAGCCAATACGTGGCAGATAAAAACATTCACGCAAAAGACCGCCACCGAGGCCAACCTCAAATCCATTAAGGGCCCTGCGCTGATGCACATTGCCACGCACGGCTATTTTCTCCAGGATGTGGAAAGCACCGGCTCCGCCTTTGGCGTGAACCTGGAGAATGCCAACAACAATCCGCTGCTGCGATCAGGACTGATGCTAGCCGGAGCAGCATCAACGGTTAGCGGCACGCGCATGCCCAACCTGGAAAGCAACGACAACGGTATCCTCACGGCTTACGAAGCCATGAATTTGAACCTGGAGGGCACGGACCTTATTGTGTTGAGCGCTTGCGAAACGGGACTGGGCGATGTGAAAAGCGGAGAAGGTGTTTATGGTTTGCAACGCGCGTTTCTCGTGGCGGGGGCGGATGCGCTTATCATGAGTCTGTGGAAAGTGGATGATGCGGCGACGCAACAGCTGATGACAAATTTTTATACGAACTGGATCAAATTGGGTAATAAGCAAAAGGCGTTCAAGCAGGCGCAGTTGCAGTTGATGACGAAATATAAGGAGCCTTATTATTGGGGCGCGTTTGTGATGATGGGGTTGTAGTGTATTCCCCATTTTCTTGTGTTGGATTTTTTTCTTTCCCAATGCGCAGGGCTTGGGTTGATCCGGTATTTCTGAAGTTCTGACTTTAGATATTCTCCTCCTCCGATTGATCAAAGAGTTTTATGATGTCTTCCGCTTCCTTAATCCAAAAATGACAATTGTGGGCTTTTATCTCGTGGCGATGTTCATAGTCAGCTTCTTTTCTCATTCTGAAGAGTTTTTCCAATCGTCCCGATGCTTTTTGTCTGTGGGCAGAGCGCGACCGTCTTGACGAATTTATTACTTCTTGGTGGACGCTCCCGAGATCTACAAAAATAGCAAGCCTGTTGCGGATGTGTCCAAACACGCCATAATAGGCGCGATTGATAGCGGACCGGTAGTGTGCCTCCGTAGAGCCAGTCATCAACTCTTTGGACACGGCTAAAAATGTTTGCGGATTAAAACTCACAACGGGTTAAGATCGATGTTTAATTTCTTTGATTCAACGAGGAACTCTGCAATGATATGATCGTAAAAACTGTCGGTGAATGATTTGTATTTCTCCCAATCACAGTGCGCATCAAATTGGATAAATAGAGTCTGCCAGCTTTTTCCTTCATTTAGTAAGCGAAGACGCAGCCTTAGGTCCTCATCAAAGGAAGCCCTGATGAATTCCGCACAGAATGGCAGAAGCAGTAGGATTCGCTGATGCCTTAACAGGAAATCTATTTCTTGTGTCGGACTTTCAAACTCAAAATACTCTTTGAGGAAGTTGTGCACCCTCAGCCTGTCGACTTCCAAAGAGAGATTTTTTTTGTGTTTTCTGGCGACGACCATTACGGTTTTGTTTGTCTGAACTTAGTGAAGTTAGTTTCAGATCATCACAAAAACAAAAAAAGCTCACGCAAGAAACCTTTCAGCACGATGTCAGGTGTTGAGATATGTCATCCTGCGTTTACTTTTTTCTGTTGTTCGTTAGAAAAAACAGGAAATTCGTAAGGTAAAGAAAATGAAAATTTCTTCCTCTCAGCGCAGCTAGTGGAATCTCACCGGCACTGTCACCCGGTAATTCCAAGCCGTTGTGAAAGTTGCGCTACTTCGAGATCGCATCCTTATTCACAATAAACACCGCCTTCAATTTCTCCACACCATCTACAAGGCCGGAGCCATATTTTTGCTTGTTGAATTTTGGTGCCATGTCCCAGATCAGGTGCACGCGCAGCGGGTCGTCCAGGACCTTCTCCACCTCACTGCCAGTGATGATGTGCGCGGCGTGCCCGGTGGTGGCCACGAAAAAGAAAACATCTTTGGAGGCGTCGAACCCGTGGGCCTTGGCGGCTTTTGCAGAAAGGGCTTCTACTTTTTCTCCGTCAAGATTCTCTACCGTCATGATGGCAATGCGCGGGCCGATGTTGGTTTCAATCAGGCGGATGGCGTTGATGAGACTATCTTTTTGTACATCGGAAATAACATGGGCTTCGTCGAATATGCGGTTCTCGATCGTGGCTTCTTTACTTCCGCAAGCGATCATCCCGGTGAATAGTGCACAGGCAATAACAAAATGGAGGGCTCTCATGGCGTTGGTTTAGGTTGTATGGTCGTTTGTTAGTCTTTGAATACGTTTCCTTTTTTATCGGTGGCCACCACATGGCGCAGGCCGGCGACGATGATCCGGTTTTGGGTGGCGTCTGTGAAGATCTTGCTGCCGTGGCCGATGTTCATGTAGACCATGCGGTATTTCGTGTTGGTCCACATCACGGGCGTGTCACCGTCGTGGATAATGTCTTTCAGGCCCAGTGGATAATTGTCGGCCGAGAGCGACGCGAGGATCTTCACGTCTTTATTTTCCCGTGGACTGGGCTTCCACTGGTACCACTCGTTGGTGGGTGCAATGTAGGATTCGGGGAGCCCTTTGGTGATGGGATGCGTGTGGTCTTCGATCACCAGTTTAGCGGGCATGGGTGGCCAACTGTTGGTATAGAACACCGCCCCGCCGAGGAATTGTACAAACCAGGGCCAGTGTGTATCCTTATCGTTGTAGGCGGCCACGTGAAAGCCAAACCAGCCGCCACCGTTTTCCATGTAGCGCGTAAAGGCATTGCGCTGTTCCTGGTTGTGGGGAAAATCGTTCAGCATCATCACCACGGAATAGTCCCTCAGCTTCTGGTCGTTGAGGTCGCTCATGTTGCTGGTGGTGTCGAACACAAAGCCATTGCCTGACGTGAGGTCTTTGAAGAACCGGATGGCATCGCGTGCAAAGTCCACATGGTCGCGCTCAACTTTGTTGGAGTAGAAGGCAAGCACCTTAAAACGCGGAAACTGCGCCGATGCCAGGTGACTGCTGCTCACGACCAGCAACATGCAGAGTACACCTTTGAGATAAGAAAATTTCATAAGAGCCAAATTACAATGCGACACGTGCCGGGACAAGGTCGCCCGGCTTTTTTTGCCGTAAGGCCCACAAGATACTACAAAGAAACTTCGCGCCCTCCTTTGCGCCTTAGCCCCTTTGCGGTTTAACTTTATGAAAAAACGCCACGCCTATGAAACGCAAAACCCTCGGAGCCTCCACCGTAACTGTCACGCCGATAGCTTTGGCGCCTGGGCCATAGGCGGATGGATGTGGGGCGGAGCCGAAGACACCGCAGCCTTACGCGCCCTCAAAGCCTCGTTCGATGCAGGCATCACTACGATCGACACGGCTCCCATCTATGGCTTTGGCAAAAGTGAAGAACTGGTCGGCAAAGCCATGACCGGCATCGCCCGCGACAAATACGAGATCCTCACCAAGTATGGCATGAACTGGAAGACCAACCAGGGCGAGTTTTACTTTGACACGGCCGACAACAGTGGCAAGCCCACAAAAGTATACAAGTACTCCGCCAAGGCGGCCGTGATCAGCGAATGCGAAGACAGTCTGCGGCGTTTGAAAACCGACTATATCGACCTATATCAAATCCATTGGGCCGATGCTACCACACCCATATCCGAAACCATGGAAGCCGTGGCTACACTCATCCAACAAGGGAAAGTGCGCGCCGCCGGCGTGTGTAACTATTCCGCCGCACAAGTGGACGAAGCATTGAAGACGGTGAACCTCGTTTCCAACCAGGTGCCCTACAGCCTGGTGAACCGCGGCATCGAAAAAGACCTGGTGCCGCAAGCCGTACAAAAACAATTGAGCATCATTCCCTACAGCCCTTTACAACGCGGCTTGCTCACGGGCAAGATCAAACCCGGTCATGTTTTTGGCCCGGGCGACACACGCGAAAACAACAAGTTCTACAAAGATGAAAACATCGCCCGCGTGAACACGATGTTGGATACATTGAAACCTATCGCAGAAAAACACAAAGCGACACTGACACAACTCATCATCCACTGGACGACACGACAACCCGCGATGGACTGCGTGCTCGTAGGCGCCCGCGATGAGAAGCAGGTGACAGACAATGTAAAAGCCTTGGCCTTTACACTGACGGACGAAGAGTTGAAGGCAATCGGGAAAGCCTCAAACGAGCTGGCGTTGATAGATTAAGCACCAGATTGTCGATCCTTTGGAATTGTTGAAGGTGCCCTCGCAACTTTATTCTGGCCGGGTCGTTAGAATTTTGTGTTAGGACCCTTCAGGAAACAGAAATAAAAACCATTATGGGGGCAATTGTTCTTCTTTTCATCCTCCCGGTCTTTGCACTGGGCCCGTTTTTAATCTCTAGAAAAGTATACGGAAGGTTGCAAGATCGTCAAAGTGCCGTCCGCATTGTGGCGTCGGTGATGACTTTTCTGGTGAGTTTGTCGTTGATCCTGGTTGCCGCTGGGTACATTATTGTGACAAACATGTCCTTTGAGCGATAAGCGCCTTTTCGGGAACCTCCAGCATATGTTATTACCTCTCGCGATGTTGCTTGCTGTGCCCGTCTCTTTCTAATTTCATATACAACCTATAAGAAAGCCGCCCATGGCCTGATGGGCAGTCCGTGCTTATTACAATTTTTACGTTTATAGTTTGTTTTGTGCTGACTGCGTATTAGGGTGCGCTTGCAAGTGATTTTTTGATCGAAAGATAAAAAAACGCTTGCCGCTTCGCATTCGCCAAATCAGCCACTCGGCCACCAACAGGTTGGGCACAAATCCCATCCAGGCATCGATCATGTAAAGGGCTACCGGATCGGGATGAAAGACATTGAACAAGATGATCTTCCAGGTTCGCAAAGTTATCGCCGAGAAGGTCAGGGCATAGCTCCGGATCATGAACTCCTTGTGTTCGGTGATCCGTTTTTGTTGTGCCGCGCGAAATGCCTTGTAGGTAAAGAGAAACCAAAGCACATCCAAAATGAAGAAGGCAATTTTGGAAGGAAGTAAACCATTGGCATAGATGGCCATGATCAGCGCCGCAGGAAAATTGATGACCAGGATGTCGATCACGTACAGCTTTCCGATGAACCGGTGAATCTTGCGGTGCTGCTCAAGCAGATAACTTGAAAATTGTGTCAACCCTGCCGCTAGGGCAAAGATGCTGGAAAACACATGCACGTAGAAAGCGACTTTCCACCAGGCGATGTGCAGGTAGGCTTGCTTGAATTTTAAGAAATGGATGTCGGTCCGGAATGACGTGTAGTCAACAATCGTGCGCAGCATCAGGAAAATGCCAATGCAGAGGATCAAATACGCAACAAGCCCCCGAACAATTTGCCCCCAAGTTTTCACTTCCTGAACTTCAGGAAAAATAGTTTGGAAAGCAAGCTTGCTATCGCAGACGCGCCGTCCTCAACTACACTACCTTATTCATCGCCATATATTCTTTGATATGCTGGATCGTCTCCGGCACATCTTTGCTGACCAGCACGTTATAGCTACCGATATTTTTGAAAAACCGGATGGTGATCTCATCCTGGTTCAACAGAATAACTTTCTTCTTCGACTTCAACGCCAGCGCTACCTCCGAGGCGGTGCCTGCGGCCATGCCCAACACCACCATGACGTGGCACGACAACACGCTGATGTAGTTGCGGCCGCTGCCCATGCTGGTAATGATCTTGATTTGCGCATGATCGGAAGAGCCCTTCTCGTTTTCACCGGGCAGGATGCCAATGGTGAGGCCGCCGCCTTCCGTGGCGCCTTTTAGCGCAGCATCCATAATGCCAAAGCTTCGGCCGCCGGTGAGGGTGATCCATCCCTGTTTGGCGATGGCTTTGCCCAGGTCGAAGGCCATGATATTTTCGTCGGGCGTGGCATTCTCGCCAGGACCCAGAACACCGATAATTATTTTTGAGGGAGACATAAGAGGCTTTATTCTAAGCAGTGCAATTTAAAGGCAGGCGTCCAGAGTAACAAAAAATTCAACGCTCAATCGTCAAATTCATGGTTACAATCGGTGCACCGGAAGACTTTCTCGTGGGGAAAGAATATTCCGAAGAAAAGCACATTCAGAGTAGATCCTAATTTCAGGGCGTACCGCTGTGGAAAATCGCGCACAATGTTTTTGGAAAGACACCGCGGACAGGCACTGCCGCCGTCGTCGTGCACCAACAAGTTTTTTTCTTCCAGGATCTGCTGCGCCCGTTCTGCATCGTTGGCGAAAAGATGGAGACGGACATTGAAGATCATCAGGCTATTTGCCCCTGGGTAGAGGTTGGCCATGTTTTCTTCCGTGAGAAAACAGGGAATGCCATAGGCGTCGAGCTTCGCCTTCACAATGTTGGCGTCGATCGCGTTGTCGAACTGTTGGAATACGATGATATCGTCAGGGCCGGGCATCATTCAATTTTATTAGCTTCACCACATAGCCGCCACCGGGCGCCATGTTGATGGTAAGTTTTGAGTTTTTATCCACTAAGGCGTACCCCATGCGATAGTCCTCACTGTTTTTGGTGGCATTCGGGCCGTCCTCACACGTAAACGCGCGATAACTGCCGTTGTTCAAGAACGAAAGGTCGATGGTTATCGTTCGCGGCGTCCAGTCGGTCATGGCCGCCAGGTACCAGTCGTTGTCTTTTCGCCTCGCCACAACCAGGTAGTCGCCCACCTTGGCGTCGGGCACGACCGTGTCGTCCCAGGCGGTGGGCAGCGAGGCCAGGTAGGTGGTGTAGGCAACCTCAGGCCAGGCATCGGAAGGGTTGCCCGAGAAAATTTGCATCGGGCTGTCATAGGCCACAAACATCGCCAACTGATGACACCGCGTGCCTTGCGACATCACCATGTCTCGCAAAGGCCGGAATGTTTCCCGGTTGGCATTTTTATAGAACCCCGGCTCGTAGTCCATCGGCCCGCCTACCATGCGGATAAACGGAATGAGCAGGTCATGTTCCGGCGTGGCTTTTTCGCTCCAGATGTTGTACTCCGAACCCAACACGGCCTCCCGTGAAATGGCGTTGGGATAGGTGCGTTCGAAACCAGCACCTTTGAAGGCGCCGTGAAACATGATCATGATCTTGTGCCGCGCCGCCGCCTCAGCCATACGTTGATAGAAGGCAACGGTTTTTTGGTCGTCGCGATCCATGAAGTCGGTGAGGATCAATTTTACATCCAGTGTTTCGAACATCGCCATCGCCTCCTCGAGTTGGCGGTCCAGGGTCATGGCCAACGTCCACAGCATGATGTGAATATTTTTTGTTTTGGCATAGGCGGCCACGGCTTTCAAATCGAGGTCCGGTGTGATCTTGAGCAGGTCGTTGTTGTCGGACCAGCCCGCATCCAGCATCACATACTGCATCCCAAACCGGCTCGCGAAATCGATATAGTGTTTGTAGGTGGCTGTGTTGATGCCCGTTTTGAAATCCACACCGCGCAAGTTGGCGCCGCAGATCCATTCATCCGTACCGATCCCGGGCGTCACCCACGACCAGTCCGTTGGCTTTGCCGGCGTGGCCAGGCGATAGGGCATGTCGTTGAGCAACAGGTCGCCGTCTTTTTCCGCAACCCCGACAATGCGCCAGGGAAAAGAACGTGTGCCCTGTGTTTTGGCGATATAGTTTTTGCGCGCCGTCACGATCCATTGTCTGAACTCGCCGTCCTGGATTTCTTCCTTGGCGGGATAGGGAGCAAAATCACCGCGCAAACTATTTTGCTGTGTGCCCCGCACAAACATGCCGGGATAGTTTAACAGATCCGACTCGGTGATCACCACTTTGCGGGCACCCTCATCAACCAGGACGGGGTTAAAGGCCAGCTGGTCGCGTTTGAATTGTAACAAGGGTTGAACGGTGTAGGGCTCTTCAAAACTGGTGTGAAAAATATCGACCTTGTCGCGTTTTTGAACCAGGGGCAGATAGCCCGTGGCGTCTCCTGGGAAACGGAACGAGGCAATTTCCTTTTCCACGATCAACGAATCTTTGAAGGCGGTGGTGAAGCGGTAAGCCACACCGTCGTCGTAGGCACGGAAAATGAGGGCAAAGTTTTCGCGAAACGAAAGGGTAAGCTCGCGGTAGTGATCGGGAATGTTTCTTCGTTTGAACGGCACGGCATTCACGATGGTCTCTTGCACCTGCCGTGTGGTTTGTTTTGTTACGTGGCTGTTAACACCTAATGCTTTCTGTGAAGTGATGAGCGCGATGGACGAAGGGATGATGACGGGGGTTCCTTTCACCGCTATGGAATAATAAACCGAATCGGCCACCCGCACGGTCAGCGTGATGGCCCCGGCGGGAGAGGTGAGCGTATAATTTTTCTGGGCTACGGCCGTCACCGAAAGGACGATGAAAAGAAAAAAAATCCCTGTTGGCCTGCACGCCACAAATCCACATCTTTGCATTCAACAAGATAATGAAAAGCAGCAGATGAAACGACTCATTGTTGACATGGATGATGTTATTGCCGATGCCACCGGCCAGATTCTACACTACTACGAACAGGAATTTGGCGTGCGCGTGCCCCGCGAAAGCCTCAACAACAAAGAAGAGCTGGAAGGCTTCCCCGACCACCACGAAAAGATCCAACAATTTCTCTACCGCGAAAACTTCTTTCGCACCATGACCCCCCACCTCGACAGCCGCGAAGTGATGGCCGAGCTAAACAAGAAATACGAATTGTTCATCGTGTCGGCCGCCATGGAATTTCCCCAGTCCCTTCCCGAAAAGCTGGCGTGGCTGAACGAACATTTCGCTTTCCTGACCTGGAAACAAATTGTTTTCTGCGGCAGCAAAGCGGTCGTACACGGCGACTATATGATCGACGACCTGCCCCACAACCTGGAACGCTTCAATGGCGAAAAATTTATCTACACCGCACCCCACAACATGCACATTCACCAGTACAACCGGTTGAACAGTTGGAAGGAAGTGGGCGACAGATTGCTTTAGGATGGTTGCTTAATCCAGCTTGACCGAGGTCATGGAAATGGAACCCATCGTGGTCTTGTCGTTAAAGAACGACAGCGCATCGTGTTGATCTTTCACCCCCAGTGTGTAAAGCAAGGGCAAGTAATGGTCCGGGGTAGGGATGGACAACGCCGCGGCCTTGCCCAGGTCCTGAAAGTTGATGAGCGCCTGGTGGTTGCCTTCCGAAATCAGTCGTTTGAAGGTCTGGTTCATTTCATCGGCCCAATCGTAGCCCCCATCAGGTTTGTTCCAATCGAGGATGCGCAGGTTGTGCACCATGTTGCCGCTGCCGATGATGAGCACGCCTTTTTTTCGCAGGGCGGCAAGCTCCGTGGCCAGGTCATAATGATATTGTGGGCTTTTGTTATAATCGATGCTCAATTGGAGCACGGGAATGTTGGCATCCGGATACATGTTCTTCACCACCGACCAACTGCCGTGGTCCAGGCCCCAGTCGTGATCGAGGTGTACTTTCGTTTTCCTGATCAGGGCAGCGGTCTCTTCCGCCAGTTTAGGATGGCCGGGTGCAGGGTATTGCACATCGAATAAGGCTTGGGGAAAACCACCAAAGTCGTGGATGGTTTGCGGCTGTGCCATGGCCGTGATGGCCGTGCCCCGCGTGAGCCAGTGCGCCGAGACTACGAGCACCGCCTGCGGCGTCGGGATTTCCTTTCCCATGGCCGCCCAGCGTTGGCTGAACGCATTGTCTTCAATACCGTTCATCGGGCTGCCGTGTCCAATAAAGAGCGCCGGCATCTTTCGATCCTGAACGGGTAATGTATCGCTAAAATTTTTGAGGTCCGTTAAAGCATTCATAGCAGGGATATGCAACAGGGAAGATAGAAGAAACTCCCTTCGGTTCATGTTCACAACGTGATAAGTTCTTTTAGAGAGATGTGATCACATCAACAAGCTCCACCCTTCGATAAACCCCTCTCACCATGAAGGGGGAGATTGTGTGATGCAATTTTTTTATAGCGATGAGCCGCTTATGCTTTCACGAACTCGGCCAGCACTTCAATTTTCACGTCGTCACCTACTACGATGCCGCCGGTTTCCGTGAGGGCGCTCCAGTTCAAACCGAATTCTTTGCGGTTGATCTTGCCCGTGATTTCAAAAGCTGCAACATCAAAGCTGCCGCCAAAGCCTTTCACGGTGCCGTTATATTCTACAGCCAAAGCCACTTCTTTGGTGGTTCCGCGGACGGTCAGGTCGCCGTTCAGTTCGTAATTGTTGCCGGATTTCTTTTTGAATGATTTCGATACAAAGGTGATCGCCGGGTGGTTGGCAGCGTCAAAGAAATCAGGTGATTTCAAGTGACCGTCGCGCTGACCGTTTTTCGTGTCGATGCTGTCTACGATAGCTTCGAACGTCACTTTGGCGTCGGTAAAATCTTCCTTGCTGCTATCTACGGTGGCAGAAAAGGTGTTGAAGTTTCCGGAGATGGTGGATACCACTAAGTGTTTTACTTTGAATTTCACTTCGGAGTGGTTGGGATCAAGTTTCCAGGTCGACATAATAAAGAGTGTTTAAGTGTTAATAGATTCGTTTTTGTTTATATGTTGTCTTAGCGACAATTGTATATACAACAAATGTATAACTCAGAAGTTCACGAGCCTCGAACATTTTTAATTTATTTTTGAATTATGCGTTTTTAGGCTCCCAAGGCCATTTTTTATATCTTTCCTGCCCCATCAAGCAAAACCCCAGGCCATGCGCTACCCGCTTCTCTCTATTATTATGACGCTTTTGGCCGCCCCGGCGTTTGGGCAAGTGATCAGCCAGGCTCAGCAAAAGGCCCTGAATGCCTATGTGGACTACGCCAACCAATCGGCGGAGGAAGTAACGGCAGTGGTGAAAAGCATTATGAACTATTACCCTGAGGTTCACCGCGAAAAAAGGTTCTCGACCCCGCGCTATGTTTGCCCGATCCAGTTGGAGGATTATTATCTGAAAACAGCCCGGGACCTCAGTAAATCCATCCCGCCCAACTACGCGTCCAATCTTACGGCACAGTTGAACGCGCTGCGCGAGGCTTCCGAACAAATAGACGCCAAGTGCAAGGAGCTGGACACTTATCACAAATTGGAAGATTATAAACAGGACAATTTTGAAAAAGCGAACCAGATCATTCTCGCGCTGCAGGATTTGGTGGGAGAGTACGCAAAAAAACAAAGCGATCTGGCCAACGGGTTGGCAGTCACGTTCAGGAAGCTCAATCGTTATGTCGCTACGAATCCGTATCACAAAACGGATCAGATGATGCTCCAACAGATTGCCCGCGAAAAATCCTTCATCGACGCCTGGACCTTTAATCTGGAAGAGGCCGTGCATTCCGGCTGGCCGGTAGATAAACTGGAGAAGAGTATTGCGGACACCGATGCACAGCTCAAAACATTTAGTGCCTACAAGCCCGCCCTGAAATATCCCGCCTCGAGTATGTATCCGTCTTTCCAGGAAGCGATGGGCGACATGCTGGAGGTGAAACGCAATGGATTGGATGGCTATAATTTTGAAGCCAAAAAATCGGATCGCCACAGCAACCAGGTCTATCTGGACTTGATCAACTACTACAACGGCGTGCTGGTGTCGAACTACAATACGTTTATGGACTTTGCCGCGGGTGACTACAACGGATTGAAGGCTTTCAAATATGTGCCGGCGTTTGGCGTCCGCGAGCAACCCAAATCAGATGGCGTCAGCGTAAAACCGTTCGACGACATCAAGCATCCCAACTTTGTCCCTCCAAAACAAAAGGTTGCGATCGGCAAGCCGGCGTTTGATGCACTGAACAATTACATCGATTTTATAAACGAGGGCGAACGCCAACTACGCTACATGCAAATGGTGTTGCGAAATTTAAATTCAAGCGCGGCCTATTATGAGACACTCGATTCGTTTAGCGGTCACGGTGGTTTGTCGTATGACTACAAAAATTTCCAGGTGCCGTTGTCGCTCTTTCAAAAGACGGTTTCCGAAAGCGAGTCTCTCCCTGCAAACTTTGCGAAAGTGTTGAACGACCAGGCGGAGGTGTTGCTCAGCATCCTGAAAGAAATGGACCAGCAAAGCGCCTCACTGCAAGTGGACGTTTCAGAAAAACAATACGAGAAAGATCACCTCAAACACATTTTTACCATTCTCGACAGAAATAAAACCCTGTTCGATATTTTCGACGGCAAGAAAGAGCAGCTGTATAATGACGTACGCAGCGTGTACGAATCCTACCCGCCTGCCGACGCTGCGAGTTCATGGTACGTTTCAGGGCGGGCGCTGCAAAGCCTCATCGACGCCGACCACGAGCAACTGTTCAAAGCCAAAGCCCGCTACAAGGGCGACACCAGTGCCCACATCGCCACGACAAAGATCGACCAACAATTGCGCGACGTACTCGCAAAAGAATATGCCAACATGAAAGGCATCGAGAAATACGGACGCAACAACGGCCTTTGTCCGTATACACCCTATGAGGACATGCCCCAGTCGTCGAAATCCCTGAGCGAACAGCTCAACAAATTCAAGCAACCCAAAGGCGGCAACTCCGAACACCCTTATCACGGCATGGTGTATCAGTACAACGACGCCATCGACGACCTCAACAAGTTCAGTGAACTCTCCAAAGGGATTTTCCTGCTGCGCAGCGTAAAACAACCGGAATTTTTTGAGGTGACGCACAGCGAAAAAAAAGCGGAAAACAAAACGGCCGATGCCAATGGAGCGGCTGCGGTGGGTGCCGTTGCAATAGGGAAGAGCAATGCACCAGCCACCCCACCCACATCCACTACCAACACGGCAGCCAAAACCAAGAGTACCCCACCCAAAACCAAGGTGTTGCACGACACGATCTACATCGAGAAGCGCGACACCATCTACATGGGCGCCCCGGGAGAGAACCTGCGTTCCATGGAAGGTTATGCGTCCAATAACATGATCCTGTTGCTGGATGTCTCGGGTTCCATGAACACACCGGAAAAACTGCCGCTGCTAAAAGCATCCGTGCTCGACCTGCTTTCCATGATGCGGGAAGAAGACGAAGTTTCCATTATTGCCTTTTCGGGCAAGCCGAAAGTATTGCTGGAAGGCGCCTCGTTCAAGGAAGATGAAAAGATCAAAAAAGCTATCAACGACCTGAAATCGTCCGGTAAAACCGATGGGAACGCCGGCGTGAAACTGGCCTACAAGGTGGCTGACGGCAACTATATCCGCGGCGGCAACAACCGCATCATCCTGGCCACGGATGGCGAATTTGCTCTCAGCGAAGAATCGCTCCAACTGATCGAGAAGTTTTCCAAGGAAGACATCTTTCTCTCCGTTTTCAACTTTGGCAAAGGCATGGGCGCCTCCAAAAGCCTGGAGCGATTCGCCGCCCTGGGCAAAGGCAACTACGAATACATCTCCAAAGAAAACGTAGACTACAAACTCATCCGCGAAGCCAAAGCCAAACGAAAGAAGTAGCCTTTGTGCCCCTCTTTGCGACTTTGCGCCTCTGCGGTTCAAAATTTCACAGCGAAGACGCAAAGTTTTTTCCGAAACCGTTGTAACATCCCTGAAACCTCACCGTCTTGTATTTGAATTTGACCGAATGAACATCGAAGCTTTTCAAAACCGGGTATTACCTGCCAAAAACAAGCTTTTTCGCTTCGCCCTCCGCTTTTTAGGCAACGAGGAAGAAGCCAAAGACGTGGTGCAGGAAGTCTTTATCCGGGTGTGGAATGGTCGCGAGCAGATGAACGAAGTGCAGAACTGGGAGGCGTGGTGCATGCGCATCACCAAAAACCTCTCCCTCGACCGCATCCGCACCCTGGCCCGCAAACAGACCCACCCCTTGGAAACCGGCTACGATGTCCGCCAGGAAACTTTGTCACCCCATGAATCAACCGAAATACAGGAGAGCATGAGCCGGGTCAATCAATTTATAGCGGCCCTGCCCGAGAAGCAGCGCCAAGTGATACACCTCCGCGATGTGGAAGGGTATAGCTACAACGAGATCTGCGAGATCCTGGAACTGGACATGAATCAGGTGAAAGTGAACCTGTTCAGAGCACGGAATGCCGTGCGTGAAAAATTGATGAAGATAAACGCGTATGGACTCTAACAAAATAGAAGCACTGCTCCAAAAATACTGGAACTGCGAGACCACGCTCGAAGAAGAGCAACAGCTGCGCCAGTATTTCCAGCACGAGGCCATTCCCGAACAATGGAAAGAAACGGCGGCCATGTTCCGCTACTTCGAGGAGAACAAAAAAAAATCCCTCAACGATGTAGCCTTCGATAGCCGCGTGATGACCACCGTGCAAACACCGAAACGCGGCAAAATGGTGAAGTTCTTTTACAACACCATGCGCATCGCCGCCGGCGTAACGGTCCTGCTCACCGCCACGTGGTTCATCCGCAACGAAGTGCGCAAAACAACACCCCAGGAAATGGTCGACACCTACGACGATCCGAAGCTGGCCTTCGAAGAAACAAAAAAGGCGCTGCTCATGATCTCGAAAAGCTTTGGAACCGCCGAATCGCAGACCAAGAAAATAAACATGTTCAACGAAGCGCAGGAAGAAATTAAGAAGAAAGATACGAAGCTATAGCGCAGGGCCCTGCGCCAATACTTCAACCGAAAGCAGAAAAGAAAAACAATCGCAGTTAAAAGGATCAGTAAACAAGGAAATTCAGATATTATGAAAAAGATAATCGCAGCAGTGGTTTTGATGTTGGTAGCGACAGGCGGATTTGCACAGGATGCCATATCGAAATTCTTTAGTAAATACCAGGCCGACGAAACTTTCAGCCAGGTGACCGTATCCAGCAAAATGTTCGGCCTCTTCACCAACATGGATGCCGACACACCCGAAGACAAGGAAGTGCTCAACGCCATCAGCAAACTGAAAGGCCTGCGCATCCTCGCCAAAGAAGACGCCCGCAACGCCCGCGAGCTCTACAAGGAAGCCTTCACCCTCATTCCCATGAAGGACTATGAAGAACTCCTGTCGGTTCGCGACAAAGACAAAGACATGAAATTCCTCATCAAGGAATCAGGTGGAAAGATCTCCGAATTGATCATGATCATGGGCGGCACAAAAGACTTTATGGTGATGACGCTCTTCGGCGAAATAGACCTGAAACAAGTTTCTCGCATCGGCAAAAAGATGAACGTGGAAGGATTGGAGAAACTGGAGAAAATGAATCAGCCCGATAAGTCGGACAAGCAACCCGAAAAGAAGAATTAACCCTAAATATCATGGCCCGGCCCGCGACTTCGTGCAACGGCCGGGCCACGATATGCATCTGTCAGGTAGATCAAACCCTACACGCACATGAAAACATTTATAGCCTCCGTCATCCTGACCGGTCTCATCAGCACCAGCCTTGCTCAAAGCAACAGCTTCACCACCTTCCGGGAAAAATTTAGCGGTGAAGACGACGTTCACCATTTTAGCATCAACGGATTTTTTGCCCGCACGATCCTGCGCCTCGCCACCGAAGACGAAATGAACGAAGCGGTGAAGGAAATTAAGAACATTCGACTGGTCACCGTCCCCAAAGCTGCATTTGAAAAACAAAAAGTGACCGTGGAAGGCTTCAAGCGTGAGTTGAAAAAGGACGCCTTTGAAGAGTTGGCTTTTGCGAAAGAACACAAGGAAAACATTACGCTGTATATTCAGTCAACCTTGAAGCACGACAACCGTTATATGGTATTAATAGATGAGCCTTACGTAGTGACGCTCGTCGAGTTCAGGGGCAAAGTAGACCCCGATATCCTTTTGAAGAACGGACCTTTGTCATTTAATAAACCCCAGTAATCACAACGCCTATGCGCCCGAAGTTTGCAGCCGGTTTGGTTTTCACAATGATGCTGTCCATAGCGTCGCTCTACGGTCAAACCAAGACCACCGAAGCGCTACACAAGCAAAACCAGGACGCGCTTTCACTGTTCTTTTATAACAACACCTTGCGCATGCTCAACCAAGGCGACGACAAGGATTTTGATGCACTCATCAAGGACATCGAGAAAATGAAATTTCTCATGATCGAGAAGAGCACCAGCTTCGGAGCAGCCCAGTATAAAAAACTAGTCGCCAACTATAAGGCCGAGTCGTTTGAAGAGATCATGACCAGCCGTTACCAGGGAAGGAACTTCGATGTTTTCCTGAAGGAGCAAAGCGGCAAAACACAAGGCATGGTCGTGACCGTGAACGACTCCACCAATCTCTTCGTGCTCGACATCGTGGGCAGCATCGCACTCGACAAAGTAACCACGCTGTTCAAGCAGTTGGATGAAAGCGCCGACATTGGAAAGAAGATCAGAGACTTCGCGAAAAAGGATTAACTTTCTTGTAATCCAACTTTCCCCTCGCCGACTTATTCATCAAATTTCGTCATCTTGAAAACAGTTCTCTCCATCAAAGGACTCACCAAAGACTACGGTCGACTCCGCGCCGTGAACCAGCTCGACCTGGAGGTACAGCAAGGACAAGTCTTCGGTATGCTGGGCCCCAACGGCAGCGGCAAAACCACCACACTGGGCATGCTCATGGGGGTTACAAATCCCACCGCGGGAGAGTTCACCTGGTTTGGTGAAACGCCAACACATACCCTTCGAAAAAAGATCGGCGCCGTGTTGGAACACCCGATCTTTTATCCCTACCTCAGCGGGCAAAAGAATCTTGAGCTGAACGCCATGGTTAAAGAATGCCCCGCCGACAACATTCCCAAAGTGCTGGACTTGGTGGAGCTCTCCGGAAGAAAGGACGACAAGTATAAAACCTACTCGCTGGGCATGAAGCAACGCCTCGCCATTGCGTCGGCGTTGTTGAACGAACCCACCGTATTGATCCTGGACGAACCCACCAACGGCCTCGATCCCATGGGCATCGCCGAAATTCGCGAGCTCACCAAAAAGATCGCCGCCAGCGGCAAGACCATCATCCTGGCGAGTCACTTGTTGGATGAAGTACAGAAAGTATGCACACACTTTGCCGTGCTCAAAAAAAGCAACCTCATCCACAGCGGCCCGGTCGACGATGTGGGCAGAGGCGCTGAGACCGTGGAGGTTCAGGCAGACGTGGCCAACCTCAGCGAACTGCTGATGGATTTTTCGGGGACCGCATCGATCAACCGCGAGAACGGATATTTTCAGGTAACACTGCGCGACGAGTTTCATGGCAAGGACCTCAACCGTTTTTTGTTCGACAAGGGCGTGGTGGCCAATCACCTGGTCACGAAGAAGAAGAGCCTGGAGAAAATGTTTTTGGAAATACTTTCAGAACACTAAACGATCATGCTGCTACACCTGCTCAAAATAGATCTCAAGAAGCTCACCAGCTACAGAACCTTCTGGGTTGTGTGCGGCTTGTATTTTATCACAATCGGTTTTTCGACGGCCAGTGGATGGGAGTTTTTGAAATGGGCGGTCAGCCTCGTCGAAGGCTTCGGCCAAAAGGTCAACATCGATCGCATTCCCCTGTATCACTTTCCCGATGTGTGGCTGAACCTCGTCTGGTGGAGCGGCTTTTTCAAAGTGTTGCTGGGCATCATGACGGTGATCTCCATCACGAATGAATATACCTATCGCACGCTGCGTCAAAATGTGATCGACGGCTTGAGCCGGTGGGAATTCTTGTTGACGAAAATCCTGACTAACTTTTTACTGAGCCTGCTCAGCGTCGTTCTCATTTTTTTCATTGCGCTCATCACGGGTTTTATCTACACGCCCGAGATTAATTGGAGCTATGTGTTTACCGATCTTGAGTTTTACCCGGCCTACCTGCTGGAAGTTTTTTCCTTTCTCTCCTATGCGTTGATGCTGGGTATATTGATACAGCGCTCGGGACTCACGATCATCTTGTTGTTGCTTTCTTATTTACTGGAGTTCATCATAAAGACCAATATCGACGACTATGCGCCGTGGATACTTCCGTTTTTTCCGATGGAATCCATCAGCGCGCTGATAAAGATGCCGTTATATCGATATGCGTTCCAGGAGATCCAGGACTACGTAGATCCATTGTCAGTTGCGGTTGCATTCGCCTGGATGGTCGCTTTCAATTATTTTAGTTACCTGAAGCTGAAGCGCTCGGATTTGTAAAACCATTCGTCGCCAAATGCTGCGTACCGCAACATTTTAAAAACGCCCAACCCCGCAATTATTGGCCATCTTAGCCCTGTCGACAAGCCGAAGACTTTCGTCGATGAATGATCGGCACCAAAGTTGATTGGGGGTTCCCTTTGCTAAATTGGGAAATCGCAACGTATAGCCGGCCGGTTCCCCACGGTTACAACAGGCGAACGTAACGGATACATGGCGAGATGGGCTTCTCTGTTTGATTCAAATTACCTCTCTTTGACTACATCAAACAGAAACGACTATGAAAACAAGACTATTGCTTTTATTGAGTGTTTCCGTATTACTCTTTGCATGTACAGAAGGAGAAGACAGGGAATCGCCGATGTGGGGTATTGATTTTTCAGATGAAGCGACATCAGGTTTCGCCATAGGATCCGTTGACAAGCAGAACGATGGCGCTAAGATAACCTACATCGCTAAGGCCGCCAACGTACAGCACGTGAAGGACGACGTCTATTTATTGACGTATGCTTTCCAGAGCGGCGATCAGTTGCAACTGACCATCACAAAAAAGACGGAGGACTATAACTATCATTTTCCGGGCACCACCACCGAGAACCAAATCATCGTGGCACTGTTCAATGGCGAAACGCTGGACCTCACCACCAGCAACATCTCCATTCAACCCCGCACGGAAGAAAACAAACTCTACACCGTAACAAACCTGCACACCACAAGCTTCGGCGACTTCAACGGCACCATTGGCCGCGTCCCGCTATTAGAATAACCAACCCCAAGGATTCACACCCAAATCAGAAGCGGGAAGGCTGACCAGAAATAGTCGCACGAAAGTGTAGACGATCAAAAAGTCTGAAAGACTTCCCGAACAATGGCCCCGGGTGCAAACCCGGGGTTATAAATATCACATCACTTCAACCCCGAAGGGGTTACCGAATTCACGGAGAGACAAAATAGAAATGCAACGTAGCCCTGCTATTCTAAAAACTCTATCGGATTCAAATAAAACATTTTCTTCCACCCCTGAGGTGCCGTATCAATTCTCCACGGGTAAGGAATCAAAGTAACAATGGAGTAATGCAAATGAGAGGGCTTCCCTTTCGCATTCCCGGTTGTTCCAACTGTTCCTATCCGCTCGCCCTGATGCGTCCATGAAAAAATGTCGGTATCGATACGTTGAAGGTGCGCATAGTAGTGCAGTCGCCATTTCGGCCCAAGAATCAAAACGACATTCCCACCCATTTTAAGTTCCCCTGTATAGATCACCCATCCACCCGTTGCCGAACCCACCGCCGTTCCCTCTTTTGCAAAAATGTCGACGCCTTTGTGTGTGCCCGATTTTCCCCAGGGATAATACCAAAACGATTTAGGGTGATAACTCTTGCGGTCCGCTCCCGACACGGGGTTTATAATTTGTTGAGGTAATAGGAAACCCAAAATGATGATCATGGCGATAGCAAGCCCGGACAATTTCTTTTTTGAATATTTCATGAGATTTTATTGCGTGCGCGAATACGAATTCCCATCCGTCACAAAACTCTCCCGCATAAACTCTTCCGCGCGTTTATTCACAATCGGCAACTTATCCATCCACGCCACCTCTACAGCATACACTCCAAAATCCTCGGTCACTTTTCCTTTGATGGAATAAAACCCACGTCCGCGGAACGGAAACTTGCGCGCGCTATCCGGGAAATGCACCGTGTCAAAAACTTCACCGCGCTCGTCAAAGAACGTCCCGAAAAACATCGACTGCTGTGTTTTCATGGTGCTGGCATCTTTGGTGGTCACTACGTAGCCGACAATATGGACCTGTTTGTTTTTCTTATTTTTCAGATCGCGCGCCAATGTGTCGCCGCGCTCCGGTGAGGCAATGAGCAAAAACGGGTTGCACAACGGGAACCCCAGCAATTCGATCTCATCAAAAGCATCTTCCAGCGGATTGCGTTGCAACACGGGCAGCGGATAATCTTTTGGCTCTGTGTCGAACAAGTCTACCGTCGTCTTGTTGCGCTGTTTGATATTGCCAAAATACAACATGGCTTCCCATAACAAGCGCTGTTTGCTCTTCCCGGTAAAACGAAACGAACCCAGCCGGATGAGGATCCGGATCTGCTCCAGCCCAAGCGCTATCCGGCGAAGAAAATTATCCAGGCTTTTATATTCACCACCTCGTAAACGTTCTTCCGGAATTTCCTTGGCGATCTTCGACTCGAGGCTCTTCAAATGAACAAAGCCAATAAAGATCGACGTATCATAGATCATGGTGAGGTATTCGCTCCGGTTCACGCAAGGGGCTTCGATCCCGGCGCCATTCATGCGCGCTTCGTGAAAATAGAATTCCGTGCGATAGAATCCACCAAAATTATTGATCACACCCACCATAAATTCCAGCGGATAGTGTGCCTTCAAATAAAGACTTTGATAGCTCTCCACCGCGTAGCTGGCGGAGTGCCCTTTGGCAAACGAATAGCCGGAGAAACTTTCGATCTCAAACCACACGCGATCCGTCACATGCTGGGCATAGCCACGTTCACGGCAGTTCTCAAAAAAGCGTTCGCGCACGCGTTGAAACTCTTCCCGCGAACGGTATTTGCCCGACATGCCGCGTCGCAGCACGTCCGCTTCAGTCAGAGTGAGTCCTGCAAAATGATGTGCCACTTTGATCACGTCCTCCTGGTAGACCATCACGCCATACGTCTCGGCCATCAACTCGTCCATCTTCGGGTGAATGGATTCGTAGGTGCCGCCGTTTTGCGTCAGGTGAAAACGCTCGATGTAAGCCCGCATCATCCCCGAGCTGGCCACACCTGGCCGGATGATGGAACTGGCCGCCACCAGTGTGAGGTAGTCCGAACACCTTAGTTTTTCCAATAGCATGCGCATGGCCGGCGACTCCACATAAAAACAACCCATGGCCTTGCTGTTGCGCAGCAGGTCTTTCACCTTCTCGTCTTCCTTGAACACATGGAAGCGATGAATGTCCACGTCAATCCCGCGATTGCGCTTCACGTGCTTCACAGTCTCCTTCAAATGCCCAAGCCCGCGCTGACTCAGGATGTCGAATTTGTAGATGCCCAGGTCCTCGGCGTTGTGCATTTCAAAATGCGATACGGGGTAACCCTTCGGCGGAAGTTCCGTGGCCGTGTAGGTGTAGATAGGTTTTTCCGTGATGAGCACGCCGCCGGCATGAATGGAGATGTTGGCAGGCAGTCCCTTCTTCACGATATAGCTGGCATATTTAAAAATGAGCTCGGTGATGTTGTCGCGGCCTTTGAAATGCTGGGGCTCGTCCACCAGGGCATCGATTTCTTCTTTGGGCAAGCCGAACACCTTCCCCAGCTCACGCAAAATGGAGCGATACTTATAGGTAGTGTGCGTGCCCAGCAGGCAAACGTGGTCCGTGCCGTAGGTGTCAAAAATATAGCGATAGATGTCGTCGCGGTTGTCCCACGCGAAGTCGATGTCAAAGTCGGGAGGAGAGGTGCGCTCTTCGTTGAGGAAGCGTTCGAAATACAGGTTCAGGTCGATCGGGTCCACGTTCGTAATACCCAAACAATAGGCTACCACGCTGTTGGCCCCGCTGCCACGCCCGACAAAGTCATATCCTTTTTGTTTGGCAAATACGATGAGGCGGTAGGTGACCAGATAATACGAGCAGAAGTTTTTGTGGCGAATGATCCGCAATTCCCGGTTCACGCGTTCGGTCAGCTCGTCCAGTTCTTCTGGTTTAGTGTAGTGGCCATAGCGCGAGGCAAATCCTTTCCAGGTTTCTGTTTCCAGGATGCGCCAGTCTTCTTCCGGCGAACCGCAGATATGTTTTTTGTTTTTGTCTTCCTTCAGTGTGATGTCCAAATGGCATTGTGCCAGCAGGTCTTCTGTGTTTTTGATCACTTCGGGATAATGCTTAAAACTATAGGCCAGCACTTCTTCCGGCATCATGATCTCTTCTTCGTGGGCCAGCAGGTGTTTGGGAAACTTGCTCAGCAACGTGTTGTCGTTGATGGCGCGCAGCAGGCGGTGAATATTATAGTCTGTTTTGTCTGCAAACGTGACGGGATGGAGGACCACAAACTTAGATTCATACCCGGCGTAAGCTGCATACATGGTAAACTGATTCAACTCATGCTTTCGCACGCCGATGTATTCATGTGCGCGAAGCTGTTCGGGCTGCACCTTCTGAAAAGGATAAATAATAAAAACGTTGTCGAAGTCCGGGGCCCGTTCGGGAAAAGGTTTGGCCTCACGGTTGTAGCGCGACAGGAAGCGGTTGATCTCTTCAAAACCGGCATTGTTTTTTGCGATGGCAACATAGACCAGCTCGTTGCCGTTTCTAAATTCCACCCCCACAACAATCTCCAGCGCGTGTGTTCGCTTGCCGGTAGCGGTTTTCGGCCCCTGTCGTGGCGAGCGCTCCTCACACAAACGCAGCATCTCGATATACGACGCCGTGTTGTTTATTTCCGTCATCACCAACTTGTGGACGCCACACCGTATGGCCTCTTCAAATAGGTCTTCCACCGGTAGCGTGCCGTATTTAAAGCTGAAACCGGTGTGACAATTGAGGTACATACTTTCGTTGAAAAGGGATGAAAGGAGCTATGACGTGGCCTTGAATTCCAGATAAGCCATCACCGCCTTGATTTCGCCATACGTGAAACCGGCGCCCAGCTTTTCTTTGATCGGCGCCAGCATTTTTCCACCCACTTGCTCTATGGCGAGCTGAATGGTTGGGATCTTTGCCGGCCGAACAAGCTCTTCTACCGAAAGCTTTCCATATTGAACATAGAAAGCCAGGTGATTTTCTACGGTGCCCACACTCAGGTTGCGCAACGCAGCGATGTCGCCGGGCAAATGACCGGCTTTGAACAGATCCAGGGTTTGCTGTTTGGTTTCATTTTCCCGTTGCGGGCGCTCAGGCCGTTCCCTCCGCCCGCTGCTGGTGCGTTTCGGGGATTTCAGATGCATGCGCGTAGCCATGCCGTTTTCTTCGCAATACTGCACAATGGCATCTTCAAAGGCGGGGCCATAGCGTTCCACCTTCAACTCCCCAAAGCCGGAAATATTTCGCATCGAAGCTTTATCCAACGGCAGATAGGTAGCCAACTCACGCAACGACGCATCCGACAACACCACATAGGGTGGCACATTTTCTTCCTGCGCCAGCGATGTCCGCACTTTCTTCAGGATCATAAAAAGCGCTGCTTCGTAGTCGGCTGATTCTTCCGACACTTGCATCATCGGCGTGGGCAGTTTCTCTTTCGATCGCACCAGCATCACGCGTTCGGCGCCCCGCAATACGGCGGCGCTTTTCGATGTCAGTTTCAATACCGGGTACGTGCCGTCCGATTTGGCGAGGTAGCCCTGCGCAAGCAGGTCGCGGATAATGCTGGTCCATTCTTCCTTGCTGGTGTCGGCGCCCACCCCAAAGGTTTTCAGCGCCCGGTGGTCGTCCATGATCTTTGCAGAATTCGATCCGCGCAAGACGTCGATCACATAGTTGGTGCCAAACCGCTCCTGCAAACGCGTCACGGCCGACAGCACCTTCTGGGCCTGCACGGTTCCTTCTTCACGCTCTACTTGCGTGAGACAGATGTCGCAGTTGCCGCAATAGCTGGCGGCGGGCTCGTCAAAATAGTTTAGCAGGTATTGGCGGCGGCACGTCACCAGGTCGCCATAGGCGGCCATCTGGTCGAGCTTTTTCAGGTAGATGCGGGTTTGTTCGGCGTTGCCTTCGATCTCCACAAACTTTTTCATCTTGCTCACATCCGCGTAGGTGTAATAGAGCAAGGCCTCGCTCTCCAGGCCGTCGCGTCCGGCCCGCCCTGTTTCCTGGTAGTAGCTCTCGATATTTTTTGGGAGGTCCATGTGCACCACGTAGCGCACGTTCGATTTGTCGATGCCCATGCCAAAGGCGATGGTGGCCACCATAATTTTCACGTCGTCGCGCAAAAACATTTCCTGGTGGCGCGCGCGCTGGTCTTTTTCCATCCCGGCGTGATAGGGGAGCACGTTAAAACCTTCCTTGGCCAAGTCGGCCGCCAGGCTCTCCGTTGCCACGCGCGACAGACAGTAGATGATACCCGATTCTTCTTTCCGGGTCTCCAAAAAACCAAGCAGTTTTTCAAAGCTCCGTTTTTTTGGCTCCACCGTATAGCGGATGTTGGCCCGGTTAAAGCTCGACACAAACACCGCGGGGGTGCGCAGGGCCAGTTTTTCGATGATGTCTTTTTGCGTCACCTTGTCGGCCGTGGCCGTCAGGGCGATCACGGGCACGTTGGGTAGCGTTTGTTTCAGTTGGTTCAGCAGCAAATATTCCGGGCGGAAATCGTGACCCCAATGCGAGATGCAGTGTGCTTCGTCAACGGCCACAAGGCTCACGTTGAACGAACTGAGGCGCCGGAAAAATGAGCTTTCGGGCGCCAGGTATAACAGCTTCATTTCTTTGGACAACACCTTGGTGATGATCGCATCCTGCTCCGCTCCACTTTGCGTGGAATTGAGGTAGGCCGCCTGCACGCCGTTTAGCCGCAGGGCATCCACCTGGTCTTTCATCAGGGCGATCAGCGGCGAGATCACAACGGTAAGGCCATCCAGTAGCAACGCCGGCACCTGGTAGCACAGCGACTTGCCACCGCCGGTGGGCATCAACACAAACGTGTCTTTCTGCTGAAGTACAGACTGAATGATGGCTTCCTGTTCCAAACGAAAGGAAGCATACCCGAAGCGGGTCCGAAGAATTTCTAAAGGCGACATGACAACAACGTTATGAATATAAAGATAAGAACACAACGCCTTACCTGCTATATTATCCGGATAAGTTCGGCTATTCGCATCCAAAAAATAAAGCGGCCGAAGCACAAACGCGGATGCGGTATTTTTTCCCACAACGAGCGTGGCAACCAACGTCACAAACAACATCACCGCGCCGTGCAACGGCCGCTTATTTTTCTTCCTGCAGACCAACGCTTCACCAGCCCTCCGCCGATGGATGGCTCGTCGAAGCATGGTCAAAAACAGATTTAAAAGTATGTGGCGACCCCCTCGTACCTCGGGTCGGACCCGCCCGTACCGAACGTGTGAGTAACTCTCTATTGAATAGACCCACGGTACGTTCGGGCAGGCTCCCCGTTCCAAGTCCGGCCGGCACTCAACCCCACCGCACTTCGGGCTTTCCCCTCCTATACTTGGCCGGGGCGATCCCACAGGGCGAGGAGGCACTTCATGGGGCCACATACCTGCACACATAGCCGCTAACGGGTTTATTCGCCTAACAAAATATCGCGGTAATGAACCCACCGGTTTTCGGCGCGGGCAAGTACCGTAATGCGGTCGCAAAGAAAATGCTGGCTGTAGGGGAGATCCTTCAAATAGGGCCACGCTTTCAGAAAATCTTCCGCCGAAAGTTTTTTCGCCACCGTAATGTGCGGCGTGTAGTGCGCATCCTCCTTGATTAATTTTTCAAAAATATCGCGCACAGGATACTTATTAACGATATCCAAAATGATGGTGCGCTCCGACCCATGGTAGAACACGTTCAGATCTTTGATAAAAATATTGAACGGCTTGATGTTGGCCACCTTCACTTCGACATGGCGGATAATGTCGTCCACATGTTCGTCCTGGTATTTGAACAACGAAATATGTGCCGTGGAATACCGGTCCGAGAACTCGTGACCGATAAGGTAGTGCACATCGTCTTTCAGCACAAACACGTCGCTGAGAATGTGCGGCGGCGGCGAAATGATAAAGAACAATTCCTGAACAGGTGATTTGATGGTTGCGATGGATGTTTTCATAGCCTATAATTTTTTCATTTGTTACACTTGACTCACTTCAGATTCCCTTTGAACATATTCATCTCCATGCGCACGCGACGGTTCACGCCCAGCGTGGTGGCGCGGATCAGTTTCTCCACACCGTGCTTGTGCTTGATAAAGTCGATGGCCTCATACAGGTTGATGCTTTCGGCCGTGTCGTCGAAAAGACTGATCTGGTGGCTGCCGTGCACGAGACTGCTCAGCCGCACGCCCACCAGCCGGATCAGCATCCGCCGATTGTAGAGCCGCTTGAACAATTCGGTCACGGTGTTCAGCAGGATGTGATCCGACGATGTATAGGGAATGTGAATTTGTTTGGTTTCCGTGTCGAAGTTGGAGTAGCGGATTTTCACCGTCACACACGACGCCAGCTTCTTTTGCTCGCGCAGTTGGAAGGCCACCTTCTCCACCATGGCAATCAAAATGGATTGCAGTCGTTTCACATCGATGGTGTCTTCTTCAAAAGTGCACTCCGTGGAAATCGACTTTTGTTCAGCATAGGGCACCACCGGCGACTCGTCCACGCCGTGCGCTTTGTTCCAAAGGCTGAGACCGTTTTTTCCAAACGCGCTCATGAGAAACTTCAGCGGCATTTCACGCAACGTGGCTACGGTGCGCACGCCCATGTCATACAAAAAAGAAGCGGTCTGCTTGCCGATCATCGGGATCTTCTCCACCGCCAGCGGCGACAAAAAAGCCTGCTCCGTGCCGGCGGGGACATTGTGTTTTGCTTCCGGCTTAAATTCGCCCGTAGCCACTTTCGATACCAGTTTGTTCCGCGACATGGCCAGCGAAATGGGCAGCCCGGATTCTTTATTGATCTTTTTCTGCAGTTCCAATGCCCATTGAAAGGCCCCGAAATAGCGATCCATGCCGCTGGCATCTATATAGAACTCATCGATCGATGACTTTTCGAACATGGGAGCCGCCTCGGAGATGATCTCGGTCACCTCGTGGGAGCATTGGCTGTACGACTCCATGTCGCCCGAGATCACCTTGGCATCGGGGCAGAGTTGCAGGGCCAGGTACATGGGCATGGCTGAATGCACCCCGAACTGCCGCGTTTCATAGCTGCAGGCAGCCACCACGCCCCGGCGGCTGCTGCCTCCTATAATAAGAGGCCGGCCCACCAGCGCTTTGTTGTTTCTACGCTCTACCGCCACAAAAAACGCGTCCAGATCCAGGTGAATTATGTTCCGCTCCATGACGCTAAATAACTAAAAATATTAGTAAAATGTTTTGCTTTTAAACTAATTTTTTTAGTTTTGTACTGTTGTTAATGCCATAGCAACTCCCATCCCAACCTCTGCGCCAAAAAGGCGAGAGGTGGGACAGGGTCTTTTACCAGTATGATGTATAATGAATAGGATTAAACATGTTGAGCAGAAGTGCAGAACGCTATGAACTATAGGCGCGGAGAAAACGGAATGTGATGAGAGGAGAACTATAGGCGGAGATACTGTACCGGAGATCAGAAAGATTGCAAAGTTGGCTACTCTGTGCGCCTAAACCTTTCCGCTATACGGCGGAGGGTTTAGTCCAGGGGGGTTGACCGGCCTGTTTCAGTGAAGCGTGCGCTGGCCGCCTATGCGATTCTAAAAACTGTTCTGCGGACCGGGCGCCCTGGAGATCGTTAGAAATTTCCAACGCGCATTGTGCTCAGCATTTGTTTTTCGTAAACACTTACCTCGTATTTTTACAACTATGGCTATGATCAATAAGAACTTGAAATTTCTGCGCACCCAAACCGGGATGACGCAAAAACAACTGGCCGAAAAATTAGGCCTCAAACAGGCCGCCATTGGCGCCTACGAAGAAGAGCGATCCACCCCGCCCTTGGCGTCACTGCTCGACATCACCAAGATTTTCAATGTGAACCTCGACGCCCTTGTGCGCCAGGACCTGAGCCGACTTTCAGAAAAAGAACGCAAGGCCGCCACCCCCACCAAAGGAAAAGACATCCTGGCCATCACGGTGGATAGTAATAATAAAGAGAACGTAGACCTCGTTTCGCAAAAAGCATCGGCTGGCTACCTGGCGGGCTATCAGGATGTGGAGTTTGTAAAAGACCTCCCTAAGATCAGCGTGCCCATGCTTCCCCGAAACAGAACGCATCGCGCCTTCGAGATCCAGGGCGACTCGATGCTGCCGGTGCAACCCGGTAGTGTAATTTTTGGAGAATATATGGAAGATGTTGCGGCCATAAAGAACGGCAAGCTCTACATCCTGGTCACCAAACAAGACGGTATCGTCTTCAAACGCGTATTCAATTTCACTGCCGAAGAAGGCAAACTCCTGCTGGTTTCCGACAATCGCCAATACGAGCCCTATTCCGTTGACGCTGCCGAAGTGCTTGAGCTCTGGCAAGCCAAAGCATTCTTTTCCAACCAGTTTCCCGACCCGCAAACCAGCAACGCCGTGTCTACTGAACACCTGGCCCACACCGTGCTGCAGTTGCAGGCCGAATTGCAAAAATTGAAGAAGAAGTGAGTACAATCGCGCTATGTAAGTTTTGTCTGAATTAACACGTATAGGGGTAGAGTATTCTCGATAGCTTGGCCTGTCTCAAACAAGTTATCCCATGATGTGTCGCATAGCCTGCATCCTGATCGCAGCAGCATCCTATCCTGCTTTGGCGCAACAATCTGTTAAAACGCTTGAACCCGCTTCCGTGAGGGACTTGGATTTCAACCCTGAAAATGAGCGGCAATTTTATGCGGATGAGAAGGTATTGCAGCAGATCAGTTTAAAACTAAGCAAGGGAGCGAAAATCGAAGACCTGCCCGCCGAACAACAAAAAATGTATTCCGAATGGGATGAAACTGGACGAGGATATTGGGATATTCAGGGCGACGGTTGCAGCTGGTATTGCGCGGGTGGTCCCGAGAGTGTAAGCGCATCGTCCTCGTTAAAATCGCAAGGTGAAAATACATACGGTGCTGAAAATGCACACGACTTGAATTACAAAACCGCCTGGGTCGAAGGCGCTGCGGGAGATGGCATTGGTCAATCCCTGCTCTATAAATTTGCAGCCCATAGCCCAAGAATCACGGACATAATCATTGTGAACGGCTACGTGAAAAGCCAGACCGCCTGGGAGAACAATTCGAGAGCAAAAAAAATAAAGCTATACATTAATGATCGCCCCTATGCCATCTTAAATCTGAAGGACCGGCGCGCGGCACAATGCTTCAAAGTAGATCCGATTGGAAACGGCGATCGCGATGATTTCACTAAACTCAAACAACAAACAGCGTGGAATCTCAAATTCGAGATCCTGGAAGTATACAAAGGTCTCAAATACGATGATGTCGCCCTATCCGAAATCTATTTCGATGGATTGGACGTTCATTGCTTTGCGAAAGGCACAAAGGTGACCGTTGCCAACGATCAAGCCCGGAACATCGAAGACCTCGCGCCGGGCGACGAAGTGCTTTCTCTCGATCCGGAGACAAATCGCTTGCATCCTGCTGTCGTTGAGCAAGTGGCGAAAGTTGTGCATCACGGCATCGTGAAATATGCTTTCGATAACGGCCGGGAAATCGTGGCCACGCAAGACCATCCTTTTTTAGTTTCTGGAAAAGGCTGGGCATCGTTAAAGCCCGAGGGCTCCAGTCAGTACAAAGGTTTTGAAGATATTAGCAAGATTGCTTTGGGCGATGCCTTTGAAATATATGACGGTCAGGGCAACAAGAGCACTGCGAAGCTGAAACAGATTGAATATCTAGATGGTCCTTATGAAACTTATACGATTACGCGATTGAAAGAAGGTAGCAATTTCATTGCGAATGGTTGCGTTGTGGGGGTGGAGGATACGGGTGGTGTGTCGGCGGGGGCTAATGCGCAGGAGTAGGGGTGGTGCGTTCTTTCATTTTTTACCGCAAAGGCGCAGAGAGCGCAGAGAAGGCGCAAAGAAAAGACAGCGTTAGTTCTTCTGTAGAATTGTCAGCACACCGGTGAAGTGGGCTTTTAGTATTTTGCCTTCAACCGTTCCGGCGATATCGATGGTATAGTCTCTTCCTGACCGCGTCACGGTCATCTGCCCTGCGGTAAAAGAAAACACCTGCGTGCCCTGCGATGACGAGGATGTGCCGGTCTCGTCCAACTGCACATGGCCTGCCGGGATTTCAAAGGCCTTGGCGCGGCTTTCTGTTCGGGGAAAGGTGTATGTTCCTGTATCCAAGTCTTGTGAAGCACCATAGACCGACAGCTCTATGGCATTTCCTTGTCCCGTCATCGCGTGTCCGTCGGTGGTAAGGCCTACGGACAAGAGCATGAATACGTTTTGATAATAGGGTGAGTCGCTTTCGGTGCTGATGTCGGACGAAGTTGCGTAGAGCAGGAAAGCCGATCGCAGACCCCTGGTCTGACCGTCGAAGTTGAAGGCGTTGGGTTTGGTGTCATCGTCTTTTTTGCACCCGGCCAGGGTCGATAAGAGAATGCACGTGACGAACATGCGGCCGGTGGTGCGAAGGGTGATGAAAGGCATAACGGCTGTGTATTTATATTTCATTACAACAGGACAATGTAATTGGCAAAGCGCAACCGGCTTGCAGTATCCTCTTCACGAGTTTTTCAGTTCACTCTCGCGGGATTTTGTGCGCTACTGGAAAAAAATACCACGAAAAAACTCCGTGGTATTTTTAAAAAACGGGATCACGGCGAAGTGCTGTAAACTATGGCCTTTGCTGCCCCGGCGATCTCCTCCCGTTTG
>DATDAV010000276.1:0-1429 GCA_036525235.1 Chryseolinea sp. | reverse complement strand
CCGTTTTTAGTCGTCTATAAAACCTCCGTTTGCGCCACCGGATACCAGACAGATGTGACACCACCTGTGACCTTCAGCGATAAGTGGCGTTAAATCTTCAGCGCTAAGCGCCCGCTCGGAAAAAGTTGTAAGAAAGGCTTGGTGTCGGTAAACTCGAGACATTCATAGAAATCGATCACCACACCCGAAGCCGTCTTTGGAAAGAGCTCCCATGATCCGCATATCCCTGCCTTCCGAGCAACGCGAGATGTTGGAAAAAGCACGCCGCATTCGCACCACGAACCTTTCAGAACGCTGCTTGGCAGTCCTGTTCTCGGATCGTGGTCAGAGCGTTCCCGTGATTGCCGAGTCCATCGGGCGCCATGAACATACGATCCGCAGTTGGCTCAAAGCCTACCTCCAGGATGGCATCGAGGGGCTACGGAACACCCCGCCACCCGGACGCACCAATCGCAAGGAGCACGAGGCGCTGATGATCTTGCAACCTGTATGGGCGAAACATCCAAGCGATGATGGTTACCTTGAAGCCGGCTGGAGTACGAATCTATTGGTGGCTTACTTGCTTCAACAGGGTCTTAAGGCGAGTGAGAGCACGGTAAAAAGGGCTCTGAAGCGGGGTGGTTGGGTCTATAAACGCTTTGCCAAGACGATGCCGGCGCATGCCCCGAGTTCACAGGAAAAAAAAAGCGGGTGGACGAGATCGTCAAGGCCATCGCTTCGAAGCGCGAGGAGCAGGATTTAGCCGTTTTGTTTGTCGATGAATCGCACTTTAGCAACGAACCCTATGTGCAACGCGGCTGGCTGCGGGCCAAAGCCAAGCGCAAAGTGCACCAACCCAAGCGTCGTCAGAGTAAGACGATCTTTGGGGCTTTAGACCTTCAAAGTCAACGGGTTTATTGGAAGCAAGCGGCCAAGGGTAATGCTGGGACCTTCATTTCCTTTCTGCATCAACTCCATCAGAATTTTCCGAACCAACTGCTGGTGCTCATACTCGATAATTGCAGCATCCATAAGAGCAAAAAAGTGAAGGCATTTGTGGCTAAAGTGGAGTGGCTCGATCTCCAGCATCTGGCGCCTTATAGCCCAGAATACAACCCGATTGAACGGTTCTGGCGCTGGCTCAAGAGCAAAGTCTACGGTTGCAAGTCATACAAGACGATGGACGGGGTGATCTCGAAAATTCGTAAGCTGATCTGGCATTATAATGAAGGCCGGCTGGTGGCGACGATTCGATTCCACTTCAGTGCCTATGTCGAAATCTTATAGGTCTTTCCGCACGGGCGCTTACCGCACAAGGGGATGCTCATGACTTACAATCGAATGGAAGCCAAGCCCATTGCTGGCGAGCATTGCCGGTTTTGTGGGGATGCCGAGGCGCCGTTGGTCAAAACGCCGTGTTGCGAGCAGTGGATATGTGGTGATACCGCTT
>DATDAV010000275.1:0-107846 GCA_036525235.1 Chryseolinea sp. | reverse complement strand
GATCCAAAAATATATTCCTTAAAACTCTCGTCATCGTGCGTTTTCCACAACAGATCCATTTCCATACTTTTCAAAAACTGATCGATGAGCTTTTTTTCAATCCGATACTCGTGTACGGTGTGTTGAAAGCTATTCAAAATTGGATTCATGCTGATCTTGTCCTGAATAGCGCAGTAGGTATCGGATTTGAATTTTTCCAGCAACACTTCTTTGTTATAGCAGTGGAAGGAATCTACAATCTCGTCGGCGAATCGAACAAAGCCGTAGATAGAATAGATCGGTGAGCGCAATTCCCTACTTAAACAGCGCACGCCCAAAGAAAACGAGGTGCTGTAGGCCCGGGTGGCTACGCGGCTGCATTCAAGCGATACTTTGTCGTATAGTGCTTTCATAGTGTGGTTGCTGCTTTTTATGGCTCTTGATCAGTTCACGGGCGGCCACTTGGCCTGAAATCAATGCTGGTGGTATGCCCGGGCCCGGCACGGTAAGTTGCCCGGCGTAGAACAAGTTCTTTACCTTTGCATTGACAATGGATGGCTTAAAATTTGCCGTTTGCAGAAGCGTGTTCGCCAATCCGTAGGCATTTCCCTTAAAGGCGTTGTAGTCAAGAATAAAATCACGGTGTGCGTAGCTTCGTTTGAAAACGATGTGGCTACGAATGTCTTGACCCACGAGGGTTTCTAATCGGTTCACCGCCATCTCAAAATACTTCTCCCGCGTCGTATCTGAATCAGACAGTCCCGGCGCCACCGGAATTAAAATAAATATATTTTCACAGCCATCGGGAGCAACACTTGGATCCGACTTGGAGGGACAGGAAATATAAAATTGCGGCGAGGAAGGCCACTGCGGCTTGTCATAGATTTCCACAGCATGTTGCTTGAAATCCTGATCAAAAAAAAGTGTGTGATGAAGCAATCCGTTTATTTTTTTGCGCATGCCTAAATAGAAAATCAGGCATGATGGAGCCATGGCCCTCTTTTGCCAATACAACAAGGAATATTTTCGGTGTGATGGCGGGAGGAGCTGTTGTTCAACATGATGATAGTCTGCACTGGCGATGATGTAGTCATAAGGCTTAAAGACTCCATTCGCAATCAGTCCTTTTGCTTTTGTGGCGTGTATATCCAGGCGTTCAACGTTACTGTTCAATTCAAAAGTAACGCCCAGTTCTAGGGCCAGCGACACCATGCTTTCAACGACCTTATATATACCGCCTTTCGGATACCAGGTCCCTAAGGCCATGTCGGCATAGTTCATGAGGCAATAGAGTTCCGGCGTATCTTCAGGTTTTGCGCCAAGAAACAGCACCGGAAATTCAAGCAATTGGATGAGGCGGGGTTCTTTAAAGAATTTCCTCACGTACGAAGAAATGGACTGAAAAATATGAAGTTTAATAATCCCCCCGATAAGCTTAAGGTCCATGAAGTCACGAAGGGACAAACGAGGTTTATAGGCAAGCTCTTTGATGCCGATATTGTATTTGAACTTGCCTTCTTCGAGGAAGCTTAGCAGACGCTTTCCGCTTCCTGGCTCAATACGCTCGAACATTGCGCGGATCGCTTCGACACCTGCGGGCACATTGAGCACGTCGTCTTTTGCATAGACAATGCGATACGATGGATCTAATCTTTCTAACGTATAATAGTCGGACGGCTTTTTTCCGAAAGCTGCAAAGAAGTTCTCGAAAACATCGGGCATCCAATACCAGCTTGGTCCCATGTCGAATGTAAAACCCTCGGCCTTAAACTGGCGGGCGCGACCTCCAGGTGAGTCATTTTTTTCCAGGACGGTCACATGAAAGCCCGCTTTCGCCAGAAAGCAAGCTGCCGATAAACCGGAGAAACCTGACCCTATGACCGCTATTCGATTCATATATATATAGAACCTAAAGTTGAAATGAGCCGCAACAAGTATAAAAGTGACAACCGCTCATTAACGAACGAACCCGGGACTGCGTGACAAGTCTCGGCACACAAAAATTCCCACCTTTGTATTAGCATCATAGTATTTTAAAGATTTGTCTTCAACGTCTTATATCCATACAAATTTTTCTGAATCTCTTTCCGCGCCTGAAATATCCTGCTCTTTACCGTCCCCAAGGGAATGTGAAGATGGCTGGCGATCTCCTCATACTTATAGCCCATAGTATACATCTTGAAAGGACCAAGAAGTTCTTCTTTAATATCATTCACATTACGCCAGATTTCGAGGAACTCCATGTTTTCGTGTGGGCGATTGAATGTGTGTTCATCTTGGATGTTCAGAAAGCGTAAGGGTGTCGTGTCATTTAATGTCTTTGCAAGCTTCAATTTGCGGTAGTTATTTATAAACGTATTCCTCATTATCGTGAAAAGCCATCCTTTCAGATTTGTGCCTTCCCTGAACTGACTACTATGCGTAAGCGCCCTTAACAGGGTATCCTGCACAAGGTCCTCGCGCTCCTCCGTATTGTTTGAAAATCTTCGCGCGAGCGCCAAAAGCGTTCCCTGGGAACTGGCAATTTGACTAGTTATTGTGCTGTTAATCAATGCACTATGGTTTTATCCAGTTTCAAATCAAGAACCCCGAGTGGATGATTTAAAACTCAATTTACTATTTTGTTTAATCTTTTAACGTAAATGTTAAACAAAATGTTATCAAAACATAGTGCTTTTAGAGGCCGATTAGGACCATTTTTGGGCAGACCTGTCTTCTCCCACGTGATGCGTTACCAAATTTGGAACTTAATGACTCAGGTAGTCAGGCGACTTTGATAGCATGACGCACTGGCTCACGGGATGATGATTATGGTGTTAGAACAATGGTCTTTCTTTCGCATCCCTTTACAAATTCCTCCCCGTTCGATATAGGCATATTGAAGTCGATGAAAATAAAGTCAATCGGTGTTAGGGTTAGTAGGAAATTGAGAGCGTCTACGGGATGGGTAAATTTAAAACAGACAATGTCACTAATGGACTCGGTGACATCCTGAAGGATTTCCAAGTCGTCTTCATCAATCGATCAGTATGGAGGTTTTCATTGTCGAATTTGACACCCAAAACTACAAACTTTTGTTTGCAGATTGTTTCCCAATTTCTCCCGCGTTAGACTTTGATGAAAAGGCTGGTTTGGTTCCGTTGGCGTATAGATGTCCGTTTGCTCGCCGATGTGAAGGGGCGCGTGCGGCTGCTCGCTATTTGCTTACAACGACTGCCGCCAACAATTGTCGTCCCTCAACTGGTGGAGAGATGCCGATCACGAGATCAGAAAAATCTTTAAGAAGATCAAAAAAAGCCCAGCACCCTTGGCGGGCCGTCAGGCTCTTAATCGTGCCACTGGCTTTAATTCTAAGAGCGGCAAGAAGGCATAAATCCTCGCTTTCAAGCCTCAACGATCACCTACTGGATAAAGACAACGATCTCCACATGACGAAAACATTCATCCCGGGTTCTTATGACAAAGACAACAATATCCGGCCGTTAAAGAATGCTGTAATTTGACTCGCGACCATATCGTAACCATTCTTTTCCCATTGTCCTAACAGTTTGATTCCCAGACCAAATATCTCCAGGTTCGATTCCTGTCAGGCATCGTTTGAGGGCAATTGAATGGCAATAGGCAATACATTCGGCATTCACGTTCCAATTGATCAACGATACAGTCCTGCATCACGCCAAGGTACATCTCGTCGGCAAAGAGATCAGCCTGGAGCGCACTGTTCGTATTCACCGTCACCTGGAACGGGACGATAAATCCTTGCTTCCGCGAATAATCGTGACAGCAAATATCGAGACGGTATCGCAAAATGAAGATCTTGTGCCCACAACTTCCATTGACGATTATGAAGGAAAGGACTATATCTTTGTATCTTCCGGGGAAAATCGGTTCTCGGCAATTCGGGTCAATACAGGCACGACCACGGGTCAATTCACCGAGATACAGTTGCTGAAGAAAATCGGAACCGGAGTGCCCCTTGTGACTCAATGTGCATTTGAGTTAATGGGGTTGCAAAAGAACAAACAGGACTAACAGCCCTGTCTGCATAACGTCAACGCTGATGAACGACTAACCATGTCTGCCCTCCCCGAACAAACCCTAAAAGGATTAACCGTCCGCCAGGTGCAGGAAGCCCGTGCTAAATATGGGCGCAACGAAGTGATCCACGAATCAAATACCTTTCTCGACACACTGAAAGGGCTTTTTAAGGAGCCCATGTTATTATTGTTGCTGGTGGCCTCGTTGTTGTATTTTATCAGCGGCGAAATTGGCAATGGAATTTTTATGATTTCCGCCATTGTCATCGTGGTCGGCATTTCCCTATACCAGGAGTCGCGAAGCCGCAATGCCCTGGACGCACTGAAGGCGCTGACGCTGCCCACGAGCAAAGTTATCCGCGACGGTGCCGCCATCGAAATCAAGCGCGAGGAAATTGTGGTGGGCGATTTCATGATCATTGAAGAAGGATCCTCGATTCCGGCAGACGGTGTTATCGTTCAGTCCAACGATTTTTCAGTTAACGAATCCATACTCACAGGCGAATCCATGCCCGTGAGTAAGTATAAAGAAGCGAAGAACAACGAAGTCTTTCAAGGCACAACGGTGGCCGGCGGTCTTGCCATTTGCCAAGTCACGGCCATCGGCGCTGCCACGTCGTTGGGCAAAATCGGCAAGAGCCTGGAGTCCATCGAGGAAGAAGACACGCCGCTGCAAAAGCAGATCGGCAGCTTCGTAAAGAAGATGGCCCTTGCCGGTGCGATCATTTTCTTTATAGTTTGGGGAATCAACTTTTTTAAGTCGCGCGAAGTGCTGAGCAGCTTGCTCAAGGCGCTCACCTTGGCGATGAGTATTCTCCCCGAAGAGATCCCCGTAGCCTTCACCACCTTTATGGCCATGGGCGCCTGGAGGTTGATGAAGTTGGGAATCATCGTGAAGCACACCAAAACCGTGGAGACCCTGGGAAGCGCCACCGTGATCTGCACCGATAAAACCGGGACCATCACCGAAAACCGGATGACGTTGGCCAAGCTTTATGTGTGGTCGACAAAAAAAATGACCACACCCGACCAGGCGGCCGCAGCGGAAAACGAACTGATCACGCTGGCTATGTGGGCCAGCGAACCCATCCCGTTCGACCCCATGGAAATCGCCTTGCACGATGCATATGGAAAGTCCGTGACTCCGGACGCACGAAAGGACTACCACATGATCCATGAATATCCATTGGGCGGCAGACCTCCCATGATGACGCATATCTTTGAAAACGCCTCCGGCACTCGCATCGTCGCCGCAAAGGGAGCGCCCGAAGCCATCCAACAGGTGACAGATCTCTCGGAAGACGAAAAGAAGGACGTCACCACGGCCATCCAAGCGTTGGCCGGCGAAGGATTCCGGGTACTAGCCGTCGGCGTCTCGGCATTTGCCGGAAGTGATTTTCCCGCGGAACAGCAAACGCTGAAATTCAGATTCATGGGATTGGTCGCTTTCTACGATCCGCCCAAACAAAACATAGCCGAGGTTTTTAATTCCTTCTACAAGGCTGGGATAGCAGTGAAGATCATCACTGGCGACAACGCGGCAACCACCTCCACGATCGCGCGGCAGATCCATTTTAAAGGCGCAGAAAAAACAATGGACGGGGAAGAACTTTTGAAGTTGAACGAGGCTGAACTCAAGGCAAAAGTCATGGAAGTCAACATTTTTACGCGCATGTTCCCCGATGCGAAACTGAGAATTCTAAACGCATTAAAAGCAAATCACCAGATCGTCGCCATGACCGGCGATGGTGTGAACGACGGCCCCGCATTGAAGTCCGCCCACATCGGCATCGCAATGGGCAAGAAAGGAACGGAGATCGCGAAAGAAGTATCATCCCTGATCCTCAGCGATGACAATCTGGGCAAAATGGTGGACGCCATTGCCATGGGTCGAAGAATTTATTCAAACCTTAAAAAGGCCATTCAGTACATCATCTCTATCCATATCCCCATCATCCTCACAGTGTTCATCCCCGTCGTGTTGGGCTGGATCTATCCCAGTATTTTCACCCCGGTGCACGTCATTTTTCTAGAGTTGATCATGGGTCCCACCTGTTCCATCATCTATGAAAATGAGCCCACGGAAAATAATACTATGAAACAAAAGCCACGGCCGTTCACCACCACATTCTTCAGCCTGCGCGAGTTGAGCACAAGTATCCTTCAGGGCCTGGTCATCACCGTGGGAACGTTGGCTGTTTATCAATATGCGGTAAGTCACGGGTATGACGAAGACCTGACGCGCACCATGATTTTCATCACGCTGATCGTCGCCAATGTCCTGCTCACCCTGGTCAACCGGTCTTTTTACTACTCTATTCTGACCACATTGCGATATAAGAATAACATGGTGCTCGTCATCATCGGGATCACCTTGGCTTTGACCGCGTTACTGCTTTTCGTTCCGCCCCTCACCCGCTTTTTCAGGTTCGAGATGGTTAATGGATTTCAGCTTTCGCTGGCCATCGGCGCAGGTTGTATCAGTGTCGTCTGGTTTGAAGGTGTGAAGGCAATTAAACGAAAGAGAAGACCTGTCCAAGGGTAGGCAAGCAGGGATCAATTCAGTCTTTCTTCAGAATGTCTTTGGAACTTCCGCGTAGCGACGACATGAACGTTCCAACGGGCATCGTGTTCCCGAAATAACTATTTTATCAGGCCCACATGAAATTACTTATCGTTGAAGACGAACGTGAAATGGCCAAAATTGTCTAAACTCTTTCTTAACGCTCTCTTAAATGTATCGAAATCCGCTCCGGGCCTACGATACCAGGAGCTAGCCATCGCTTCTGGCGCAGATCCCAAAAACTGGGCGCATGCAACTTCGTTGCACGACAAAAACCACTTACAGTGATGAAATGGCTACGGAGGGTATCTGCTTCCGAAGCTGAGCGTTTTACTCTCGACGAGGCGATTCCCCTTTTGGTACAGAATTTCTACAGAATAGTACAATTATTTCGCATCATGTCATTCAATCTTAAAAGCGAAATGCGCCAACGGACTGGCATCTGGATATTGCTTTGCAGCGTTTTGATCGCAGTTTCAACCCTTACCAGGATCTCATTACTCATAAAATCGTCAGCGGAAATTGATTTCTCTTTGGTCAATGTAGCCGGAATATTCCTTTGGGGTATGTTCTATGACCTGATAAATGCGATCTATTTTGGGATACCGTTGCTACTCTACCTGTGGCTTGTACCGGAACGGCTCTATCGAAAAAAAGGGCACCGCCTTGCTCTCTTCGTTCTATTCTTTGCCCTTTCCTTTATTATCATCTTCAATGCAGTTGCGGAATGGCTCTTCTGGGATGAATTCAACGTACGTTTCAATTTCATCGCGGTCGATTACCTGGTATATACAACGGAAGTCATTGGCAATATTCATCAATCCTATCCATTGGAATGGATCATTGGCGCGGTTGTATTTTTATCGACATTGATCGTATGGTTCTTACGGCCGTTTATGATGAATGCAACGCTGGTGTACATGCCCTTTAAGCGGCGCTCAGCTCTTGTCGGCGGCTATGTTATATTGCTTGTCGTTGTGTACTTCTCAGTATCCAACAAATATCACCGTTTCAGTAAAAATGCCCACGTCAACGAACTCGGCGCCAACGGCATGTATGAATTGTTCGCTGCCTATCGCAACAACGAACTGGACTATGAGCAATTTTACGAAGGTATCGACGATGACAAAGCCTTCGATCTCATTCGCGCGCAACTAAAAACCACTGAGGCCACATATACAGGCCATGATCATCATAGTATTGAGCGCACCATTGTTAATTCAGGGAATGAAGAGAGACTCAACGTCGTACTGATAAGTGTTGAAAGTTTTAGCGCCGATTTCATGAAGCTTTTCGGCAACACGCAGGCAATCACGCCGTTCCTAGATTCATTGAGCACCAAAAGCCTTGTTTTTACAAACTTATATGCCACAGGTACACGAACGGTTCGCGGTCTGGAGGCATTGTCGTTGTGTATCCCCCCCACGCCAGGCCAATCCATTGTTCGACGACCGGACAACGAAAACCTGTTTTCATTGGGAAAGCTGTTCAATGAAAAAGGATACAGGAGCGAGTACATCTATGGAGGCTACAGCTATTTTGATAACATGGGATATTTTTTTGGTCATAACGGCTACCAAGTGGTGGACCGATCTGAATTGTCCAACGCGGAAATTGCCTATGAAAATATCTGGGGTGTCGCCGATGAAAATCTTTTTGAGCTATCGTTACGGGAGCTCGATGCGCACACACCGGAAAAGCCTGTCTTCGCACACATCATGACGACATCGAATCATCGCCCTTTTACATACCCGGATGGGCGTATCGATATCCCGTCGCATACAAATCGCGAGGGCGCGGTCAAGTATACTGACTATGCCATCGGCCGGTTTATTAAACAAGCTTCCAAAAAAGCTTGGTTTAAAAATACGATCTTTATCATTGTGGCCGACCATTGCGCATCAAGCGCAGGGAAGACGGAGATGCCGGTTAGCAAGTACCATATTCCCATGCTGATTTATTCCCCCGATCATGTGCAGCCGGCCGTAATGAGCCGGTTAATGAGCCAGATCGATATTGCGCCAACACTGCTGGGTATGTTAAATTTCTCCTATACAAGCAAATTCTACGGTTACGATATGTTTAAACTTGAATCAGGTCGAGAACGGGCTTTCATCAGCACCTATCAGAACCTTGGTTATTTAAAGGATCACAAGTTAGTTATACTTTCCCCACAACTTAAAGTAGAATCGTTTACGCTTTCCGATAGCAACGAACCCATTGGTAAGGGAACCGATCCTGCCATGGTCAATGAAGCTATCGCCTGGTATCAATCAGCCAGCTACTCATTCAAACACAAACTCATGCAATAGGATAACATGAAGGTCCTGATCATCGAAGATAAAAAAGAGCTCGTTAAAAGCATGGCCCAATACCCATGTCAAGAAAGTTTCCCTTGTGAAATCCCTTACATCGAGAAAGATGCCCAAGAGAAAATCATAATTTATGATTACGACTGCATCATACTCGATATTAGTCTGCCGGCCATCACAACTAATTCGCTCGATATCTACAACGACATTGGTAGAGGCACTTAACGCCGGTTAAGGACGCCGGCCGAATGTCTACAGAATCTATACAGAATTCGTTCGTATTATTCAGCCTTGCATGATTCTCAATAATACGGAAGATCTATTTGCCGATGCCGAGCATTTTGTTCGAAAGCTCTTTTATAACCACCTCCCGAACACGCGTTTTTTTCATACTATTCATCATACCGCAGGCGTCGTAGAGCAGTGCGAAGCATTGGGTACCTTCTACAGCATATCTTCGAGCGATGCTGAAAAATTGCTTCTTGCAGCATGGTTTCACGACACGGGGTATTGCTTTACTTCCGTAAACCATGAAGCCAAAAGCAGCAAGATTGCAACCGAGTACCTCACCAGCCTATTGGTTCCACCGGAAAACATTTCACAGGTCGTACAATTGATCCAGAGTACAAAAATGGATTATTGTCCGGATACGCTGCTGGAGAAAATAATACACGATGCCGACACGCATCACCTGGCATCGGAGAATTATCCTATCTTGTCACAATTGTTAAAAAGGGAGTTGATTTATTGTGATGGTCTGTTTCTAAGCGATAAGGAATGGAATGAGCAGAATATCTCCTTTTTTAAACAACATCATTTTCACACACAACGAGCGTCCGAACTGTGGAACGAGAAAAAGCTAAACAGACTTCAATCCCTCCTGAAAGCTCGAGACGAATTGTTTTCACGCGACGCATAAACGTATACGTGTCAAAGGTCTTGTTCCATATCATGACAACAGAGATTGAGAACGAAAAGGCCTTTTGTTCCACCTGAATTACCTCGCCCTTACTCGATTATCCGCAACGGCAAAAAGCTAATGCCATAGCAAGGATATTATTCACGTGGAACTCAATTTTCATTCCCGATTGAATTAAGTGGCTTCGGTTTAAAATCAATATTCCTGAGAGCTAACGGGTCCGGTATCGAACGCCGTTGCCTGATACTGGAGAACAATGATACTCAGCGTTCACCCTTATTGCATCGCTGGGGCCTTGGCCTTGCGTATCAAAAGCGGCGTGGCATCGGGGGGAGCCCACTGACCGTCAGCAAGTATTTGAAAAAGTCATCCGCCTGCCGATGCGGCATGTTCTGAACTTGCTTAGGGTTTTATTCCTAGGAATCACTATTAGATGTGAATACCTACCTGCAAATTGTAACAGACAAAAAAATGCTGCTTCAAATGAAGCCAAGACGCCGTCAGTCATGGTATGGGCCGCGAAAAATAAAGACGAAATAGACGCTTATTTATCCGTCATCGCACCTTGCTGATTCGTGGCTTGAACATAAAAGATGTCACACGAAACACATGCAAAAAGCCCGTGTACTGGGTGCGGCGTCGTTCGTCAAACTTTGTCCGGATTAAACAACAAAGTGTTCGCTGTTGAACATCAGCGCGATGCTCATCATCAATTTATAAAGCTATGAAGGCCATTTGCGCTTGTGGCATTATATTTGACCGACAAAATAAGATATAATCGAAGATTTTATATTATGAAAAGAACATCAATAGGCGAATTTGAAGAAATCGTTCTTTTAATATCGGCCCTCTTGGAAGAGGATGCATATGGCGTCACGATCACTCAGGAGATTGAAAGACAAACCGGGCGCAAGGTTGGGTTCAATACGGTACACACCACGCTGCAACGCCTGGAAGAAAAAGGACTGATCGTTTCAAAGATGGGGGGCGCCACTGCAGAACGGGGTGGCCGGCGAAAAAGGTATTTCAGAATAACCGCGCTGGGCAGCAGGACCCTGCGCGAACTTAAAGAGCTCCGGGAAAAACTCTGGAAAGTTTTGCCCTCAAAAGTAATCGGTCTGTCCGGAAATTAAATCAAACGCATGGCAACAGCACACAGCAAGCCCCCGCGATGGGCACAAACGCTCCTTCGGAAATTTGCATCCGCCGATACCCTCGAGGAAGTTGAGGGTGACCTACTCGAATTCTTCGTTCAATGGGAGAGCGCATTCGGCACCCGAAAAGCTCGCTGGAAATATGTATGGACGGTATTCACCTTGCTCCGTCCTTTTGGAAAGAGAAAACGTCATCGCCCTTCAACAAAACCCGCCACGTATTTTATGATGAGAAGTTATTTCAAAATGAGCTGGAGAACTTTACTAAAGAACAGAGTCTCCTCCCTGATCAATATCTCGGGACTTACCCTTGGCCTTACGACCAGCATCCTCATCCTGTTGGTGGTCGTGGATGAATTCAAGTATGACCAGTTTCATACGAATCTCCCCGACACCTACTTGCTGATGAAAAATCTAAAAACGAACGAGGGCATCTCCACGGGATGGTCCACAGCCGGTCCCATGGCGGAAGCGTTACGAACGGAATTTCCGGAAGTAAAATATGCTGCCCGCATGGCTCCGTTCGACGAACAGCAGGTGGTGGTCAACAATAAGATCTCCTATGAATCGGGAATCTATGCCGATCCCGATCTGTTCAGGATCATGACCTTCCCCTCCCTAAGCGGAGATGTGCTAAGTGCCTTGGAAAGCAACTCCGCCATCGCGATCACCCAAGACATGGCGAAGAAACTTTTTGCCGATGAGAACCCCATTGGAAAAACGATCGTGTTCAACCGGCATCATACGCTTACGGTGGGCGCGGTGGTGGAGAATGTCCCATACCATAGCATCGTAAAATTTGGAATGGTGATCCCTTTCGCGCTGTTTGAAAGAGAAAACGATTGGCTCAAAAAATGGGACGACAACAGGATTATGACCTGGATGCAGCTTCAGCCGACGGCCGATATTCCATCGTTCAACCAAAAGATAACCGAATTGATCCAACAGCGGTCGAACGACAAAATGGTTTCGCAGTTCGCCTATCCCCTCAAAAAACTATACCTGTATGGCAGTTTCTCCAATGGCCATCCCGACGGGGGAAGGATCACGGGGGTCCGGATGCTGATGGGTTTTGGTGTGTTTATGCTACTGGTCGCGTGCATTAATTTTATGAATATGGCCACGGCCCAATCCGAACACCGGGCCAGGGAAGTTGGTGTAAGAAAAGTGCTGGGCGCATCACGACGGTGGATCATTTACCAGTTTCTCAACGAGTCTTTTGTGATCACCTTTCTGTCGCTGTTCACGGCGTTGGCATTGACAACGCTCATCATTCCGTCTTTCAACACGCTGACGCATTCGAATATTCATTTTGATCCCACCAACTTACCCATTTGGTTATGGACGATCGGCATTGTTGTCGTCACTGCGTTGCTGGCCGGAAGTTATCCAGCTTTATTCCTTAGCCGGTTCCTGCCCACCCGGGTCTTGAAGGGCAGGATGGTCAACGGCAAAGGGGGCGGGCTGCGCAAAGGGCTGGTTACTTTTCAGTTTGTCATTTCCGTATTCTTTCTCATCGGCACCATCATCATGTATGCTCAATTTGAACATGTCAGAAATCGTCCCATGGGTTATGAGCAGGCCAACCTTATTGACATTCACCTGGATTCAACGCTCACCGCCAAATTCGCATATCTAAAAGCGGAAGTCCTGAAAATTCCCAACGTATGGTCGGCTACCGGTGTATCCAACAACATTCTTCATTCGGGGGGCGCCGTCACCGGAATGGACTGGCCGGGGAAACGTCCGGGAGAAGATCTGTCGGTGGTGATCGCTGATGTGGAATATGACTGGAGCAAAACCCTTGGCATTTCGATGGAACAGGGACGGGACTTCGATCCTGCTTTTGCCAGTGACCTTTCCAGCTGCATCCTCAACGAATCGGCGGTGGCGCAAATGGGTTTACAAAATCCCATTGGAAGCGTTGTGGGCGGCCATGCCGTGATCGGCGTATGTCGAAATTACGTTTTCAATAATCCCTTTGGGAAAATCCCGCCGATGGCAATTTATTTAAATCCCTGGCGGATGAGTCATCTCTACCTTCGCGTGCAAAACGACACACAATGGCGTCAAACGCTCGGTCGCATCGAGAAAATCGTGAACCGCGTCAGCCCGGAGTTTCCCTTTAGCTTTTCTTTCACGAAAGAAGAGTATCAGCACCGGTTCAACGAAATTTCAGACACCAGCCTGATGATCTCCATTTTTGGTGGCATGACCATATTTATTTCGTGCCTGGGGTTGTTTGGTTTGTCGGGGTTTGTTGCCGAAAAAAGAAGTAAGGAGATGAGCATCCGAAAGGTATTTGGCGCGAGCATGCTTCGCGTTTTCGTTTCATTGTCGCAGGACTTCCTCCGGCCGGTGTTGATTGCACTGCTCATGGTCATCCCGGTTTCGATCTTCATCGCGCAATGGGCGCTTTCCAACATCAGCTATGCCGTTCCGTTACGTTGGTGGATGTTCGCCTCCGGTGGGGTGATGATATTTGTGATCTCGATCACTATTGTTCTCTATCATGGATGGAAGACGGCGCAGGAAAGTCCTGCGGTTAGATTGAAAAATGAATGATAACAGTTTGAGACGGTCCTGTGCGGAATTGTACGAAAGGTTGGAGAAAGGTATTGCAGGCAAAATAATGGCCGCCGCATGTGCCCTGCAAGGATAAAAGAGCGCAGTGTGACCGATCCGAGATTGATTTCGCGGTTAAGAATATCGGGAGGCAAAATTGCTATGATGCCCGAGGAACAGGAGTTTCTAGAGTGGTGGTAAGACAGATTTCCATTATGGAAAGGTTCCAGAATTCTGGTTTGACGCCATAAAGGCCGATACTCTTTTGCGGGATGGCAATATGATAAAACTTGGTGACGTTGTGCTCACGGCTCTTCACACACCAGGTCATACCAAAGGACGCACAACATGGGGAACAAATGTTATTGACAATAGGAAGGTATATATCGTTGTGTTTCCTGATGGCACGAGCATCAATCCGGGCTACAGGCTTGTCCTCAATCCATCCCATGTAGGGATTGAAGACAATTACAGAAATACTTTACATACGCTTGAAATGTTGAAGCCTGATATTTGGCTTTCATCCCACACTGACTTTTTTGACTTTGAAAATAAGCGGAAACGTGCAGCTATAGAAGGCGTTAGAGCCTGGACTGATGCTGAAGGCTACCGCATAAGAATTGCCGATGAGCGGGCCAAGTTTGAAGCGGAAATTAATAGAGAGCTTGGCGTGGCTGCGAAACCTAAGTAGGTGAAACTAATTATCAAAAAGCCTGCGGGAATGGAATTGATCGAGAGTATTATCGGCCGAGAAAAATTCCTGCCTGTTTCCGAGTTGGAAGATCTGGAAAAAATAGTGCATCGTCATATGTTGCACCTTCATTTTGAGATGGACATCAACCTTGAGGACATCGAGGCGATTTCCCATTTGTTCGAAAGAATGAACAGGATGCAGCAACAAATTAATCAGCTGACCCACTGGCTTAAAGCCCGCGATTCAGCCAAGTATACTTTGAAATAATTAAGAACCCGCAGACAGCGAAGGGTGTTCCATCGACTTGGTGTTCCGACTCTTTCCATGTCAAAATGTACTTGCCCGGCATGTTTTTGTTCCAAGGTCCACCGGCCGTCTTTTCGTTCCTTACCGGCAATTATGTCCAGGGCACTTTCCATTCTCGGGTCATAAGGTGTTTCAGCGTCTCTCATGTAGTCGAGGCACCTTAGAATATCATAACGCCACCGGCATGGAAAAGATAACTTTACCATTCGCTCGTCAATGACCTTCCCGGTTCTGCGGGACTGGTAAAGATTGTGATTTAAAAGAAATTCAACTGCCTCTTTTTCGGCACCAATAATTTCTTCTGTACGATAACGCTGCCTTGTTCTTCGAAACTGCAAAAGTCCTTCCAGAACGCTAATGGTTGAGTGTACTGAACTGTATGTTGTGTGCTCATTCAGGTAGCGACAATTCCAGCCGCCGTCTGCCATTTGTACGTCAAGCAGATAGTCAACAACGGACTTCAAACGATCGTCTCCGGGCAGGAACCAAGAAGCATACGAAAGTATTATGCCATTCACGCACACGTCACTGTTAACAAGGGACACGGCGAGATTGATTCCGCCGTAGGCGCCGCTCGGTTGGCACAATACCATCGAGACACTTTTTTGCACAGCCTTATTGTCCGGGCAAAGGCCAATTGTTTTGAGGTCCAACAGGGTGTAATGCGTACTTGTCCATTTAGGCTGGTAGAAGGTTATACCCCAGTGTCCATCTGCCTTTTGTTTTGAGAGAAATCGCGCACCCCAGCCTTCGTTTTCAATTCTTTTTTGAACGGAAATTGTCGTCTTTGCCGGCGAGTGGATAAGATCCCGGTATACCTGGTACTGAATAGACACGTCTCCAGCCGTTAGCCATGACAGTATTTTTTTCTTCCCTGAATGCATTTTTCGACATTTAAAATATCTAGAGACCTCCCTGTTTCCTCGCCGCCAAAAGTTGATGCTATCTCCAGAATAAGAATCCAGTTTTGCTGCCACTTTCTGGCTGATAGTCCAAAGTAATGTTACGTTGTGCATGGATGAGCATGAAATAATTCTCTTAAAAAGTGATTTTTGTCACCGGGCGCATTTTGGGGCTTTCGGAGGTTAATACTTGTCGAGTGCAGATCAGTTATCCTTCATTATCTACCATCCTAATTAGTTCGCATTCAGCATTTACTCCATCATTGGTCTGATCCTTAGGAGTTGAAGTCGTTTTCGTCGTGGGTCGGCGTCGGGTTTGCGGATTGGAGTCTTTTCATCATTCAAATATTGCCGGGGCCTATCGAATTACCCCGATGAACCTTAGTCCATTTATTGATTTTGATCAGATAACAGGCGAAAATGGCCTTGGAGCCCAAAAAATGAACTTCCGAAGGCCGATCGCTAGGAAAAAGAACGGGATTTCCTAAAGGTTGCCATTAATCATCTTGACTTATGACCTTCATCATGCGAGACGAAAACCCGATCCGCTACTTTCGTGCAAGATAATAAGCGAGCACTCCTTTGCCGCAATTAGCTGGCGTGTTGATGGAGTCTACTCGCTATAAATAGTTAAGGACAAACTCCCCTTACAACAAATGAAAACTAATGAACAACTACAAAAGGACGTCCAGGACGCCCTGAAATGGGAGCCGCTGTTGAATGCAGCAGAGGTCGGTGTCATTGTTAAAGACGGCATCGTTACACTTACCGGCACGGTGGATAACTATCTGAAGAAAACCGAAGCGGAAGATGCAGCAAAAAAGGTAGCTGGAGTAAAGGCGGTTGTAGAAGAAATAGAAGTGAGCTTCGGCAATGAGGGTAATGTTACAGACAGTGAAATTGCGCGCCAAGTGCTAAATGCCCTAAACTGGAATTGGCAAATCCCCAATGACCAAATCAAGGTAACAGTGGAAGGCGGTTGGGTTACCCTGGAAGGAGAACTCAATTGGAACTACCAACGGGAGGCGGCAAAAGGGGCCGTGAGGGGTCTGATAGGCGTGAAAGGTGTTCTTAACAACACAAAAATATCACCCGCATCCAAGGATGTCATTGAGGCCGAGCAAATTGAGAGAGCATTGGCTCGCGACTGGTCTATCAATGCCAACGACATCGCTGTGACTGTGTCCGGTTCTACCGTAACCCTCACTGGCACAGTATCTTCCTCCCATCAAAAGGAAGAAGCAGAACGCATCGCATGGAAAGCACCCGGCGTGTGGACGGTGGACAACAATCTAATTATTGAATACGATTACTTAATGGCCGGATGAGTAAAATCGGGAGACTAATCCTCCCGTTTACTATTGTCATTCAGAACGAAACACATCTCTGAGGAAGGAAAAGCCCGCGTTATTGGCCCCGAATTAATGTAAGGAGATCTGACATCGGTCATCCTTCCCCTAATGCAAAATACAATATGAAAAATGAAGAAAAATTCTGGCAGCAGTGGATACTTAACTACTCCCTGGGTGAACTTCTCGGGATTGGAGCTGCTGCCATCATCGCCCGTTTCCTTTTTATGGAATATTCCCAGGCGGAACATGGCCAATCACCTACTTTGACTGGCTTGGTATTGACTGTCGCAGGGACGTCGGAGGGATTGATCATCGGATATGTACAATGGAGATCGCTCTCCAGGTTCGTCAAGAATTTCAAGCCCGCCCCGTGGATTACTGTAACAACACTAACCTCGATAGCCGGATGGATTCTTATTCTGCCACCGGCCGTTCTAATCATTTTCTTTTTTGCCAAGCTCTCTCTACTCAATCATTACACATCGATCTTTTACACGTTTTCCGCGGGTGCGGCTTTCGGCGCCCTGATCAGTACCTGCCAGTTCTTCATCATCCGGAAGTTCTTTAACAATGCCTTGATTTGGATTCTCGCCAATACCATGGGTTGGGCCTTGTCGTTTCTGATACTTTATTTTGCGTTGTCATTCTTTTCAGGGTCCCTTGTTAATACTCTGTTGATCATACTAGCTTGCATATCATCGGGCTTGGTGCAGGGTATTGTAACAGGAACTTCGTTACATTTTCTCATGAGTATCAAAAACAACGTACGTAACCAGTTGCACGCGGATCCGGCTCTATGACAATTATCTTCACCTGTTTTGGACAACTTTCCTACGTGGACTTGGAAGCCAGATGACATTGTCAACGTGAAATAGTAGAACAATCAATAAAAGGCGAATACCGATGATGGCCTATAGAAAATTAACAAAAAATCCCTCTCAATTTAAATTCAGAATTTATGTACCCAGAAACAAATTTCACTGTACTACAGTCAGCCCATTCCCCGCTTTGATGTTCAGTTGTAATTAAAAACTTATGGAACAGAAGACAAATCCGGTTGACGCTTTTTATAAAGAGGCCCCCGAGGTATCAAAAGCCTTCGACGGCCTAGTTGAAGCTCTGAAAATGACGAAAGGCCTCGACGCCAAAACAAAACAACTGGCTTACATCGGAATCAAAGCTGCCTTAGGCGATACGACTGCCGTCCACTATCATGCGCCAATGGCAAAAAAAGAGGGAGCGACAAGGGAAGACATTAAGGATACGATATGGATTACACTAACCGTCTGTGGTCTAAAGAGTGTGACAACTTCGCTTCCAATTGCCCTGGAAGCTTTCGACAAAACTACATGACCAAGTATTCCCGCATGCACCCCTGTTATTTGTTGCTCAGCGATAACAGAAGTAGAATGGAAGAAATCTGTTACCAGCGCTATTTTCTTAGCATATATTCCTTCCCTGTGAACAAAATTATGAAACAATGTTATTTCCACGGGTTTCCAAAAAAATAACACACATGATGCTAAAAAATGAGATATAGCAGAAAAGGCATTTCAGAATAGCTGATATATCTCAGTCAAACAGGTGATCAGCCTCAGCAATCATAGCGATCTCATCGCTGAACTTTGAAAGAAAAACACCTATGAAAAAGAAAACATTGATTTCAAAACGACCCAAGGGTGCAACTGGCAGAGGGCCGGCGACCGATAAGCCCGCCGTCGGGGATTCACAGATAAAAGTGTGGCAATCGTATCACGTGATCACAGAGCATTGGAGATCCGACCTGCAGTTTGAAAAAGATGAGCTCAATTTCTTTAGAAAGCTCATATCCGAACATTTTGTGCAATTTATGGATAAGGACCATGCCGAGCGAAGTAGAAAGCTGACAGCCATCCTTACCAAGCTCGACAAGCATCGGGACGAGCTCCAGACTCGTATTGCCGAGCATGGAGCTCAAATGCTGAAAATCGTTAAAGACCCACTCCTGTTTGTTGATGCGCTGCTCTACAAACATGATCAGGAGCAACTGGAAAACGAGATGCTCACCTTTATTAAAAGTCATCGGTCGCTGAAGAAAAAACTGATGCTTCTGTCAGAAGAGATCCTCAGGTCTGAAAAAATAAAGCATTTGTTAGCCGGGACCTAACACACAAAGCCTGATGAAACTCATGGTTAAGTTCTTTGGTCAACTGTACTAACAGAAACATTAATTATAGACGAGCATGAATTCAAAAAAGCATTGCATTTTAGCTGGGATTTCAGCAGGCGTCATATTGGGCGTTTTGTTTTGCTCCGAAAAAGGATCGCGCACGCGTAGACGTATTGTTCGAAAAGGGCGAAGACCTCGCGGACGCCGTAATTGCTGAGCTCGATGAAAATTTGATGGTCTTTTGAACACCTATCGGGCAGAACTAAAAAAACAAAGCTGAAGACAAATGCAGAATCTCCGGATCCCGCCGATCTCCCTCCACGTAGCAAGCACAAATATATCGCGACTTATTTTTTTGCGGCCATTGACATTGCTGTTTTCGCTTGGGAGCAAACTCTGTTACATCAAGTTCTGCACCTTGAAGGCTCATCCCCTAGTTCATCATCGTTTTCTACTTAGCAACTCCTTTTCAAGTCCTAGTACAAAAGGTACCTGAACCAATGTTCCGACCGAAACTCCCGTGGTTCCCGTCTCAGTATTCAGGATGATTGGACGGCTGATATTTGAGAATCGAGCGAAGCAAATGAAAAGCGTTATGCTCAGGATTTTCAAGATAGCCTTCTTAGTTCAGATTGAAAATAGTCTTCATTTACTCAAGACATTCAGATTTCGGCTATACGATAACGCTGTCACCCCCTTTAAATTCCCCAGCATACTATCATATAACAAAGGAACACCTGTAGCAATGTCGATATGCTCGATATCCGTGGATGAAATCCGTTCCAGGTACATCATTAATGCCCGTAGACTGTTGCCATGCGCAACCACCAAGGTATTTTGGCCGGCCGCCAATAAAGGTTCCACATACTGCTGGAAATATGGAATCACGCGGTTATACGTGTCCTCCAGGCTTTCTCCCCCAGGAGGTCTCTGGCTATACCCGCGTCTCCACACATTTACCCGCGGTGCAGAAAAAGTTGCCGCTGTCTCGCTTTTATCCAATCCCTGGAGCTGACCATAATTTCGCTCGTTGAGTGCGTTACTCCGAAACACCGGTATGGTGTTTTCTACATCTATGATACTCAAGATGATTTTCAAGGTCTCCTGCGCACGCTGAAGGCCGGAAGTAAAGGCCGCCTCGAAGGAGATATTCAGGGATTTCAATTGGAAACCTGCGCGCTTTGCTTCATTTCGCCCTTCCTCAGTGAGCGGGACATCCAACTCACCTGTAAACCTGTTTAGAAGATTATATTCCGATTGTCCATGCCGGATGATTGCGAGTATCGCCATTCGATGATTGATTAAATGCCACTGAACAATTCAACGGATTGCAGGTATGTAGGTTGGATCACATTCCACTTCAAGCGATCACGAATAGCCTGTGAGTAGGCTTCCAGATTAGACCCTTCTCCATGCACGGTAAAGGTGATCTTGGGTGCCTGCAAGAATTTACCCATCCAGGTGAACAGTTCTTCCTTGTCCGCATGACCGGAAAGGCTACTCATATTTTCAATATGGCAATTCACCGGAACGTCTTCGCCAAAAATGCGAATGCTCGGATCGCCATCTACCAGCTTCCTTCCACGTGTTCCCTCGGCCTGGTACCCCGAAACCAATATCGTATCCTGGGGATTGCGGAGCCGTTGATATAAATGATGAAGAACCCTGCCACCGGACATCATTCCGCTGGAAGAGATAATTATCGCTCTGTGTTTGATTTCGTTCAATGTTTTGGAAAAAGCTTCCGTCTTTACAAAAGCCAGCATGTTGGTTTCCATTTTCTCGGCAAAGGATGAACTATTGAATTCGACTTTATGATATTGGGGGTATTTGTAATACAAATAGGTGGCAGAAATGGCCATAGGGCTATCGATGTAGACCGGAATATCCGGGATGCGCTTAGCCTCCATCAACATGTGGAGATCATATAGTAGCACCTGCGTACGGCCCACTGCGAAAGCCGGAATAAGTAACACACCCTGGTTGGATAAAGTCCGGTTGACAATACGCTCAAGGTCGGTAGCAGGATCATTTACCGGATTATCCTTATTTCCGTATGTGGATTCAATGAAAAGTATATCGGCCTCCTTTATGTCGGACGGCGGGTGAAGCATGGCATCCCGATAACGCCCCAGATCGCCCGAGAAAACAATTTTCTTATCCTGCATATCTCCATGAATAAATAATTCGGTGATTGCTGCTCCTAATAAATGACCAGCATCGCGGTAGGTTATTGCCACCCTATCGCTGATTTCAATCCGCTCATTGTAATGATAGGGCTTCAGTAGTGGAAATACCCGGGAGGCATCTTCACTGGTATATAGGGGCTTCGGTGGCGAATGTTTAGAGTATCCCTTCTTAAAGGCATAGAGCGCCTCTTCCTCCTGAAGTTTGGCCGAATCCAACAGCATAATTTCCATTAGGTCAGCAGTCGGATGGGTACAATAGATAGGTCCTTTAAAACCCTCCTGAACAATGCGCGGCAAGTACCCAGTATGATCAATATGCGCGTGGCTGATGATGATCGCATCAATGGATGAAGCTTCAACAGGTAAAGGGTCCCAGTTACGGAGGCGAAGTTCTTTCAGGCCTTGAAAAAGCCCACAATCAAACAATACACGAAAGTTGCCAATATCAAGCAGGTATTTGGAACCGGTCACTGTGCCGGTGGCTCCCAAGAATTTCACTTTTACATCCATACCCGAAAGGTCAATCGTAAATTCCATTTTCCTGCTGACAAACGTCATACCACGACCAAGCAAAAAACATCATTTATTTGCAACTCATTCCAATCTGAAAAATATCCTACCACCCTTCCGAAGAAAATACCTTCACCTGTTCAATACCGCGTTTGAGGATGCACGGCCAGCCTAGCTCCCGAATAAAAGACACGCATTTCTTCAAACCGAAAAAATGTGACTCCAGGTCCCACAAAAATGTAGCGCCGGGAGTCCTTTGTGAACTGAACTTTTATGATGCCCTGAAATCCCCCCACCGCGATCTCACGCTCATTGGTCCTTTCCCCATGAATGATCATTTGCAACAAGTCGGCAGCGATCTCCACTCCGAGCTCCTCCGCATATCGCAGAGACGCTTCATAGGCGGAGGTCTTGTATCGGTTGATGCGCAGCAATCGCTGGAGATTAAGTGGTTCTGCAGCGCCGGTTCCCGTGCAAACTTGAGCCGAGCATACATTTCTCTGATGAGTTCGTCCATCACATGCGAAGAGCACGACTGGGTTCACGGCTCAGGTAAGAAAATACCCGATCGATTTTGCTCCGTTTATGATCGCAGCTTTCCAGGTAGCGTTTCAGAATGTCTTGGAGTTTGACCGACTGTATAATCGTCGTCACTTTTGACAGGCCCTCCTTTAGATTCTCCTCGGCATGATAGAGGGTTCCTGTTCCAGTACCGACGCTGCCTCCAGTGTGTTTATGCAATGTTTCATTGGGGCCATGCTTCCCTTTCGAATTCAATAGTCATCCGTCTTTTTGGGCGTTAACCTGGCGACCGTCGTCTTCAGGTCCATTTTCAGTTTTTCAAAATGCTTCGAATGGGCCTCGGCCTCCTCCATGAGGGCACTATGTTCTTTGTAATATTGTGTTTCCCATTCGCTTTTTGTTTCCAACATCCTGGCTAATTTGCTTTCATGGATGCGCAGTTTCCTTCGCATATCCTCGACAACCTCGACGGCGTAAAAAAGGATCAGGTTTTGAAAATGATTCACTTCGCTTCTATCCTCCCGCGCCAAATCCAAAACCGAGTGCTGCTCGAGCACCTTGCAAAAGAATGCTAATTCACTTTTCCAGAGCACAGTGACAGATAGCCATGCAAGGGTCTTCGTATGCTTCTCCAGCAACGCTGGCTGTAACACGTAGTTGTTGGTTACTCCCGTTATGGAAATCATATTTTTTTCCGAAAGGTAAGCTCGGGGAATATGGGCCGCCATGAGGTTTGCCTTGCTTCGAGATGACTTTAATCATTCATGAGACCCCAGGCACGCATTCACTGATGAAGATTGTTGCCAATACTGATTTTTATCATGCCCTCGCGGTCCACGCGAACTTAGTTTTACGATCAGATCAAAGCAACCATCATGTATCTACAAAAAATGAAAGCTGCCGTAGCCACCAGTTTCGGCGGTGAACTATCCATCGAGGAAATGCCGGTGAAACGTCCCGGGAAAAATGAGATCCTCGTGAAGGTCGTCGCCTGCGGTGTATGCCACACGGATCTTCATGCTATTAGCGGCGACTGGCCGGTGAAGCCGACGCTGCCGTTCATTCCCGGCCACGAGGGCATTGGCTATGTAGCCGCCTTGGGTGAAAATGTAGACTATCTGAAGGAAGGCGATATCGTAGGTGTGCCTTGGTTGTACTCAGCTTGCGGACATTGTGAACACTGCATCACGGGTTGGGAGACCCTGTGCGAACGACAACAGAACACAGGCTATAGCGTAAACGGTAGCTACGCGGAATACGTCATCGCCGATGCGCGCTACGTCGGCCGCTTTCCTGACAAGATCGATTTTATTCAGATGGCCCCGATCCTTTGCGCCGGAGTGACGGTATACAAGGGATTGAAGGAAACTGAGGTCAAGCCCGGCGAGTGGGTGTCCATATCCGGCATCGGCGGACTGGGCCACGTGGCGGTGCAATATGCAAAGGCTATGGGCATGCACGTGGCGGCCATCGATGTTTCGGCCGATAAACTTGCCCTGGCAAAATCTTTGGGCGCTGACGTCGTCGTGAACGCCTCATCGCAGGACCCCGGAGAGGTGATTAAAAAAGCGACGCAAGGCGGCGTGCACGGGTCTCTAGTCACTGCGGTTTCGCCAGTGGCCTTCCGTCAAGCCTTGTTCACCCTCCGTCGCAAAGGCACCATCGCCCTGATCGGACTACCACCAGGAAGTTTTGACTTGCCCATTTTTGAAACCGTACTCAACCGCTATACCATCCGCGGTTCCATCGTCGGCACCCGCAAAGACCTACAGGAGTCTATTGATTTTGCATTGGATGGAAAAGTAAAGGCCACCGTACACCCGATGAAGCTGGAAGAAATCAACTCCGCATTCAACGCCATGCGAAATGGCACTATCGAGGGCCGCGTGGTCTTATCCATAGGAAATTAATCGTCATCTTAAACATAAATACTATGAAATATGTCAATGGAGAAGACGCTGTCAAAGTGATCAAGCCGGGCGACCGCGTTTACATACACGGTGGCGCGGCCACTCCCCACTACCTCTTGAAGAAGCTAGCCGAACGCTCGGCAGAACTTTGGAACGTCGAATTGGCGAGCATTAGCCTGCAGGGACAGGCCATCGTCACCGATCCACAATACCAAAACAGTTTCCGGATGAATTCGCTGTTCGTGTCCGAAAATATACGGGAAGCCGTGAACGACGGCCGCGCCGACTATGTTCCCATCTTCCTCAGCGAGATCCCGCTACTTTTCAAAAGAAATATCCTTCCGCTGGACGTTGCAATGGTCCAGGTATCGCCGCCCGACAAACATGGCTACTGCTCCCTGGGGGTCTCGGTCGATATCGCAGGGGCAGCCATTCAAACGGCCCGTCACGTCATTGCCCAGGTCAATCCGCGTATGCCCCGGACGCTGGGCGACGGGATCGTTCACCAAGACGAGTTCGATACCATGGTACTGATGGAACAGGAACTGCCCGAAGTCCTAAATACCAATCCGCACGACGAGATAGCCCATCGCGTCGGGCTGAATTGTGCGGAATTGGTGGAAAACGGCGCCACCCTTCAGATGGGCATCGGCTCCATTACAGACGCCGTATTGGGATGTCTCATCAACCACAAGGAGCTGGGATTGCACACCGAAATGTTCTCCGATGGCATCATTCCCCTGATCGAAAGAGGGATCGTGACCAACCAGCACAAAAAGAAATATCGCAACAAAACGGTCACCTCATTTCTACTGGGCAGCCGCAAACTATACGATTATGTAGATGACAATCCCGCCGTCGCTGTTCTCAATATTGATTATGTGAATGATACCTCCGTGATCCGCACCAATCCAAAGGTGACTGCCATCAACAGCGCCATCGAAGTGGACATCACCGGGCAGGTGTGTTCCGACTCCATCGGTACCTTTCATTTCTCGGGTGTCGGTGGCCAGATGGATTTCATGCGTGGCGCCGCGCTTTCTGAAGGGGGAAAACCGATCATCGCTTTACCCTCCACGACCCACAAAGGGGAGTCCAAGATCGCCGCCTTTCTCAAACCCGGTGCTGGTGTGGTAACCACGCGGGCGCATGCCCATTATATTGTTACTGAATATGGCACCGCCTATCTCTATGGCAAGAACATGCGACAACGGGCAAAGGCCCTGATCAATATCGCGCACCCCAACCACCGCGAAGCGCTGGAGCAAGCGGCTTTCAAACGGTTCCACAATTATGAATTTGAGCGCACTTACTATTGATGGTACACAGAATATGCTAGGTTCCCTTACAAAAAATCAATGCGAGCGGGTGCTGCTTTCCGAATTGGTTGGAAGGCTGGGATGCCACGCCTCCGGAAAAATGTATATCGTTCCACTCTCCTACGTTTTCGAGAAGGGTTACATCTATGCTCATGCAAAGGAAGGATTAAAGATCACCATGATGCGCAAAAATCCAAACGTATGCTTTCAGGTTGACGAGATCGATGACATGGCCCATTGGAGAAGCGTAGTGATCTGGGGAAAGTTTGAAGAAATAACTACTCCCGCGGCCCAGGACAAAACATTGAAGCTCCTCGTCGATCGGTTCAGGATCTACAACACTAGCGAATCGGTCAAACCCGTTTTCCGCACGCCCGACCAAGAGCCGCTCAAAGAAAAGAAACCCGTACTCTTCCGAATTGCCGTGGAAGAGGTGACAGGAAGGTTTGAAAACACAGAGTCAACATAAATCTCTATTTCACTACACGAATCATGAAGGTTACCATACAAACTCCCGGCTTTACCGCCCGACCCGAGCTTCTAAAATTCACAGAAGAACACATTCTAAAACTCCACCATTTGAGCGATCGGCTCATGGAGAGCGATGTGGTGTTGAGCATTGAGAAGTCGGATGAGAAAAAGAACAAAGTCTGTGAAGCGAAGATCGTTGTTCCCGGCTACGACCTATTTGCCCGCAAAACGGCAGACTCCTTCGAAGAAGCAGTCGTTAACACTTGTGACGCTTTGCGCAAACAAATTGCGGCCTGGAAAGAAACGACCGGCGCGACCTTTCTAAAAAAATAGTCTATGTTAACGGTTCCATTTCCAATACACTAAAAATTCCGCTTTTGAAGAACATACTATTTCCTCCCCACGATTTTCACAGCAGGTTGATCAAGCAGTTACCCGGTGTTTATTATGTCGTCCGGTATACCGACCATTGGGAAGTTATCAGCGCCACCGAACAGACCACGGGTCTGCTAGGCTACACGCCGGAAGAGATTTATGTCATGTCCTGCAATTTCTTCGAACAGGTCATCCACCCGGAAGATTTCACCGCGTTGAACGAACAAAAAAACAAATCATTCGAGGAAGAAAAACTCTTTGTAGCCGAATATCGCGTATACGATAAGTTTAGATCTGTAAAATATGTTAGGGACCAGTACACATGTTTTAAGGATGGCGACGGCGCCTGGCTCATGGAAGGCTACCTGAGCGAAATCGTACAAACAGGCATCCGCGACCGGCTGATTCAACAGCTCCACGCCTATCGTGATGCGGTGGATGTGAATATGATCTCTTCCATCACCGACACGAAGGGCAAGATCGTTTATGCCAACAAAAATTTTTGTAAGATATCCAAATATCAGATGTGGGAACTTGTCGGCAAAAATCACCGGATCGTGAACTCGGGGCATCACCCCAGGGAATTTTTCGAAGGGCTATGGAACATCATCTCCCAAGGGAAGCTGTGGCAAGGCGAAATCCTGAATAAAGCAAAAGATGGAACCCTATACTGGGTGGACACTGTGATCATTCCCATTTTTGATGAGAATAAAAAAATCGCAAACTACCTGTCGCTAAGAATGCCGATCGACGACCGTAAGGATGCTGAAGCCCACCGCCAGAATTACATCCACCTCCTGGAAAAGATTGCCTTCATCGTGGCCCACGACGTGCGCGGCCCACTCTGTAGCATCCTGGGATTAACCACCACATTGCAACTTCCCGGCAACACGCCCGAAGAAATTAAAAATGCGATTCGATACCTTAACGACGCGGCCCTTCAGCTCAATGACATTACGCAACAACTCTCCCGGTTTGTCTATGAGCATGAGATCGAGATGAAAGTAAAAACATACAAAGAGTAGAATGGATTCATCCACCATTCCGTGCGATCTCCATATCACACTACATGATTTTGATCAGGACATTTCCCTGTGGCTTGTCAGTCGTTTAAAGCCCGGACCGCCATACCTTTCTGAAAACAAAAACAGATGAAAAAATATATCGGGCTCTTGCTGATCCTCGGTAGCTGTGCACCATCGGTGGTCATTTTCATTGACAAAGACCTGGATTTCATTGTAAATGACTACAGTTCGTATACCTGGAAAGCTGTGGCACCAGCAGGCACTTCGGCAACGGCGATGTATGACCAGGTGTTGACCGAAAAAAGGATTCGTCACGCCGTCGATTCAGTGATGAATAAAAAAGGCTACCACCTTGACGAAACCACCGTTGCGCTTCAACTGCACTATCATATTACCGTGGAGAATAAAGCTGCTCCGCCCACCCAACCCTCCGATTACGAAACCAGCACGTATTGGGTAGGCACGGAAACCGACTCATATGAATGCGAAGAAGGGACGTTGATCATCGACGTGGTCGACCCTGCCAGCGGATGTCTGGTCTGGCGCAGCCGGGCTGTGGCCATTCTGAACGATCTGCATCGCGGAAATGTCCAACGAGCGTTGAATAAGGCTGCAGCAAAAATGCTAAAAACGTTGCCAGTGGCTCCTCAGTCACCAACACCTCCTATAAAACGCCGCCAATCCTTGGTAGTCAACCAGGCTACACCTTAGAGACCAAACTTACGCTCCTGTAAAAACTGACATAAGTCAGTTTCTCCGCTGACGGGCCTCACGCGATGATGCAAACGCCCGGACTATTTTTAAACTATCATTTAAAACCTCACAAAGTCATGAAAAAAATACTCGTCCCCTGCGATTTCTCCAAGCCGGCAATTAATGCATTTCGGTTTGCGCTGGACATTGCCTTTCAATCGGGAGGCTCCGTCCATCTCGTAAATGTGATTGAACTTCCCATTCTGCACGACACCCTGATCATGCCGGTCTTGAATTTTGAACAAGAACTCCTCGACGACTTGAAGGAAAATGCGGGAAAATCCTTTGCGAAAATCATTGCAAAGTACAAACCGAACGAAGTTGTCGTAAAGACCGTCGTTGAATTCGGCTCGGTGCACGCAAAAATCCACGACTATATCGTTGAACAGGGCATCGACTTGGTAGTGATGGGCTCCCATGGCGCGAGTGGTGCACGCGAAGTTTTTATTGGATCCAATGCAGAGCGAATCGTCCGCAATTCCAAGGCTCCGGTCCTTGTCCTGAAAGATTATTACAAAGGTCCGATCAAAAATATTATCTTCCCCAACGCGCTTGACACCGAAAACCAGGAAGACCTCACCTTGAAAGTCAAAGCCTTGCAAAATTTCTTTGGAGCGCACCTTCACATTGTGTGGATCAATACGCCGCTGAATTTCACTTCCGACGACATTACCCTAAACCGATTGGAGGCCTTTGCTAAACGTTTCATGCTGAAGAACTACTACACGCTTAATATTGTCAACGACACTGACCCTGAGCAAGGCATCCTTCAATTCACCAAACGGGTTGGCGGCGACCTCATCGCCATGGCCACACATGGCCGCAGAGGGGTCTCGCATCTCATCTATGGCAGTCTTGCCGAAGACGTCGTCAATCACACCAACGGACTGGTGTGGACCTATGCACTGAAGAACGAGACCGTTGAAGCCTAGTGGCGTACCAAAACGTTAACCGATGAAGACCGGCGTAGCTGAATCCGTACTATGCATTGTGGTGAGCCTTGCGAGGACATTACCTGGCTAAACGACAAGCCATTTTGCTGCTAAACGGGCCAATGGACGGTTTCAATTTTATGTTTTTGTTTGGCGCCGGCACGTTGCCCGTGACTATCGGATTTGCGCCGGTCATTCTTCTGGGGATAAAGAAATTTAATTTAAGCATACAAACGGCTACCACAGGCCTGCTAATCCTTCACCTGTCATCCTGATCGCCAGAATCTTTATTCATGCTGGCATCGAAGCCAGTCAGCATAACGGCGAAATGATCGATATCGTGTTGTGCCGTTAACGGGCAACGTTCCAACGCACCACTTTTTCCAGTTTAGGTTGTGACATGATCTTGATTTTTCCCCCCTCGATCTCGATCAGCCCTTCCTCCTTAAAATCAGATAGAACCCGTATAACGGACTCCGCCGCCGTGCCCACCATCTTGGCCAAGTCGTCGCGGGATATCTGAATGTTCTCCTTGTTGTCTTTGAGCTGGATGGCTTTGAGCAACGCCTCTGCAGTGCGCTGTCGCACCGAGTTATAGGCCAGGTTCACCAGTTGGTTTTCTTTCTCTGAGACCTTTTTGCAGAGCAGTGAGATGAAACTCGCCGAGACGTCGGGACTTTGCAGCAGGGCCAGAAAGTCATGTTTGGGGATCACCGTCAGCTCGGTGTCTTGCATGGCAATAGCCGATTCCTGGTAGAGCGTGCCTTCCAGTATCGGTTCAAATCCAAAAAAATCATTGGCATTGACCAGCGCCGTGATAAGCTCCTTACCATCCGGATGGCCTTTGAATATTTTAACATTGCCGGACTTTACATAGTATACATTTAAAGGTGCGTCCCCCTCTGTAAAAATCTCGCTTTTCTTTTTGAAGGATTTTATCTTTTTGTCTTTGCCCAGGTCCTTCATTTTTAAAACCTGGCCGGCATCTTTCATAAAAAGATCCAACCCCTCAGCTGTTGATTCGTATAGCGCCTGTTGCATGGCGCTTTTTCTGAGCCTCGCTTCGATGGCATTCAGCAGGTCCGTGTCGTCAAAAGGCTTGGTCAGATAGTCATCGGCACCCAGGTTCATTCCCTTACGGATGTCGATCTTTTCCGTCTTTGCCGTCAGGAAAATAAAAGGAATGCTGGCGGTTTCATCCTTCTTATTCAGAATGTGCAACACACCATAGCCATCCAATTCTGGCATCATGATATCGCAAACAATCAGGTCCGGTTTTTCTTTTTGCGCCAGCTGAACGCCAACTTTGCCGTTGGGTGCCGTCTTCACGTCATAGCCGGCAAGCATTAGGATCTCTGATGTATTCTCTCTTACATCCGGGTTGTCTTCAATTAAGAGGATCTTTTTCATTTTGGTAGTAGGTTCGTCGGGACTGGAATAATCACTTTAAAGAGCGTTCCCTTATTGTATTCGCTGGAGAAGGAAATACTGCCCTGCAATAAATCGATGTATCGCTTCACAATGTTCAGCCCCAACCCGGTGCCTTGCACGTTACCGGAATTGCTGGCCCGGAAAAAACGGTCGAACATATGTTTCTGGTCTTCTTCCGGTATGCCGATTCCCTCATCCCGAACTTCGAAGAGGATTGAATCCTGCATATCCCTGCACGTGATGTAGATAGACTTGTTTATGTCGGAATACTTACTTGCATTGGTAATCAGATTGAACAAAATGTTCCGGAGTATTCGGGCATCGCACACAATTTCTGAGGCCTCCAGCTTACAGTCCAAAACAAGTTGTTGTCCTTCTTTCAGGACCCCACTGATCTCTTCCTTGATCTCTTCCAAAAATTCTCGCAGATTCATCGTCTCGCTCACCACGTCCACCTTACCTTCCTCTAATTTGCCCAGCGACAGGAAATCATTTAAAATTCCCGTAAGTTGGTTCACCGACGACTTGATACGCTGAACGTGCTTATTGATCTTATCCGGTTCGCCCCGCCCATTGTACTGATTGATGAGAGAGGCCGAGCACAGCACCGTGCTCAACGGCGTGCGGAATTCATGCGAAGCGATGGAGACGAATTTAGTCTTCAACTCATTCAATTCCCGTTCTTTCTCCAACGACCTGCGCACTTCTTCTTCCGCCTTTTTTCTCTCGACAACCTCTTCTTCCAGTTTTAAAATGGTGTTATTCAGGGCTTCGGTCCTCAACTCCACTTTCTTTTCCAATTCAGCCGCATATACGATCAGTTGTTCCTCGCTTCGCTTCAGCGCATCTTCCGTTTTTTTGCGCATGGAAATGTCGCTGATAAAGGCCATTACCAACAACTCCGACTTCACTTTGGTAAAGCTCAATGAAATTTCTACCGGGAACTCGGTACCATTCCTCCGCAAGGCAGTCAGGTCGCGCCCCGCACCCATTCGCCTTGGAAAAGGGTTTGAATTGAACGCACTCCTGAAATTTATGTGCCCGCCCCGATAGCGCACCGGCAACAGTTCCTCCATGGTCAACCCAGTGAGCTCGTCAGCAGCATAGCCGAATAACTGTTCCGCTACCGGATTGGCCACCACGATCCTGCCGCGGGTGTCGACCATGATGATGCCTTCCGACATGCTCTGAAAAATCTCGCGAAAGGCTTCATTGGTGATAAGGCCAGTATCCGGTGAATTACCCATAGGTGCAATTTAAGCTTGTAGAAGCGACGATTAACCACAAAAATTAGTTTTTTGCTTGACTTTCACCAAAAATCCTGCGGCAGAACCCCCTAGGTTGCAAAAGATTTCAATCTCCTCAGGGTACCGGTTATGACTAAGGCTATACTTTGCACCATCGACTTTTCCGAAGCTTCGCGGCAGGCCCTGAAATGGGCGGTCCAATTTTCAAAAAACGCAGGCTAGCGACCTGACGCACCCACGACTTTTGCAAGTGGCGAACATGACGATCGTCATGGAGACAGTTGAGTTCCATCAGATCGTTATGTTCCAACAGGAATTATATTTGGCCATCAGTAGCTTTTAAAAGTATTTGCCATGAAAAATCCATTGACCAACCTTCATGAAGCCCTTGTCTATCAACTCGAGGGGCTGTATGACGCCGAAAAGAGATTGCAAAAAGCGATGCCTATTCTCAAACACAAGGTTATGCTACCGGCCTTGCAAACCGCTATCATTAGATATGGCGAACAAGCTTCGGATAAAAGGACCAAGCTAAAAAGAGCGTTCAGTTATCTCGGTTGCGGGCCTTTCGGACGTAAAAACAGGATTATGCACGACTTCTTAAAGAACACGCTTGAGTTGTGTGAGCACACTTCAGCTGACCGTATACGGGATGCTATGGCAATAGCCTGTTTAAAGAATATCAGCCAATACAAGCTCGCAGACTATGGAACCGCATTAGGTTTCGCCATTGCGTTAGAATTGGACACGGTCTCCGACCTTCTTCATGAGATGATTTCATGGGAAAAAGAAACGGCAGATGCATTAGAGGATTTGCGCATAGCGCAACTAAGTGCAAAGCCAGGTCCCATTGTCGCATCGCACGCGCAAAAATAAAAAATCAACGATAACCCAGACGCCGTTGCCACTATTTTTCCATAGAGATTGAAGAACAACTTAAAGCTACGTTTCGCTTGGTGCGCCTCCATCCCCACGTCGGTGCCTCAGCTCAGCCTCGTTTGATTAATTGTAGCGATCGTTTGACACGCTGATTGAAAGTGGAAAGGGCGACTCCGACACGCGCTTACCGATGATCAAGTTTCGTTTTCATGTTTTTCAAAATGACGCTTCGTCTACTTTTACGATAAACTCTGCTTAGTCCATTTTTTGTCTTACAAATTCGATTAACGCCCAAGCAAAGCCCGACAAAACAGCCAATATGATAATCACTACTACGATTGTGCCCAAGGGCTGCCAAAAATCCGTGCGATGTTTTGCGTGATCACTTTTGCCGGTTGACGGCCGCAACCACCTGTCTTTTAAAGAAAACATAAACTTGCTTTTTTTGCTTCTATCACTCGGTTATTCACGGGCCACGCTGGCCTTTTCATGCCTCAACTATGGATGAAAATTAGTTCGTTCAGCGAAGCTTTATTATGACGTCAGTCAGGTCTGGCTTTGACAAAACGCCTATTCTTTATCGCTATGAATTTATTCGGGCCGCGGCGAGAGTATCTCCCTCCACGGTATTCATGATGTACTCGGTGGAGTTTGATCCCGATCGTTCACGCGTGAAAGACAAGCACAGGATAGTGCGCCATCGCATTCACCGACCGGATAACGCTTTTATGAAACAGCCTATGCATAAGGTTGTGATGCGATGAACACAAGACAAGCAGGTCGATCTTGTTTTCAGTGACAAATTGATCAATGCGTTTCACCGGATCATCCGAGCGAAGAATGTGAAACTCCGCCTGAATGCCATCCTTGTGAAGTTCCGCTACTCTCGTAGAGAAGATTTCTACGTCAAGCGTAGTATCTTCGCTGTGAGCGCCATCCGTAACCGCCACAACGGCTAACGTGCTGCCGAGCGGCTTCAAAATTGGCAACAGCTGCGCAAGGGGGAGCGTTGGGTGGTGCTGGTAATCGAAGGCATAGACCGTGGAAGTGATGTCGCTATATCCACAATCCCTGGGTATCAATAACACGGCCGTCGACGTCTTCTTTATGACCTGGTAGGTATTGCTCCCCAGTAAAAATTGGAACATATCGTCCGGCCCGTCGGTACCCATAATAATGAGATCATAATCCACCGAGATATCGCCAATGCGGCTGTTTACCGCCATCAGCGAGCTGGCCATGGCCGGGTAACAGGAAATTTTAAATACCTTGCTCACTTCCAGGCAAAGACTCTCCAACTGTTCGGCTGCAACACCGACGTTAACGTCCTCTCCCCAGGTGGCCTCTTCCAGAGTCAGATCGCCCAGTGATTGAACATTGAACAACGTAAGTTCTGCATTGAGTTTATGCGCCAGTTTAGCGGCATAGGTAATAGCGTTACGAGCCGTATCGCTAAAATCGGTCGGACATAATATTTTTTTCATATAGGTGAGTTTATTTTTTCGTCCTAAGTACCGGCCAAACACGATAAATCGAGGTTTCCTATACTCAGTTTTGCTCCAACTTCAACGATCCATCCATGAGAACAGACGTTTCAAGCTCAAGCTCATTGACAACATGCGTTACGCCCGGCATCAACCAAACGATGCTCTCCGCATCTTTTCTTTCCTGCCAGGATCGAACATTACCCGAAAGCGTCAATTTGCTGCCGACGACCGACACCTTGATGTTTGCAGCGTCGACCGTGGCGTGCCGGTGAAAGGCCGCCATGATTTTCTTTTTGACTTCGGCGGGCTTAACAGCATTGTTCCTGATGGCGATCTTATTGAATACGCCCTTCACGCCACGGATATTCTCGATAGCTTTTTCGACTGCCGAACGTTCATACTCCCAGTTCACGGTACCGTTAAGATAAACCCATCCGTCCTCTACCTTTACCTCTAGGAGATCTTCAGGGATGACCGAGTGCCAGTGCATCGTTATTTTTATGGCCTCGCCAATCTTCGAGTCCGTGAGCACTTCCGAATCGCTGGCGCTCCTTACCTCGATATCGACCGCCATGATCCGCACCCCGCGGACACGCTGAGCGGCTTTCTCCGCGGCAACTTTTTGCGAATAATAATCGACCTTGCCCGACAAGGTCACTACTTCCTTGCAGACCGTAACGCCAATCTGGGCCGCGATCTTCGCCAGTTGCGGATCCTGTTCAATTTCGGCGATCACATTTTTCCGAATCTCATCATCTGAGTTCATAGCGTTTTTTTGATTTATCGTTCCAGAAGAATCCTTTTAGTCCTTTAAGACACCAGGCGTTTATCATATGTGCTGAAATGTAGACAAGCATCTGCAAGGGTTCCCTGATAGCCGTCACAAGACAGACAGATTTTTGTCAGTAAATGCAAATCCAGCACCTTGCGATTAGTTTACTTTACCCGCCAAGGGCCTCCACTTCCCTGTATCGCTGCTTATGGTCAATTGGGCCTTCAGCGCGCCGGCAGAATTTATCGCCCTGAGGATCTTCTTTTCAAAGCCCTTCAAATAAAAGCGCTACCCTCGTGTATATACTTTTGGCAGACATCAGCTTCCGGCACCTGCATCTATCATATACTTCCGCTGACATTCATCATATTTCATTTGCCTCGCCTCGTCGATATTTGTTCCACACTAAACAAAAATCATATGTCACTCATCAAACGTTCCACCTGGCCAGTACTAGGTAATGGCTCTTGGTTATCTGATTTCTTCGAAAACGAAAAATTCTTCGATTCAGATTGGATGAAGAAATTGTCTGTACCTGCCGTCAACGTAAAGGAAACCGAAAAGGCTTTCGAAGTTGAGGTTGCCGCACCGGGCCTATCCAAAAAGGATTTCAAGATCACCGCCGAAAACGGATTGCTCACGATCTCGTCGGAAAGTAAAGAAGAAAGGGAAGAAAAGGAAAAGGACTACACGCGGAAAGAATTCAGCTATAGTGCCTTCAGCCGCTCCTTTACGCTGCCTGAAAACATCAACGAAGAGGACATCAAAGCCAGTTACGAGGATGGTATCCTGAAACTGAACATTTCCAAAAAAATGATCAGCCAGCCCAAGTCAAAGAAGGCCATTGAAGTAAAGTAGACTGCGGAGTCGGTTTGCAAAAAAGCCTCCGTGTTGGAGGCTTTTTTATTTTTGAGTCTGAGGAACCAGGCCAAGCTCAGGTCAGGCTTAATGCTCCTGCAGCCGTCTGATCTTTTTGATGCGGGCTTTTAAAGACGGGATGGGTTCGTGGGCAATGGTCGACAAACTGAGGTCAAAATCCCCTTTCATGGCGGGATGCTTTCGTGAGAGGTCAAACAGGCCTGCAGCGCGTTTACTCGCACAATCTTACTTTCAGTAGGACTGCGCACCCAGTAGGTTAGCATGTGCCAGACATCATCTTTTTCGGCGTCTGTGAGCGCTATCCGTGCCACCATTTGGGCGATGTGCCACTTCAGCTCCTTATGGTCTGCACTTTTCAGCAGACCAAGAAGTTGTTTTTTGTGAGGTTCGAGATAGTGGCTGTGCGAAACACTTATCTTCTCCACGGCGTCGGCAGCCCGCATGACCAAGGGGCGTTCGTGATGGAAGAGCAACTTGAACAGGGCGTCGAACGATGCCTGGTCATGAACGGCCTGCACAGCTTTATCGGCCCCCTTGAGCTTGCGAAGATCTTTGCCCAACAACAGGTGCGCAAAATTATCTTCCTCACCGGATGATGGCGTATATGCTAGCGCCATGACGGGTACAAAGTCGAGATTTCGGATGATCGATTTCTGTGGGGCTATTTTCATGGTACTGAGTATATAGAGTGGTGACGAATGTAGTCTGTCTTGCCTCTTCCAAAACGGCTCTGTTATAAATGTATAGTTTGGAATATCCATAACACCTGACAAGAATCAGACCGATTCCTGACACTCCTCCAAAGTTTCTCTCCGAATGGGGATTATCTTCGAATAAAAAAAGCCATGCCCTACTATTCCCGAAAATTGGCCCTTCCATTTCAGGATGTTTTGGAAAAGGTCACAAAAACTCTGCAGCAACAAGGATTCGGTATCATCACCACCATCGATGTGAAAGATACGTTCAAACAAAAATTAAACGTCGATTTTAGAAATTATAAAATCCTGGGTGCTTGCAACCCACAATTCGCGTACAAGGCCATCAGCCTCGAGTCGCACCTTGGCATAATGTTGCCGTGCAATGTCGTCGTCCAGGAACATGAAAATGGTGAAGTGGAAGTTACTGCCGTCAATCCCTTGGAATCCCTGGACAAAGGAATGGGCACGCCTTTATTGAATGACCTGGCCTTGGAAGTGGGCAACCGCCTACGCACGGCAATCGACGATCTCCACCGGCAGATGCCCGAGCCGCATAGTGAGGCGTTGCCGGTGTAAGCTCTCCGACTTAATTCGTTGATTAGATATACGATAGGAATCATCGCAACATTAGACCTTGGATGCCACCTGGGTCAGCGACTTTGTTTTTTCAAAATCATGCATTTCTACTTCTGGTTTATCGGAATGAACTCACGTTCGATAAAAGCCAAATTCCCCTGTGACAGTCGCGGCCATCATTGCAGCTCGGTCTTTGTCTGAAATAAACGTTCCAATGCCAAGGCATTGACCCCGCCGTTGTGGTTTCCATTTACCGCAAACTCCCGTTCAATCTCTTGACTCGTCGCGACAATTTTATTCTTTAGTGACTCACTGAAAGCAATCGCATGACTGGCATAATAAAGTTTGAACAATTGGCTAGCCTCACCCGCCTGCATGGATTCACGGTAAGCGTCTTTGACAGCCAAAAAAAGTTCATCGACTAAATGGATCCATTTCGGGTCACCATTTTCCGCCGGCCATTTTTCCTTTACGATATTTTCGAGTTTTTCGTAGTCGGAAGAGGTCAGCCTCTTTCTGCGTGCAGCCTCTGCATAAAACAAAAAACCGATTCGCCTGTACAAGGTTTCATAGTCCATCTTCATAGCTCACACTTCTTTACCTCACATTTTAACCCATTAACAAGGAAACGGCCTATACGGCCATCTCTGCTTTAGCTTGTTCGCCATCACTCCGCGGTTTCGCTTTTTTTATTTTGCCAGCGATGGCGTCGACAAGGTTATCAAGTTTTTCATCGATCTTGTCGTTCAATGCTTCCGCAAGATCCTCGCCCTTCCTGGTAATACCTTTTCTTGTGCGTGATCCTTTTTCAGGTGCGAACAAGACACCCAACACGGCACCTGCGGCAATCCCTGCCACAATGCCCAATAATGCTTTTTTCGAGTCCATATATTTTTTAGTGATGGATTAAAATTACGCCGGCCAATTGGCATCCGGCCTGAGGTTTGTCATGCACCCGTCTTTTTTTTTACTGATCTACATCACATGACCCAAACATGTGTTACAGCCTTATTATTTCCTTGGCAAATAAGACAGCATCAGGCCCAAATATTTCCGCATTGCACGAACGTGTCGCTGTCGTGTTCGATAGACCGACTGCGCGGCGCCCAAAGCATGCACTTTCGCCCTTATTGCTGCACGCAGACATTTGTAATAAACAAAGAGCATTTCATCTTCCTGCGCTTCGAATGCATTGAATTCCCGGCTATACGCTGCCACGAACAGGCGGGACAAGTCGCTGTAGCCATAACGCTCGAGGTCCATACACAAAAAGGCGATCTCATATAGCACATCGATCTGCCGGAAGGCGTCGCTGAACTCGATGCAATCGAAAAGTACAGGCTTCCAGTAGAGAAAAATATTCCCGCTGTGCAAGTCGCCGTGAACATCGCGTTTGAAACCCGCTTCGATGCGTTGCTGCATACGCCCGGCATGGGCTCTTAGAAACCGGTCGCTCCAGTGAATCGATTTATCAATGGCCTGTGTCCACTTCTCCCCCAATGTCTTTTTGACGAACGGCTTTATACTCCGGATCTCGTTGAATGTGGCCCTCGCACTTGGCAAATGAAAAGGCTGGCGGTTTTTTTTCGCGTATCGGTGAAACCCGGCGATCTCATGTGTTAGCACCCGAATGGACTTGGCCTGTATGCTTCCATTTCCCAACATCACGTCCATCTTTTTGGCTGTGTCCATGCGTTTCATTTCAACAGCGTAGTCGACCGTGCGCCCCTGCCCCTCTCCAAGGGACCACGTATCCTTTGCCCACTTAACGGGCACCACGCCACGATATATTGTGGTCAACCGCCGGTTTAGCTTCACTTCCTTTTCGCAGAAACGGCGCCGGCGCGAAAGCGTTGAAAAATCGAGGAAGGGGAGCTTCACGGGTTTCTTGATCTTGAAAGCGGCACGAGGCGTCAGGATCACCCACGAAATGTGCGTGGCCTCAAGGGTTCCCCGAATAGCCTTGCCATCGACCGTGCCGGCCGCTACGAGTTGCTCTACGTCACGTTCCTTCATAATCGCGCATCAAATTCAAACCGGTTTCCAGCAGCGTGTCGATGTTGTCGTTCGTGGATTCCAGTGTTATGTGAGGTGTCTCGATGGCTTCTAGCTGGTCGCGCAATGTTTCATAAACGGCGTAGTCGGCCTCGCTATCTGGTCTCGGATTACTCAGGCGTTGTTTTATCAGCACCTCGTTGGCGTCGAGCCAAAAGAACACACAAGGAACGGATAACCTGGCCGCCAAGTCAAGGAAAATGTCGCGCATGACACGATGCGAAAAAGTTGCGTCGACTACAACCCATGTGCTTTTTTTCAACGCTTCTTCGGCACGGTGGGCCAACGCCCGATAGACGGCTAGCTTATCCGTCCGGGTATATTTGCCGGAGGCCACCATGGCTTTCCGAATCTTATCGCTACCGAGATAGAACGCTCCTGCTGTTTTTGCCAGCCGCGAAGCAAAAAAACTTTTTCCCGATCCTGGCAAGCCGCCAACCAAAATGATGCCCTTCATGTTGAAAATAATTTTGTCCTGCTCAGCTTGCAGCAAATGTCCTGCCTTTTTCGGACTTAAGAATTTCGGTCGTCACTGTGAACAAGTTCTGTTTGAATTGGCGAAAATCCTTTATGAATTCCGCGAAATCATTTTCCAGGGCTTCCTGTTCATCTTTGCAGGCATGAGCATCGCTAGCAAAAGGATTCTCAATAAACCGGGCCAGGTAGGCATTTTGATCCAAGATCCTTTCCTCCAGCGCTACTCGTCTTTTTTCGATCTTAGTCTCCTGCGTCGACAGCTTACGCATTTGTTCAAGGAGGGATCCGTCGATCCGTCGCGCGAAATAGTCGAACATTAGTTTCCTGAAAAAATTCAGTTCGTTGTCAACAAAGGTCACATCGGATTTCCAATGTTCCGTCAATGCGTAAAATGAGCGCCAGGTATTTTCATTTGAATGCTCTAAAAGAGCAACATCATTCCGGGCTACGTTTTTGCGTGCTCTGTGCTTTAGTGTTTCAATGTTGGATGGGGCCGTCATATCATTTCTTTTTCTGGCAATTTCGTTGCCGGTAGGTTACCAAAAGATGACTACTGTCATGATCATACTATAATCTTTATCATTCGGGCCGCCACACGATCAAAATCGACAGCCTAAAAGAACCTGATATAAGTCATCCTCTTTTATTGATTCCGATCATAAGAAGCTTTGAAAAAAAAACCGTGATTTGCTTGTATTAAACACCACCCATATGAAAAACAACAGAGATCTCCTGGTTAAAATAAAGCAGGCGCTGGCCGATGTTCCCGCCCTTGCCGAGTGTCTGTCCCACATCTCCGTTTCTGTTAACGACGGGGCCGTGGTCCTTTCCGGAACGATCGATAGCGCAGCGTTGAAAACGCTGGCAACGGAAATTGTGTCCGCAATTCCCGGTGTTGATTATCTAATCGAGGAATTTCGTGTCGAAAAAGGTGATCGGCATCGCGTGGCAGTACAGATTGATTGGGCGAAAGGCAAAATTGCGTTGAAGTAGAAATTCCGTTCCATCACACAGAAACCGTTTAAAGATCTTACGATCCATTGTTATGATTAAGATCGCCGAAAGTACGTTATTAAAAACCCACATCTATCGGGTGTGCGAACGAAGATTGGAAGCCTTGATTGCCGATTTCAAAGATCGCATCCAAAGCTTGCAACAAACCCAAGGTTTGGGCAACGACGAAACTTATGGTGACCAGACGCTCGCTGTCACAGCACAGCAAATGTCCGAAGTGGAGGCGCTCAGCCAATCGCTGGATTTTGTATCAGAGGAAATGCGACAACTAGAGTGGGTTAAGGCGGCATCTGCCATTGTCCACCACGTTGCCGAACCCGGTGCCGTAGTCGTCACCAACGCGGGTTCTTTTTTTATCGCCATAGGCGTCGGGCCTTTTGAAGTGCAGGGGGAAACATATGTTGGACTCTCGCCTAAACGTGCATTGTTTACTGCCATGCAAGGAAAAAAGGCCGGCGACGTCGTGCACTATCATGGCGCGCCCTACACGATTAACAACGTATTTTGATGACCAGGACAGCCAATGATCTCGATCTATCACCCAAACCCGGAAAAAAATATTGGAGCAACGGCGCCCGGGAGTGGCGCGAGGAATTCATTTATTTCCTGATGGTCGACCGCTTTCACGACGACCTGGAAAGAACGCCCACCCCCGCTGCAGGCAAAACACCAGGATTCGGATCGGCGGATCAATTGAAGCGATCCTGCGGCGGCACGTTAAGTGGCATCCGGAGGCATCTTCGATATATTAAAGAATTGGGATGCACATCCCTTTGGCTCAGCCCCGTGTTTGAAAATAACATCGAAGCCTATCACGGCTATTCCATACAGGACTACCTTGAAGTTGACCGTCGTTTTGGAACGCTAAAAGACCTCGGCGACCTGGTAGACGAGGCGCATGCCCTGGAGATGCGCGTCTTCCTGGACATCGTGTTGCACCACTCGGGCGACAACTGGTCTTACCCCGGTGAGGTTCCTTACTACTATTACGAAGGTGCCACGTTTCCCTTCGGGAAATGGCGTTTTGAAAACAAGCCCTCTCCTATCGAGCTGCGCAACCCCGACCTCTATGAACGAAAAGGACAGATCCGGAATTTCGACAGCTATCCGGAGACGCGCGAAGGGGACTTTCAAAATCTGAAAACATTTAAGAACGACGATTCACCCGAGGCACTGTACGTTCAGGAAATTCTCACCAAAATTCATTGCTACTGGATTCGCGAAACCGATGTAGACGGCTTTCGGCTGGACGCCGTGAAACATATGGGTGAAAAAGCCATCAGCCAATTTTGCTCACACATCCGTGAGTACGCCTATAAACTGGGCAAACGCAATTTCTTCCTCTTTGGCGAATTGGTGGGGCCCGAGGAATTGTACAACAAGTATATCGGTCCGAAAACGTCCATTCAATTGGAAGATAAGGCGATCTACTACGGGCTGAATTCCGTGCTCGACTTTCCGTTGTATCATGTATTAGCCAACGTTATCCTCGGAAAATCAACACCCGAAAAATTGATCGAGCGCTACGAATCCCTTCGAAAAAACGCCCTGTCGCGTGGCGAGTACGGCGAGTTTCTGATCACTTTCATCGACAACCACGACCAGGTGGGCCAGGTGATCAAGACTCGTTTCGGACACAATGCCACCGAAGCACAGATCATCGCGGGCATCGGGTTCCTGCTTTGTGCACTGGGCACGCCTTGCATTTATTATGGAACCGAACAAGGTTTCCAGGGATCGGGCGACGGCGACTGGAACATACGCGAGGCCATGTTCAGTTTGGACAATAGCACTACGAATGCCCTGAACCAACAAAATATCATCTATCGCGAGATCGCCACCTTGGCAACGCTGCGCAAGGAAAGTGCCGCACTGAAGTTTGGCAGAATGTACATGCGAGAATCATCCCGCTCGGGCAATAATTTTTATTTGCCCGTATATGCCGATTGCATGCTGGCGTTTTCGAGAATACTGTATGATGAGGAGATGTTGGTGGTCTACAATCATTCACTAACCCGGGAAGATGAAGAATACATCATTGTCGACAAACACCTGAATCCCGAGGGATCGGTGTTCAGGTTTTGCTATGGCGCCCAGGGAAAGATTCATGTGCTGAGGAATGAAGATGGCAGCCATCACTTTGTAAAACTAAAATTGGCCCCGGGACAGTTTGTGATCTTAACAAACAAAACAACTATCAGCTTTGCTAAATGAACGCCTCAAACCTGACAAAATCCTCCGACCTGCCTGATGTTTATCATGGACTCCGACCGGCGCAATGAATACATTTATTCAAAAAAAATGAAGCCACTCACCATTCTTGTAATCCTGGCGCTGCTTGCCAGCTGCAGTCCACACCTGCGGGTTTTTACGGACTGTGATCCCGATTTCGATCTTTGGACCTACAAGACCTTCAACTGGGCCGAAGTCACCAACATAGAAGAAGGAAAAAATCCGCTCTATTATAACGAGCTCAACGATAAGCGCATCAAAACGGTCATTAAAAATGAACTGACCAACCGGGGCTACCAGTTTGTGGAAGAACAACCGGGACTGATCGTGCACTATCACATAGTAGTGACGGAAGGTTCGTTGGTGAGTCCAGAGTCATACGGTTATACCTATGGTCCCTATTGGACCAACGCACTGGCCAATCTATCCCCCTATCGCGAGGGCACGCTCATTGTTGATCTCATGGACAGTCAAACCTAGAATCTGGTCTGGCGCGGCTGGGCCGTTTCGGCGATCAACGACGAATACCAGCCCAAACAAGTCGACGAGCTAATCAAAAGAGCCGTTACTAAAATGTTCAACCGGTTCCCGGTTCGCTTGAACAGTACAGAAAAAATAAAGAATGTAGTATCCAACTAAATAACACTTAACCCATCCCTGCCATGCTACTCGATTTTGAAAAATACGCCGTGAAAGGAAATGAATTCCTTCACCACCTGGAAGTAAACCTCAACACCAACGACCGCGATCGCGCTGCCAGAATTCTGAAGAGCACGTTTCGCGTGCTCCGAAACCATCTAACATTTGAAGAGTCGCTGCAATTGTTGTCGCAGTTGCCCATGGCAATCAAGGCCGTGTATGTTGACGGCTGGCAGAGAAACGATCATTTCAAAATCAAAGACTCCGACGAGTTCATCTTCGAAATTGCGGCCGAAGACGGCCTGCAAGCCTGGACAGATTTCCGCAGCATGGAAGATATACAAGACGCTGTAAATGCCGTGATCGAAACCATGGCCTTGTATGTAAGCACTGAAGAGATAAAACAGGCGTTGAATACACTGCCGCGAAAGGTCCGCGAAATTTTTCAACTATCGGACCGTCGGGAGCAATCGTGATTACTCTTAGCTACTTACACCATCGCAAAAGCTTCCGTTCTCCTCAATTTCATCAGCAGCGCCTTGACGTCACAAGCTTTTGCTGCGGTGAATTCACGAAAGCTCGGATGACGGAGGTCTTCCTCCGTGTAAAGAAATACGACCTCGTCGGCCACACGGCCAATAGCAGCGGCGACTTCCTGGGTAGCGACTGACACCGCCACGATCACCTTGAACGGCATTTGTTTTTTGACGTTCACGAGACAGGCCATCACACTGTCGGCCGTTCTCAGGGATTCGTCCACCAGTATTACGATTTTTCCCTTTAACGACAGTGGCGCCGCTTCCTCGTGATAGAAACGATCGTCAGCCTGCAAACTGTTCCGGATCATGGCGATCTGGTGACCAATGTAATCCTGTGGAAGGTCATGTGCGAAGGGGTTGAGCACGATTTCCTGGACACTCACCGAACCGATGCTCCGCGTGCCATTCCCAGGATGTTTGATCTTTCTGCACGGCATGACATCGAATGGCAACTGCAACTCTTCCGAAAGTGCTGCCGCCACCAGCGCACCGCCCCGGGGAATGCCCACCACTACAGCACCTGAGTTTTTGTACGCCCTTAGTTTTGCCCCCAGCAACCTGCCCGCGTGCCCGCGGCTTTGAAGAAAATTATTACCTACGGAGTCCATACTTTTTTTCTACAAAGATACCCTGATTCAAGGCTGTGCGGTATGAGCACCGTCACCCAACGTTATGAGAGCGTGTGACTTTTGTCAGCAAACAATTTGAAAAAAGTCACCTGGTGGTACCGTGATTATGTTTTACTTCGAATCGAACAACAAGCAATTATGCCAGAAGTCAAATCAGAGATCAAGTTTCTAAGCGGGCCGCAATCGCGGTGGGAGGAATTCAAATTTACGGTCAAAGTATTATTTGAATTCGTCCGGGGTTTCCGGGCCTTACATTTTGTGGGGCCGTGCGTGACCTTTTTTGGATCGGCACGCTTCAAGGAAGATCATCCCTACTACGACATGACGCGTAGAGCCGCCGGCGAAGTGGCTAAACTGGGTTTCACCATTATGACGGGAGGCGGACAGGGCCTGATGGAGGCCGCTAACCGCGGTGCGAAAGACGTAGGTGGCCGGTCGGTGGGCTGCAACATCGTGCTGCCCCATGACCAGCTGCCCAATCCTTATATGGACAAGTGGGTATCGATTCGCTATTTCTTCGTGCGTAAAACACTACTCATCAAATATTCATTTGCTTTTGTTGTGGTACCTGGAGGCTTTGGCACGCTGGACGAATTTTTCGAGGCCCTCACGCTCACCCAAACTCGCAAGATCCAGCAGTTTCCGATCATCATCCTTGGCGTAGCCTACCACAAAGAGTTATTGGAGCACCTGGAATGGATGAAACAAAAACAAACCATCTCTCCCCAGGACCTCAACCTGATCCTGGTGACCGATTCCATCGACGAAGCCTTGCAGTTTATCAAAGATCAAAGCATCGCGCGTTATGGTCTGCTAAATACGCCTAAGGTCTCGCCACTAAAATGGTTGTTCGAAAACCGGTAACGTAAACTAAAATCTTATGAAAGTTCACACCAAATACATTCTGCTGACCATCGTTCTCATCATCGCGCTGATTTCGATTGCTGCTAAGGTTTGGGGGACGTGGTGACGAACAGAATCACTTGTCTCCCGCGTGGAGCTGGATGAATTCCACGAGTTCTCTTCGTCGAGAATTCCGTTCAGTTGTTGGCTCGTGCCTACAAGCATCAGCGCTCTCTTGTCGCGTTGCATCCAATTCCAGGCTTTGTCCAGGCAGATTTCCTCCGGAACGTAGGAACAATCACGGTCCTCCACTTGCTTCACCAAGGTCTCACTGTCGCTTCCATTCATGGCGGTTATGATACCCGTCCATTCATTGTTTCAGCATCCGAGAGTGCCAGCGGTATCCACCGAGTACGCTCAGCTGAACAGGTATTCGAAATTCCATTGTGCAGTTGATTATTCCACAAAAATAGGGTCGTCGGGTGGCGCCTGTTATGACGATTGTCAGGTCGGCGCAAAAGCTGACAACAATCAGTAAAAATCCCTACAATCGTCAGTACCCGCCGTGTTGTCGCTATATACATTTCGAAAAAAAAATATGAAAAAGATACTTGTTCCCTGCGATTTCTCCCAACCCGCGCGCGATGCGTTCCAGGTGGCTACGGAAATTGCCGCAAAATCAAAGGGCGAGATCACGGTATTACACGTGATCTACTTCCCGGTTGTGTCTGATCCCTACTATGGCGCACCGATAAATTACACCGGCGACCTAATCACACAAATGGAAGATGATGCCAAAACTGAATTTGAGCGTATGATGCAAAAGGTGCCTGCCAGCATCCCGGTAAAGTTGCAAATTGAAATGGGCAACGTGCTCGAAACCATCAAGCAAACCATTCACGACAAGCTCGTCGACCTGGTGGTGATGGGGACGTCGGGCAGTTCGGGGTTGACGGAAATCCTGATCGGCTCAGTAACCGAAAAGGTGGTGCGGCATTCGCCTGTGCCTGTGTTGTGCGTTCCCAAAGCAATCTCCATGGCTTCGCTAAAAAATATCCTGTTGCCCACGAACTTAGCGCTGAACGAATCTGATTTCATAACAAAGTTAAAAGTCTTACAGGAGTTCTCCGGCGCGACGCTGCACGTTCTATATGTGAACACACCCGCGCACTTCAAACGGGATGCGGAAGCCAAGGAGGCCTTGGAAGAATTTATAAAGAAATATCAGCTCAAAAATTGCAAAACCTATTTCAAAAACTACTTTACGGAAGAGGAGGGTATCATCGATTTCGCCATCCGTGAAAAGATGGACCTCGTGGCCATGGCGACACACGCCCGCAAAGGACTAGCCCACCTTTTCAACACCAACATTACGGAGGATGTTGTGAACCATACTTCCTATCCGGTCTGGACCTATGCGCTGAAGGAGATGCCGTGAGATGACCGGTCCGGTCATAAAAAAAACAGCGGTGCTTTTTATCACAAAGGCAACGCTGTTTTTTTTATGGGTGGAATCTCGACTCGCGATTCAGTACATTTCCACTTCACAGTGCACGATCTGCTCCACGCCGGAGTGCGAGCACCACGCATGAGATCAAAAGAAGATCAGTCTTGCTTTCATATATGGGTTGGTTTTATACGTAAAGCCTTTGTCCAATCCCCAGCATACACCCAAGCTTGCCACGACGATCGAGTATTTTTTTTTACGACGCTATCGGCAGCGTTTATTTAGATTGAGATCAATGATACCATGACCCAGTGCCAGCGTGCGCGGAAGCTTTTCTTCGTGTTGCCCCAGTTCCGACATCCATATGCGTATGTACCGCTCGATGGCAGCCAGGTCGGGGCTTTCCCCGTTTTCGATGTAGGCACCCGATGAGGCCATGCCCAGCAGCATGCAATGTTCGATAGAAAATCCGCAAAGTTGCCCGAGGCAGTAGCCAGCGTTGAGGTTGTCGCCTCCGCCAGTAAGCACCTTGGGTTGCGTTACCAGCCTGCCCAGTAGTTCGCGCACTTCATGTTTCCGGTACACGAGCGTGCGGTCGATGGGATGAACGAGCAGGTAATCGATGCGCATCGTTTTGTATAAGGCGTCGCCGGCCTCTATCAATGAGGGTATTGCATTTTTCTTCGCGGCCTCTGTACTGTCAATGCCGTGCAGGGCGCACCAGATCCGAAAGGTTTCATTTTCATTCAGACCCAGGGTCACTTTTCCATAGTGTGAGAAGCAGCTTATCAAGTCCAGCACCTCCTCTATTTCCTCAGGCGTTTTTTTTGAGGGGTCACAGAGATCGAATAAGAAAAGAAAATCTCTTTTATGCGAAGGTTTTATGATGTCTTGCAGCACGCCCTGCCAAATGTCGCTGGCATGCGGCAGGTTGGCCCAGTCTACAAAAGCCAGCAGGTCGCTGCCGAGCACCGCGTGCCTGACCTTCTCCAAGCCAATGGTTTTTACAATGTAGGCCCAATCGTAGCGGTCAAAAACGCTCAACTCGGAAAAAATCATTTTACCGTCGCTAAATTCTATCGCTTCGCTCTGGCCGGGGTCTAACGCGCTCATCACCTCACACTGGTCGCTTAGTTTCAAAAACACGGTGTGTTTTTCAGGAAATCCCATGCTCCCCAGGCAGCAGCTTTTTATACCCAGCCGTCCCAGGGCGTTGGATAGAATCGGGGCATTGCCACCCAGCTTAACCCGTTCGGTCAACATTTCGATCTGACCGCTGCGGCCAGTGGCGGCGCGTATGCGATCCGAAAATTCTCCCAGCGTTTCGAAACAAGTGGCCTGGTTAGCCTTTCTTTGTTTTACAGCTTTCTTAACAGTATCTATAAAGCCATCGAAGCCCACAAATACTCTTTTCTTCTCCTGTAATGGCATCCGTTCAAGCTGCCGCAGCAGCCCTGCCAAAAGCGTTGTATAATTTACTGACATATAGACCGTGTTTTCTTAATAAAAGTAGCCTGTAGCATCGCGCGAACACATGAGGAAGCTTACCACTAAAAATGATTTCGATCATGACACCCTGGCCTGCAGCAGTCTTTTTTGCATTAAAACGTCACTTGTTTTTTCGGTACCGAGATGGACACCTTATAAAAAAGCTGATCATTGTCAGGTATTGCCCTTTTCCTTTGCAGTATCTTTCCCGCTATATTCCATATTCGAACATACGCTTTTCGGGACTAACATCGCGGATATCGAGATTGTCTTCGATAAACAATACTGTTTTCATGACAGTGGGATGGTGATTGAAAAAGTAGTACCCAGACGCTCTTTGCTGACAAAGCCGACAGTTCCCCCCAACAATTCAACATATCGTTTTACGATGGTGAGACCTAGACCGGTGCCTTGAATTTCTCCGGTATTCCTGGCCCTGAAAAACTTATCGAACAGATGCTGTTGTTCATCCTCCGGTATCCCTATTCCATTGTCGCGGACAACAATGCTCAATACGCCCGATTCATTCCCTGATTGTAAATGTATTGGCTTCCCTTCCGGAGAATACTTCATCGAATTGGAAAGGAGATTCACCAGGACATACCGAAGCTTCTTCTGGTCGATGGTGACGGTGGTGTCGCCGGCGTGCGTGAAGTCTATGGTTTGACCGCTCTTTTGAAGAAGCTGGACGCTTTCGATCACATCTTGCATGAAGTGCACGATGTCGAACTCGCTCCATTCCATTTCTACCTTTCCCTGCTCCAGTTTATCGAGTGATAAGAAGTCATTGAGAATGCTGGTAAGGTTGCCGACCGATGATTTGATGCGGTGGATATGTTTTGTCACATGCCCGTTATTCTCACCATCGGAATACCGCTCGATCAACGAAGCACTTGAAAGCACAACGCTGAGAGGCGTACGAAACTCGTGGGAGGCCATGGATACGAACCGCGATTTCAATTGGTTCATTTCCTTCTCTCGGCCCAAGGCCTCATATAATTCGGTGGTCCGTTTTTGTACCAGCATTTCCAGCTCGCTGGTGATGGCCCGCTGCTCATGGATGTCGCTGCAGGATCCGACGTATCCGGTGAAGACGTCGTCGGCATACGTCGGCTTTCCGGAATCCTGGATCCAACGGTATAGCCCGTCGGCCCGCCTGAGTCGATATTCCATGACAAACGGGTCGCGCCGATCAAATGCTTCCACGTAAGTTTTAAAGGTCGGTTCAAGATCGTCGGCATGTACACCTTCTGTCCATCCATCGCCAAGCTCCTGGACCAAAGACCGCCCGGTAAATTGAAGCCAGGTGTTATTGAAATAGGTGCACTGTTTATCGGTGCCGGATACCCAGATCATTACCGGTGCGTTGTCGGCCATGTTGCGAAACCATGCTTCTCGTTCGGCGACAATCTTTTTTGCTTTCACCTGAGTGGTAACGTCAGTAACAAAGGCAACCGCAAGGGGCTCGCCCTCCAGTTCGTAGTGGCCCAGACTTATCTCTACCGGAAAAACTTCGCCGTTGCTTTTGCGGGCGTAGAGCTCCATCCCTAGTCCCATTGGCCGGGCTTTGGGTTTTGAAAAATAGTTGGCACGATGGTGATGATGGTTTGTCCGCGCGCTTTCCGGGATCAATGTCTCAATTGGTTTGCCGATCAGTTCGGCCGGTTCAAAGCCAAAGAGCTTTTCGGCACAGGGGTTGGAAAGTTCAATGCTGCCCGCCTGGTTAATTACCAGGATGCCGATGGTGGCACATTCAAACAACACACGGAAACCGGCCTCACTTTCCAATGATATGACTTTCGCGTGATCCATTTGTAGGGGAGGTGACTTGTAAACTAACCAAAATTCGGGGGAATAGAAAGCCTTATCAGGCATATCGACCTCCTGCATGCCCAAGTCACTTTGCCATGAGGATAATCAATTGCCGCCCTGATGCTTATCATTCAACGCCTCAAAAAAGGGTTGCACTTTCGGGGCAGATAACGTAAATGTTAACCGGTGTTGTAAGAATGCACCGGGGCAGTGGCCTACGCAGAGGCCATACCTTTCAAAAAACATGAATTGCAGGCCGAATAACTCTAAAATCCACAACACCATGAAACCGACAGCCCTTCTCGTCCTTACACTCCTTGCCTTAACCTGTCAATATACGCATGCTCAGGAAGCAGACCCCGCGCTATCCGCGCGTGTAAACCGATTCTCTTTTGGCGCCAGCATCAACCAGCAAGGTCTTGACTGGGGGGTGGGTCTGGAAGCCAGCACACCAGCATTCTGGAATAAACGACTAAGTATCCGACTGAAGAGCAACATGAATTGGTTTGAAATGTACAGGGTCAAAAGACATCATTGGACCAAATATCCGGTCTATACCACACTCCTGGTCTACAACACCCGTATGATGGGAAACGGCAGAGCCTTCTTTGAAGCAGGACCATTCTTTATCGACCCGAATCAAAGTTTCACCAACGCCAAACGGATCACTGGCGTCACGGGCGACGCGGGTGGAGAACTCTTTATTGCCCGCAATTCACACGTGTTGATTTCCTATTTTTTTAGCGTGGGATATGCCCACTGCAATGCGTATGCTGAAAAGCTGGAGGACGGCCCGTCTTACGGAAACGGTATTACTTTTCACAATGGATTTCGCTTCTACTTATAGGGACGTCATAAAAAGACCGGACCGGAAAGCTGTAAAGTGTGCCTTATTTAAAAAGTAAGATCCGCGAACAGCAAAGATTCCAAGCCACGGTCCCGTCCATAGAGGTCGGGATATTGCAGGAGGCGACCGTTTTTAACCTCGCATGTGAAGTAACACACTTGTAACATAATGGGATGGGCGAGCGAGATACTTCGGCGCTGTCGCTGTTTGATGATCCTATCCGCTTCATCACCGCCTTCTTCACTCTCACTACCCATCAAATATTTTGCCAGCTCCAGCGCGCGCTCCATGCGTATGCAACCATGGCTGAAGGCCCGCGTCTTGCTTTTGAATAGTCTCTTCGCGTTCGTGTCGTGCAGGAAAATAGCATACGGGTTATCGAAATTGAATTTGACAATTCCCAACGAATTTTCGGAGCCATCGCGTTGGCGCAACACTACAGGAAAGTAGTTCTTACTGAATTTTTTCCAGGGTATACTGTCAGTGGATAGTACATTGCCGGCACGATCGAGCACATCGAAATTATTGCGTCCGATGAAAGAGGTGTCGTTTTTTATGGCCGGTAAAAACTCTTCGACCGAAATTTTCCGCGGCACGTGCCAATAGGGATAAAAAATAACACAGTCCACGCGACTTGACAATTCCGGCGTTGGGGTCTTCAGTGCCCCCACGATCACGCGCGACTCCAGCACAACGGAATCATCATCGATCACTTCGAGCATGAACGAAGGAATATTGATCCGGATGCACCGCGGCGTTTCCGGGTACGTGCATACTGTTCTCCACCGTTCCAGATTGACGGCCAGCAATCGCACCGTCGCATCGGTGGCAGGCGCATACTTCACTTCACCAGCAAGCCTCTCCCCTGCCACATCTTCCCTGGCGGTATCCAGCAGGGTTCGCAAAGCTTTTTTCAAATCCCAGTAGCCCGAACAACGTGGCTCCTGGCTCGTCAGGATTCCCACCAACGCTCGCTGCACCAAAGCACGTTGAAGTAATGACACCAGGAGCGAATCCTTAGCCGGCGGCGATGGGCTTCGCCCGTATTTCAGATCGGAGGCCACACTCAAAAAAGCATCGGTCAGCAACGCATCGGTCCGCATCAAATTTTCTGGTGTACGCACAGTGTGTCGTGAGGTGATCTCTTGAAAACGGTAATAAGCGGCATGCAGTCCCGCATAACGGGCGTTCCTTATGATCCAGACCATGGAGTCGCTCGAGCCCGTATTTGCCTGGTTATGGGACCAGGCGGGTGCATAGTCTCGCTGATGGTAGAACGACATCACGGCATGCCTCCAGGTCAGATCCAAATAGACTGAATCCGTTGGGTCCTCCGGCATGTCGATGGCGACGGACTCAGGTTGGCGTGGGTCAATGACAGACTGAAGTGCCGCGGGAATCCCTTGGCTTCGCTGCGAGCGGCAACCGTCGCCTCCCAGGAAGATAAACAGGAGGCCGGCAAAAAATATAACCGGATAGTTTTTGTTCATGCCTATGCAAGTGAGCTCAAAAAGACGAAATACTGGGCAACGTCGCTATGATATTTGTCAGACACGGTGTTGACATCTGTCAGGCACCATGCGCCAGCGGAGACGTAAGTTTGATCATAAAATTAAATTCGTCATGGAAGCACATTTCTACCATGTAAACGTCACGTGGGACAAAGATCGCAAGGGTATGATGTGTTCGCCCGAACTGAAAAACAACCGGCCCGAAACCATGTGTATTGAAGTGGCCACGCCACCCGAGTTTCCCAACGGCATACCGGGCATCTGGTCGCCTGAACATCTGTTTACCGCGGCGGTGAGCAGTTGCTTTATGACCACGTTCTTATCCGTTGCCGAAAATTCCAAGCTTGATTTCAAATCGTTCCGGTGCGATGCCCAGGGCAAACTGGATCAGGTTGACGGCAAGTATCTGATGACCGAGGTGCTGGTAGAACCCTACCTGGTGATCGCCGATGAAAAAGACCGCGATCGTGCCCTGCGCGTTCTCATCAAAACCGAATCGGCTTGTTTGATCACTAACTCCATCAAGGCCAAGGTCACGATGAAACCCACTATTGTTGTCGCCGCGCTAACCTAAACGGATACACCGTCATTTTTCTATCCTACCGGAAAACGAGATAAAGGCCCGATCGAGGTTCCTCAGCCTGGCAAGCTTCCGGATACCGTGCCACCGGAGGAGCCCCAACCATTTGTTTGGCCCCAAATAGAACCCGAAATCCAACCCCAAAAAAAACCTTTAACGGCGCCCTAGGATGCGCCTCGCGAAATACCGCCAGGACTAAATCTTTAAAATCGCCCCGCCTATCTTTGCCCGGCCGCCTTGAAATTGATCTTTCGTTTTTTGAGTACATTCAGAATGGACTCCGGAACTTCCCGGCACCCGCAAGCCTTTGCATGCTTACGTGCCATTGTATGCGTTGTTCCAGGGTGGGGTTCTTGGGCATCGGATGGTGCTCATGCCATTCTTTGTTCAGCTTCATGACGGTTTTCGTTTTTGTCGTCTGTTTAATTTTTCAATTCGCCCGGTTATGGCCGCTCATTGGTTGTCGAGCAAAAGTGGTTCTTCCTTTTTCTCGGCTTCGGCAATGTTCTGAATGCCGCGGATCAGTGCATCCGGATTAAAAGAAATGGAATCGATACCACAGCTCACCAGGAAACGGGCAAACTGCGGATAGTCGCTAGGCGCCTGGCCACACAGACCTACATTTACCCCTTCAGCATGGGCAGCGTCGATCAGGGTTTTGATGAGGTGTGTTACAGCTTCGTCGTTTTCGTTAAAAAGGTGACTGACGATGGCGGAGTCGCGATCGAGCCCCAGAGTAAGTTGGGTGAGGTCGTTTGATCCAATGGAAAATCCATCGAACAGCTTTGCAAATTTCCCGGCCAGCAAAATGTTGCTGGGAATTTCGGCCATCACATAAACCTGCAGGCCGTTGACGCTTCGTTCCAGCCCAAAGTCGGCCATCGTCGCCAACACCTTCCGGGCTTCTTCGAGCGTACGGCAAAACGGAATCATGACCTTCACATTGGTGAGCGCCATTTGCTCGCGCACTTTTTTAACTGCCTTACATTCCAGACCGAAACCGGCGCGGTAGCGATCGTTGTAATAGCGGCTGGCGCCGCGAAAGCCCAGCATAGGGTTTTCTTCCTGGGGCTCGAACATGGCCCCGCCTAACAGTTTCGCATATTCGTTCGTTTTGAAATCGCTCATGCGCACAATGACATCCTTCGGATAAAACGCAGCAGCCACCAGCCCCATGGATTCGGCCAGCCGGTCCACAAAGAACTGTTGCTTGTCGGTGTAGTGTCGCGTGAGTGCGTTGATCTGTTTTTTTACACTATCATCGGGCAGGCTGTTGTAATTGACCAACGCCATGGGATGAACCTGCAACGTGTTGCTGATCATAAATTCCATGCGCAGCAAACCGACGCCACGGTTGGGATAAGTGGCATACTCCAGCGCTTTTTGCGGATCGGCCAGGATGAGCATGGGCCGGGTGGCCGTATGGGACAACGCTGCCACGGGCACTTCCTTTTCTTCCCAGGTCAACTTACCATCGTAGACGCTGCCCTCATCTCCATCGGCACATGAGACGGTGACGGTTTGTCCGTCTACCAGTTTTTCGGTAGCGGCCTGTGTGCCGACCACGGCGGGGATACCCAACTCGCGGGCCACGATGGAGGCGTGGCTGGTGCGGCCACCTTTGTTGGTGACGATGCATACGGCTTTTCGCAACAACGCGTTCCAGTCGGGATTGGTAATGTCGGCTACGATGATGTCGCCCGCTTGCACCTTGCCCCCGTCAGCCAGCGACTTCACTATCACAACGTTGCCTGTGACAATAGCACGACCCACGGCTTTCCCTGTCACGAGCGGTTTTGCCGTTGTGGTCAACGAATATTCTTTGAGCACCACTTTCCGGTGTTGCGAGTGCACAGTTTCCGGACGGGCCTGAACGATGTACAGTTTTCCTGACACGCCGTCCTTCGCCCACTCGATGTCCATTGGCATGCCATAGTGGTTTTCAATGGCCAGGCACCACTTCCCCAATTGCAAGACGTCGGTGTCGCTTAGCACAAACTGGTCTCTTAAAGCGGGTGTGGTTTCCTGCCATGCCGTTGTTTTTCCAAACGCGTCGCTGTAAACCACCATGTCCTGCTTGGCGCCGAGTGTGCGGTAAACGATCGCTTGCTTGTTCTCGCGCAAGGCAGGCTTGAAGAGATAAAATTCATCGGTGTTCACCCCACCCTGCACCACGCTTTCGCCAAGGCCCCAGGCGCCAGTGACATAGATGAGATTTTCGTTGCCGGTTTCGGGTTCAATCGTAAAGACCACACCTGCACTACCCTTGTCTGATCGGGCCATTACCTGTACGCCGACGCTGAGAGCCACCTGCATATCGGTGAACCCGTTGTCGATACGGTATTTAATAGCGCGGTCGTTGAACAACGACGCGTAACATTGTTTTACGGCCGCGAGCACATTGTTCGAGCCTGAAATGTTAAGGAACGATTCATGCTGTCCCGCAAAACTCGTTGTCGGCGAATCCTCAGCCGTGGCACTGCTTCTTACAGCCAGGTGCGGGTTGAGCCCTTGTTCCATCAGATGGTTATAGGCGATGCGGATTTCTTTTTCAATTCTCTCGGGAATAATCCCCTGCGACATCAATTCGCGGCACGTACTCCCCACCACAGCGAGGTTGGACAATGTTTTTCTATCAAGCATGCTTAAGGTTTCCTGCAAGGGCTTCACCAACCCGTTAAAGGAAAGGTATTCGTTATAGGCCTCTACCGTAATGGCAAACCCATCTGGGACCTGTACGCCAAGGGGCGCCAAGGCATGGATCATTTCACCTAGTGAAGCATTTTTTCCTCCTACTTGTGCCAGATCGCGCATGAACAACCGGCTAAAGGGTATGATGATTTTTTTCATTTTCTCCCGCTTATGTTCCGGTGAACGGGTGAACAAACGTATTCATAGACCGGTTAAGAGAATCTGATGGAGATCAGTTCTTCGACCTGATTATCGTCAGGGTATTATAGCGCCTTTGCATTCATCTTTATAAAAAAATCCAATTGCCATATGATCAATCCCATCTCCATCACCGATCAATATATCCTGCAACCCGGTTTGCTGGATAAACACAAAAACACGCTCGAATGGCTGTCGGCTTCCGTGCTCTGGAAAAGAGAACTGATGTTCTTTCAAAAATTACTGGACCAATATGCGCCGCGGTTTTCCTCGGCCGACGACAAGAAGAAGCTCGACCATTTCCAAAATCTGTTGATCTATTACCGGGGTGAAGTGGTCGATACATTGAACCACAAACTCCGGCAGCATGAAAAGCAGCTTGCCGACATGCTGGAGACCCATGATGAAACAAAAACAGAATATTTCACGGAGCACGATCTGTTGATGGGTGAAATGGGATCGTTCAATACACATTTCGCGGAATACAAGGCCGCGCTCTTCACCTTTATCGAGCCCGTGATGTAGCGGTGAAGGAGAATGAAACGGTTTAACAAGTTTGCGCGCAAACAATTCCAGGCACTGAAGGTACACCTGGAGGCCTATGGAGGCAATCCCGATCCGGAAGTTGTACATGAGATACGTGTCGACATCAAAAAGATCAAGGCCATCCTCCAGGTGATCGCCGGATGCAGCCGGAAAAGGTTCAAGGCACATCAACAGTTTATTCCTTTCCGTGCCGTATTCCGAAACGCCGACGCCATACGCAAATCCGAGGTGTTTAACGCGCTGCTGTCCAACTATGCGGGAGAAAAAATCGACCTGCCACAAACCAACGGCCAGGAATTAAAGGATTTCGAATCGAAAGTCCCCTGCTTCGTGCACGACATTGACGAACAAACAAAAAAAATCAAAGCCTTCCTGGGTAAGGTCCACAAAAAAGATCTCCGCCGACACCTGAAACATTTGCAAAAAGAAATCCGGGCCAAACTCTACCCCCGGCTCTCGTCAAAGGAAATTCATAAAACGCGGAAATCCATCAAGACCGTGTTGTATATCTCGCAAGCGATGAACCGTCTGAAAAAACGAAAAATCGCCTTCTATGACACGCTGCAGGAATCTATCGGCACGCTGCACGACAAACAGTCGCTGTTGGACGCATTGAGCAAAACAGGGAGCACCGAAACCCGGCGCGCCCTCAAAGCCGCCATCGCCCACGATATTCGCAACATCAAGGCTTTGACGACGGACTATTACGAATAGTTTCTGCGCCAATGTACGGGCCAGCTCCCTTAGGAGGCGAGGACCGTAGGATGGATTATAAACTCGTTGATTTTGCCCGCGAAGTGTTCAAAATCTTTCGGCTCGACCCGGTAGGCGGAAGTGAATTTCGCCGTGTCCATGGTTTTTGTTTCCAAGACATCCTTCACCCACAACTCCGTCACATTTTCAGGCGGGGTTTCAAGAATCGCGGTGAGTTCGTTTTCCAATTTCCGGCGCTGGCTATGTTGTCCGCCGCCGCATAGGGTAATAAAAGCGTAGTGCACGATGAAATTACTTTCCTCGCGCAAAAATGTTCTTAGGGGCGACGCAATTCTACCAGCCCAAACCGGTGCCACGAATATAAACCGGTCGTAACGAGCCATCGACAGCTCATGTGACTGGATCGCGGGCTTACGGCGGAAGACAACATCGAGTAAAATGGACATGGCCGTACGTTTCCGGACCGTCTCAATTTTCAGGATGTCACAGTGCAGCTTTTCCTGGAGAAGCTTTGCCAGCTGTTCGTTGTTGTTGGTAAAGGAATAATATACGACGATCGTGTTCATGGTAATTTTGATAGTTGATGAGACATTTCCTTGGCGTATTGCCCATACAAAAGAACAATGCCGACGCGTCCCATTTTCTGACAATCGTCATACAGGCGGATGATCTTAGACCAGCGTCTTTTTATATTCTTTTTGAATTTGGTTCTAGACCCTTCCAAATAAAGGGTGCTGATCGTTCTTTCTTCCTGGTGCTCTTTGCCTGAGAAGTTTATAAGGATAAGGATAGGCGTGCCTCCACGCGAAACCAATGGGTCCACGCACGACTCATAGGGGTTGTCGACGGGATGCGCGCCTTCCCCCAAACGCTTCAACGTCTTCAGCATCTTTATCTCCATGATGGCATGCGGCACTTCGAATGCCAAATACCGCAGTACCTTATTGACGGGGGAGATATTGGTATCTGATGAGCGCGCGATCAGCCAAGTTTGTGTGGCACTGGCAGGATAAAGATAAAACGCCCACGAACCGGATGCCTTTTGCCCGGCTTCGATCCGTCGGTAGTCTTCGGCGCCTACCATAACATAGGAGCGTAACGGCGTGATCTCGGCCACGCGCTGAAACCCTTTGGCCTTCCACCGGTGCTGGCTGGCGAGCCAGATGGTATCGCCAGCACGCCGCTGCCGTTGAAATTCCAGCTTCACCTCGTATGTGTTTTTCATTCCCGCACCAAAGAGATTTTCAAGCCATTGATAACTGTAGAATCCCGCACGATCCTGCCCCATCTGCAATAGCCACGGCCAAAGATCTTCCGGCGTAGCATTTACGAGAATGGCACGCGTGTGATGTTGCCCTTGCGTAAACGTGTCCCCTGGCAGCGAGAGTTCCCGGATAATTTGTGGTGCGCCCCAGTCCAGAAGTATCGGTCGTATAATGTAGTGATGACAGAACAGCAGGATCGCCATTCCGTAGAGAAAAAACAAAAGCTTTGATTGCCGATTGATCTTTTTCATCGCGGTTGAATTTTGCTATGAAGATAACCTCGGCGCCTTCGTTTTTACCTGACAAAAATCATTCCATCAACAGGACAATGATCAGTCGCCCCCGGCGCCTATCCCGGTAGATTGCCAACAAAAAAGAAAAACATGCAACGTATTCTTGTACCCTGCGATTTCTCGGCTTCTGCAGAAGAAGCCTTTTCGTTTGCCGTAAAACTGGCCCTGCAAAGCAAAGGTGAATTGCACGTGCTGTACGTACTCGACCTCACCTTTTTGCAAGGAATTCCGTCGGTGTCGACCTCCTACATGTTCAACCCCACGTTCCTGCAACAAATGGAAAAGGAAGCCCGGGAAAAGTTTCAGAAACTATGGGAGAAGCATTCGCCGATGACCCTGGCTGTAAAATTCAAGTATCACCTAGGCACCATCGTCCATGAAATTGAAAAATACGTCCGCGAGGAAGCCATCGACCTGGTGGTGATGGGTACGCAAGGATCGGGAGGGTCCAAATGGGGTTCTAACACCGAAAAGGTGGTTCGCTACGCCAGTGTTCCGGTGATGGCCCTTCGCAAGGCACCGTCGGGACCCATAAAGGATATCGTCTTCACCGTCCACCCCGGATACGAAAGCAAACGATTGACCGGGGAAGTAAAAAAATTGCAGGCATTTTTCGATGCGCGGCTTCATTTGCTCCATGTGAACACGCCTTTGCTTTTCACACCCGACCCCACCTTACAGGAGACGTTGCAACACTATGCTAACGCATCGGGTCTCACAAATTATACCCTAAACATCCGCTCCGATTACACCGTACAGGAAGGCGTTGCGCATTTTGCGAAGGAAATACACGCCGACGCCATCGCCATGGGAACGCACGCATGGAAGGGCCTTGTGCATGCGATGGTTGGCAGCATGACCGAAGATGTGGTGAATCATGTGGATATTCCCACGTGGAGTTGTTCGCTCGAATGAGCGCCCCGACCACATCAGGAGGGCTGACAATTGTCAGTAAAGCGAGCTGATGTACGTCAGCCCGTTCTTCTTCGCCGTGTTCCATCTTTGACCTTATCAAGATTTATGAAATCTCCTTTCAACATAGCGCGCTCTCCCTTTTTAAAAGAAACCGGGGGCATTGCGTTGTTCACCGGGCGCTTTTTTAAAGAGCTTTTCAAACCCCGCCAGGAGTATGAAGAATTCTTTCGCCAATGTTTTTGGGTGGGCTACAAATCGCTGCCGCTAGTGGCCATCACGGCATTCATTATGGGCCTTGTGCTCACCATTCAATCGCGTCCGACCCTGGTGGAGTTTGGTGCGCAATCGTTGCTGCCCTCAATGGTTTCGGTTTCGCTGGTGCGGGAGATCTCTCCGGTGATCACCGCCCTGATCTGCGCCGGCAAGATCGGGTCAGGCATGGGCGCCGAATTGGGATCGATGCGCGTTACCGAGCAGATCGATGCTATGGATGTTTCCGGCACCAACCCGTTCCGCTACCTGGTAGTTACACGGGTGTTGGCGACCACCTTGATGCTCCCCATCCTCTCCAACTTGTCCAATGCCATTTCCTTATACGGCGGCTTTCTCGGCGTGAACATCCGGGGACAGGTGAGCTGGCATTTGTTCTGGACACAGGTGTTTAATGCGCTGAGTTTCGGCGATGTCGTTCCCTCTATCGTGAAGACTTTCTTTTTTGGCTTCGCCATCGGCATTGTAGGATGCTATAAGGGATTCAATTCCACCAAGGGAACCGAGGGCGTAGGTCAGTCGGCCAATTCGGCCGTGGTGGTTGCTTCATTACTGGTCTTTATCATCGACCTCGTGGCCGTTCAGATCATAGACCTTCTAGGCTTAACCTGATCGCTATGAACGCTGCTCCCGTCATCGTGGTGAAGAATCTGCATAAGTCGTTCGGAGAAAACCATGTGCTTCGAAACTTTTCCCTGTCTCTGCAAACCGGCGAGAACCTAGCCATCCTGGGTAAATCCGGATCGGGCAAATCGGTTCTCATCAAGTGCATCATTCGCCTCATCGATTCGGATCAGGGTAATATCACGGTCCTGAATGAAAACATCGATGAAATGTCGATCGACGACCTGGACAACCTTCGCGCCAAGATTGGATTTCTCTTCCAAAGCAATGCGCTGTACGATTCGATGACGGTGAGAGAGAATCTCGAGTTTCCTTTGCGCCGCCATTGGAGCGCCGAGCAACGACAAAAAGGAACGGAAGCGGCAATCATCGAAGCCCTGACCGACGTGGGCTTGGCACACACCATCGACATGATGCCCTCCGAACTTTCGGGCGGCATGCGCAAACGCGTCGCCCTGGCCCGCACCCTTATTCTGCGGCCGGCAATTATTCTGTACGACGAACCGACGACGGGACTCGATCCAATCACCGCCCGGGAAATCAGTCACCTCATCGTGAAAGTGCAGCAAAAATACAACGCTTCATCGATCATCATTTCGCACGACATGCACTGCATCAGCATCACCTCCAACCGCGTAGTCATGCTCATTGACGGACTGTGTTATGCAGACAACACCTATGAAGCGTTACGACAATCGCAGGATGACAGAATCAAAGAATTTTTCGATTGATATATGAGAAATAAAGGTATAGAAAACACTAAAGTGGGCCTGCTGGTATTGGGCGGACTTGCCTTTCTGGTCCTCATGCTCTACATGATCGGCAAGAACAGAAACTTGCTGGGATCCACCATCACCATCACGGCCGTGGTCAGCAACGTGAACGGGCTGGTAACGGGCAACAACGTCCGCTTCAAAGGCATGGATGTGGGCACGGTCAAATCCATTAGCCTCACCAATGACACGGCCATTCATGTTGTGATGACCATTGATGCGAAAATGAAATCGTATATCAAACAAAATGCGGTCGCCTCCATTGGCACCGATGGTTTGATGGGAAATAAGCTGGTGAACATCAACTCCGTGCCCGGTTCTGCGCCGGTCGTGGAAGAAGGCAGCATCATACAATCGAGGCGTCCGGTGGAAACCGACGAGATGCTGCGCACGCTAAACACAACCAACACCAACATCGAAAAAATATCAAGAAATCTCTATGAGATCACTACCAAACTGAACACCAGTGAAAACCTGTGGACGCTGCTATCCGACACCGCCATAACGCGCGATCTGAAAATGGCCGTCAAAGATTTCAGGAGAGCGGGCACCAACACGGCCGAACTCACCGCCACCACTAAGCAACTGGCCTTGAAGCTGGAACGTGGAAACGGCCTGGCCAACCGCCTTTTTACCGACACCACCCTGTCGAATCAACTCGCCGCATCACTCCAGCAGATCCAAATGGCCAGCAACAAGACTGCCGACATGATGAAAGATCTGAAAACCGTGGTTGACCACGTAGGCGATGGCGAAGGGACGGCCGGACTTTTGCTAAACGACACGGTTTTTAGAAAAAGTCTGATGAATAGCGCCTTGAATCTCGAACAAGGTATGGGCCGCTTCAACCAAAATATGGAAGCGCTGAAAACCAATTTTCTCTTCCGTAAGTATTTTAAAAAGCTGGAGAAAGAGCAAGCCGAGGCTGCCAAACAGGCAAACGCTCAGGCCAAGCCCTGAAAATACCTTCTTGAGGTACCCTACCCCGCCGGCGGGTTTACCCCGATTGTCGAATGACAAAACTCATTTTTCAGCGTGACATTTCTTCGTTTATTCATTCCCTCTGGCCGCTACCTTGCTGGCGATACCTTTTGTAAAGAAATATCGATAATCTATGGAAATAGTAAACACCCTGCCAGGCTTGAGCGAGATCGCCATGGAAAAGCTGTTGAACCTTTTGCCCTTTCCATTCCTAGTGTCGGATTGGCGCAACGAACAACGACAAAATCTGTTTGTAAACAAGGCGTTCATAGAAGAGATCGGTTACTCGTGCCACGATATTCCCACCCTCGACGACTGGTTTCTGAAAGCTTACCCGGACGAAGTGTATCGCGAGAAAGTGATTGCAGAGTGGACCGAGCTCTCCCGTTCAGGACAACGTGATCCGAACGGCAAGGCTGTAATGAAGGCTTGTATCCACACGCTAACAAAAGGCGAACAGTGGTATGAAATAAAATCGTCGGTCGGGGGTTCGCTCAACTTAGTGGCTTTCTCCAACGTGCACGAGGAAATTACGAAAGAAAAGGAGCTGGAGCGGATGAATGAGAACAAGAACCGCATCCTTTCCATTCTAAGCCATGACCTTCGCTCACCGCTCAACAACCTCCTGTCCCTAATCAGCTTGTCGGCAATCGGAGCGCTTACCCCGGGCGAATACGATCAATGCATGAAAAGTCTTAGCAAAACCACATTCAACTTGCTGGAGGTCCTGGATACCACCTTGCAATGGACCCGGACAAACTTCGACGGCATCAAGCCTACTATCGTGCCGGTAAACCTCTCGGAGATCATCCGCAAGATTGCTTCGCTTTATGAAAAACCGTACCAGGACAAGGGTATTAAACTGCACCTTCACCTGGGTGTGGAAGATGTGACTACGGACCCGGACATCATTTCCATTGTCGTCCGGAATGTTTTATCGAACGCGGTGAAGTTCACCGGCGGGGGCAATATCATTGTTTCTTCGTACCGGGATGGCAAAACCACAAATATCATCGCAATCAAGGACAGTGGCACGGGGATGACTGGCGCGCAAGTCAGGTCCGTCCTCAAAGGACAATACAAATCTACCCAAGGCACACAACAGGAAAAGGGAGCAGGATTAGGATTGCGGCTCTCCAAAGATCTGTTGGCCAAAATAAACGCACATCTGGACATCGAAAGTCATCCCGGAGCGGGAACCACAGTCAGAATTGTTCTGAACCCGGTCGGTTAAAGTCCGTCAGTAAAGTGATGGGCATGCGCAATACGCACGCCAGGCTTAACTAAGATTTAGTGCGCTTGCGTTCGGTACTCTCCATCCCCAACAGCATGGAAACTGTTTTCCATTTCGGGTTATGATCCGCCACAAGTTTGGCGATACCCAGGAAGGGAACAAATAGGATCATGCCGGCGACGCCCCACAAAATTCCACCGGCAAAGATCACCACCAGCATCACCAGCGTGTTCACATTCAGGCGGCTGCTCACGGCAATCGGAAAAATAACGTTGGCCTCCAGGTATTGGACGAACGTAAAAATACCCGCAATACCGATAGGATACCAGATGGAGTCGTAGGTGATCCACGCCATGGCCATCGGCAATAATGATCCGGCGATGATCCCCACGTAGGGCACTACGGTGAGAATGGAGGCAATGAATCCGAAAAGAATGGCGTGTGGAATCCCCAGGAGTATCAACCCGATGCTGTTCAGTGTACCCACCACCAGGTAAACGACGGCCATGCCCTTCACAAAATTATAGTAAGTCCCGATGGAAAGGCCAATCATGTCACGAAGGCTTTCGCTCCGTTCGTGCGGAAAAATTCTGCCCAACACCTTCATCCAATATTGGCGGTAATAAAGCAAAAGCGCTGCGTACACGGGGATAAGCACAAGCAGCACTGTGGAAAATGCGGAAAACGAAATGGCGTTCTTTAGAACGGCGAGCAAATTGCTTCCCGACTGCTCCGCAATTTTTGCAAGCCACTGCTTCTGCTGATCTTTGGAAATCGAAAACACGTCGGCCAGCGTCTTGCTGAACTCATTTATCGATCGATCAAACTTGGCCTGCAGCAATGACCACTCGTCCAAAAAGGAAATAAACTGACTCGCCAGCAACACCACGAGCAACACGCCCAGTATCACCAATAAGGAAAGTGAGACAGCGATCGCCAGCATCCGGTTAAATCCCTTCGACTCGAGCCACCGACAAATGGGATAGAGGATAAAGCTGATGAGCAACCCAAAACTGATGGGAATAAAAAGATTTCTGCCAAAATACAGGATCACGCCCGCATAAACCACCAGGGGCACAACCCGTAGCGAAGAAAGACGGGATTGTAAATCAATGTTCTGACGCCGCATAGGTATGTTTTTCAAGTTACCAAACCTAACGCCGTGGTGGAGATTCCAGGGTGACATATCTCGTGTCGGGGCCTGATTAATGTCAGGTTTCCAGAACCGTTCTTCCTAATCCTTTCCCGGCCGGCGCCGTGGGCGTGCAATGATCAAAATCTCCTCTCCTGGTGATTTATCACTTGGACGCGGTGGGTTCCCTCGATCTATATTGATTCAAAAAATAACCTCATATGAAAAGACTACCTCAAAACTTTGCACATGCTGCATGCTGGGCATGTGCATTATTGCTTTTGTCTTGCCAGAAACAAGACGAAGGCGTGTCCGCTGAACAAGCGGTACAATTCAGTTTTAGTTACACGGCCGCCCCTGTTACGGGTGGCCGAACCGAAGACGACTTGGCGGAAGCCGCTTTCGTCTACGTTACGGTGAACGATGCTGCGCATCATCCCGTGAAGGTTGGGCAAAAGTTGCAGCTGATCAATTTCAATGGAAGGCTTATTAGCGAACCCATCTCGTTGTTGCCAGGGCACTATTTGTTATACGATTTCCTGGTGCTCGACAAATGGGGAAACGTGATCTTCGCCACACCCCGTGAAAACACCGAGTGGGCATACCTTGTGGCTGATCCACTGGACATTGCCCTGACCATTAGCAAAGACAAAGTCGCCGAATTTTCCCCGGAAGTACTTTCGGCGCGCGATCGCAGACCGGAGGCTTTCGGTTATGCTTCCTTCACCTTTCAGAATATCAAGACCTTTGATTTTCTTATCGCCGTGTCAGCTTACGATACATTGGACAATAAGCTGAACCTGACGGAGGCCCAGGTATCGGTTTTTGATGGGTCGCACCATCCTATACTTCAAAGAATGATCCCCGCCGCTACGTCCCGTCTGACATTGCCAGACGGCGATGAAAATTTTGCGATACTCGTTGAGAAAAAAGGATACCCGGCCTACAAAGAATCGTTTAGCACCTCTGAACTGAAGCAATATTTGGGCAGTGCCGAAAAGGGTCCGCTCGTCGTGACGTTGCGCAAGGGCCACCTGGTCTTTTGGAACTCACTGGGTAGCGATACGGAAGTGCTGCACAGTGTTGCAGGTCCCGCGTTGTCGCTTTTCACAGACGGAGGTGGCATCCACATTCCGGCCAACCGCGAATACAAACCGGGCGTCTCGGGCAACGCTATCACGATCGGCCCTGGCAACTATGGTGTAGCCCAACGCGTGCACAATGTCATTTTGAACGATCCCGGAAAGATCATCGATCCTATGAAGGGCGCTATAGAATGCTACTTCTTCCAAAACCAATCGCCTGTCGCCTATTCGCACAACCCGCATCGCATCTTTGATGGTGCCTACGGCTTACTCAGCGGCTTGGGATTTATGAGCCATGATTATAACGAAGACGGACTGATAAACGCCCTGACCTTCTATCTTGTCCTGGGTGGTGCAACGGTGACCGTCAGCAGTATGGATTTCAATGCCTACAACGGACAGTGGGTACACGTAGCCGCTGTGTGGGATTGGTCCGGCATTAACGGCACAAAAGACACCATGCGCATTTACATCAACGGCGAAAAGGCAGCCGCCGGACAAGATATCGGATGGGGAACCGTATTTGGAACCCAGGCCGATATCGCAGGCGGAAACGACAACAACATCGCCCGCCAATTCTTCGTCGATGAAATGAAGATTTACGATTACGCGAAGACGGCCTATTAGACTTGTCGTTTTTAACGGATACTTTTTACACCAACATCCACTACGCATGCCGCGTGGTGAATGTTGTTTTTTGTGTCGCCAACGTAAGTGGCTGTTTGAGCATTTTACCGGGGAAACGCCTCCCGTCGAAAAAAATTGCGGCGTGCTGCCCACGGCAACACCGGTATCGAAAAGGACCAAGACCTTGTTGATGGCCGAGGTCGTCAAGCAACGGTTTTACCGGAACAAGAAAGGCCAGTAGCCAGCCACCTGACGTAAGTTGTGTTGGTTCCTGATATTTATCATTCGCCGTTCGCGGCCGCCTTGATAGCTTTAGCCATGTCAACGAGAACATCCATCCTGCATCATCCCCTACCCCCGGTAGTAAGATGCGGACGTCAAAAAAGCCCTTTATCGCATGGATTCCATATCGCCTGGTGGCTGACTTGCATTCAAGGCTACGGGCTGATGGCAGTAGCGATGTTGAGTTGCGCAGGAAAAATTGAAAAAGTGAAACCGTCGGTCCGGAACATCACCGAGTCGGTGTATGCGTCGGGAACTGTGAAAGCGACGAACCAATACGAAGTATTCACCACCGTTACCGGCACCATCCACGACATTGTTGTGAGCGAAGGGGATATTGTAAAACGAGGAGATGCCTTGGTGAGCCTTCGTCATGATGTGTCGGCGCTCAATGCCATAAACGCCAGGCTGGCCTCCGAATACGAGGACCTCAAAGCCAACGAAAGCAAACTTGCCGCCGGACGGGCCAGCATGGAGTTGGCCAAAGCCGCAATGGTGAACGACTCGCTGCTGCTGCTGCGCCAGCGCAACCTGTGGACCCAGGGGGTGGGCAGTCGCGTTGACTTGGAACAACGCGAAATCAGCTACCTGAATGCAGCAACTGCCTATAGAATCTCCAAACTCACCTTCGCGGACCTGAAAAAGCAATTGAAATTTGCCGACGTCCAATCCAAAACCAACTGGCGGATCAGTACGGCACTCGAAGACGACTACCTGATCCGATCGCGGGTGAATGGCAAGGTCTACAAAATCTTGAAGGAAAAAGGTGAACTGGCCAGCACGCTGCAGCCCATCGCTATCGTGGGCGATGCCGATGACTTTTTGCTCGAGCTGAAGGTTGATGAATATGATATTCCGCGATTGCAGCCCGGGCAGCGTGTCATCCTCTCGTTGGATAGCTACAGGGGAGAAGTCTTTGAAGGACGCGTGCGGGAAATTGAACCACTGATGAACGAAGCCTCGCGTTCGTTCACGGTCAAAGCTGACTTTGTTACCCGGCCAGGCACACTCTATCCCAATCTTTCGGCCGAGGCCAATATTATTATTCGGGCCAAGGAAAAAGCAATGACCATCCCCCGGAACTATCTCCTGTCGGATTCCCTAGTCATCCTTGGCAATGGCCAAAAACGAAAGGTAAGCGTAGGTGCGCATGATTATCAATATGCCGAAATTCTTAGCGGCCTTTCAAAAGATGACGTCATCCAAAAACCGTTGCCATGAATTACAGGCTCATCCTGCGTATTGCGAAATCACTTTTGCTGGCCCGCTGGCGGCAAACGTCTGTGGCGGCAGCCGGTGTCACATTCGGCATCACCATGTTCATTGCTTTGCTAAGCTTTATGATGGGGCTCAACGAAATGCTCGACGACATGATCCTGAGCCGGACGCCGCACATCCGGCTCTACAACGAAGTGAAGCCCAGCCCGCGCCAACCCATCAACGCCAGTACAGCCTTTCTCGACAGCTACAATTTTATCCGCTCCGTGAAGCCCGGATCAAGCCGCCAGGAAATTTACAATAGCCGCATCATCATCGAAACCCTGCGCCGTGACGGCCGCGTCCAAGGTGTGGCTCCCAAGATTACCGCGCAGGTCTTTTTTAATGACGGCCCCGTAGACATCACCGGCGTACTAACCGGCATCGATGTGATGGAAGAGGACAAGGTCTTTCGCTTCAATGAATATATAATCGAAGGCAAACCCCGTGACCTGGACGAGGTAAGCAACAGCATTATTCTCGGGACATCACTGGCCACAAAACTGCTGGCCCGCGTTGGCGACGTGGTCTACGTCACCACGGCCCAACGTCAATCCTTTGCACTGACGATTGTTGGCATCTTTCAGTCTGGATTGGCGGAGCTCGACAAGGTACAGAGTTATACGTCTCTGGCCACGGCTCAGAAAATATTGAACAAACCCGGCGATTACATTACGGACCTCCACATCCGACTGCACGACCTGAAAAAATCCGCACAACTGTCAAAAGAATACTGTGCCTTGTTCGGCACGGACGCCGACGATATCCTAACCTCAAACAGTCAATTTGAAACGGGGTCTTCTATACGGTCACTTATTTCCTATGCCGTAGGCATAACGCTGCTCGTCGTGGCAGGCTTTGGCATCTACAATATCTTGAATATGTTGATCTATGAGAAAATGGACTCCATCGCCATTCTAAAAGCCACTGGCTTCTCCGGCCAGGACGTGAACAGGATCTTTATGACAATCGCGCTCTCGATAGGCTTCGTGGGTGGATCGTTCGGACTGTTCTTCGGGTTCCTGCTTTCGTATGGCATCGATCAGATTCCGTTTAACACCACCTCGTTGCCCACCCTCAAGACCTACCCGGTAAGCTACAATCCTGTCTTTTATTTTATAGGCTCGTCCTTTTCCCTACTCACCACCTACCTGTCCGGGTGGGCGCCGGCACGCAAAGCCAGTAAGGTCGATCCCGTCGTTATCATTAGAGGCAAATAACCCACCCTATGGAAGACCGTATCGTACTCCAAGCCGAACACATTAACAAAAGCTTTCACGACCCGGTGAGTCTGCCCGTGCTTAGGGACATATCCTTGGAAATACGCCAGGGAGAATTTGTCTCGGTTACAGGCAAATCGGGATGCGGGAAATCGACGTTGCTCTACATTCTGTCTACCATGGATACGGATTACGAAGGCGATCTGGTGATCGACGGCAACCGCATGAAAGACAAAACGGAAAAAGAACTGGCTCGTGTGCGCAATGAAAAAATAGGTTTTGTTTTTCAATTCCATTATCTCCTGAATGAATTCACCGTATTAGAAAACGTGATGCTTCCGGGGCTTAAGCTCGGAAAGGTCCCCGAGGAAACCATACGGTTGCGCGCAATGGAAATTCTGAAGCAGCTCGGCATGCAGAGCGCCGCCCAAAAAAAAGCCCGGCAATTGTCGGGCGGTGAAAAACAACGGGTGGCCATTGCCCGGGCTTTGATCAACGCACCCGCCATTGTTCTCTGTGACGAGCCTACGGGCAACCTCGACAAAAACAACAGCGAAATTGTGTTTAACATTTTCAAACAACTTGCCGAAGAACATCGGCAAACGTTGCTCATCGTCACCCATGACCAGGAATTTGCAAAAAAAACGCACCGCACCATTGAAATGGAGGACGGACGCATCACGTCCCCGGTGACGTTTTCTAAAACATGCGCTTGAAATAGATGCGGCTTGTGTTAACGCGTTACATTCCATCGCACTACTTTCTCCAACCGTGGCAGCGACTTGATCTTGATTTTTCCTCCCTCTGTTTCAATTAGACCTTCGTCTTTAAAATCAGAGAGAACACGTATCACCGATTCGGAGGCGGTTCCCACCATCTTGGCCAGATCATCGCGAGAAATTTGAATGTTCTCCGCGCCATCCTTTAGTATCATCGTTTTCAACAACGCTTCGGCCGTACGCTGACGGACAGAGTTGTAGGCCTGATTCACCAACTGGTTCTCTTTTTGGGCAACTTTCTTGCACAGCAATGAAATAAAACTCGCAGAAACAGCCGGGCTTTGCAGCAACGTTATAAAATCGTGTTTCGGGATTACAACAAGCTCTGTATCCTGCAAGGCTACCGCCGACTCTTGATACAGCATTCCTTCCAGGATTGGCTCAAAGCCAAAAAAGTCATTGGCATTGGCTAACGCGGTGATCAGCTCCTTGCCATCGGGATGAGATTTAAAAATCTTTACGTGACCTGATTTTACAAAATACACATTCAACGGCGCGTCGCCTTCCGAGAAAATTTCGCTTTTCTTCTTAACCCGTTTGACCTTTTTATCCTTGCCAAGGTTACTCAGGTTCAGGATGCGGCTGGCGTCCTTCATAAACACATCCAATCCTTCGGCTGTGGAGTCGTATAACCTCCTTTGCATCGCACTTTTGCGCAATCGGGCTTCGATCGCGTTGAGCAGGTCGGTGTCATCAAAAGGCTTGGTAAGGTAATCGTCGGCTCCCAGGTTCATCGCTTTGCGCAGGTCGGCCTTTTCGGCTTTGGCGGTCAAAAAGATAAAGGGTACGGCGGCCGTGGCCTCGTTCTTGCTCAGAATGTGAAGCACACCATAGCCATCCAGTTCTGGCATCATAATGTCGCTGATAATCAGATCAGGCGCCTCCTGTTGCGCAGCCTCCACACCCAGTTTCCCGTTGGCCGCCGTCTTCAGATCATATCCCGCCAGAGTCAAAATTTCCGCGGTATTCTCCCGCACTTCAGCATTGTCTTCGATGAGAAGAATTTTCTTCATGTTGTAGTCATTTAGCGTTTTACAGAGCCCAAGTTACTTATACACCAGCAATGAGTTCTGACAAAAATCAGTTCGTCGATTGATTTATACCATCCACAGTAACAGCAGAATCGAGTAAGTTGTGGTGGTCTTCATGATAATGCCATGAAAAAAATACTCGTACCCACCGACTTCTCCAGCGCCGCAACGTGGGCCTTGGAAGTCGCCACAAAAATTGCCCGCAAAGCAAATGCCGAAATCATCCTGCTTCATATTATCGAACAACCCACCTCAGAATCGTTCAACGTCCAAGGTCAAGATGACATCGAATCGCATTGGGAAGACAAGCTCTTTACCCTAAAGATGATCGAACAAGGAAACTCCCTTCTAAATGCCGCCGTCGAACCCCTACAAAAACAAGGTCTATTGGTACGACAGGAAATACGGATCGGCAATCCCTTTCATGGCATGCAGACAATCATTTCCGAGCATCAGGTTGCCTTGATGGTGATGGGTACGACCGACCATACCAAGATGAAAGAATGGAGAATTGGCACCACCACCGAAAAGGCCGTGCGCTACTCAAAATGCCCCGTGCTTACCGTACACAACAAAGTGTCAGCAGAAGGAATAAAAAATATCATCTACGCTACTTCTCTGAGCAAGGCCGAGCGCGAGTTTGCCAGCGTGGTAAAGAGCGCACAGGAACTCTTTGGATCGCTGATTCACATCGTGCGCATCAACACCCCCATGAACTTTAGACCAGACATGGAGGTAAAAAAGGCAATGGAGAATTTTGCGAGACAGGGTCATCTGCAAAACTACACGCTGAACATCTTCAACGATATTTCCGAGGAGGAAGGCATATTACATTTCGCCACCAGCGTTCAAGCTGATCTTATCGCCATGGCAACCCACGGCCGCACAGGCTTTGCCCATGTTCTAGCAGAAAGCATCGCAGAAGATGTGGTGAACCACTCCATGCGTCCCGTACTCACATTCGTAGTGCGGTAGTGAGCTGCATCGTAGGTAATTAAAATCATTCGATCGCCTGACGCTAATCACCTAGAACAAAATCGATCGCAGCCATCTTTACAAAAAGTAAATCTAATATATGAAAAAGAATATGGGTACGACTGACCGAATTTTCCGCGTGATAATCGCAGCCTTTCTGATTTCCCTCTGGCCCGACGGCATCATTACCGGGCCATGGGCCATTGTGGCTATCACTTTCACGATCGTATTTGTGATTACCAGTTTGGTAAGTTTCTGCCCTTTATACCTGCCATTCGGCTTTAGCACGCAGCAAAAAAACACCGTCATCCTCTCTAACGCGACGCGACTAACGCAGAATCCATGGTCAAGCTCTTAAAGAATAATCTCAGCATCAGACCCTGTCCGCACCTATAAGTGAAGATTGCTTAACATTTCTTAGAAATATATGAGAAAAGCAAAAAAACGACCATTTCTATCCAAGCTTGTCCTCGCTTTGTGCCTGATTGCTGCGGCTTGGTTGATTCTCACAATTTGGGTAGAGCGACTCGGCCCCGCAAAAGCATGGCACTTTTCCAGTGACACAGCGACCAAAAAAGTACTGATCGTTTTTGATCCAGATCCCATTTACAATTTGGATGAACAAGTATGCCTGAGCCTGGCAAAAGGATTATCGAAAGGCAAACTGGATGTTACCATCGAGACGGTCGCCGCCGTTGACCTGCCAAAACTCCAGGAGTTTGATGCCTATGTATTTTGTGCCAATACCTACAATTGGGCTCCCGATTGGGCTATTTCGGATTTCATCCAATCACAAAACCTCCCGCGGTCAAAACCAGTAGTAGCCATTACTGTAGGTTCAGGATCAACGCGCCGAGCACAGCTCAAGTTGGAAGAAATCATAGCGGCTAACGGGGCACCTCCGATAACATCAAGCACTTGGTGGTTGATGCGCCCTAACAATGAAAAAGAAAGCGACAAACGAAATGTGGATGTTGCCGTATCGCTTGCTTATACATTTGGCATTGAGCTGGCATATAAATTAAAAAACTAATCGACTGAATCGAGCGACATGATGGGTTCAACGGCGGGGCAACAAGTTCCAATGATCTCGTTGTCGAGCCACTAAAAGGTTTTGCCATTAATCTTTTATCACCATCTGGGCCATGAGAGAAGCGAAGCGCTGGAAAGAACAAAATATATGCTTCGAACGGATATCATGTGTAGGTTGAAGCAGTGAGAATGGTACGGTCGAAAGGAAAGCTAGGCAATGAAGCCATTCAATCGGTCTTCTCTATTTTATACTCAGCATTCTCGCATTAATCGCCACCACCACCGTACTCACACTCATCAACACAGCCCCCACCGACGGGCTCAGCACAATGCCAGCGCTGTACAAAACACCAGCTGCCAACGGCAAGGCGACAACATTGTATCCCGTCGCCCACGCCAAGTTCTGAATCATTTTTCGGTAGGTAGCTTTGCCAAACAAGATCAGGTTGGCGACATCTCTTGGGTTGCTGTTCACCAGCACAATGTCGGCGGTCTCTGCGGCAATGTCAGATCCCGAACCTACGGCGATCCCGACGTCGGCCTGCGCCAGGGCGGGGGCGTCGTTTACGCCGTCGCCGGTCATGGCGACAAATTCTCCTTTGGTTTGCAGTTCTTTTATTTTTTCGAGCTTTTTATGAGGGAGGACCTCGGCCATAAAGCCGTCCATGCCCAAGGCGTCGCTCACTGCTTTTGCCACGGCCTTGTTATCGCCAGTGAGCAGCAGCGTCTTGATATTTTGGCTGCGCAACACACGAATGGCCTCGGCCGACTCAGGGCGTATCTCATCCGCCAACGTCACAAATCCGGCAATAGCATCGTCGACCATCACGTACACGACGGTTTCGGCTTGTGTGGATTGAATGGGTTCGGCTAAGTTATTTTCTCTTAAAAAGAGCGGGCTCACCACCTTCACCGCTTTGCCACCGATGTAGGCTTCTATGCCCTTGCCTGTAAGAGCTTTAAAATCTTTCAAGGCAGGACGTTTTTGATTGAGTTCTTTTGATTTTTTCACAATGCCTGTGGCAATGGGATGTTCTGAATTTCCTTCGAGGGCTGCTGCGAGGGCCAAAATTTGATCTTTTTCATAACCTTTGTTCAGCGATTCATATCGCACCACATTAAATTCACCACGCGTCAACGTTCCCGTCTTGTCGAAAACCAGGATCGATATTTTGCGCGAATTTTCAAACGCCGTCCGGTCTTTGATGAGCAACCCGCTTTGCGCCGAGATCGCCGTCGACCGGGCCACAACGAGCGGCACCGCCAACCCCAAAGCATGTGGACAGCAAATCACAATGACCGTCACCATTCTCTCCATAGCGAACGCGAGATCCTTTCCCAACAACAACCAAACGAAGAAGGTGGCGGCCCCGGAAAAAAGGGCGATCAACGTAAGCCATTTCGCGGCCCGATCGGCGAGCAGTTGCGTTTTGGATTTGGCGTCCTGCGCATCCGCTACCAGTTTGATCACTTGCGCCAGGTAGGAGTCTTTGCTGCCGTGTGTCACCCTTACTTTTAAAGCCCCTTCTCCATTGATGGATCCTGCAATGACCTTATCGGTGAAATTCTTCTCAACAGGCCTCGACTCACCCGTTAGCATCGACTCATTCAGAAAACTTTTCCCCTCCGCAATTTCCCCATCGGCCGCAATCTTTTCACCCGGCTTCACCAGGATTACATCGCCCGCCTTCAATGTTTCGGTTTTAACATCTATCACATGATCGCCGTGCACCAGATGTGCACCTGATGGCATCAGCTGAACCAGCAGCTCCAGCTCCCGCGAAGCACTCATGATGGATTTCATCTCAATCCAATGCCCGAGCAACATAATGAGGATAAGCGTAGCCAATTCCCAAAAGAAGTCCATACCCTCCAATCCCAACACGATGGCTACACTATATACATACGCCACCGTGATGGCCACCGCCACCAAGGTCATCATCCCTAGCGACCTTGACTCTATTTCATCCACTAACCCGGTTAGAAATGGCCATCCTCCATAAAAGAACACAAAGGTCGAAAGCAAAAGCAGCACATAGTCCGAACCCGGAAACCCCCAATCAACCCCCAACCAATGCCGGATGATCGGCGACAAGGCCATGATGGGCGCCGTCAACCCAAGAACAATATAAAACCTCTTCTTGAAATCGTCGATCATCCCGGCGTGATGGCCATGCCCCGAGTGATTCGAAGGACCGGCCGCAACAGGACCAGGCGTAGAATCGTGATGACTATGATCCGGAGCAGGATGATGCGCATGTTCCTCATGAGCCATGCCCTGTGAATGATCGTGACGGTGTTCCATAAATAAGCTTTTCGCGTTTACTGATTATAAAGTAAACAAAACACAGCCGCTACGGTGTTATATTTACCCTTAAAAGATTTACAGAATTAAGGGCAAACGAACAGGCTGGTCGGGTGCTAACTGCGATCCAAATGTTTAACGTGGATGTCAGGTTGTTAAAGAAGAACGTCTGGCAGTAGAATGTGCGTTATGGCTTGATACTTTTGTCGATCTCCATAGCCTCTGAATTTTCGGCACTGTAAAAGCAATGCAGCGCGCAACCATGAGACTTCTCCTTGTATCCCGCCTCAACCTTAGCAACTTCTTTCCCTGCCACTTTCACCACACCATCGGGATCCGTAGTGACAACATGTCCCTTCATAGATTTGAAGCTCCCATCTTTCTGAATTTTCCCAATACCTTTTCCATTCGCCGCCATAACATCACCATGTGCAGCAATGACGCCAATCACTTGGCCCGTCACATCACAAGCCTTCCCATTTTTAATCGAGCCCAGCGGATTCCCAGCCTCATCCACCACCGTCCCATCAGCCCTCAGCGTAGGATGCATTCCCCTGTGCTTAGGAGGAAGTTCCTGAGCATACCCCCATACGATGGCAACCACCATCAGCAACATCGTTACAATCATCTTGTTTTTCATAATTAAAGGTGTTTGATTTACAATCCGCAAAGATGCCCAACCTTCTCCAAGCCCATCATGACTTTACCCATCCAAAAAACTGATTTACATCACCCCACCACCCAAACCAACCCCAAAAACCGCACCCGCACCGTCGCACTCACAATTCCCGCACTTTCCAACCACCCGCTGGAATTACCTCCGGTGACCGCCATCTATCGAACTGCACGATTTTTCTTTACTTTAAAATCTTGTTGCCTTTTTCTACTTTACAGGGTGATGGACGATATTGATAAATTGCTGAGCAGAATCGAAAAGGAGTCAGGTTATAACCTCCTCGGTAATTGCTTTTGCTTGCAGGGTGACCCTGACTTTAAATTCTTTCGCGTAAAACCTATCGAAGAGGTTTTTCAGAAGGCATTTATCGATTTCTCCACAAGCATGAGCTGTCCGTTCGTAACCATAGGTATTTCGGAGGATAACGAACTGTGGCGGATGAAGACCGAAATGATCGGCAATGGACAAAGAGAATTTAAGGGAAATGTCGTCGTCGGTGACAGTCTTAGCGTGATCGAAGGTGAGCCGTCTCGATCTTTCAGCTGAACCGATTATATTATCTGTTCCCGGTACAAAAGGTCGGAATTATACGACCAATACCCTGGCAGAATTTGGTTAACAATATTGATTTTCTTCTTAATAAGACTGTTAGGCAGTTTCAATTATACATTTGCCTGTTCATCGATAAAGGGTAACTTTAGCTATGAAGTTTCAAGTTCATTTACCGTGCGATCAACTGCTGCCTTACGTGAAGCACCTGATTATTTCGGAAAATGAATATGTGAACACTTATCAGATTTTTCCTGATACCGCCTTAGTGATGGGTTTTCAGTACAGGGGTAAGCTGGCTTACTTAACAGAGCGTCAAACTCACCCTCTGGCGACCGCTGGTATAACCGGTTTAACGGATACTTACCGCGTATTCCAAAATACGGCAGGCATAGGTTCTGTATTGGTAGTATTCCGCGAAAACGGCGCGGCAAGGTTTTTGCGCCACCCGTTGCATGAACTGTTTGGGGAAAGTCTGTCGCTGGAACATTTCTTTGACCGCAACGCGCTTGTGGAACTCGAAGAAAGACTGGTTATGGCTCTCGGCGATCACGACCGCATCAAACTGATTGAGCATTTTTTGATCGGACATTTAAACGCACGTCCTGTCGATCTGCTCATCAGCCGTGCGTTGGAATATATCCACCAGTCTAAGGGCACTATTCGCATAAGCGAACTCGCTTCCCTGCTGCACACCAGCGCCAGCCCGCTTGAAAAACGCTTCCGGCGGGAAATTGGGGCGTCCCCTAAAAAGTTCGCTACCATTGTGAGGGCACGGAACGTGTTGGCGGCTATGGAAAAAGGCGCTCAGGATTATGCCGAATATCTTTCGGCATTCTATGATCAGGCGCACTTCATAAAAGACTTCAAAAAATTCGCCGCAGTCACACCAGAACAATATTTGAAGCGCTTGAAATAAACGGATTTTTACAATCCGGCGGCATTTGATATGACTACCTTTGAACATCAAAAAACAAAAAAGATGTTCACACTACAACAAGTAACGGCGGCACACGCCAAAGTAAAAAGCGGCGCAGATTTTCCCGCTTATGTACAAGAAATTAAGCAACTGGGCGTGCTGCGTTATGACTTCCAGGTAAAAATCGGGCAAACCGAGTATCACGGCGCAAACGGTTTACGGATAAGTGGCAATGCGATCTATCCCGAAAAAACAATTTCAATTCAGGCCTCATCCATCGCCGTTCGGCAGATCATTGCAGAAACTCAGCAGGGCAAAAGCGATTTTTTAACGTTTTGTCAGCAAGTGGCCGATGCCGGGGTGAATAAATGGGTCGTCGATACCCAGGCCATGATGTGTACATATTACGATCTGGCAGGTCAAAGCATGGTTGCAGAGCCTATCCCGGAAAGTGAATGCGATTTTAATATCTAAACATCCCATCATTTAAACTTCAGGTGCATCGTCACAATATTGGAGGTTAACCCCGTCTGACGACTGTAGTGCCCGTAGCGAATTTCAAATGTATTGAACGCCTTGATCCCCAGTAAACCATCCGGGGATAATATCCGGAATCCGCTTCCAAAAAAATGGCTGTCAAATTTCGACAGATCATAGTCACTGGAGTAATAAGCATCCTGTTTGTTACGCGTTGCATAGGGGGCAAAGTAGTCGATGCCGGTTTGTGAATAATATCTGTAAAACGGGCTTATGGAAACAAATGGCGTAAGTTTCACCACCCCCTCCAGTTCGGCTGTGTGCGCCGTGAGACCCCAATCATCTTTATAGAACCGATAGAACGTACGCAGAATGGTTCGATCTCCCAGAAAATAATTCGCCCGTAAACTGACAGGTATTTTCAATCGGGATGATGGCAATCGCTCGATGCCAACTGCGCCGTCGGTAAAATACACGCGGTTGAAAGGCAAACTTAGCAGTCCGTTTTGATAGGCCAGATCCGTCAGCAGTAAAACCTGAAGGCGCTGGTTTATGATCTGCGATAGCGACAGCGTGGCGCTGTATGTTTTCCTCGGTTCCGTCCCGCCGTTATCCTTGCCGCCACGCTGTTCAATCGGGTAAATGAGGGTGACAACGTCCTGATACGTTTGCAGCTTCACACCTACCTGCCGCATCTTATCCTTCGAGTCTTTATAGGCGTTTACGCCAGCGCCGACAGAGAAATAATCGAACTCAGTGGAAAGCGAAGCAGTCGCGCCAACGGTTGTTCCCTTTTTATCGTTTGCGCGACTCCACGAAAGACTGGGATAAATCCGCCGGTCGCTATAGGAGGCGGACGAGATCGTGGAAGGATCGATTTTATCAGACGATGCTGACGAGTATGCGTCGACGCCGATTTCAATGGTATAGGTATTCAAACGACGACGGGGATCGGGCTTGGAAAGCCGGATGTCTAACGTCGTGGCAAAATCGCTTAATCTCTCTGAACCGACGCCGCCTGTCACGGCGGCATTGTTGCCATCCTGATGGTAGTAGCTCGACACCAGGTTGACCTCTTCCACTTTGAGTTTCCGGGGCTGATATAGGATCGAATCAGACAGGGTTTGAGCGAATGAACAAACGATAGACCAGTAAAGGGCGACGATGATGATGGGGATTCTGATCATAGCGCCTTAGTTACAACCACAACCTCCGCCTGACTTTCCACCGTTCGCTCCCGCGGCTCCTTCGCGATAGAGTTGGAAACTATTCTCAAACTTCTGGGATTTGCGCATCGACAATTCCATCTCCGAATCGTTGATATATACTTTTTGATATTCCTTCACGGGCTTGCATCCGGTGATCAGGGTCACAACTGACAAGGCTAGCCAGAATAGTTTGTGTTTCGCTTTCACGACTTAATGGAGTTAATGAATTGAAATATTGATAGAAGTATGGATTTGATTGTCGTCATCAACAATGATGCAAGCGATCTGGTTCATCTGGTTGATCATGTGCAATCCTGTTTGCACACCCATCACCATCACGGGGGTGGTCATGGCATCCGATAATTCAGCGATCGGACTGATGATGGTCACACTCTTGATGCCACTGACCGGCATACCGGTCTTGGGGCTTATGGTATGCGAATAACGCTTGCCGCCGATGGTTACAAACTTCTCGTAGTCGCCCGACGTTGCCATCGACAAGTCCGTTAGATCTATGTAGGAAAACGGAGATTTCGTATGGGGGTCGGCAATACCAATGGTCCAGGCCTTGCCGCTGGGCTGCCGGCCCCAGGTTGTCAGGTCACCCGCTGCATTCACAATGCCGCCGGAAATTCCCCGGGCTTTCAAAACATCCCGGGCGCGGTCCGCCGCATACCCCTTACCGATCCCGCCAAAGCCTATCCGCATGCCGCGATGCTTCAAAAAGACCGTGCACTCCTTTTCATCCAATATGATGTTATCGTAATTAATAAGCCTGACTGCCTCCTTTGCAAGGGAAGGGTCCGGTAGCGCAGTCATGTTAACGTCGAAATTCCAGAGACTTTTATCAATCGAACCGTACGTTAAATCAAAAGCACCCTGCGTAAGATTGGAAATATTAATAGACCGTTTGATCAACGCAAAAACCTCCGCATCTACCTGGACGGGACCCCGGCCGGCGCTTGCATTCACACGATTGGTTTGGCTATCGCCATCAAATGTGGTCAGCAGCCGTTCAATGCGTCGTATCTCCGACACGGCGGCATCCAGACATTCCGTCGCAAACGCCTCATTGCTGGCAACAATGCTAAAGCTGAAAGTATTGCCCATCAACCGAAGCGAACGCTTGTGGAGTGGGCCTACTTCGGTCAACGTCTCATTTTCCATGGATCGCTTTCTGCATTTGCGTCAGAAATTCATCAGCCGAGCTTCCTGCGTAGCCATCCCAGGAATGGAGGACATTACCCTCTGCATCCAGCAGTAGCGTGAAGGGGAACTTTCCTTGTGGATTGTACTGGTCAGCCAATTTTTCGTTGTGCGCCTTCAGTGCAGGATCAAGTTGTTTCTTTTTGGTACGCGGAAAATCCGCTTGCAACAACACCAGTTTCTGCGCTGCGTAGTCTTGAAATACCGGTTGCTCAAAGAGGTCTTTTTTCATTTTAATACAGGGCGCACACCAGTCCGACCCTGAGAAATTCAGCAGAATATATTTTTGCTCCTGTTTAGCCAAACTCTTGGCCTGTTCAAAGTCAGTGAGCCAGGCCGGCTCCGCCATGGCCCACACCAGCGCGATGGAAAAAATAATCGTTTTCATTCAAACCTCGTTTTTGGGGAATTGTAGATGGGAACACCTAAAAATACTGATCAGTTCATTTTGACTCGATGTCAAGGCAATTTGTGAATTATGCAATCGTTTGAGGCGGGCACATAAAAGGTCACGAAGTATGGCCCCTATCCTTTATTTGGGCCGTCTCAGAAATCTGACGAAAAATCATGATTCGGGTAGCAGGAAGCCAAACCGATGTCTATGTGCAACTGTAATCTCGCGTATTTCTGTCAATTAAAACGCTCCAGCTATGAAAGCAAAATACTTTCGATTATTATGCTGATGTTATTCGCATTTTCATTTGTCAATATGCAAGTCCAAAAAGAGAACGCCGCCGAAGCACGGAGGTTTGCATCCACGCCAGCAAGGAAGAATACCAACAATTGTGCAATCTTTTTTTTGCGCAATTCGTCCACTTTTTTTAATAAAAATCTAGCCTGGTCAATTTAAAAAAACGAAACGCTTTGGCAACGCAATTAATTTCCATGCCCTCTGCCAATTTTCCTACTTAGTTTGTTGTCTTTTCTCAAATTTATCCTTCAGCTATGCATACCGCCCAATTGACGCGAAGCCATGTCAAAATGAGATATGAGTGGCCTTAGCCCATTTATTAGATGGATAATTGCCCACAACCAGAGCCCTAATAGTAGAATTGTACTATGCCATTTTTACAGGCAAATCTTTTCAGTTCGCTATATTGGCTTTTGCTACTGCTAAGCTTTCTGCTGAGGGCTAACAGCAATCAACTAAAAGGAATTAACCCAGACGGAGTTAACACCTTTTCGCTGTTCTTACTTGATTCAAAGTTCAGGTAGATGAACGATGCAAAAGACTTTTTTTCTAGTCACGGGTGATCGAACAAAAACGTTAATTAAAATGGATTATCATAAAGCCAAAAACATTCTTCTTATGGGAGTTATTGCCATTATGGTGTCGATCGGGGTCGTCTTCTACGTCTACATCAAATCTACAAAAACCATTCAGTGAGAAAAATGCCAATAACGGACCATCCAATTATCAATGCAATCAAACCCTTTCGAGACAATAAGGATTTCGAATGAGTTAGGAAATTGCACACTTCAGAAACATCCTGGGCGCTCTAGTAACCAGCGTTCAGGAATCGAGAAAGGGGCAAGTAATTCAGACGGAATGAAAGCCCCTTTATTTCAAATATTTGGGTTGGCGAAAGAGCAACACCTGTGGGTTGAATCCGCACCAAAATTGACCGAAAGGCGAAACTTACCTTTTATTCTGCTCGGACCCAAAAACTCAGCTTCGTAATATACCTTACGGAAGGTAATGAGCTTGGCGTCCTGTAATTTCTCAGCTGCATGCACAGGGTATGAAATCGCAAAACCTCGCCAAATCTGGCCAACTTGGCTTTTGTTTCACCGTGCTAACAGCTCTCCCCGCCTTCACGCCATACACTCCAGTCTTGCTGTTAGTTTTCAGCCAACACGACGTTGATCAATTCTTCAAGTGCTTGTCTGGAAAATCCGAGCTTCTCGCTGACTGTATTGATCAGCTCCCGTTCGGCGGGCGAGAAATCTCCGTCTACTAACGCAAGCCGGATCATGTCGTCGAGTTGTTTCTCTTTTTCTGAATTGTCCTGTGGAATGAGGTATTGGTATTCGTTCGCCCGGTCGAGCATAAGGTTAAGACGATCCAGGGGAATACCGTTCTCATAGGCGATCTTCGACAGGGCAACACGCTCCAACTCTTCTATCTTACCGTCTGCCGCACTGAGGGAAATGAGATTCCGGAAATGAGCTAACTTAATGGGATCTAACATGGCAGCAAGGATATCGGATGGAAGCGTTTTAAATATACCTTTCTCCTCCAAAAACTCCAAATTAAAACCCCGACAACATCTAAATTAAAATCTTCAGACAAGGAAGTAGTCCTTTCAAAGATTCCAATTCGTCGCTTAGATCAGTGGCCATAGGCATGGGAATTCAACGCCTTAAATCAAACCCTCGCTTTTATTGGAGAATGGGTGCACTGAACTTGTCAGTTCGATGGATTGAGTTGCCTGCTAAGGGCTTAAAAAATTGAAAGGCGACCCCTCTTATCTCTTCGATGGAAAATCTGCTTTTTCTGAGGGACTACCTTTCTGGAGACGTCATGAGGAACGGGCCTATGTTAATTAAAGGAGCTACTCGCATAGATACACTTGCAACGTTTCCCATACCCCGCCCGTGATTTCCGCATGGTCGGGATTATCTCTTTAGCACCTCGTCACTGCTCCGGGAAGATATGCGGATATTCTCGTTGCTTCCGTTCTCCTATTGCCAACGCATGCTTATTTATAAAAAAATTCACCAAGGATTCTCGGGCCGAATTGGTTATTCACTTCTGAGGTTTCGTGCCGGATTTTCCAGGGACGCCTCACAGGTTTGCGAAAGAATGGTGATCAGTCCGATGACCCAGAGGAATGCGAAACATGCCAGGAGCTCCAACCATCCCAGAGTGATTCGATTGACAAAGTTCATCAGGAAGAAATTGCCGAGCATGTAACCCACAGGTAAACCGATTGCGCCAGATATCAGCAGCAATTTCACAAATCCACCGGATAACAGCGTCACGATGTGCCGCACGCTGGCGCCGACGATCTTGCGGATGCTGATCTCTTTGCGCCGGATCTCGACCGTATATACCACTAGGCCCAGAAGACCCAGTGAGGCAATGGCCACGGTCATGAAACCCAAAAAGCCCAACAGCGATACCTCCGCGGACTGATCGGCATCCCTTTCCATTTCAGCCTGCAGCCACCGGAGCTCAAACGAATGGCCAGGGTTCTGTTTTTTCCAAACCTGCTCGAGGCCCAGTGTTATCTGCGACGTGTTTTGCGTGGTCTCCACGGCGATATACTGGAGCTCATCATGACCTTCTTTTAACAACACCGGTTGGATAGCATTGCCATAGCCTTGTGTGTAAAAGTCTTTCACAACACCATCGATCGTGGCGCGCACAGAATCCTGAAGGTAGATCATGGCGCCTACAGCTTCGTCAGGACTCTTGAATCCGAGCGCTGCCACAGCCTTTTCGTTGATGACTACGGCTCCAGCGTGGAAATAGGTGCCTGCCACCCACTTCAGTCGCATCATATCAATCCATTCGCGGTCACAGTCGTACGCTTCCATGAGCACGCCGTGCGGATCGAGGCCTTCCTGCGAGGCCTTGATTCGCCTGTTCGTCCCGAACCGGTCGGAGGTGAACGCAGTTTCACGAACTCCGGGGATTTTGTTGAATCCTGCAACGCTCACCTCCGAGTGGTCACCAGCGGGAATCAGGGCAATGTGCTCACGATTGAAACCGGGATCGGCTGTTCCCAAAAAATCGAACTGCCGGTAAAAGGCGGTTAGAAATACAAGGATCACCAGCGACAGGGAGAACTGGAATACCATCAGCACCTTGCGAAACGAGAGGTTACCCATCAATTTCTCGCTGCCAATGCCGCGCAGAATGCGGGCCGGCCGGAACGACGAGAGAATCCACGCGGGTATAGCACCCGCCAACAGGCCGGCGAACACAGCGAATCCTATAAAGACGGCCAGCAGCTTGATGCCTATCCGCACATCCGGCACCATCTCATACCCATCGTTGAAGGGTTTGAACTCCAGGATGAGACCGAGAATACCATTGGCGATGAAAGTAGCGAACAGTGCGATGAGTATGGCTTCGACAACATACTGAGCGAATATCTGCCACCGTTGCGCGCCGGCCAACTTGCGTATGCCCACTTCCTTTCCCCGGGTCAACGCCCGCGCGACCGACAGATTGGTATAGTTGAAACAGGCTGCCAGCAGGATGATAAAAACGATCCCTGCCTCCGCCAGCAGTGAGCCGCGTGAAGTACCCCTGCCTATGTCATTGTAAATATTGGGAGGATTGGGGGTGATGTCGTCGAGCGGCTGGAGGGCGAATTCAAAAGAGCGGCCATTGCCTTCTTGTTTCATTTCCCTGGACGTTTTGGTGGCCTCCACTGCAGTGCGGGCGAGCTTACCCTGGACAGACCGTCTGGCCGCAGCATCGTCGATCCGGATGTAGGTATAGCCCTGCTCGAATGAATCCCAGTTTCCCAGCTTCGCGGGCAATAGGTTCTTGCGCTCCAGCGCAGGCACAGTGGCCATGGACACGAACACGTCGTAAGCAATATGCGATTTGGTGGCGGGCGTGCTGATGACGCCGGCAATTTCAAATTCACCCAGATCGCCCAGGGTCAGCGTCTTGCCAGTGGGGTCCTGTTGTCCATAGAATTTTTCCGCGACCATCTGGCTCAGAAGCACACAGTTGGCCACAGCTATTGCCTTTTCCGCGTTTCCATATTTGCAGGTGAAGCCAAAGACAGAAAAAAATGAGGGCTCAATAAACACACCCTTCACGGCAAACTCGCGTGACCGGTCGCTCGCTGTGACATGAATAGCGGGGTAGAAATGCGTGATGTTCCTGGCCGCGATACCGTCGCTGAGTAAGACTTGCTCCAGCGGCAAGGGCGAGCTCGCCAGAGTCCAGCTTCCGCCTTTTGGGTCTGTGATCGTTGACGTGATCCGGTAGATCGATTCACGGCCCGGATGAAAGATATCATACTCGAAGGCGTCGACCATGCGGAGTAGGACGATCATGCAGACTGACACGCTCAAGGCCAGACCAAAAATATTGATGAAGGAAAATAGTTTGTTTTTCAGCAGGCTCCTCCAGGCAATCAATACATAGTTTTTAAACATCGACGTCATATTATTCGCTTGGAACTCAATTTTCATTCCAGATTGAATGTACGTGGTTTGGGCTTAAAATCAATATTCCTGAGAGCTACCGGGTCCGGTATCGAACGCCCCTGCCCGATACTGGTGCACAACCATTTGTTACCGCTGATCGAATCCTGGCAGTTAAGAACGCCTAATTTCAAAATGGATAGATCAGCTTTTTAATTTTGAGTTACTTTTTTGTTGGAGAACTACTGAAGTTGCAGCCAACAAAATAAAATATTCCGATCGTCGCCATTGAACAAAGGGTAAAAATTTTCTTCATAATAACGCCTTAAAAAAAACGATTTTTCTCACGAATGAAAGATTATACAACAACGCGACGAATGATCGACAACTGGCTCACTTATTTCTCTACGCCTTTTATTTTTTCTCGGGATTTAAGGGGGACGAGTTTATGATTCATAACGTAATATTCTATTACCTTATTTAAATCTCGGACTTTTGTAATTAAGTTCTGTTCACGGCCTTGTTTTGTGTCTAGGCATGATAAGATAGACGTCTCCATCAATTCCGCGTTTAGTAGATCGCAGATGAAGTTCATTTTGCTCCTTACACGTGCCAAATGTGCGGAAAGTTCCTCACCATCATGATCGGTCAACATCATGATCATGTGTAGTCCAGCAGAGAGCGTTTTTGGAGCTTTTACCATTTTTTTAGCGAACAGCGCCGTAGGTAAACCAATCTGTCTTCGGCGTCACCGATGTTTGGTCTTTCTTCGGTGCGGGACAATTCAATAACAAGAAAATCATTTGCCGTATGACGGTTTGTCCTTACCGTGTATTGATTCATGATCATGGTCTTAGGACGGACAAGTTTTTTGTTTGCTGTCGACATACTCCACGGTTTCAGGTTGCCGTGGAAAAAACACGATGGCTTGCTCAGGTCAGGCAGGATAAGGTTTAAAGGATATTGTTGTATTGTCCTGAAAGACAAAGTGCCGGATACGATAGGACTTTGCAATGTGTCGTAAAGCAGGCGAAGGGAGGTAGCTTTTAGACAGCATAATTAATCCGACGCTTTGATCTTGAAAATACGTTCAGCGTTTCCATGAGCAATCTGGCCGCGCTCCGTGTCGGAAAGTGTTGCCGTTTCGATAAAAGAAACCGCCGGCGCAGTGGGTTGGAATGGATAGTCAATTGCCCACATAATTCGATCAATCCCAATTTTATCAATGCAGAATCGAAGGGCAAGCGGATCTTCAACACCACTCGTGGTAATTGATATGTTGCGTTGGAAATACTCACTTGGTTTGAGCGCATTCTTGCGACCCGCTCGTGCCCCGGGTGCGCCCATAAAGTCAAGCCGCCACAACCAGAATGGCAACGCTTCGCCCATATGTCCAATAACAATTTGAAGTTTCGGAAACTTGTCCAACACGCCACTAAATATCAGACGAAGGATGTGTGTACTTGTTTCAAGACCGTAGCCCCACACAGCGCCTTCCAAACGGTAGTCCCGAAAAGGAGCCGACATGCCATCCGATGGAGCACGCGGGTGAATATACAAGGGCGCACCCAGTGCTTCGGCAGCTTCCAGGATGGGAAAAAATTCGGGATCGTCCAGATAGGAATTTTCAGTGTGGGAATTGACAATAAATCCATTGAGCTTTAGTTCATTGATCGCGCGTTGCATTTCTTGCGCCGCACCGCCAGGATCTTGAGGCGCAAACTGGCAAGGCCTGCGAACCGTTTTGGATTGCTGCGGACAGCCTCTATCAAACGATCATTCGAAAGCCTGGCCAATTGGGATGCTTTGTCTCGTTCGAAGAACTGTACCCCTGGCATTGCCAGTGAAAGCACGTGCATATCGACACTGTTTGCATTCATATCAGCCAGGCGTATTTCGTTCAAGTCAAGAAGCTTAGGGAGAAGGCTCAGCGCCGCACGGTCCCGATCGCCGACTGCATTCACCTGTGATGATGCAGCGGGTGCTGAGGGGTGAGGAGAAGCATAGATTTGTTTCAGCAAGAGCAGGTCGAGGTTTGTTCCTCCTTGCTTTAAAGCGTCTACAATCGCGTCAGCTATTTCAGGAATATTGAACGCTTCCTCGGTAGCGATCTTACGTATCCGTTTTGGAGCTTTGGTGTATGAGTGTTCTTTTGCTGAGCTTCCTTCATTTGCATCGGTAGCAAATGGCAACGTCGTAGCTGCCACTATAGATGAAATACTTTTTAAGACAGTCCTTCGATTAGTCATGATCCATGTGCAGTTAAGTGATCCATATTATAGATGTGACAACAATAATTCATATAACCCAAGAGCATTCAATGCGCCTTTATAATTCGACTGGCGGCTATTTTAAGCTGTCATGCATAAACACGCACCTTCGAAAATAAAGCTAACTAAATATTCACTGCCTTATTATAACCCTTTTGGGTGATATCAAATTGCTATTCACATCTTGCCAGATTCAGGATATTTGAAATAGATAATTATGAGGGACTCTGTTGGACCTTACCCTATTTATGTCCTGTCTGCCAGATGGCCTAGACTTGTTCGTGATGAGGAGTGTTACTTTTATGGCGATCTTAAATAAATTGCAACAGGGCAGTCCAATCACCAATGAATTGATCAATCTCCTTGGGAACAGAACTCATATTTTAAATCACTGTTAGAAAGAAACTTTGCTGGACCAAAGCTTTTACGTTAACCGAATTGCTTAAGGCTGATCCAGGTCAAACAATTCAATACTAGAAATAAATATTAGAAACCAAGACAATCCACCCTTCGGGTCGAGCTAGTCTAACTATACGGAGAGGACGGGACAGCTACCTCTTAGGTATTAGATTGATTATCAGAGTGATCCGTCAATTATCACTATTGGATCACCGAATTATCACCTCGGAAAAATACAATTCCACTTAGCCTAATTTGGAGAATCCGAACCCTTTGACCACTTCATTCCACGGGGGCATGACCATCAAAAGTTATCAGCGGAATAGATACTTCGCTATCTAAAGAGTGCATTGATTACCAGGACTGCGAGTGATCAAACGTACCCGAAATCGGGTGGTCAAGCTTCTGCGAAATCAATGGTCAAGGCAAAACGAAATGATATGGTCAGTCATCTCGGAATCTCCACATGTTCTGCAATGCTGGTTTATACCAGGGATTCGAGAATCCTAAAACCTGTTCATCATCAGGCATAATATCCACAGTAACGTCATCATAAAGAAATCTGCAGATTACATGGGACGATGTGTCCGGATGAAACTGCAATTTCGTTAGCTCGTCCTGAAAGTTTACCCAGGCTGAATAGTTTTCAAGTGTCACGCTTAAGTCGATGTCTTGGGTCGGGCGCAACTCGTCCGCCGCCGGGTCATCCGTATAAAGGCTGATTACGGCACCACCAACAAAGGCCACGCGTTCGCGCAGGTCTTTTAATGCGATAGCGATCTTCTTAACGACGCCGATGTTAATAGTTTTGTTTTCCATTTCGCTGAAGGAGTTTAGACAGTTCTTTCCGTGCCGCCTCCTGTTCACGAACACGGCCAACGCGAATGGCATCAATGAGCGCCAGGCACTCGTATAGATAGGAGTCGTTTTTGGACGCGTTTACCACGGAAGGGTACAGCGGCTCGATGGCCTGTCCCTTGGCGTCGCCTTCGGCTGAGGGCCACACATAATAGTCATTTGATAAGATCAGACGATCAAGTGGGGGTGCACTATGAGCTGTCTTGATACCCCGTACAATCGACCCAGGTTTTTGAGGAAAGACGTATTTTATTCCATGCTCCAAGAATTCCAGCAGCGCGAGCCTATTGACCCTACGTTTATCTTGACTGATCAAATCCGCCTGGAAGGATCGGTTTAAGGATTCGCTGATTTCAGAGGGGCTAACCTGAAGATCGTGGGCAATCTGCTTCATTTGCCAATTGGATTGGCTACCAGAATCATAGGACAGTATTTTTAACAGAATGGGCACGTCCTGAGGCCTCATTCCAGCATGTTTTCGCATAAATTCTCGATTCGCGTATTGCAAATTGCGAATAATTGGCGTTAGAAGCAAGCTAGCCTATCTTCCGAGCGGAATCCCAGGGCTTTGCGTCAATGTTCATTATCCACTCAATGAGAATTTCGACCCGAAAGAGGCACAGTAATTTCAGGTTTTGCTTTTGTATCCGGCCTTATTATTAGCCTTAACGCCGCATCATTGGTAAGAAAACTCATCCCCAAATTGAGCAATACCTTTAAACGATTGCGAGCACTGGCCAATGGTATGACATGAATAAAGAGCCACACAAACCAGGCAAAAAAACCTTTAAAGGAACCTTTTCGTAAGTCGACTACGGCTCGATACTTAGCGATGATTGCCATCTTTCCCCGGTCGCGATTGATGCGTCTTTCGTCCTAGGCCAGCTTTCGAATAGTAACGCCCTATCCTGTGAGTCTCGACGCGAAAAAGTGGTATGCCTTCAAAGTCGTCAATCCGCAAACGCATATTCGTGATGCTATTCGGAGGAAGTACAAATTGAATTCCTTCTACATCTTTTAACTGATCAATGAATTTCAGTTCTGGCTTTAATTCGAAGATGTTTACGAACATTTTTATCCAGCGATCTCCCTTTGAAATGTACACAGTTACGATTTCAAACGTGATCGATCGGCTAGTCTACAAAATTTATATGTATAATCGCCTAAGTTATTCTTCGCAAACCAACCTGTTGAAAGTGGAGATTTTTTGAAACCATTATTACAAAGCGCCGGTATTCCTCCAATTTGAAATACTTTATTCCTTCTCCCTGAAACCTAAAAATTTACACAATTAACAATTTACGGCAATGATTGCCGTGTTTTTGTCTTAATATAAATATTCTTGTTTATATTTATCGAATTTTACGGCAATGAATGCCGTAAATATTAAAAACAGTAAATATGCCCGTAAATGCAGAAAGGAGAAAAAAACTGTCAGAATTGCTCCCGGAGGGGGTAATCACCACTCCTGCGTGGCTAATGAAAAATGGGATTGCAAGACCCGCAATAGATAATCTTGTCAAGAGCGGCAGCCTCACAACATTGCATCACGGAGTGTATGTACGGGGCTCTGTCCCGCTACAGTGGCAGGCCATAGTTTATTCCCTACAGTCCATACTTGAAACTAATCTTGTGATTGGAGGACTTTCTTCCTTAGAAATGCAAGGGCTAACGCATTACCTTTCCTTCTCTGAAAAGAGAACTATCCACCTCTACGGTATGGAAAAAATGCCTACCTGGCTAAACACCTTGCTACCCGATGTAACATTCAGGTGGCACTCCGAAAAAGACTTATTAGGGCGAAAGAAAAAATTATTGCCTGCTGAGGCAAAGTCATTACATGCATTCGTTGTGGAACGGGAATGGAGAGAAGGATTTGCTAATCTTCAACTGTCTTCCCCGGAAAGAGCTTTACTGGAAGTCTTAATGGACGTACCGGAAAATATTTCTTTTGAACACGCCGATCAATTATTGCAGGGCATGACATCATTATCACCACGAAGCCTCCAGGAGCTTTTAGAATCATGTGGTAATATCAAAGTCAGGCGTTTATTCTTCTGGCTTTCCGACCGGCATAACTATGCTTGGCTGCACAAACTAGACAAGACACGTATTGACTTCGGAAGCGGAAACAGGATGCTAATCAAAGGAGGCAAATTGGACAAGAAATATAAAATCTCGGTACCTGAATTTCTATGAATAAATCTCACTATACCAAACAGGTACAATTACTGGTACGCGTGCTACCGCTGATCGACACTGAAAAATGTTTTGCTTTAAAAGGCGGCACAGCAATCAATCTATTTTACAGAACATTACCACGGCTTTCGGTAGATATTGATTTGCTATACATTCCCATGGATGAACGCGAGCAGGCGCTCCCGGCTATCCGGGCAGCATTAACCCGCATTAGTGAGCTTATTCAAAAGACCATTGCCGGAAGCCATGTGCAAAACGCACATGAACAGAGTAATGCATTGAGGTTACTCGTTCAGGTGGGAGAAGTAAGAATTAAAATAGAACTGTCTCCGGTTATTCGTGGTACCGTATTTCCGGAACAACGCATGTCGGTATCCGATGCGGTCGAAAAGAATTTCGGTTTCGCAGAAATGCAAGTGGCTTCCCTGCCAGATCTCTATGCTGGCAAACTTTGCGCGGCACTGGACCGTCAACATCCGAGGGATCTGTTTGATGTGAAATTTCTTCTCGAGAATGAGGGGCTTACTGAAGATCTTCGTAAAACCTTTCTCGTGTTTCTCATAAGTCATCAGCGGCCCATGTCTGAGTTACTGGATCCTCACCCTAAAGATATTCGTGGCATATACAGTACGGAGTTTATTCAAATGGCACAAGTGGATGTAGCGGTAGAAGAATTAGAGGCTACCCGGGAAGAACTTGTTCAAACAATCCATGCTCAACTAACTCAGGATGAAAAGAAATTTCTGGTTTCATTTAAATCCAAAACACCTGAATGGAATTTATTGGGAATGAAAAACTACGAATCCATTGCCAGCTTGCCTTCCGTGCGATGGAAGATGCATAACCTAGAACAAATGCCTGTAAAGAAACACGAAGAAGCACTGCAAAAGCTTTATCTCGCGTTGAAGCTTGTTTAAAAATAAAAGGCCAGGCTGGAGATTCCGAGGTGTTTGACTACCTTATTTCGTGTACCAATTACCACTGCATTCCGTACCTCCGAGCAATTCATTCCGCGAGGAACTGACCATCCATAGGCTTGATTACGTTGAAGTTATGCCCTAACAACAGCTAGTTTCCGCTTACTAACTCATGGTGATCACGCCCTCACGGAATAAAGTCATTCGCTAGATTCGTTGGGCCACCTTTTATTTCATAATTGGTCTGTTTTGCATCCCTGCCGGAGCGCTAATGTTGTTGCATACAAAACAACAAAATGAATTCGTCACCAGAAAATCAACAAACTCAGGCTATTTTAACCGGCTTTTATCAAAGCGTGGCAGAGAAAAATCCAGAGACGATCGCCTCATTTTTTGCCGATGCTGTTGATTGGTATATCCCCAAATCCAACTTACTTCCCTGGACCGGAAAGCTGACTAAAAAATCAGAAATAGCAAAAGCTCTTCAATTACTCTTTGATGCCCATGTGGATGGTGAGGATCAATTTGAGCCCGGCCACTTGTTCATCGATGGTCCTGAAGCCGCCGTGTTTGGCAAGGCGTCAAGAGTAGTCAAAAAAACAGGTAAAAGATTTACAACCCCATTTTGTCAGCGCTTTACTATGGCCGAAGGCAAAATCACACACTTTCTGATGCTGGAAGATACGCCCGAAATCGAGAAGGCTTTTAAAGGCAATTGATCTTCTTTGGAGGTCCTTTAAATATTAAATCAAAAATTACAACGCTTATAAAATTTCAATAAAATGAAAACACGAATCAAAATTGACAAAGCAGAGCCGGCAGGATACAAAGCCGTTCTGGGGCTCGAAAAAATCATTGAAAGCACGCCACTGACCCGAACGCACAAAGACCTGATTAAAATCAGGGCGTCACAAATAAACGGATGCGCCTTTTGCATCGACATGCACACCAAAGAAGCCCGTAAAGCCGGTGAAACCGAACAACGTATTTATACCCTCAATGCCTGGCGCGACACCTCGTTTTTCACAGAAGAAGAACGCGCCATACTGGCCCTGACCGAAGAAGTTACGCTCATCAGCAACCATGTAGCCGACGAAACTTACGAGCAAGCCGCCAAGGTTCTGGAGGAAACCTATCTGGCACAGGTGGTATTAGCCATCATTACGATTAATGTATGGAACAGAATCGGAATCTCAACCAAGCTGGTACCCGCAGAGTAGGCTTTACCCATACATCTGGCCAGGATGCACAACATCGGACTACCCTGGAGAATCTGTTTTGAGTTGTAAACCAAGCATTTAAAAGCTTTACAATCCCTGTCGGAAGCCGGTCAAAAATCTATGTACAGCCTCTAAAAACGAGGTGGAGAATCGTTGCACCAATTCCTGGTCGGCGTAGAACCTATTAGAATTCAAAATCTTAGAAAAGAGGTACAACTCCTCTTCCCTCTACCAAATTGGTGAAGGGACTGAATTGGAGATTCCGAGGTTGTTGACCACTTTGTTTCGCACGCCAGTGACCACAACATTCCGGACCATCAAACAATTTATTCCGCGAGGAACTGACCATCTTTTGCATTGACTATCTTGAAGTTATGACCCAACACGACTGAACCTATGCTTACTTAACTTATGGTGATCATACCGTCACGAAATCAAGTGGTCAAGGGGGTCGGAATCTCCACCCTGGAAAATCCATCACGAAACCTGAACAACGAGTAGCCCGTCAACCATAAACGGCCTTTCAGCACTACTCCTCAGGATCACCCGTACCCGGATAAAAATTATAAGTTCGAATTTATCTGTAACATTTTCCCACATTGTGCGTCGCCTGGGGGATGAATAACCTTATCGTTGAAACACATAACCTCTCGTTTGGATTCTCGATATCCTCACCAGTTCTTCAGGACATTAACTTGGCCATTCCACCGGGTAGTATCTATGCTTTTATCGGACCCAACGGCGCGGGTAAGACCACGGCTCTGAAAATTCTTTTAGGACTCGTCCGGCTAAAGCATCAGGACATCTTCCTCTTCGGTAAGGCTCTTTCATCACATCGCCTCGAAATCCTTAAACGCACCGGTTCCTTGATTGAACAACCTTCTATTTACGAACATCTTTCCGGGGAAAGAAACCTAGAAATTCAGAGACTCATTCACCACTGTCCCCCCGAACGTATTGATCAAGTACTCGCGATCACTGGGTTGATCCATGCACGAAATCAACTTACGGGTACGTATTCGCTGGGGATGAAGCAACGACTCGGGATCGCGATAGCACTCCTTCACGATCCCGAACTGCTCATTCTCGATGAACCTACCAATGGACTTGATCCAGAAGGAATTATTGAAATCAGAAATTTAATCTTGCACCTCAATCGGGAATTCCGCAAAACGATTCTGATCTCCAGCCATCTACTTAACGAGGTTGAGAAAATTGCCACACATATCGGAGTCATTAGCAATGGCCGGTTGGTTTTTCAGGGAACCAGTAAAGACCTGGAGACTTTAAGACATGATTCAAGTATTTTCCAGTTAGAGACTACCCAAACGGAACTGGCCTTGGGAATACTCGGCAAGCGTCATGACGTCAACAAAATTGACGACTCGGTTCTACACATCTCAGCCTTGAACAAGGACGAAATTCCATCACTAATCGAACTACTTATCAGCCATGGGATAAAGATCTATGGGGCACAATTCCTTAAGAATGACCTAGAAGAATTCTATCTAAAGTTATTGAACAAATGACAGCAACTTTTCTTCGCAATACGCGAGCCGAATTTCTAAAATGCAACAATACAGCCGCCTTTTGGATCACTCTTGCTGGCGCTGGCTTTATTCCATTCGTCAATATGCTAAAATGTTTGCTGCACGCGGACTACTTTGCCCCAAAGCTCGTAGATAATCCATGGACTATATACCTAGAGTATAACTGGCAGATAGCCGCAGGCTTTCTGCTGACCATGTACGTCATTCTTGTGACCAGTCTTCTGGTCCAAATTGAATACAGAAACAATGCCTGGAAGCAGGTCTACACCTCGCCTAGAACTTATTTTGATATCTACTTTTCGAAGTTTTTAATGCTCAATTTTCTTGTCATTATTTGCTTTGTCCTTTTCAACATATTTACGCTCGTGTTTGGGTACGTAATTTCGATCTTTGACAATCGATATAGCTTCTTTTCGCACTCGGTCCCGTGGACAGCGATGATCACTACCTCGTGGAAAATGTACGTATCCGTGCTTGCCATGTCGGCCATTCAATTTGGCGTCGCCACAAAGTTTTCAAACTTTGCTTTGCCTCTGGGGATAGGCCTTGGTCTGTTCACATTAGGATTTATGATTAGACAATGGGAGGGCATCGCGTACTATCCCTATTTATACCCGTTTCTGGTGTACTTCAACAATCCGGGACTTCCAGAAAATATTGCGGGTAAATCCCTCATCAATTCATTTCTTTGGTCACTGCTGGCATTGTTTCTGGGTTACCACAGCACAAAACAACGATTGGTCAAAGGCTGAGTATCCACGTATGGATTAAGGCGCGAAGTGTATTTTTCTCCCAACTGCTACCAGCGGCTTTGCGAAATTCAGCCAGCCTTTCTTTCGCTCGACACAAAGCGGATCTCAAAATCAGTCCTCAGCGAGATTGGCAACCAACAGTCGTTTATCTACTGGTTTGGCAACAATCCAAGCAAATTCCATAGGGGAATATTATGGAAATGAAATTTTCGTTATTTGATATTTCCAAGTATTGACAAAATTCGCCAATCATTTCCCTCTCTTGGGGAACAGGCGCGTCTAGGACCTTCCGCTCTCATAGATTTCCAGCGAAGTGACGCAACATGGAAATTCCGTCACACATTCTGCCAAAATCGTTTGAGGACTCAGTTTCTGGAGCGATCAAGGTTGTTAACGGCCTGGTTACCGATCAATAATATCACCTACCAAACTTTTCAGTATATCATCCATAGTTGCAATACCCAACAATTGACCATTTTCAGTTTTGACAAGGCCATAATCAACTCTGGTGGTTTTAAACTTGTCGAGGGCCTCATAGGCAAATGTTTTCTCTGGAAAGAACTGTACGGGCAGGACGTACTTTTTCAAATCGAAATATTCCGAAGTTGATACCATAAAGATATCACGCACCCTTATCACTCCAAGAATATTATTCCGTTCATGTTCATATACAGGATAAACTGAATGGAAATCAGCGCCCATAATCCTCTTTACGTTTTCGAGCGAATTCTGAATATTGACTAGTGTCATTATATGTGCAGGGGTCATAATATCAACTACTGTCTTATCACCTAACAAGAATACCCGTTCCATAATTTCCTGCTCGACTTTCTGAACCTCCCCCACCTGCATGCCGGCTCGGATCATTGCCTTGATTTCCTCCTCCGTTATCCGATTACCATCAGATGATTTCACTCCGAATATTTTCATTAACAGGTCTGAAACGCGAGTCAATATCCAGACGAACGGATGGCTAATTTTAGATAATGTTATCATGAATGGCGCAATGAAACTTGCTACTGCCTCCGGGTTCGCAAATGCTATTCGCTTGGGCACAAGTTCTCCAATAATCAGCGAAAAGAAGGTAATGCAAACAAGTACAAGGGTCACTGCAAGTTCATCCGCATAATAACGGACAGCTTCGAAGCGACTTAAATACGCTTCGAGATGATTGGTAATATGCTCTCCACTATAGATGCCAGTAAGCAGTCCGACCAGTGTAATGCCGATCTGAACAGTTGAAAAAAAACGGTCTGGTGATGACAGCAGACTCAATGCACTACGCGCTCCCTTTTTTTTCGCTTTTGAAGCTGCTTCCAGGCGAATCCGCTTGCTTGAAACAACTGCTATCTCAGCCATGGCAAAAAAACCGTTAAGAAGCATCAATAAGAAAACGATGAGTAGTTCCATAAAGACAAAGTATTAGGTGGTCTGGGCCGCTTTGAGGCTGTAGGTCAGATCAACTGTAAATATCACTGTCGCTCCAATACAATGCCATGACGCAATCGCCTGGACCATGTATAAAGAATTTCGTTTGATAAAGCTAAGGCAATCTTCTTCCCTTCTCATTTATTTTTCACCTCGTCGGCCATGGGGGACAATAGAGTTGTCTCCACTAGGTGCCCATGACGATAAATCTTAATCTTCGCCGTCCATAAGGACTGAGGCCCAAATAATAGCTTGTTGCACACCCAACTCGTCCATGCCCTAAATCGAGAGCGCCACACCAGCCTTTAGTTGGTTATTTTGTAATTTTTTTGAAGGGGATTAGATACACCTTGTTTGCCTTTACAAAATTCAGAGTATCAGCATACGGTTTTTTATTAATTGAATCGCCCTTCTGTGCCAACTCTTCAAAACCCGAGTGCTCAGCTAATTCAGATATAGGATGAAAAAAATATTCTGTTGAATCATTCGTCAATCGAAAATGCACGCCCATTAGACCATTCTCTACATACAAAATTTCGCCAGCTAAATCTGCGGTGTAAAAAGTGATAGCGTCTTTTTAACGTCCAGTGGGTTTTTATCCAGGCTCTATAAGAGACAACAGTGAGAATAACAAGCACAAGACAAATGATCATAATTCCTTTTTCCATGCTCGCTTCTTTAGAAGTAAGTAATAACGTAGACTTGACGGTAACGGCCCTGAGGCCATCTTTTAATACAAGTTATTATATTTTTATAACTTAAATGGAAAACATGATAGTCTCTTACCTGCATGACCTGCCCGCGCTATGATTTATTGCATTGTGCTTTCATGGCATTCGGATTTAAGGAAGATATACAGCAAAATGAACCCAAAATTCCGCCAAGAAGGAGGAAATAAGCATGACGATTTTGGATTGGTCGATGATTGCATCCTTGTTAAAGGCCAGTAAGGTAATGAAGATGGGCATTGTAAATCCGAGCCGCCTAAGAACCCTGTTCCCTTATGTGAGATCATTTTTAAATCCAAAAGAAGCCGTGGCAAGCCAATAAAAGAAGATACAAAGGAAATAGGAAAATCCTAGCGGCTTGCTGAGAAAATGGCCATGTAAAAATTTCCATACTATTGCCTTCTACCAAGGACTGTACCCAATCGCCTGGTAAGACTACCGCAGTATTGGCTAGGGCAAACAGTGGTAGAATTCCAGAAGCAATTGGACGGTGCAGAAAACGTTGCGGGAGGAATGACGTCTAATTCTCCTCGCCCTTTCCAAAGGGAATGGCGAAATGGCCAAGACGCCAGCGATAGTTGCATGTATTCCCGAGTACAGCATGTAGCACCACATTACCATCCCACCAATGAGTTACGGTATCAAGTTGCGGACCTTAGGCCCATTTAAGATTAAACAACGCAACCGTAGATAAGAGCGCCTCGATAAGGTTCATCCGCGCTACAGAGCCAGTATAGAAAATCGATGACCGAAATGGCATCCAAGCCATCGATAATCCTTTCCTATTGCTTGATTTTCCGGGGTCTGGTAAATTTGTAGTAGCTTTAAACTTATGCACTTAGCTCCTAGCAAATATGGCCGCTTCACCAGGATCGTCTGTTTCCTGTTTGCCGTTCATTTATTTAATTTCAGTATTGACCCTAGAGACCGGCAAGCCAACTATATGCCGGAAGATTTGTCCATCAACGACATTGAAAGCTTAACTGAATTTTTTGCCGAGGTCCTTTTCAGTATGGGCAACGCCTTTGAAGAACGGGACGAACCTGATGCAGAGGATGGCAGCTCCCTTGATTTTTCCAAAGTCTTTCTGGTCGGGTACGCGGATACGCATTGGACACCTACTAACTAAAGAATGCTTTGATTGCCAAAACGTAAGCGACCAACTGTACCCGAAATCTGGTGGTCAAGCACCTACGGAACTAATGGTCAATGCAAAACGAGATAGTCAGCCATTTCGGAATTTCCATTCAACATCACCTTCAAGAAACTTACAGGGCGTCTCGCCGTCGGAATACCACCAACAACCTCCGTCCCTTTCTACGATCTGATAATCAGTCAGATAGAGGCGTTCGGACTTATCCATCCGAACATGAACCTCGGTCCTCCATGCTACCTTGCTGATCATAAATCAAACAGAAATGGAGAAAAGATCCTTTGCTCAAAATGCTTTCGCCTATATCCTGGCTAGTATCGTAATGGGTGCGTCGTTCGTGAGGTTCACCAACCGGTTCTTGACGAACGGGGTATCGCCTATCGTGTTTGTGGCCGTGGCGGTAGCGCTGGTAGTAGCGGCCACAATTTTCAGTATTGTATGGTATCGAAAAGAAAGGAAAGGAACCCTCGATTCATCGAGAACCCTCGCATGGTTCCAGGGACTGTTGCGTTACGGGATCGCGCTTGAACTGTGCCTTATAGGGTGGCAAAAAATATTTCATCTGCAGTTCATCACCCCCATTGGTAAGCTGGACAACCCGTTCAGTTCCCTCTCATTTACTGATCTCATGTGGGCATTCTTTGGTCAATCATATTCATTTATCCTGGTGATTGGTTTCATCCAGATCATCGGTTCAGTGTTGTTATTATTCAGCAGGACGCGATTGGTTGGTGTTTTCATCCTAATACCAGTTTTATTCAACATCATACTTCTCGACTTCTTTTACGAGATAGAACCGGGTCCTTTAGCGCAGGCAATCATCCTTTTTATCGGAGTCATGTATTTTCTATTGATTGAATACGACAGGTTGAAAACATTCTTCTTTAACTCAAAGAATGAGCTTCCGACCATTCAATTCAAAAGCCATGCATTTAAAAATCTATTAAGATTATCAGTTGTTATAGTTCCATTGATAGTGATTCTTACGAACAAAAGACTGGCACCGTATGTATTTAACAAAACTCAACTGCCTAAGGGGCGGTACGAGGTGAAGCAGCTTTCTATGAATGATAAAAATATTGATGTTGGAGACTGCCGCGACAGCATTGTCACGATGGTGTATATTGAACATGACATTGTCCTTCAATATCATGACGTCGACAAAAGATTATATGGAGAATACATTTACGATGACCAAACGAAACAAATCAAGGCAGTTTGGCATTATCCGTTTAACAGGAATGACACGTTAAAAGCAACTGTAACAAAAAAGAAAAACGAATTGATCTTTGATGGAACAATGGGAGCCAGTAAAATCCGCATGGAATTGTTGAAGGCTGATCCCCCAAAGTATCCATAGAGCTGGAACTACAGAGCTTAGAAAAATTAACGGAGTTCTAAAAAGGCAGTGTTGGTCTTCAGTGGAGATTCCGACCCCATTGACCACTTTGCTTCGGGAGGGCGTGACCAACTAAAATTACCTAAGGACTTGAACTTCGCCTAGGTTTCGAACCCCTTGATTGCTAGACTCGTTTCTGGTCAAACCTTGGCGGAATTGGGTGGTCACGTGATCTGAAAATTGATGGTCAGGGCAAAACGGAAAAGATGTTCGGCCACTTCGGATTCCCCAAAAGGCCAAGCGCGTGCACTAGGGATTAACCACTTCTTTCCAAGGGATCTTGCTGGATGAAAATTGAGTCGGTGCGAGTTTCCGTATGAATCATAAAAGCATGGAGAAGTTTCTCTCCATGCCTTTATACTGTCTCCACCAGGATTCGTTATTGTGCGAAATACGATTCGTAGGTAACATGATTTTCAATTCTTCCGGATTTATCAAAGTAAGGTGCTTGCAAGATCTGATTCGATGCTACCGGGATCTTATCTCTTTTCGCATGAAGGCATTATAGGCAATTGCAAAGCAGATGGCGGTTGCAGCTACCATGCCTGTTATTTGCGGCCATACCACAAGGAGGCTTTGCCCAAGGGGCAAGGCGCTGGGGATTGCCCCATGAACCTGCTCCATGGCCAACGGTCCTATGCTGCGCACCGCGGGAACGAGCAGTGTAGTGGTGGCTTCGCTGTAAAGCTGGCTTGGAACAATCCTTAGCAGATTGGCGATAAATTCCTGGTAGTGGATGATCTGTTGTTGAGAAGCCATCCGGCCTGGCTCCGATGCTTTTGCAACGATGTTAACAATAATCTGATAGAAGATTGTAAAGAATAACCACACCGCTATTCCGCACAGCGCCGCCGTAGCCGGTTGCCGGAATTTGATGGAAAACAGAATCGCCAAATTTAGCCAGAACGCCACGTAGCAACTGCTCAGTAGCACAAAGCAAAGTACGCGGCAAAACTCTTCCGGCGTGGGTGGAATGCCGACGCGAAAAAGTCCAAAGCCCATGATGAGCAAGCAGAGCGAAGTGAACATGGCGGTGATCACGATTAGGGCGGCCGTGAACTTTGCGGTAAGCACATAGTCGCGTGGGATGGGTTGCGCCAACAGGCGGGTTAACGTGCCCCGGTTCTGCTCGGAGTTGATGGCATCAAAGCCAAGTCCTAAACCAAGAAGTGGCCCAAGAAAACTGATGAAGACAGTAAATGGAGGCAGTGTTCCATCGGTTGCCGTAAATATTCTTAAGAAGAAGAAATCGTCTTCGATTGCTGTTTCCCTAACGGGTTGTGCCATTCCTTTAAGGCCGGTGTAAAGCGAGGCAAAACAGGTTAGGATTGTTAAGATGGCCAGCACGATGAAACGCCAGCTTCGGAGGTGATCGGTTATTTCCTTGCGGACAATGACAAAGAACGGTCGTATCTTCCTCCGATTGAACAGGATCCTTTCATCGCTGACATTTATTTGCGCCTCAGTAGTATGTTCAAGTATATGTATTTGTTTCATGGCAAATCATTTGAATCATTGAAATAATGTCGGTAAATGTCGTCGAGACCGTACTCTTTTTTAGAAAGGTGATAGAGGTCGACGCCGCAGGAAACGATAACACGAGCAATGTCGGCCGTGACATTTTTTGCACAACTGATCCGGAGGACGCGGCCCTGAATGTCGATGGAGAGAACTCCGTCAATGTCTTGTAGTACCACCCGCAGATGTTTGACAGGATTTTCGGCCGTGGAGATCTCTGCTTCGATGACATAGGGTTCACTGGTAAAGAGGCTGGATGAGAGATCCTGGATATTTCCATGTGCCAGCAGCTTGCCCTTGACAAAAAGGCCAACACGGTCGCAGATTTCCTGCACCTGGCGCAGGTGGTGGGAGGAGAGCAATACCGTCAATCCTTCTTCACGGCTTAATCTGCGGATCAATGCCAATAATTCATCTACTCCTTGCGGATCGAGTCCCAGGGTTGGCTCGTCAAGAATGATGATTTGTGGATCTTTGATGAGCACATCTGCAAGGCCGAGCCTTTGACGCATGCCGCGGGAGTATTTGCTTACCAGCTTCTGAGTCGCATCCCCAAGACCAACCCGTTGCATCAGGTCTAGCGCTTTGGCGCGTGCAAGCACCCTGGAAAGCCCACTAAGCTCGGCAGTATAAAGCAGATTTTCAAGTCCCGAATAGTCCTCATAAAAACCGACATCTTCCGGTAGATATCCTATGCTTTTTTTCACCCGCAGCCCATCACGCGTCGAGTCCAGGCCCAGAACCTTCGCCTGCCCCGACGTAGGTTCAGTCAGTCCCAGCATCATGAGGATAGTCGTTGATTTGCCAGCACCATTTGGGCCGAGCAAGCCGAATACTTCACCTTTCTTGATTGAAAGGTTAAGGTGGTCCACGGCTATGTATGATCCATACTGCTTGGTAAGATCAATCAGTTCTACTACATGCGGACTCACGGCTACCTCCTTCCAAACTTTCTGAATTGCCAATAGACAACCCCGACGACGCCTCCAATGATTGTCAGTCCGAGCCATCCATAAACAACTGACGTCTTTACAGATACACGCATGGTGGCTTTTGAAGAAGCCTCACTGGTCTTTGCTTCAAGGTTGGTGACATAGTCACCCGCGATTGCTTTCCGATCAGCCTTAATGGCGGCATAGACCATGGCGGTCTTTCCGGATTCCAGTTTATCGACTTGCTTGGGATCGAAGAATACTTCCCAATTGACAGGGGCTGCGTGACTGAGCTTGATATTGCTTAACGTGGTAGACCCTGTATTTTTTACCTGGAGTTCGACTCGTCGTTCATCACCTGCAGTAACGGAAGTACTGAGCAGACCCGTTGGTGTTGTAAGTTCAAGACCATAGGTGCCAGTAACCACGACCTCAACTTGTTCATTTGCAGAAGACGTATTGGTTACAGCTGACAACGGAATGCGGTACGTACCCGCCTGGATGGCATCGGGCGGATCTACTTCGAGGGTGACCGATTCGGTATGGTTGGGTTCAACAGGCACGGATGTCACCTGTCTGCCGGAGGTTTTAAAAGCCACGTTCCATCCTGCAGGAGCGGCGGCACGAAGGGAGTAAAATTGCTTTTCCGCCGTGCGGTTTTTTATTTCCGCGTTGAATGTAAAAGAAGCACTAGTGCTTCCCACCATATTGGGTTGCTTGATGGATAACTCCGTTTTGAAGGTGCCCTGTTCGGAAACCACAACGGTCAGGGGCAATACAGTAAGCCCGGGAGCGATCAGGTCGAAACGGTAAATCCCCTTGTCGACTTTTAAAGGGACGTCCACACGCAGGGTGAGATTCTTTTTTTCCTTGGGAAGGACAGAGATTTCTCCGATCGTCCAGCCTCCTGATTTGAGCTCATAAGCCCAACCCTTAGGCAACCCGTTTAAGGACAGCGAAACCCTCCTGAGGTCTGATCCATTGTTGATCACCTCCACGGAATAGTCAATGGACTGACCCGGCGGTACCGAAATTTTTGTATAGGGTGTGTAGAGCGTTACCCCGGCGTCCGTGACCGAACCTGAGACGCTCAGTGGGATGGCCATCCCAAACAGAATTAGAATGGCGCCTATTGCGATTGTACGCATAGGCAGAAAAAACTTTTTCATAATTTTTTGTGACTTTTGTACGGTCGCAAAAATAAAATCCTGACAAAATTTCGGAAATGAGAATCGGATTTTTTTTTAGCCGGTGCCGGTGGGCAGGATGTCAAACCTGAAATTTTTTCAGCCCGACGGTCAACGTGACATCTGAATCTGTCATTTTTTATGTTTTTTCCGTTTCGCACAGTTCTTGCTGGGGGATTTTTGAAAGTTTGATTTAGATTTTAATAAACCATGTATCCCGCATTAAGACACGATGGTCTTTCTGCCAGGCAGTGGGCCATTGAACATCCTAGAAAGGGCTTTGAAGGGGGCGATCGCGTTGCAACGCGGTTCCTATGTGGTATCCTCCTTGCCTCCGCAGCACTTGCCTTTCCAGGCTGCCACCATAATTCACAGGGGCAAGACAAAGGCAGCAGTAAAGAAGGCACTTCCTCCCTGATACCGGATAGCACCGCCAAACCCGAGCTAAACATCCAGGTCAATCCCCGGTACGCACCGGATGGCGCGCTCACCGGTTTCGACTCAGTTTATTCATCCACTTATTCCTATGGAGATACTACCGGGATGAACAGCACGATGAAAAACTTTGACAGGTATTTCAAGCGGAATCACGCCTTTGGTTTCGATCGGCAATTAAACAGCCTGCTATTCCCGGACTCGTTGGGTAGCCCCGATTTTTTCCATGACGATTTTTACATGCGGCGTTATGAAATGCAAGATCCCATCCTTCGCAACATGATGCGGCGCATGGATTCGATAAAGAATCATTTCTACCGCGAACAAGTCCCAAAGAAACCTGGAAAGAAAAATGAAATGTGACCAATGCGCCTGAACACGGGCGGCAAAGTTGAGGATCAATCTTCTTTGCGTGCATTGGTTCGTAAAACCTATAAACCAATCTTCAATTCAAATAAATAATGTTTAACAATCAAAAAAGGAGGACTTATGAACTCGTTAGTCAGAACCAACGGAAACTTACTCCCATCTTTATTGAATGATTTTTTTGCCGATGACTGGCTGGATTCTTCACTTGATCAGTGGCGATCACACGGCGGTACATTGCCTGCGGTAAACTTGCGGGAAACCAGTGAAGATTTTCAAATCGATGTTGCTGCACCGGGAATGAAGCGTGAGGATTTCAAGGTTGAACTTGATAACAATATTCTCGCCATCTCATCCGAACGTCTGCAGCAGCAGGAAGAGAAGGACAAGCATGGCAGCTATACGCGCCGGGAATTCAGCTATCAATCTTTCCAGCGCAATTTCTCATTGCCGGAAAGCAAAGTTGATCGCGACAAGATTGAGGCTCGTTACGCAGACGGGATTCTCCATATCGTGGTTCCCAAGAAAGACGAGGCAAAGGTGAAACCTGTCAAAGTGATCAAGGTGTCCTAGAAATTAAAGGGCGGGCAAAGGCTCGCCTTTATCGTTTGCTTTGGAAACAGAGTCTATAGGATTGGAAGCACTTGTTTTGGTCTATTCGCACAAGGATGACAACCTTGTACGGGCCAACACGTGACGCTACCAATGCTGTCGGCTCCCTTCGAAATTTTAAAAATCCGGATATGCGAAATTCTTTTCTGGACTACTATAAGATGATCCTTGACAAGGTGAGTTTTGATAATAATTTGTTTGCTAAAGAACATCGAAAAGCCATACGTATGCTCGCAGCAAACGAAGCAGATTTGCTTAATCGTTGGCTGGAAGCCAGAGGACTTCTGGTTAGCAGCCGGCGTGAGAAACCAGTGGCATTCAATAAGCACGAGCCTTCACTATAAACCGTAAGAATTACCTATGAACATAATTTATGGTGAGCTTAATCAATTGTCGCCAGGCCGACCTTTATAAGGTGGCCTGGTTGATACATTGTTCATACTTTTCCCGGATTTATACCATTCCAAACTCTTCATAAAAACCAGCAAAATGCTATAGTGACGACCATTGAGAGATCTTTGCCGCAAGCCAGACGACCTATTCGAAATGGTCAACCGATTTACCGGTAGACGTCGGCGTTATTTTAGTTGCTTTCTAAGCATCACCATATCCCTAAGTTGTATCCCATTTTCATAAATGGGAGCCGGATAATTGTCTATAAAGGACCGCTTTCTTCTATCAAAAATTTCGAAGCCTTCTTTTTGATATAGAGCGATTTGTCGTACTGACGCATCACCCGTTCCAATGATAATCGTTTTATATCCTTCTGTCCTTGCCCGGTGCGCTGCGTCCTTTAATAACGATCGTCCGATACCCTGGCCTTGGAGTTTTTCATCAACGGCTATATTTTTAATTTCCATGCAATCGCCGTCAAACGCATGAAGCACATAAACGGCGACGGTTTTGTTGTCGCGTTCAAAATATCAACCTCCGATTGACTGATACACCTGTTGATGGCTTCTATTGTCTCAGTAAGCAGCAACAAATCGTAGGGAATTTGTTCATGTTCCCAGAGGCGTCTCATCTCTAAATTCATTTGCATGGGTGTCATTGTGTTGATGAACGTTCTTGAAGTTGATTCGTTTTGTATTCGAGTTAATTTCATTTCCTTATATCAAGTCCGACGCAAAATCGTACCCGGCCAGCTAAATTTATCGATGGAGTTAACATCCCTGGAAAATTGTCCACCACGATGAGAAAATTCTCCATTTTAACGATTTCACTGTTCGCGCACCTTTGCCACGTCAATAATGACAGATCAAATTAAATGAACAGTTAGAACTCAACAACAAAATGAAAACAATTTCAAAAAGTCTGTTGGCCACGACGCTCTTACTGATCAGCGCAATGATCTTTGGCCAGGTAGTCAAACCGATCGACAAAGACAAAATCGCCAACGGCGGCTATGACATGGTCGCTTATTTTAAGGACAACGCGGCGGTGAAGGGCAAAAAAGAATTTACCCAGGAACTTAACGGGGTGAAGTATCAGTTCGCTTCCCAGGAACACCAAATTCTCTTCAAAAGCGATCCCGCGAAATACCTGCCTGTGTGCGATGGCTATTGCGCCTGGGGTGTTGTCGAGAAAGTAAGCGTCGCAAATTTTAATGCCGATTTAATGCCTGATCACCAGTAGGTTATAACTATTATAGAGGTTAACCATTGCTTTTAAATGGCAAATTCGTTCAATTCTCTGGGAAAGCATTCATTGAAAGCCTGTGAAATAAACTCCATGTTCGTTGATGGGGAATTTGCGCTTTAGATTCCGCACAGGTCACCTGCGGAGCTGATAGCTACCAGGTGTTTGAAACGCTTCCGTGCCTTTTAATGATTGTAGGGCCTCTACGAAGTATGATCCTGAAGTTGACAAAAAAATGAATAAAATTGAATCGCTTAAGGCCAAAATTTCAATCCAAACAAACGATAACCATAAACGCTCCTCTTGAAAAAGTTTGGGAGTTCAATCAAGACCTTTCCCGGATTCCGGTATATCATCCAAGGGTGAACAAAGTTGATTTAATTTCTGGCAAGCAGTTTCGTGGGGTCGGGGTATCGTATCAATGTCACCTTTCCGATGGCAAAAACACGTGCGTTGAAAAAGACATCGAAATCGTCCCCCTGGAAAAAATTGTCACGGTATTTATGGAAGACACCATGGGTCTGACATCGCTCCTACCCGACTACTGGGTAGAATCCACCGTTAAACAAATTGACAACAACGCTACAAAAGTGGAAATGTCCCATTTCTATTCAAATTCAAAATGGAAAGTGAGGTTGTTAAATTTTATCATTAAAAGAAAAATTGCACGGCAAACAATAGACACCTTAATCGCCATGAAAGAAACTATAGAAAATGAATACTAAATTTTCATTGAAGGACGTGGATGGCATGTCAAAAATAGCGACGCTTATTATTTTTCTAGCCTTAATACGTTGTATCTGTGAACCATTCCGCTTGCAATATCTTTCCATTGCTCCACTGACTTTCCGAGACATGGAACCATTTTCTATCGGCGCGTTAGTTG
>DATDAV010000274.1:0-1240 GCA_036525235.1 Chryseolinea sp. | reverse complement strand
GAAGGGGATTTCTGAAATCTTCAAGTGCGGCGGTAATCGGAAGCACATTTGTAAGCTTACCCACTAGTGGCTTTGCCTCAGATGCGTCAACTTTAAAAGTGGGACTGATCGGCTGTGGCGGCAGGGGAACGGGCGCCGCTGCCCAGGCCTTACAAGCGGACTCGAATGTTTTCCTTACCGCCATGGGAGACGTCTTTGAGGACCGACTTGAAGAATCCTACAAAGCGTTGACGGAAGAGGTGCCGACGAAATTAAAAGTAGAAAAGGCAACAAAATTTGTCGGATTTGATGCTTACCAAAAAGTGATCGATTCGGGTGTCGACGTGGTGTTGCTGGCAACTCCGCCGGGCTTCAGGCCACAGCACCTGATGGCTGCCATCAATGCAGGAAAGCATGTGTTTTGTGAAAAACCTGTTGCTGTTGATGCTGCCGGTGTGCGCAAAGTTCTGGAGGCGGCAAAAAAGGCAAAGGACAAGAAGTTATCGCTTGTCTCCGGATTCACCTTCCGGTACGATTATTCTAAGCGCGCATTGTTTGATAAGATCCGTCAGGGTGCTATCGGCGAGATTGTTTCTGTATCGTCGACGCGAAATGGAGGTGATCTATGGTACCATCCCCGCCAAGCTTCCTGGACAGACATGGAGTATCAAATGCGAAATTGGTACTATCAAAACTGGTTGTCGGGTGATTACCTGGTGGAGATGATCGTACACAGCTTAGACCTCATGATGTGGGCGGTTGACGACAAATTACCCGTCAAGGCTACCGGGACGGGTGGACGTCAGGTGCGGGTCGACCCGAAGTATGGAAATATTTATGACCACTTTGCAATTGAGTTTGAATTTGCAAATAACGTTCGTGGATTCAGCTTCAGCCGGCAGCAGCCTGGTTGTTCGAACCGGAATTCGATCGAGATCGCGGGCACTATTGGTAATGCATACGCAAATATGGGAGAATCGGCCCATTCGATCACGGGAAAGAACAAGTGGGTTTATGAGGGTGAAAAAAACAATCCTTATCAAACCCAGCACGACGAATTTTTTGCTTCTATCCGAAATGCAAAGCCTATGAACGATGGTGAGCGAATGGCGAATAGCACCATGGTTGCAATTCTCGGAAGGATGGTGGCCTATAGTGGTCAAACATTATCGTGGGACGATGCGATAAACTCTAATCAAACGTTGGGCCCCGGTGATGATGAATACAATTGGAATTTTAAGTACGCCGGCCCGCCCATCGC
>DATDAV010000273.1:0-2703 GCA_036525235.1 Chryseolinea sp. | reverse complement strand
TCGTTTTTTTCGTTTACTTCTATCGGCTTGTTAAAGAGTTCGAAGGCGGAGATCAATACTTCGGGCTCCTTCAAGTCGCGCATCACGCGTTCGGGGTAAAAGACATTTACGCCCATGGTACCGCCAAAACACATATAGCCGGCGATGTCGTTGTAGGCGGCCGCGCCCACGTTGAACTGCCCTTCCTGCAACCCGTCGTTCGCATCAAAGTTTGTGAACCGTTGTTGGTCTTGTTCGTATTTAGAGAGGCCTTTGTTTGTTCCCATCCAAAGGTTATTGGAATTGTCGATGAGGATGGTGTAGACCGTGTTGTTGCCAAGGCCCGCCTTCTCGTCATAATGCGTCAAGGTCTTGACTTTGTAATCATAGGCATACAGTCCTCCCCCACCCGTGCCGATCCACAGTTTGCCGTGATGATCGTTTCGAAGGGCGAAGACCACGTTGCTGTTGAGCCCGCTGGTCTTTTCGGTCGCATAAAATAATTGTGTGGCTTTCCGGGAGCGCACATCGAATTCATAAAGCGCATCGCCGTACATTCCTATCCAGAGTTTTCCATCGCGGCCTTCCTCAATCGCGCGGATATCACCATCCATCAGCGTGGCGCTTATGCCCGGTGGATTACCATACGTTTGCGCGTCCATGTTAATCTGGCACAGGCCGCCGCGGTTGGTGCCGGCCCAGATGTTGCCGTTTGCGTCTTCAAACAACGCGCGCACGTCGTTGGCACCGCTGCCAGTGTGCTGGCCTTTATACGTATAGTTTACAAATGAATCGTGACGCGCATCATAGCGGAAAATGCCTTTAGAGTACGTCCCGAACCAAAGGTTATTGGCCCGGTCGCGAAAGGCGCATTGCACGGAATTGTCGGCGATGCTCGCCGGACGGCCGTCGGCGGTGTAGTGGTGAATGACTTCACCGTTGAGTTTTGATTTATAAATGCCATTGCCCTCCGTGCCCAGCCACAAGAATCCGTTCTCGTCGTAGGTCACGCCATGGTACTGCACCACGTTGGAAGCGGTCTTAAAAAATTGGCGGGTCTGTATTTTCGTAAACCTTTCCTCGGCGCTGCTCTTCATGTAGATGCCTTCACCAAACGTGCCCAACCAAAGGTTGCCATCTTTGTCCTCATACAGCGACTGCACCGTGCCCCGCGAGATGTCGTAGTCGCGCAAGACTTCAATGTGACGAAAAGCAGCCTGCTCCAGGGGACGATCCGCAAACTGGCGCAGGTCCAACAAAAAAAGACCAACGCCTTGCATCCCAATCCATAGATTCTCCTGGTGGTCGATCAGCAGGCTGAAAATATTGCCGCGTTGTCCGGCCAGCGATTTGAAATCAAAGGTGTGAAATTGATTGTCACGCCGGTTATAGACCACGAGCCCACTGGATGTCCCGATCCAGATGTTGCCCGAAGCATCTTCGGCAAAGCAGCGGATGTTGGAGGAGGGTATGGCATTGGTGTTGGACAGTTGTTCATTTCTTTCCGCCACTTTCCCATTGGTGACCCGGTATACATTGAGCCCGCCGTTCTGCGTTCCGATCCAGAGCCAGCCGAATTTGTCTTCCTGCAAGACGATGGTTTGCGTGCTGCTTAATCCTTTGAGATTGCGTGGATTGTAGGGCGTGAAGATTTTGGTCTTCTTATCAAACGACGCAAAGCCTGCGCCATACCACGCGACCCACAAATTGTTGGCCCTTCCCTCGGTGATGAAGCTCACGTCATTTTGTGGCGATGTGAGCTCCTGCTTACTGACGGGGTGCTGGTAGAGTGTGAACTGTTCGCGCGACTCGTCAAAGTGGTGCAGTCCTTTGCGCGATGAAACCCAAAAGGATCCTTCAGAATCTCTGAATATATTTTGAATAAAATTGTCCGCGAGTGTTTTGGGATTGTTGGGGTCGTTCTTATAGTTCTTGAACGAATAGCCATCGAAGCGATTGAGCCCGTCTTCGGTGGCAAACCACATGAGCCCCTGGTTGTCTTGCGAGATGCTGTTGACCACTGCCTGCGAAAGGCCGTCTTTGATCCCATATTTTTTTACGCGGCTCTCCTGGTTGGCTTGTGCCCCCACGTCAAAAATAAGGATGGTCATCCACAACACACAGATAAGGCGCTTCATCGCTAAGTCGTTTCGTACGCGTTAAAGTACAAAAAAATGACGAAGATGGAATAACCGGCTATGCCTTGCCGATGGCCTGTAGCGTTCCCAAAGGTTTCATTTGACGCAAAATATACCTATCTTCCATGATCCATCCGTTTCGGTCGAATAACTCAAACGGGGCTCTTACGCTTCTGATAAACCTGATGACTCAATAACCGTGAGCGAAAGAGCGACTAGTTGGCAGTAAAGTAATTTATAGAAAGGCTCCACGGCCCGTCTCCAAAATTTTTTCGATGGCGTTAATGATAGCTTAAATTTAATTACCATGAATACAACGTTAAGAATATTGATTCTCGAGGATGTTCAAGACGATGTTGTTCTCATAGAATACGCGCTTAGAAGGGATGGAATACAATTTGAGATGATGCAAGTAGATTCCCAGGAAATGTTTATCCGCGGTTTGCGTGAATTCAAACCCGATGTCGTTCTGTCCGACCACTCCCTGCCCCAATTCAATTCCATGGAAGCCTTAAAGATTTGCCGGGCGGAAGGGCTGAACGTTCCCTTTATTCTTGTGACCGGCACGATGTCGGAAGAATTTGCC
>DATDAV010000272.1:0-4054 GCA_036525235.1 Chryseolinea sp. | reverse complement strand
CTGGCTCCTGGCTTCTGGCTCCTGAATTTCGACCTCTAACGCAATCCCTCTAAAAACGAGTCATCAACATGGTGAGCTAATGTCACCATCATCCCGCTGCCTTTGGCGTGTTCTTGTTCCACGGTCCACTGGGCATTTTTGTTGCGGGCCCAGGCTCGGCGGGCGATGCCGTTGTTGACGTCGTAGTGGAGCATGTTGCGCAGTTTGCGCGTGGCATCCGGTGTACCATCGAGTACGAGACCAAAGCCTCCATTCATTACCTCTCCCCAACCCACTCCCCCACCGTTGTGGAGCGATACCCAGGTGGCTCCGCGGAAAGAGTCGCCAATGACGTTGTGTACGGCCATGTCGGCCGTGAAGCGTGAGCCGTCGTAGATGTTGGACGTTTCGCGGTAGGGGCTATCGGTGCCGGACACGTCGTGGTGGTCGCGGCCCAATACTACCGGGCCGATCTTTCCTTCTGCCACGGCCTTGTTAAAAGCTTCCGCTATTTTGAGGCGACCTTCGGCGTGAGCGTAGAGAATGCGCGCCTTGGAGCCTACGACGAGTTTGTTTTGTTTGGCCTGGCGAATCCACTGCAGGTTGTCTTTCAATTGTTGTTGAATTTCTTCCTCAGCATGAGTCAATATTTCCTTCAGCACCTCGGCGGCCAAAGCATCGGTGAAGTCGAGGTCGCTGTCTTTGCCGGAAGTGCATACCCACCGGAAGGGGCCAAAGCCAAAATCGAAACACAAGGGTCCCATGATGTCCTGTACATAGGAAGGATAACGGAAATTGATGCCGTCCTCCGCCATCACCGCGGCGCCGGCACGGGAGGCCTCCAGGAGAAATGCGTTGCCGTAGTCGAAGAAGTAGGTGCCTTTTGCCACGTGTTTTGCAATGGAGGTCGCTTGCCTGCGCAGAGACTCCTCCACTTTTTGTTTGAATGCGTTGGGGTTGCTCACCATAAGCGCATTTGACTCTTCCAACGAAAGGCCTACCGGATAATAACCACCCGCCCAAGGATTGTGCAACGACGTTTGGTCGGAGCCCAACGCGACATGAATATTTTCAGCATCAAATTTTTCCCAAACGTCTACAATGTTGCCGTGATAGGCGAGCGAGACCACTTCCTTTGCGGCTTGTGCTTTTCGCACCCGCGTCACCAATGCCTCTAACGTCGCGACGATCTCATCCACCCATCCCTGCTCATGCCGTTTGTGAACGGCCTTGCCATTCACTTCCGCCACGACCGAAATACAACCGGCGATGTTGCCTGCCTTCGGTTGCGCGCCGCTCATGCCGCCCAGCCCTGACGTGAGAAATATCTTGCCCTCCAATCCTTCGCCCTGGCGGCTGATGTTTCTGCCGGCGTTGAGTACCGTTATCGTTGTTCCGTGCACGATGCCCTGGGGACCGATGTACATGTAGGAACCGGCGGTCATCTGGCCGTATTGGGTCACGCCTAGGGCATTGTATTTCTCCCAATCGTCGGGTTTGGAATAGTTGGGGATCATCATGCCGTTGGTCACCACTACGCGGGGTGCCTCGGCAGATGAAGGGAACACGCCCATGGGGTGGCCCGAATACATGTGCAGCGTTTGCTCGTCGGTCAGGTTGGCGAGGTATTGCATGGTCAATAAATACTGAGCCCAGTTTTGAAATACGGCGCCGTTGCCGCCATAGGTGATCAACTCATGTGGGTGCTGCGCTATGGCGGGGTCGAGGTTGTTTTGGATCATGAGCATGATCGCCGCGGCATGTAAGGAACGGTGCGGGTAGTCCGTGATGGGCCGCGCGTGCATCGCATAGTCCGGGCGGAAGCGATGCATGTAGATGCGGCCATGGGTGATCAGCTCGTCGTAAAATTCTTTTGCCAGCACGGCGTGATGCCGGGGATGAAAATAGCGGAGGGCGTTGCGCACCGCCAGTTTCTTTTCATCGGCGGTGAGGACGTCTTTGCGTTTGGGCGCATGACTGACAGCGGTGTCGTAGGGTTTAGGCTGGGGCAACGTGTCGGGTATGCCCTGCAGGATTTCTTGTTGGAAGGTGAGGCTCATGGTCGCTTCGGGTTTATCCTGAAATCTTCCGGTTTGAAATTTTCTTTTGTGAAGTGGTAGCCGGTTTGAAAAAGGTCTTTCGCCTTGCTCACATCAAAACCGCTAACCCCGCCGGCGCCGGGGGGATCGATCAACACGTCGCACAACGCTTTGCTGGTAGCCGTGTTGCCGTTGACGGCCATCATGAGGCTTCGCTCGATGACGGACCGGAAATTCAAAGTATTGAAATCGCCCCGGATGAAATTGCAGTTGGCGCCAATCAACAGGTCGCACGCTCCGCGGATGCTGTGGGCCGGCAAATTGTCCGTGATGCCGCCATCTACAAAGATTTTGTTGTCGAATTGGATGGGGTTGAACACGAGGGGCACGCAACACGAAGCCAGGACCGTGGGAATCAATTCGCCTTTTGTGAAATACTCGGTAGTGCCTTGCCCGATGTTGGTGGTAGCGACGGTCATGGGCAGCTTCAGGGCTTCGAACGTGTTTTCGGGAATGTATTTCTGGAGGACATCGCGGAGTCCATCCAAACTCAGCAAGCCCCTCATCGTCCACGCCGGACGGAGCGACCGAAGAAAGCTGGTCGTGAGAATGATGTCCATGATCTTGTCGGCGGAATAGCCATACGCATACAGCGATCCCACAATGGAGCCCGCGCTGGTGCCGGCCACGACGTCGATCTTTACGCCAAATTCTTCCAGCGCCTTCAGCACACCGATGTGCGAGATCCCCCGCGCACCGCCGCCTGATAATACCAATCCGATTTTCATGTATCTATCTGATTTATACCTGTGATGTTTTTTACGCGCCGGCAGCCGTCAAAGGATTTCCGCCAACCGGAAGGTTTGATCCACGCGAACACCTTTTTCTGTGTGCTTCACCGTGCAGCATTCGTTCTCTGGGTCGTGTTCGAGAAAGAGGACGTAGCCGTGGGTGGCGGCCTCATTGAGAAAGCGTTCTTTTTCTTCGAGCGTGATCAACGGCCGTGTGTCGTAGCCCATTACATAGGGCAACGGGATGTGGCCCACGGAAGGCAACAGATCGGCCATGAAACAGATCACTTTATTTTTATAACGGATCATGGGGATCATCATTTTATCGGTGTGCCCCGATACGCAGTGAATGTCGAACGATGAGAAGGGCGAGGGTGCGTGGATGTCTACAAATTTCAAGTGGCCGCTTTCCCGCATGGGGAGGATGTTCTCTTTCAGGAAGCTTGCTTTTTCGCGGGCGTTGGGTTGGATGGCCCACTGCCAGTGGTCGGCGTTGCTCCAATATTGCGCTTTCGGAAAAGCCAGTTCCAGTTTATCTCCCCTCCTCTCCACGCCGCCCCCGCAATGATCAAAATGCAGGTGGGTGAGAAACATGTCGGTGATGTCGGCTGGTTCAAAGCCGGCGTGATGGAGTGACGATTGCAGCGTGGCGTCTCCGTTCAGAAAGTAATGGCTAAAGAATTTCGCATCCTGTTTTGTGCCCAGCCCGTTGTCGATGAGTATGGTCCGGTTTCCGTCCTGGATGAGGAGGCAACGCATGGCCCAGTTGCAGAGGTTTTGGTCGTTGGCGGGGTTTGTTTTTTGCCAGATGGATTTGGGCACCACGCCAAACATGGCGCCGCCGTCGAGTTTGAAAAATCCGGTGTCGATCACGTGGAGGTTCATGGGTTGCGCTCCGGGGTTAGGGTCTCTAAAAAGAAAAGGCTGCAACTTCCATTGCAGCCTTTGGTATATCGTTTCGATGACTATTCTTTCACTACGCCCATCGCACAGAACTTATCGATGCGTTGGTCGATGCGCTTTTCGGGGCTGAGGGCCGAGAGCTCTTTTGTGGTTTCGAGGATCACGCGCTTGATCTCATTGGCCATCCACTTCACATCGGTGTGGGCGCCGCCCAGGGGTTCGCCGATGATGCCGTCGACCAGTTTCAGGGCGTGCATGTCCTTGGCGGTGAGCTTGAGCAACTCGGCGGCCTGTTCTTTGAAATCCCAGCTGCGCCAGAGGATGGTGGAGCAGTTTTCTGGG
>DATDAV010000271.1:0-111124 GCA_036525235.1 Chryseolinea sp. | reverse complement strand
TTTTTACAAAAAATAAATTTATTTAAAAACGACTCCAACGCGCCAAGGAAAAACTCAGAACAGAGAAAATTGAAATTGAGCAACCTACTTTATCTGATATCGACGACCGCCTGTCTGTCGTTTTAATGACTTTGTACTTGCTTTTTAATGAAGGCTATTATTCGTCGAACCATGACGTTACCTTGCGTAAGGATCTTTGTTTTGAAGCGATGAGGCTAACGTATTTGCTGGTAGAAAATGAACAAACGAACAAACCATCTGCCAATGCTTTACTTTCCTTAATGTGTTTTCAGTCGTCAAGATTTGACTCCAGACACAATCAGAACGGGGAAATCGTTTTATATCAAGACCAGGATACCGGCCTGTGGAATCAAGAGCTGATTGCCAAAGGAGAATATTTCTTGAACCGTGCTTCGGAAGGGACTAAAATTTCAAAGTATCATTTAGAAGCCGCCATCGCTTGCTGGCACACGATAAAAGCCGATACAAATGAAAAATGGGAAAACATTCTTCAGCTTTACAATCATCTCCTGCTTATCGAATATTCACCCATTGCCGCATTAAATAGAACGTATGCCCTGGCCAAAGTAAACGGAAAAAAGGAAGCGATAGTGGAAGCGGAAAAAATAAACCTCGCCGACAATCACTTATACCATTCCCTTCTGGGAGAACTGTACACAGACGTTGACAACGCAAAAGCAATATCCCATTTTCAAAATGCCTTGACACTTGCAAAATCAACGGCTGACAAAACGCTTATTTCCAACAGAATATTGGAATGCAGACAGAAAAGACAAGCGTTGACATAGAACGCGGCATGAAGACCCGGGAAAGGTGACCTGAAGTTAGGGCCTTGACATCAAGCTCTTTCATGCGGCCCAATCACCGTTTAGCGGGAAGCAAAACCACCCGCGCAATCCATCGCGCGAGTGGCCATGTCATCTGGTTAGAAATTAGTTGTAGTTGCCGTTGCCCGGATGGCATCCATGTCTTTTCGTACAAAAAGCATTTTCTGGTCGGCCAGCGCATAGGCATCGGGACCCAGGAACAGGTGAAGCAACGCATCCTTACTTTCCGCTACTTGAATAAGGGCAGCACTTGCCTTATCCGGATCTCCGGGCTGGTTGCCGTTGTAATTGTTTTGGTGAACCGATTGCATTTCCCTCACCGATTTATAGTCTTCAATGGGGTGGCTGGGAACGTTCAGAGAAGAAGCCTCCAGAAAATTTGTGCGGAAATACCCTGGCGATACAATGGTCACGCGTATGCCAAAGGGCTTCACTTCCTCGGCAAGGGATTCCGAGAAGCCATGCACAGCAAATTTTGTGGCGCAATAGATACCGAAGCCGGGAAATCCGCCGGTGAAACCTCCAATAGACGCGATGTTGAAAATGTGACCGGACGATTGCTTACGAAGATGTGGCAGCGCCTGACGGATCACGTTCAAGGAACCGAATACATTGATGTCAAAGTTGGCACGCGCTTCCTTGTCACTCAGTTCCTCCAGTGCCCCAGCCAGGCCGTAGCCGGCGTTGTTCACCACCACGTCGATGGAGCCGAAGCGTTTGATGGTTTCGTCGATAGCCGTCGCTACGCTTTTTTCGTCCGTGAGGTTAACCGAAAGGGGTAAGAAATTTGCGGACGTTGCACCCACTGCGTTTTGCAGCTCACCGAGTGCTCTTGAAGTAGCGGCCACAGGGTAGCCTTCTGCCAGCAATATTTTAACAAGTGAGAGGCCTAAACCTTTTGATGCTCCCGTTACAAACCATGTTTTCTTTTTCATACTTGAAATTATTTGTGATTGATTTTTGATACATCAAAGGTAGATGCAAGGGGTGCTTGGATACTTGTAGCCCTCAAACCAATACTTGTATAATTCAAGCAAGGGATTTGTGATTTTCCTTTCACAAGACCAACGTCATAAATTCTGTGGTAGAAATTTCTCCGGAAATGCGATCTGCTTGCCGGACACCATAAAAATACCCTCACCGCGATAGTGAACCGTCTTCGGATAGCGAGGACGTAATGCGGTCTGCGCTTTTAATACCTCCAGAATAAAGAAATTATACTTCGGCAATAAATGTTTATCCACCACACGGCATTCAAAGTTTGCATAACACTCTTTGATGCCCGGCGCTTGAACGGTCTCGGATTCCTCCGGCGTAAGTTTGAATCGCTTGAATTTGTCGACTTGTTTGCCCGTGGTATTCCCAATGCCGATGATGGTATCAATCATGTCTACGGTAGGAATGTTGATAACACACTCTCCACTTTTCTCGATCATTCTATACGAATGATTGCCGGATGTAATAAAACACCCGATCAATGAAGGCGAAAATTCCATGACGGTATGCCATCCCATCGTCATGATGTTGCTTTTTCCCTTCCAGCTTGAACTAACGAGCACAATCGGGCCCGGCTCCAGGTATTTTCGAATTTGCCAAACCGGTAAATCCGTTTTAGAATATGACTTTTTCATACTGTGGTACTTAAATGGTTTTCTGTTATAAAAGAAATGGACAGGATGCGATCTTCTTTACGCGGATGACCGCATGAGAAGACCACTATGATGAATCTTTGTGATCAGGTGGATGAGCTCGACAAGATACGTCTTCTGAAGATGCTCGGAGAAAATATAGCCGGAGTTCCGCTCACCTTGAAGCTTCTTCAAAACGTTGAGTATGGCTTTATCTTGCTTTTCGGTGAGCAGGTAAATGGTATCCTCCGTTTCCTTGAATACATTTAAAGACAGCATGTGGACAAGCACGCTTTCCGGAAGGAAGTCATGGGAAAAGGAATACGCCACCCGGTGCCCATCTTTTTCTTGAATGTGATCTATGGCGTATCGATCTTTTTTTCTGCGGAGCGTAAGCATGCTGGGATGTTTGACTGTTTCCGTATTACATCCGGTATGCAGAAGGAGTTACCTGCGCATGCTTCTTGAAGAAGTGGTTGAAATGAGCGGGATCTTCAAAGCCCAAACAATAGCTGATTTCCGAGATATTCCATTGAGTGTGTTTGAGCAGCACTTTGGCTTCGCTGGCCAGCCGGTTGGAAATATGGTCGCTGGTGGTTTTACCCGTGGTAAGCCTTATGGCGCGATTCAGATGATTTACGTGAACGGCAAGGTGCTCGGCAAAATCCCGGGCAGAGCGAAGTGTGAAACGCTGCGTGGGCGATTCGATCGGAAACTGCCGTTCCAGAAGTTCACTAAACACCGCCGTAATCCGCGCGTTGGCATTCGTATGTTGATATAGCGTTTCGGTCGGCTGAATCTTCAGCGCGTAGTGGATGACCTCCATCACATAATTGTGGAGCAGGTCGTATTTATAGACATAATCCGAATTGATTTCCTCCAGCATTTTCTCAAACACCTGGCTCACATATTTGTCTTGCGCTTTATTCAATAAATAGCTCGGCTTGTTGCCATGCTGAAACATGGGTAACTCCCCAAGTCCGCCGCGGAGGCGTTCGATAAAAAAACCATCCTTAAAGATGGCAAAGTAACCCGTTGGGTCACCCGAAAGTTGCTCGAACGTATAAGGAACCTGCGGATTAAAGAAGATCAGTGACGTGCCCGACACCTCCAGGCTTTTCTCGGCGTAGTGGTAGGCATGTTTGCCGCGAATCAGCGCCACCTTATAGAAATCACGCCGGCTATACTGCACGGGCTCTTTGTTAGGGCCCAGGCAATCTTCCATGCGGAATACATTGAAATGCCCGATATCCTTGCGCAGGTTTTCCGGCATCCAGTTGAACTTTTGTTTATAGAAATCTTCGAGTGTTTCAGTCTTTTCCATACGCATTGAAGTACGGTTAAATTTCAACTAGGGCTTTTGTCTTTCACGGTAAAATATATACCCACCATGATGCAGCGTGTCGATGTCCTTGAACGTGCCATCGGCAGTAAAGCCTGTATCATCCCAATAGTAAATATAGTCACCGGTAATCTCATAGCGTCCCGTGTATGCGTTTTTCTTAGGGCCACGGGCTTCGTCGTATCTTCCGGTAGGTAGAAGTTGCTGGCGGATATAACCATCACCCGTCACCCACATTCCCAGATATTTGCTTGGAAGTTCCATAAGGGTTGTGTTTCGTCTTGTTTATGGAGCAAAGGTAAAATCCAGGCGTTTCCCGGCCTTGTTTTCATCAATCCAATACTTGTAAAATTCAAACAATGGGCCGTCGCGACCGTGTTCATGGCTGCTGGAATCGAGGCAAGGAGGGGTAGAGATTTTGGCGAATTAACGGGGCAGATGCTTACTTGTGAAAGTAACGCGAAAACTCAGAATCGATCTGAAAGTATTTGACCCCCCACGATTTCAACGTCTCAACATCCGCGGCAATGGCTTCATTGGGATTTTTTGCATCGCGATAGTGAAAACGATTTATGGCGGCCACCACCATGATGCCTTCCCGGTCTGCCCACGCCACGTCTTCGGCGGTCATGCTGTCGGTGCCGCCGAAAAGATAGTAATGACCAGGTTTGAAACCCGGCTTTTTCTTGTTGTCTTCAAGCTGTTGCCGGGTGCAGCTGAGCTTGATCTTGCCCGTGAAGTATGGGGTTGACTCGTCTGTGCCGATCATCAAGGCCTGCTCCAGCAAGTTGTATTTTTTGAGAAGGCGTATGACCTGGCTAAACATGACGGTATCATTGCCCGCGATCTTGTTGTCGATCATCACCTGCATCTTGCCGCGGCAGGTGCGAAGAGCTTCCTCGAGCGTGATCACGTGGCTACCGCTTCGGTTGTGTTTCAGTTTGCGGATCTCAGCCCAGGTCATCGCCGTCGCCGGTTTGTCGACGCCGAAGTGATCCTTGAACGTTCGGTCGTGTTGCAGGATGAACACACCATCCCTGGTCAGCCGCAGGTCGATCTCGGCCATCCAGTAACCTTGCTTGACCGCGGCCTCCAGGGCCGGCAAGCTGTTCTCTGCCTGCAGGCTATCGACCACGCCACCACGGTGTGCGATCAGTCGGTACGTTTGGGTGTACGCCTCAGTACCGAAAAACAGGCAGGCGATCAGCAGGAAGGTTTGTTTCATAATGCAAATGAATACATTCAAAATTGCCACACAACCCCTTTGGTATGGCCGTATATTAAATTTTATTAACAGAAACTTAAACAGCAAAGCTGCGGCCGGTGTTATGAATCGGGACCTCGCCCGGAGTCACCGGGAAAATACCGGATAGTTCAAAAAACGCTCGAAATTATCTCAAATTTGACGATCAAAAAAGGCATAAAAAATATTGATAAAATATGACCGATCGGTCATAAAATTACGTTTCCATAGCCAGGATTATGAAACTTTAATAAGAACATCTCAGCGATTCTTATACTTAAACATTTAACACAATGAAAAAGACCAAGAAAATGCTTGCCACGACAATGCTCACCGGAGCCCTCGTCATGCAAGGCACTCTCGGCAGTGCACAGACCGGACAGAGCAGTAAAACCGCGGACTCCGAAAAGATCCGCCCTTTTCATGTGAGCGTTCCACAAAAACAGCTCGACGATCTTAAACGCAGAATCTTAGCAACACAATGGCCCGACCAGGAGATCGTCAAAGACGAAACACAGGGTGTTCAGTTCGCCACCATGCAGGCCCTGGCGAAATACTGGGGAACAACATACGACTGGCGAAAAGTGGAAGCGAGACTGAATGCTTTGCCGCAATTCATTACTACGATCGATGGCGTGGACATTCATTTCATTCATGTTCGTTCGAAAAATAAAAACGCGTTGCCGGTCATCATTACTCACGGCTGGCCCGGCTCGATCATCGAACAGATGAAGGTCATCGGTCCGCTGACAGATCCGGTTGCCTATGGAGGAAAGGCTGAAGACGCATTTGACGTGGTGATTCCTTCTATTCCCGGCTACGGTTTCTCCGGCAGGCCCACCGGTCTCGGGTGGAATCCCGATCGCATCGCCGATGCGTGGATCGTGCTGATGAAGCGTCTGGGTTATCAAAAGTTTGTAGCGCAGGGTGGGGATTGGGGCAATGCGATCTCGGAGACCATGGCCTTGAAAGCGCCTCCCGAATTGGTGGGCATCCATACCAACATGGCGGCTACTGTTCCGGCGGAGATTTCAAAGGCACTGGCGTCAGGCGTTATGCCAGCCGGTCTCTCCGCCGACGAGCAGAATGCTTATCAGCAGTTAGACTTTTTTTATAAGAAGGGTTTAGGCTACGCCAACGAGATGGCGCTCCGCCCGCAGACCCTCTATGGAATTGTGGATTCACCCATCGGCCTTGCAGGATGGATTCTGGATCACGATGCCCGCAGCTATGAGCTCATCGCACGTGTCTTCGCCGGACAGAAAGAAGGCCTTACCCGCGACGACATCCTCGACAACATTACGTTGTACTGGGTTACAAACACAGCCATCTCTTCGGCTCGTCTTTATTGGGAAACCGCGCAAGTTGCAAAGGGTGGCTTTTTTGATCCCCGAAACCTTACCATCCCGGTTGCCGTAAGTTCTTTTCCAGACGAGATCTACGCAGCCCCGCGCAGTTGGGCGGAGAAAGCGTATCCCAAGCTCATTCACTACAACAAGCTCGACAAAGGTGGTCACTTTGCAGCCTGGGAACAACCGCAGATCTTTACGGAAGAACTAAGAGACTCATTTAAATCACTGCGTTGATGCCATCAGGTGAACGACGTGGGTGTAACGGCGTTCACCTTAATTTTTTCATGTACGTTTGAAAGAAAAAAACAGAAACTTATGTCAAAGGAAGTACAATACAGTCGTCGCCATTTTTTGAATAATGCGCTCATGGCCTTCGGCGTGGCTGAAGTAGCCGGGATGAGGACTGAAGGTAAACCTTTCAACGATCAAAATCTTATGCACAGTGCTATGAGTAAACCGGGAATTAACAAATCATTTGATCAGATAAAACAAATTAACGCCGGCGTTTTGAATATTGGTTACGCCGAGGCTGGCCCGGCCAACGGACCCGCAGTAATTCTTTTGCACGGGTGGCCCTATGATATTCATGGCTATGCGGATGTTGCCGATTTATTGGTTGCAAAAGGTTACAGAGTGATCGTTCCTCATTTACGTGGCTTTGGCACGACGAAATTTCTTTCCGAGGCAACCGTTCGCAATGGGCAGCAGTCAGTACTTGCCCTCGATGTCATTCACCTGATGGATGCGCTTCACATCGGGAAGGCAATCCTGGGCGGTTGTGATTGGGGAGCGCGGACAGCCAATATTGTCGCGGCACTTTGGCCGGAACGATGCAAGGCCATGGTGTCGGTGAGCGGCTACCTGATCGGCAACCGGGAAACTAACAAAGCTCCGTTGCCACCGGATGCCGAACTGCAGTGGTGGTATCAATTCTATTTTGCCACCGAACGCGGCCGGCTGGGTTATGAAAAATACCGCGCTGATTTTGCCAAACTTATCTGGCGGATCGCTTCTCCGAAGTGGAAATTTGATGATGCAACATTTGAACGCAGCGCAGCATCATTTAACAATCCTGACCACGTAGACATTGTGATCCATAACTACCGTTGGCGGTTGGGTTTGGCGGAGGGTGAGTCCGAATATGAAGAATTTGAAATGCAGCTGGCGAAAGCCCCGGCGATTATCGTTCCTACCATTACCCTTGAAGGCGATGCCAATGGTGCTCCACACCCGGCTCCAGCCTCCTATGCAAAGAAATTCACAGGGAGGTACAGTCATAAAACCATTTCGACGGGCATCGGGCATAATCTACCGCAAGAGGCGCCAAAGGCATTTGCCGATGCCATTGTTGAAGCGGACGGTTATTCAAAATGAAGGGTGAATCGAAGCAACACAAATCGGTGACGCCGCTCCGACGGTAGCGTCCCGAATGACGTCGATACGATTCTTTGGCTACCCGGAAAAATACGGGGTCTGCACCGGATTTAGTCTGACTAAATTCCTAATTTAAGTATATGAATCGCTTCTGGAAGTATAAGCTGGACCATGGAATTTTTTGGGTGATTACCATTGGGTTTCATATGTACACCAGGAACTACTTGATCGCGGCGGTAGGTTTTGATCAGTTTCTATTTGAGGTTGTCGTCCGCAATGGGCTATTGGCGGTATTGATTTATTTCAACTGGCTGGTGCTCGTTCCGAAATATGCGCAACAAAAAAAGATTGCGGTCTATATTTTTCTGCTGGGTCTTGCTCTGGCAGGATACGTCTTATTGAAAAACATACATGATGTCTATTTGTATGGCTATGTTATGGGTGATACAGGCAAGCGGTCTCTATTATATAATACGTATTACAATTTCTCGATTGCCCTGTTCTACCTGGTTTTTCATGTCGCCCTGCAGTTGAGTAAAGCATGGTATTTTCAACGGGAGCTCATCCGGGAAATGGAAGTGGAGAAATTGACCTCGGAATTGGAATATCTGAAGGCTCAAATCAACCCGCATTTTGTCTTCAACTCAATCAACACCATTTATTTTCAAATCGACAAACAAAATACTTCCGCCCGCGAAACTTTATCTGCGTTTTCGGACATGCTGCGCTATCAATTGTACGAGTGCAATGGAAAGGAAATACCCATCGAGAAGGAGATTCTCTATTTAAAGAACTATGTCGACTTGCAACGGATGCGAAAAAATGAAAACTATGCTATTTCCTTTTTTGTTGGGGAAGATGTGAAGGGCTTTACCATTTCACCTTTGTTGTTCATTCCTTTTCTGGAAAATGCATTTAAACATATATCCCATGAACCCCTTAAAAACGAAATCCGGGTACGGATCGATAAGCAGGATAACCATATCAAACTTTCCGTATTCAACACCAAAGAAAATAAAACGATGGCGAATCATCACACCGGGATCGGACTAAAAAATGTACGGCGACGACTGGACTTGCTGTACAAGGATCGCCATGACCTGGTGATCGACAACCGGGGAGATAGTTATGAAGTCACCCTTTCGCTGCGGATTGATTAATGGATTGAAGGGATACAAAATTTAGACAACCCATGATGAAACTGAACTGTCTCATTGTCGATGATGAACCCGTTGCACGCAAAGGTCTCGAAGAGCATATTCAAGCGATTGACTTTCTGCACTGTGTTGCCTCGTGTGAAGATGCACTGAAAGCGGCGTCCTACGTGAATGAGCAAAAGATCGATCTGATCTATTTGGATATTCATCTTCCAAAAGTTACGGGGATAGACTTTTTGAAGACTTTAAGAAATCCTCCGATCACGATTTTCACGACGGCATACCCGGACTACGCCGTTGAAGGGTATTCACTGGATGTAATGGATTACCTGGTGAAGCCCATTACCTTTGAGCGATTCCTGAAAGCTTCTCAAAAAGCAATGGAATATTTTCAATTGAAGGCGCGCGCCGAGCAAAATGATACACCTGAAGTAGATTACTATTTTGTTCGCTGCGACCGTAAATTTGAAAAAGTATTTTTCCGTGACATCTCCTATGTTGAAGGGATGCAAAACTATGCCATTATTCACATCGGCGAGAGAAAATTAATTACGTATATCACCTTGACAAGCCTGGAGGATCAAATGCCCAAGGATCAATTTTTAAGAGTTCACAAATCTTTTCTAATCTCCTTGCCACACGTGAAGGCTATTGAAGGCGATGAGATCATCCTTGAGAATGCTCGAATTCCCATTGGCCGGACATTGCGAGAGCAGGTGGTTCAGCGAATTATCGGCAATTATCTTTTCAAGCGATAGGCTTGACAAAACATCAGCCCCGTGGTCAGGGCTGATGAATCATACCGCACTATCTTGATGCCGTGGTCGCGGCGCCGCCGAGATGCAGATAAGCGATTTGCTGTCCTTCCGGGAAATCATCCGATGAATAATACAGCTTTAAGGTGTTGTTCTTTTTTGTTTTCAGTGCCAGAATATCTTTTACCGGGCAGGGCATTGATTCCTGAGCGCCGGTTGATGATCCTTCGAATTTCCATTCCTTCAGCACTTTGTTGTCGCTGTCTTTTAGCGTGATTTTTCTGCCCGTCACCGTCCTTCCGCATTCACTGTATTTCACGATCAGTTGACTGTTATTTTCAGCCCGGTCCAAATCCAATTTCGCGGCGTCGGCCTTTCGATTGATATACTGATCAATCACCAACTTGTTATCCAGATAGACTTGTACACTGTGTGCCCCGGATGTGGCAGAAAGGCCAAACAGGACAAAGCAAAGGGCGACGCCTAGCAGGGCGCCCACCCATGGAAAGAGAATGTTCTTTTTCATGGTGTTTTAGATTTTGTTGCGTGTTCTTAAAGGAACGAACAAAATGGGTCTAAGTGCCGGAAGTCTGACCATCGGCACCGATTACTTGACCAATTGCTCCTCTGGACAAAGCGATTGGAATGTATACCAGGGTATGCGGGCATCAAATTTGAGTGCGGAACAATTTTTTCCATCTGTCATTCAACGCCTTATCGTCGTACGCCTTTAATTTTTTCCGGTGCTTACCACTTTAGGCAAGGCTTTTGTGTCTAATCACAAAAATTATAAAACTATGCGATCGACAATTTTTGCCATTCTTTTTTTCACCGCCGTTACCACCTTTGCCCAGGATGTTTTCAAGGGCGAACATTTCATCGAAGTTCCGGGCTCTGCCCAAATGGAAATTGAACCCAACGAGATCTTTCTTTTTATAAGGCTCCGCGAATTTGAAGAAAACCGAAACAAAGTTTTGCTGGAGAAACTCGACCAGGATTTTATGCAAGCCCTGAAAGCCGCCGGTGTTGACCGCAAGAATCTCACCTTGGCCGATGCCGGTTCACAGTTGGGCAAGTTCGGCCGCAAAGACAAAGATGCCTTCCGCGAGAAGTCCTACGAGTTGAAGCTGACCAGCGCCGCCGAGCTAGAGAAATTCCTGGAGAAACTCGAGCCGGTGAAAGTAGAACAGTTGGATCTAACCCGGGTGAGCCATACCGACTTGGAAAAAATCAAGATCGATCTGAAAGTCAAAGCCCTGCAGGCGGCCCAAGTCAAAGCACAAACGCTGCTCAAAGCCATCGGCGCCGAAGCCGGCAAACCCCTGATGGTGCGCGACTGGGACAACGACCCCATCCAGCCCATGCCCGGTGTTTCGAACGTGATGTATAAAGCCGGAGGTATGGATGCCGGTGAGAGCGAGATCGGCTTCCGGAAAATAAAACTGAAGACCCAGATCATCGCCCAGTTTGAAATAAAATAAGAGAAAACCTACAAAACGGTCAAAAAATGCAGGATTCATGCCTGCATTTTTTGTTTTTCCATCGTTCGATATTCCAGGAATGATTAATTTTACGACCCTCGGGGCGTAGCGCAGCCCGGTAGCGCGCCACGTTCGGGACGTGGAGGTCGTAGGTTCGAATCCTGTCGCCCCGACTTCGCCCGCCGTAGCTGTCTCAGCGAAGGCGGGCTTTTTTGTGCTTGGGGTTTTCTTCTTCGTAGGCAAGTGCGCATTGGGCTACGTCGGGCAAGCCCGACTTGTTTGGCCAACTTTATGTGATTGTCTATCGCGGCAACTTAAGCGGGCCTGCCCGCCATAGCTGTCTCAGCGACGGTGGGCTCGCTCACCATAGCTTTAGCGACGGCGAGTTTGCAACGCACATCCCAGTTGTCAGGATAAAATTTAATCGTTAGCAATATGTGGTTTGTCTACATTCTTCGATGCTCAGATGGGTACTTATACACGGGATGCACATCGGATCTTGACGAGCGGGTGAAAAGGCATAACTCTGGTTATGTTCCTGCAACCAAGCTGAGGTTACCGGTTATTCTGATTACCTATGTCGCATTTGGGGAAGAGCAGAAAGCCTTTGCGTTTGAAAAGTATTTGAAGGGTGGTTCAGGGAGAGCGTTTATGAATAGGCATCTTCTATGACTGTCACTTATTGTTATGGCTGCGATTACTTTGATTGACATCGCTGTTACGTTGGTCGTTCCCGCTTAACGCATGGATTGTCAATGGTCATAGCTGATTACACGAGCGATCTGCCAGCTTCCGTTTGTGTTCTTCCAAATATGAACAAATTTAAACGTCCCGTCTAGCTTTTCCTCCTGTCCCTTTTCTGTATAATAAAAACGATGACTTCCGATTTCGATAGCGCCAAAATCTTTGATTGGAAAAACTTCAAGGCTACCCTTCACTAATTCCCTTCTGACCTTCGTTTCCTTATTGCACCTTTGCAGTATTGAGTTAACGTTTTGAGCATAGTTTGTAAGTCCACCGGCATCATGATAAAACTCGAGATCGTCGGTAAATAATGACTTGGACGTATTAACGTCGCATGTATTAAATGCATGAAATAGAACACTGTCCATGTATGCAATTTTTCTTGTCAGTTCCTGTAGTGATAAATGCTGATTGGTTTGCCCGTATACCTGATCAGGGTATAGGAACGCTGTAGATACAGAAAGCAACGTGATAATAGAGATGGCGCTTGGTTTCATGATGTTTATTCAATTGTTCAAGTCTGGTAAACAATTGGTGTGCCGTTAATATATAGTGTCCAATGGTCCCTGATCAGGATGTTTCTATGGTTATTTGTTCGAGAACGAACTATTGAGTGTCCATTATTAGTCTGCTATGCATGCGAGCGTTAGATCAATCAGAAAAGTGTGCATTGAGATTTGCCACTTCCCCAGACGATAAATGAAAAGACCCTTCAAGTCATGGATTTGAAGGGTCTTAGTTCGAAATATTCTTGTTGAATAGATTTTCAAAAAATCAACAGCATCTTTCATCGCAATTCTGCGCTGCTATAAGCAATGTTTTCTTTATCGAACCAACATATTTCAGAAACATTTTTGTCTGAACTCAGAATGGAATTCAATACCATGGAGCGTCCACGAATTGAAATTTCGTTCCCTTTTTCTTCTATCTCTATTTCAACACAAAAGCTCTTGTCGGCAATGGAATAGCATTTAAAAATGTTGCCTGGTCCGGTTGACCATCTGTAGATAAACTCAAAGTAATTGTCGTTCAGTAATTTGAAATTAATTATCTCCTTTTTTAAATGGGGGTGGCCTAGAATGATTTGGGTCGTCATTAATTCTGACAATTCTTTAATGGAACCTTTATATTTGAATGTTACTTTATTCCAAATAAGAGTTTTGTAATTCCCTAGTGGCTTGTGGTCGCATTGTTCACCTTCACCTATTTCGTAAAGTCGTTTCAATATTTTTTCATTCGTCCCACCATACCGTAGTCCTGATATGCAAGAAACAGCTATCGCGCTTATTGCTCTTTCAATTTCATCATCCGTTTTGGGTTGTTTTTTAAAATAACAGTGGCCATAATCTAGTTCAGAATGGTCTATCAGGTCGGGTGCTTCTGCTTGTGGAGCACCACAAGTGGTACAAACCCCACTCTCCACATAGAAATCCCCTTGCGAATTTTCAGAATGACGGTCAGACATGTATGTTTTGATTTTTTGAAAATTAGCAATTCAGTCATTAAAAGCCAACATTTTTAAATAAGAACGAACGAGTGAAAAAGACGTAGCTCCGGTTATTTTCCTGCAACCAAACTAAGGGTTACTCGTTAGTCTCGTTACCTATGCACTTCGGTAGCGGCGAAAGCGTGCTTACCAATATCATACTCAAGTAAACGGACCGTGATCAAGCTTATCGATGCTAGGTAAAAACGTAAACGGATATCAAAAAATTATGGAAACTGTAGCAAGCAAAGTTGAAGTGGAAGAGGAAAAGCACTTGATCCAGCGTACTCTTAACGACTATCTTCAAGGGCGTCCGATAAAAGACATCGAAAGACTCCGGGGTGCATTTCACCCCGATGCCTACATCAGGACAATAATAGAGGGAAAATTGGTTCAGTGGACACTGCCGCAATACCTGGACCTGGTTGCCCAGGCAACATTACAGGACTGCCAACCCGAACTCCTTTCCTATACCTGGGACGGAGACACCGGGTCAGCCCAAGTGCAATTGACTTTTGCCACTTTTCGGTTCATTGATCGGTTTAACCTGATAAAGTTAGATGGAAAATGGCTGATCGTGGATAAGGTCTCCTATCGACAGGAACCGCTGTGAGGGAATAGAAGTTGAGTATATCTTCTAAGATCCGTATTGATTATTTTAATTAACGTCACCTGGAGGCTAGTGCTGAAGGAATCGAATCACGAAATCAAGATTATCCGGTAGTGAATGACCTCCTGATGGCGCAGTGAGGGAATCTATTGGCGCTTGGATGTTCTTCAGATCTGTGTACATCTTTTGCGTGTGAAGAAAACCCACCCGCGAATCCGAGGTGTTCCAGAATAGAAAACCTTCGGCCTTCGCTAACTTTTTATATTCCCTGGTCGGGTCGAATGCAGGTACGCTGTCGTAGTGCGCAAACTCTTTTAAGATGTTTAGTTTCGTGACAGGCAACAATGCAAAGTACTTTTTGAAAATGGGAAAATGCTGTTCACCATACAATGCATGTAAGCCACCAAAAGACACACCACCAATGCAGTAGTCGTCTGCATGACCGAGCTCGAGCTCCGACCACTTTACTACCTGGTTGAGTTTGGATAGATACGCTTGCGCATAGGCTTCTCCACCGTCGGACCAATAGTCGGAAACAACCTTTTTGTTGGGCAGATCAAATTCTAATACTTGCCATCCCAGCGCATTCAGGCTGTCGACCAGGTTTATATTGCCAGGTGAATTCATCAACGATGCCAGGTGATTAGACTCACCTTTAACCCCGCCGTGGATGTAAATCAGCCTTTTGCCATTGAACGGCACTTGTGGATCGGTGTACAGGAAATTCGAGTCTGCGAACAGCGTGGTGTATGTGGAGTCTACATGCTTCAGGTCTACCGGTACGTTATTGATGTATACCGTATCATGTTTGCAGCCAATGAATATCAATAATAAAAAAAAGATGCACCGAGAACAAGGTGCCATTACAATGTACTTTTCCATATGAAATCCCGGGCTGTCAAATCTCCGCTCAACGTTAGTTGAGCTGTTTTGTTCTTTTTACTGAAACAAAGAAAGGCAAAGCTAACATTTTTGCGTTGACCCCAAAACGTTCCTGCTGTCTCAGCGAAGGCGGGCATCGTCAAGTTTGACCCTGGTTTGCTTATTTTAGATTTTGACCAGTCCATAAGCCTTTATCCATCTTTTTCTAATTTCCTCTGTGGCATTGTTATATTCAATGTCAACGCCTTTTGAGCTTGGATCAAGAGGTGTACGCAAGGGTCGCTTGCCCTTTTCCGTATTCACCAGGCGAAGGGCAGCATCTGCGACAAGTTGTGGATCCGGAGCCGCTTCCGTGAAGATTTTTGTAAAGACTTTCTGTATGTGCTGTCGCAGATCGGCTACGTTCGATCCGTATGATTCCGGTATCCCCTCACGATCGGAATTTATATGTGCCTTACTTACAATTTCTGTCATAAAACCACCCGGTTCAATCAGGACAGATTCCACTCCCTGCCCAATCAACTCGGCATAAGATCCTTCAATCAATCCTTCCAACGCAAATTTGCTGGCATTGTAGGCAGCCTGCAGTGGCAGAGAAATTCTGCCGACTTGGCTTGAGATGGTTATGATTAAGCCTTCCTTCGCGGCACGCATAATGGGCAGAATGGCATTGTTCATTCTAAACACTCCCCAAACATTTACATCAAACAATTTTTGGATCTGCGGCAAAGTATAACCTTCCAATATTCCCCCACCGTAGAGTCCTGCATTGTTGATCAGGACATCGATTTTTCCATGCTTAGCGTATACCGCTTTCACAGCATCGTTCACAGCATCATCGTCAGTGACATCTAAGTCAACGACCTCCGTATTTGGTAATGCGCTCAAGGTTTCGGCGAATTTTTCATTCTTACCCTTTACATTGCGCATGGTAGCAATTACCGTATGGCCTTCCTTATCAAAAGTTCTTACCATTAAAGCACCGAAGCCGGTACTTGAGCCTGTAATTAAAATTACTTTTTTCATGTTCGTTTTATGTATTAATTTGTTTCTCATAATTGATGCGTTCGAAATTTTTCCATTTCAAGAATATCAAGAGCTTGGATGAACGCGATTAGGCATCTGTGCCACTTCGCATCACCAACGCTATCATCGTTTAGTCATCTTAGCCTGATGCTGTCAGCCGATCCTCTTCCTCTTTGCACCGCGTCCTTCCAGCACGAGCTCAAAGTATTTCGATATCGTCGTCGCGAAAAAGGGCAATAAATACCTATGTCAACGATGATTATCGTCGCGGATATTCTTGAACAGATCCTAAGACAATTCGGTGATCGCTTTGTCGGAATAGACACAGCGATGATCGCTACATCGTGTGCACCGTCAAAATGGAGGCCGGCGTGATGCTCTATTTTTCATATCGTAAATTTTTACAGATCAATGCGTTTACCACGACAGGCTGGCCATTTTGTTAGCGGGCTCTATCAAGCGTATTCCTCAGTATTTGATTGCAAAGCTAGACCAATCTACTTTCCTTTGTAGAATCCTTTCCTAAAGGAAAGTGACCTAACTTTAAACGAAGCGCTATGGCTGCGAAAAAAGTAACCGATTGTCTTGATACCGTTAAATCTGTGCGGGATGCACTGGATGTGATAAATGGCAAATGGAAATTGTCCATCATTATTTCTGTCGCCGTTGGCAACGAACGGTTCACCGACATACAAGAAAGCATTCCTGGAATTACGCCAAAGGTTTTGGCCAACGAGCTTAAAGAGCTCGAGCAACATCAATTGATAAGGAGAACAATAATTGAAGATTATCCGGTCAGGGTTAGTTATAAGACAGAACCTTATGCAGAGACATTGGTTCCGATCATTGATGCTTTGAAGGCTTGGGGTCTAAATCACCGAAAGAAGATTTTTGACAAGGGCTATGTGATGGACGAAACAGTCTTTGTTCCGTCCTGCTAAGTTGAAATTTTATCGGTAGAAAAACAGAAGTGTTCCTGCGTGCCGTCCTCCATTGGACAAACGAACGGGTGGCGTCATTCAAATGCCCGGGACATATTGACCATTACGCTATACTCCTTTTTTTTTACCACGTATTTCTGCCATACGGAAGACCAGTGCAAGTGTTCACAATTCGCTGACCTTTCTCCCTCACGCTCCCCTCGCAAAAAAACCAATCAAGTTTGAATTTTGACAGGGATCAACCAGGAAAACATTGTAGGAACATCCGGGCTCCAGTATAGACAACGGGATCTGAACGGTTATTTCATCGTCGAATGTCTCCTTGTTCAGCGTCACCCCCTGGGACGAGCCGCCACAAGGTTGGGTAGGCACAAAGCGGAGTTCGCTGTAGTACATATTTGTCCCGGTTATTATCCATTTGGGGTCTACAGGATTCAAGGCCGATTCTGTAGTAGGGCAATCTTGACAGGAGGCAGATTGTTCCGGTAAATATTGAACGAAAAGATCATTTGAAACTGACTTGCCGGCCACGGATAGTGTGAATCGCATTTCACGTGCGGCCCATCCATTGGGATCCTCGCTGCAATTTATTTCACCGTAGTCTTTAGTGGGTAAATAGAACGCCCAACCGGATTCCAGTCCGATCGTGCGGTACTTGGCTGCGGTCTGGGATCCATTTATATGAAGCGTTATATCATCCCACAACTCAGATTCGCGCGAGCGGTAACCCAGCATTCCGCCGGCGATCATCACGGAATCGCCTATCCGGGTGACAGACGGATAGTCAAACCATCCATAGTGATAATTAAAGTCGCCGATCCAGGGCAGCGCGTTGAATTTCACTCCTGGTTTCGTAGCCTTCTTGTCGCTGACGGTAACCTCGACAGTGGCTTCCTCCGGACCGCATACAGGATCGCCGTTGACGTTGAGCTTGACCGGAATCTTGATCTTAAGCTGTGTTGCCGTTGCGCTCACAATTTCAATCACGCCCCCGCTGGCGGAAGTGTAGTTCAGGTTACAAAAGGAAGCGCTAGGAAACACACCCGTCAACCTGACAATATTCTCCTCTTTAACGGTACTGAACCCCGTGCCGGTGACCACCATCTCATCACCCCAAAACATGTGCCCCCCGGAAACATCCGTAATGGTTACATCACTTCCACCGGGAGGGGGTGGCGGGGGAGGGGTTGGATTGTTTTGGTCTTCCGGATCGTCCGAACAAGACATTGCCGCAGCCATAAACAAAGTGATGGCAGCGCAGATTAATTTTTTACAGCCTTCCATAACTATCGTGTTTTAGGCGGGCAATGTACTGCGTCACCGTAGTTTGCTGCTACCGCGATTGTACCGAAGATGGACGGATTTGTAACATGGCAAGTTTTTCAGGATGGTGCCTCGCGATTATCCGGGAGTATTTGGGTGGTGCCTCATGCAAATACTCCCGCTGGTTACGGGGGCGAGGCTCCAGATTTTGACTTGCGGGTTTGTAATATCACTTTTTGGCATCAGCCAGAAATTCGGAAGGCGTGACACCGGCATACTCGCGGAAGATCTTTGAAAAATTTGAAAGGTTGTTGTACCCGACTTTCAGACAAACTTCGCTCACCTGCAATCCTGTATCGGTAAGCAATTGCTTGGCACGCTCCAGTCTGAAAACTCTTAAAAACTCGCCAGGGGATTGGTCGGTCAGGGCCTTGACCTTGCGATGCAATTGCATACGGCTCATGCCTATTTCCAGGCAGAGCTCTTCGACGCTGAAATCAGGGTCCCCGTATTTTTCTTCCACCAGCGCATGCAGTCGCAATAAAAAGCTAGCATCCCTGGAAGGCAGGGTGATCTGTTTTGGCTGCAGGATCAATTCACGGCTGAAAAGCTGCCGCAGCTTTTTGCGCTGTTCAATCAGGTTATGGATCCGAGTCACCAGCTCACCGGTGTCGAAAGGTTTTATGAGGTAATCATCGGCACCGGTTTCCAGGCCTTCCAACTTACTGGACTGATCGGCTCGCGCGGTGAGCATCAACACGGGAATGTGGCTGGTGGCTTCCGTCGTTTTAAGCTTTTCGCAGAGCGTGCGCCCATCCATGCCGGGCATCATCCAGTCGCTGATCACCAGGTCGGGAACAACGGCCAGCGCGCGTTCATAGGCTTCAAGACCATTTAAAACAGAGATGGTCCGGTAGCGATCTTGCAAAAGTTCAACGACAAATTTTTGCATGTCGGAATTGTCTTCTGCAATCAATACGAGCGGCTTCGATTCATCTCCATGCATAGCCAGCACAGGAAGCGTCAACTCGCGGGATGTATCCAGTGTATCGTTCACGGGAAGAGGTTCTTTCACAGGGATACCGGCATAGGCTTCGCGTGTAACCGGGATAACGACCGTAAACACGCTGCCAATGCCTTGGCTGCTGGATACCGAAAGTTTGCCGCGGTGGAACTCTGCCAATTCTTTGGCGAGCGCCAGCCCCACGCCGCTGCCCTCGGATGAACGCGTCGCGGAATCGTCGACCTGGTAGAACCGGTTAAAGATATTTTTATGCTGATCCTGGGGTATGCCGATTCCGGAGTCCTTTACTTCGACGGTCAACAAGCCCTTCACCACCTCTGCCCTGAAATTCACCAGGCCGCCTTCGGGCGTAAACTTGAAGGCATTGGAGAGCAGGTTGTTGATCATTTTTTCAACCTTGTCGCGATCATAACAACCCATGAACGAATCAGAAATATGCTGCGTGTAAAAAATACCCTTCCGTTCGGCAAGCGAAGAGAAACTGCTCCCGATATACCGAAGGGTCTGTGCCAGATCGCTTACTTCCAAATGCAATTCCATGTTGCCCGATTCAAGTCGCGAAAGGTCCAGCAACTGGTTGATGAGATGCTGCAGTCTCCGAGCATTGCGATGCATCAGTTTGAAACTCTCATTTTCCTCGCCATTACCCCCTTTGGAAAGTTTCTTTTCCAGGGGACCGAGTATCAGACTGAGGGGCGTTCTGAATTCGTGTGAAATGTTGGTGAAGAATTTCGACTTCACCAGATCGAGCTCCTTCAGTTTTTCATTGGCCTTCAATTTTACCTTGTAACGGCTGTACAGAATTATCGCCACTACGAGAAGAAGCACAAGGATCACCAGCAGATATCTTTGCTGACTGGCTTTCAGCGTATTCTCGGCATTCAGCAACTGTATGGCATCATCTTTCTTTTCACTTTGGAACTTCGCTTCGATTTCCTGTGCTTCCTGCCGGTGTTGTTCACGTTCCACGCTGTCGCGGATATGGATGTACGTCCTGTAATTGGACAGGCTCAGTTTGTAGTTCCCCACAGCTTCATAGATGTCGCTGCGCAGGGCATACGAATCCATCCGGATGTTGACCAGATTTTTCTTTTCAGCCATCACACGGGCTGTATCGATATAGGCTTCGGCGTTGCGATAGTCCTTTGTCATCAGCAATGCGTTTGCTGTATTGACATGCGCCAAAGCCGTCATGAAGGTATCGGAAATGACCTTTGCTACGGACAAGGCCCGTTTATAGTGCAGGATGGCGTCGGGAAAGCTTCCCTTGTCATACTGAATGTTTCCGATGCTTAATTCAGTCTCCCCTAAGTCCCTTCTGGCTTGCAGTTCCTGGTAAATATGAATGGCCTCCTCGTAAGCCTTCAGGGCTTCATCAGGCTTTTTTTGATTTCGATAAATACGCCCCAGCAGACGATAGGAATAAGCGACTGAACTTTTGATGCCGGCCGTCTTTGCCGTTTCCAGACTCTGTTTTGCATATTCCAAAGCCTTGTCGACATCGCCGATCAGGTTGTGGATATTGCTGATATTGGAGAGCGCCTGTGTTTGCCCTTTGAGGTCCTTTTGTGCTTCGAACAATGTCAGCGCCTGAAAGTACAATGCGCTCGCTTCTTTATACTGATTCTGTTCCCGCTTCACGTTTCCCATAGCATTATAAAGGGCAGCTTCCACAGAACTATTGGGATGCTCCTGAACAAGGGAAACGCCTTGCTGGAGAATTTGCATGGCCGAATCAAGTTCCGTGATGCGAAGCAACGAAATGCCTGCTTCCAGGTATGTGTCGGCCAGCCAGGGGGACAAAGGGGGTGATGCCTCTACGGCTTCCTTAAAATAGGAACACGCCTTCGTAAACTCACTCCGGTTCCGGTAGATGGAACCGATGTTGGTGAGGGTAATGGAAATATGTTTGGGACTCTTTATTCTTTTGGCAATGTGCAAAGCCGAGTCTTCATAGATCAGGGCGAGGTCCACATTTTCAGGAGTGGTTTTTTCTGCAAGCTGGTGATAAAGCTGAATGGTCACCGTATCGGTCTTTGACCTTTGGATGGCAGTCAACAGACTGTCGTATGGTTGCGTCCAGGCTTGAAGTGACAACGCAACCAGCAGCAACAATAGCAGGCCTCGGCTCATAGGGGGGTAGGCGAAGGATTGAAACTAAAAATAATACTAAAAGTAAAGAGTTGCAAAAGCTGGACCTGCCAGGGGAACAATTAGGAGGCAATAATTCCGAAGCCTAATGATAACGGTGTCAATGTTATGGTCAGTGCGAGGTATAGCAAATCTCCCGGAAATTGGGTAACTACACATACGCATTCTTGCTGTAAATTTATTCCTTCTTAAAAAAATCACCTTCACAATGAGAACCCTTTATATCGTCGCACTTGCTTTTATACTTGTCTCCTGTTCGGAAAAAAAGTCGAACGAAGCGCTGAGGCAAACGCTCCTTCAACAATTGAGGAATAGCCATTCTGAGGAAGACTGGTTTGCTCCTTTGCATAACGCGATCAGCGGTGTTACGGTTGAGCAGGCATCATGGAAAGATAGTACAGACAATCATTCGATTGGCCAACTAACATCTCACCTGGTTTTTTGGAATGAACGTGTGCTGAAGTCATTTCAGGGAAATACACCTCCGGAATTCAAGGGGAGCAATGATACAACGTTTAGACAATTGAATGAGGCGGAATGGCAGTCCATGCAAATTCAACTGGACAGTATTCAACGACAAATTGAGCAAGTCGTCCAGGACGCCCCGGAGGAGAAAATAGTAGAGTGGTCAAAGACGATAGGTAACTTGTGTATGCACAATGCCTATCACGGCGGCCAGATCGTTTACATCAGAAAGCGGAATGGCTGGTGGAAAACCCATTGATATTTTCAAACTTCAGGTCATCGCTGCGTTATTCGCTCCAGGGAGAGTCCCGAATAGCGTCGCAAAAATTTTTCCTTTGAAAGTTTGGTATCATAAAGGCGCAAATATCGGCATTGATCGTGCCAAAGGTTGTATCTACTTTATGCTTCATACCTTCAAAAAAAGTAGGTATAATTTTGTCCTTGAAATCTGTACGGGGAAACTGTTTGATAATTTCTTCGCGGTGCTCTTTCGATAGGTGCTGATACCCTTTTCCTACGACATCGAGCGCCACCCCATAATTCAACAAGGCCACTTCAGCTTCTTTATACGGTGCAATAGCAGGACTGGTGTGTATGGCGATAGTATCCCAGACCAACTGTAGGGCCTGTTGAGAGAATCCATGGCTCCTCAGGAAATCACGTGCGGCATTGGCGCCGTCTACTTCAAATGCTTTATCGGCACTGCTGTAATGTGGGCAAAGCCCCAGGTCATGAAAAACCGAACTGACATAGAGCAACTCCGGATCGTAGGCGATCTTTTTCTGTGTCCCATTCAACGAGGCGAATAAAAACGATCGTAGTGAATGGTTATAAAGAAATGTTGATCCGTGTTCGAGCAATAATTCTGTAGCCTGTTGTGCTACAGTGCTGTCTGGTATTTTAATACCCGCAACAGCTTTGGGCTTATTTACTGACATAGTTGTTGTTTTTTAAAATCGAACGTTTGATCTAGAATAACTTCCTCATCCTGAAAGTGAGCATAAAAATAAAAAATCCCAGTACCGCCAGAAAATGGACTCCCGAAATGACAACGTGCATAACCCGAAGCCATCTCACGGGTTCTTCCATCAACGCATAAACCGAGAAGCCGGCCACCACGGCCTCAAAGGCCAACACAACGACCTCGCGAAGCTCAACAACATGCTGTTGAATCCGGATTTGTTTTTGCGTCCAGTACAACAGAAGGGATACGCTTACGGTTAAATTCAGATACACGATTATGCCGACGCTGGAAGAAACCAACTTCATAATCAGGACGGCGGCATGAATCAAAACGATCAGGGCCACTGCAACACTGATCTGCTTGTCGGAAGTACTCATTCGCCGGTTATGGTTGTGTCTTATTAAAATTAGTTCAAATGCCTAAACTCCTTCGGCGACTTTCCCGATTTAGACTTAAAGATCTTCGTAAAATGAGAAGGATGCTCAAACCCAAGGTCATAGGCGATCTCACTGATCGATTTATCCGAACTCCACAACAGCGATTTAGCTTTCTCCACCAACTGCAGATGAATGTGTTCCTGTGTTGTTTTTCCGGTATATCTTTTTAATAAATCCGACAAATAGCTAGGCGACAGATTCAATTCGGAAGCAAAATATTTCACGTCCGGCAAGCCGACTTCAATGAGAGAGTCCTGGGCGAAGTAGTTCAGCAGCGACCGCTCGAATTGCTGCACGATATCGTTGTTCACTTTTGCGCGCGTGATGAATTGCCGATCGTAGAACCGGTCGCAGTAGTTGAGCAGGAGTTCGATGTTGTTTAAAATGAGCCCTTGCGAATGTTTGTCGATGTTTTGAGAGTATTCTTTTTTTATTTTTTCGGCACAGTCCTTCAGCGTCGCCTTTTCCTCGTCGGAAACGTGCAATGCCTCGTTGACATCGTAATGAAAGAATGAGTACTGGTGGATCTTTCTTCCCAGGTCCGTTCGATGCAACAAATCGGCATGAAAAAACAAACCCCAGCCCTCATTATAAGAAATGTGACGCGCAGTGGAAATGGCCTGGCCGGGAGCGGTAAACACGATAGTGCCCTCGTCGAAGTCATAATATGACTTGCCGTATTTCATGGAGCCTTTTAGTTGCTTCAGATAGACCGAATAAAACCCGAGCCGGTACGCTGTTTCCTCTTCGCGAAAGTTTTCCCTGCTGATTTCTTTCAGGTCGATGAACGACACGAGTGGGTGCCTGGGCTTGGCGCAACCGTACAGCTTATGCAGATCGGAGATCGTTGTTATATCGACAAAAGTATTTGGCATGATCGTCAGCGATAAAGATACAGAAATAAAATTCGACCAGCGACGCGCCTTCAGGGATTTGTGACGTATCACCCGCCAAGGGTTCACATCGCGACATTATACCCGGATGATACGGCCGTTGATAATCCCAAGCAAAGCCCGCTCGTAAGCCTTCGCTACTTTCCAGGCATCCACCGGAATGAATCCTGGAAAATAGGGGTGGTACGCCACAGACTCCGTTAGCACCGTGGGGCTGATGCAGTTGATGCGTATGCCACGCGGCATCTCGTGCGACGCTGCTTTCACGAAACCCTCCACACCTCCATTTACCACGGTGCCGAGGGTGCCTCCCAATATCGGCTCTTCCATTAACACGCCAGACACCAATGCAAACGAGCCTTTGTCCGAAATATGAGGAAGCGCAGCGCGCACGATATTGATCTGTCCCATCAATTTGTTGCCGAATGAAAAAGCAAAGTTTTCGTCCGTTAATAGTTCGAAGGGTCCCGCCACCACATCACCGGCTGCATTGGCCACGGCATCGAATGTGCCGATTGATTTAAATAATGCGTCCAGGCTTTCTTTATGCTGAATGTCTGCCCGGTGGTCGCCGGAGGAGCGCGAAACACGAACGACTTCATGACCACCCTCCTCCAGCGCTTTTGTCAGTGCTTTGCCGATGGTGCCGCTCGCGCCGATAACTACGATTTTGCGTTTCATAATTTCTATGCTGATGAAGATTTGTAAATCACAAGTACATGCCACCGGAAACTTCTATGCGCTGTCCGTTGACCCACTTGGCATCGTCGGAACATAAAAAAGCAACCACACTGCCAATGTCATCGGCCTGACCGATTCGCGGAAGCGCGGTGACGGATTTTATGTGCTCCTGAACCTGTGGTGTTTCTCTCAGTCGTCCGTCGTTAAAATCCGTGGCGATCGCGCCCGGTGCCACGATGTTGGCCCGGATAAAACGGGACCCCAGTTCTTTTGCCATATACTTGGTGAGCGTCTCAACGCCAGACTTCATGCTGGCATAGGCGCCGCTGCCGGGATAGGTGAAGCGCGTCAGCCCCGTGGATATATTGACGATGGCGCCTCCGTCGTTCAGGTAGGGGAGGGCTTTTTGGGTTAAAAAGAACACGCCTTTTAAATGAACATTCATGAGTTCATCAAATTGTTCTTCCGTGGTCGCGGCCAGTGAGGGCACCGAGATACCATGTCCGGCGTTGTTGATCAAAAAATCAAAACGCTCCGCGTCAAACGTTTTTTTCAAGATCGTTTGTAAGCCTGTAAAGAAAGATTCGAAGGTGGCTACCGTTCCCGCATTCAGTTGCAGCGCAGCAGCGCGCTGACCTGATTTTTCGATCTCGGCAACCACCTGGAGTGCCTGGTCTTTTTTAGCGTTGTAAGTAACGATCACGTCATTGCCCTTTCGGGCAAGGCTGAGGGCCATGTCTTTTCCCAATCCGCGGCTTCCGCCGGTTACCAGGGCGATTTTTTTTGCTGTTGTGTTCATTTTGTATTCGTTAATGATGACATCACAAAATTGATCACAATGACGGCAACCGATTTATACGTTTCCGGGGATTCCTTATACTTTTTGCGGTTGTGATCAAAAGACATGATGCCGGGTCTTAATTGACTGGCAAGGCTTCAATAAGGTGGGTGATTAAACGATGGGTGGCGACGGTTTTTTTCGTCTTCGTAGTGAAAATGTACCTTGGGCTACAGTAAGGTGTCAGGCACGCGCCTTACCACAGAAATGCTGTAATGCCCAAGCCGTATGCCATGTGCGAGAAATCCACGCGGGTCGTTCCAAGACTGGTGTAGGTCGGCGTTCCATCGTCGGCGATATCGGACAAGAGCTCTAACTCAAAGTCATGTACGGAGTGAAAATACTGTGCATAGGCCTTGAGACCCACGTTGCGCGTTATCCGCTTCTGGATGCCTACCCCTGCATCCCAACTGAAAGCAAGCTCAGGCAAATAGCGATACAGGGTGATCTCTTCGATGCCGAGTTCCTGAAAATCTTCGTTCATGTAGGCGACGATTTCACCCCTTGCACCCATGGCTGTGCCGGCGGTGGCTTTCGCGGTGATAAACCAGTTGCACGGAAGGGGTATGCTGAAATAGGGCCCCGCATGAAGATACCGGACGCCCATGGGCTGCGAATAAAATCCAGTCACAAACTCATCATTTTCAAACACGTCGAGGTTGTACTCGTCGGCGTTGATGGGGAAGCTGGCAAATGAAAACTCGCCACCAATACCGAAATTTTTGTGGAAGAACCATGCGCCTTCAATTCCAAAACTTGTGCCCTGCTTTGCCGTGAGCTTGTCTTCGCCGGTCGTAAGGTCTTTCGTTATCGCGTTAGCATATCCAAAGCTCATGCCGAGAAAACTGGGCTTGCCATTGATCGGAATGGGATTGTTGTGAATGGGTTCGTTGTTGCCTTTACCTTTGTAGATCTTGTCGGCAAGCAGGTACGCCACTTCGGTGGAGAGTATGCCGATCCCAGCACCGGCAAGTACGTCAGATATCCAGTGTCGGTTATTGAGCTCCCGGCTGATGCCCGTCGCCGTCGCGACCGTATATCCGGCCACGCTGTACAACGGACTCCGGTACTGCCCGTATTCCTTGTGCAGGAAGGTTGCGTTCATGAACGCGTTCGTGGTGTGACCCGACGGAAAGGAGTTTGTTTCGTGTTCGCCACTTGGGCGCTCTACCTTTGCCGTGTATTTGATGGCTGACGCCACGCTCACGCTTATGCCAATGGACAATAGGTACGATACAACCGTTCTGTCAATTTTATGTTTGCCTTTAATCCCAGCGGCATTTAATCCAAAAACGGTGAACGCAGGAGTATACTGCAGGTAATCATCGTAGTGGTATCTGAAGGTCGGAATGTATCGATTTCTAAATTCGCGAATCTCCTCCCGCTTGCCCCAGGTGGCCGCACTTCCTACAAAGAAGAGCAGGGGCACCGTGGAGATTCTAACGGCCGTACTGTGCCAGAAATTCTTTTTTTCCGGCTTCTGAATGATGGGGGAGACGAGGGTATCCGTCTGCTGCGCATGCAGGACAGAACAGGAGACAGTCATGGCTACCAACAGCATGTATTTCATAGCGTATCGCATTAATGACGGTTATGATTCGCCTAAAACTCCGCAGCACCGGCACAGTGTCAGAATAAATGAAGCCGGTGTTTCTTGTCGCTACTTCAGATTGCAAACGTTTTCCTCGGCTGATGTTGAACAGTGTGTAGCATGCCGGACAAGGGACCCGACAGCACCCCGAGATTCTCAGATCATTCCCCAACGACGACCGCGGTGAATACTATCGCGTTTTTATAGTCAAAATTTTATTAACATCGAGAGAACTCGTGCGCTGGCTTCTCTCTCCAAGACCTCAATGCGTCTGTCTATGGTTTCGTACATTACTCCGTCGCTTACCATTTTTGTTAACGTTTGCGTCAGCTCTTGTAAAAAGAAGTAAGCCGCCTTGGAGTTGATACCGAACTTGGTGTCATATTCGGCTTCGGTAAATGACTTTTTCAGCACATGCCACACGGCTAAGGGCCATACCTCTTGTAATATAGTTGTTCCTAAAAAAGATGGCAAAAAAAATGACACTTTTTAAATGGGCCTTAGATCGAAAAAATTGAAGCCAATTTTTGCACGCGGCGACAGGAACGAAATCCATCAGCATACCCAAGTAGAAAGCTTTATGGTTGATAATTTTTTAATGAAGGGCGACAGAAAACTTTGCTTCCTTTTCCATGATGTCTCTATGGGCAAGTCCCCAGCGCTCCAGTTGCTTCCAGATCGGTGCCAGTTGCTGGGCGCTCTCCGACAAGTGGTACTCTACCCTTACCGGCACTTCAGCATGGATCGTCCTGATCACGAGACCACTCTTCTCCAGTTCCTGCAGGTGCAGGGTGAGCATGCGGTCTGAGACATTGGGCAGGCGTTTCTTCAGCTCACTAAAACGCAAGGTCCTTCCGTCGAGTTTGTACAAGATGAGCAGCTTCCATCGCCCACCCAAAATGTCGGCGGCATAGACCATGCCGCAGAAATCGATCAGCGTTTCGCGGTTGATGGTATTGGTGGAGGTCGGTTTACGTTTTCCCATGACTTAATTTTTTGCGCTTACATTTTTGTGTGCTCCGCACAATCCGCTGTGCCCTGTCCATGTAAACCCGTACGGCGATAATTTTGTTCGGCCCTTTAAAAAAACAGGGACCCTTATGAAAATATTGATCGTCCTGGCGCATCCCGAACCACAAAGTATGAACGCCACCATGTTTACTACAGCGATTGAAACCCTCACGGCGGCGGGTCATGAAGTGAGAACTTCCGACCTGTATGCTATGCGTTTCAATCCCGTATCCGACCAAAGCAATTTTGTCAGGTTGCAGAATGCGGCATTCTACAAACAACAACTGGAAGAGGTTCACGCCACCGAGACGGGCAGCTTTGCTGCCGACATCGAAAGCGAGCAACAGAAAGTGGAATGGTGCGACCTCATGATCTGGCAATTTCCGCTGTGGTGGTTTAGCGTGCCCGGCATCCTGAAGGGTTGGGTTGATCGTGTTTTTGCCATGGGACGTTTCTATGGCCAGGGCAAGCTTTATGAACAAGGGGTGTTCACGAGCAAAAAGGCCCTGCTTTCTCTAACGACGGGTGGTGTCGAAGAAGCATACTATAAAGACGGACTTCAGGGTGATATTCAGAACATTCTCAAGCCCATCCACCGGGGCATGCTGCGGTTCACGGGGTTCAATGTGTTGCGACCGCAGATCATTTATGGACCCGCCCGGCAATCGCCCGCCATGCGCGAGCGGGAACTTGACCAGTGGAGGAACAGGCTGGTGGAAGTGTTCGATGAGGTACCGGTAGAGATAGGGACTTATTGAGCTATTCACGCTTCAACACCTCGGCCGGATTTGAACGCGCCACCTTGAAGGTCTGTGACCCGACCATCAGGAAGGCAATGGCCATGACGGATAGAAACCCGGTCAGCATCTCCGGCCATCCGATCGGATCGTGATAAACGAAGTTGGCCAACACCACCTTGTCGAAGAATAAATAGGTAACCGGAAGGGCAATGGCGGCGGCGATGCTGAGCAGCAGGATGAACCCTTTGCTGAGCAGAAAGATCAATTTGCCTTCGCTTGCGCCCAGCACCTTGCGGATGCTGATCTCTTTCAGTCGCGTCTCTGTTGTGAACACCACCATTCCAAACAAGCCCATCGAAGAAATACAAACGGCAAGAAACGCGAGGAAGCCGATTATCTTCAACATCATGGAAAACGCGCCGTATGCCTGCTCGATCTGGTCATCATAGAACTTTGCGTCCAGCGCGTGAATTTTGTCCACTTTCTTCCAGGCCTCTTCAATGCGCGCGCGTGTGGCCGGCAAGTCGTGGCTGGTGATCTTTACGTTCACAAAGCCGTAGTTCTTATTCGTAAAATAGCGGAAGGCCATGGGCTCGATATTGTCTTCTACCGTCTCATAATGAAAATCCTTCACGACGCCCACGATCGTCAATTTGTTTCCATCGATCAGAACTTCTTCGCCGATGGCGCTGGCCGGATCGCCGTTCGCAATGTTGAATCGTTTCAGGAGGCGCTCATTCACAATGGTCTCACTCTCCACGGCATTTTCCGGTTTGGGTGTGAAATTCTTTCCCGCCAGAAGGGTGTGACGGTGAAGCGGCAAATAGTGTTCGTCGATAATATTCAGCCAGATACTCGCAGAGTCGTTCGTCTTCTCATACTTCATAGGCAAGCCATAGATTTGACCCAGGCTCATGATGATGAGCGATTGCGAAGCCGCTTCCACTTCGGGGAGCTCCTTCAATTCCTTTATGACAGTGGCGGCGTTGTTTCCCTGAAGGTTGATGTTGAGAATATTCTCCGTGGTAAACCCTAAATCAAAAGCCAGAAAACTTTTGTACTGTTGGTAGCCCACCAGGGTTGACGTGATGAAGATCAACGAAAAAATGTATTGGACCACGATCAATCCCTTGCGCAGGTTCACATGACGAAAGAGCTTCAGCGACGACGCATCCTTTAATACTTTGTTGGGATTGATCCGCGAGAACAACAGCGCAGGAATAATTCCGGCTGTGATACCCACGACGATGGCGAATGCAATAAAGCCGAGAACAATCCCGGGAGAGAGCTTTAGTTCTGCAAGATTTTCAAGAAAGCCATGGAGGGAAATGAATTGTGTACGTAAAATCAGGAATAAAAGAAACGAGACCACCAGGGCCATCAATGAAATGATGACAGATTCCATCAGGAACTGTCCCGCTACATGCCCTTTCCCCGCGCCGATAATCTTGCGGATGCCCACTTCACGTGAACGCCTGAACGAACGGGCCACCGAAAGGTTGGTGTAGTTGAAACATGCGGAGAGGATCACCACGGCAGCGAGTCCTGCTAATATCCATATCGCCGCTGAGTTCATGACGGGTCCGATCTGATTGACCAGTCTTTTTCCGATTGCAATGTCGCCAAGGGGCTGAAGCGAAAGAGAAATTTTCGAATCGGGGAGACCTTTATTTTCAGCAGCGCTTATCTTATCGAGGCCGGTTTGTACACTGGAGGGGTCGCCGTCTTTTTGGAGGACCATGTAAACATAATTCATATACATGCTGCCCCAGCTCATAAAACCACCATCGGTATCCGGCTGTTGTAATTCCACGGTAGAAAATGAAGCGAGCGATTCAAACCGCAGATGCGACATTTTGGGAATATCTTTCAAGACCCCGGTGATCACATAGTTGAGGGTGTCGACTTTCACAGATCTGCCCAGAACATCCGTCACGCCGAATATTTTCTTCGCCGACTGCTCTGTCAACACTAAAGAGTAGGGCTCTTTCAAGGCCGTAGCCGGGTCGCCATATAGCAAAGGAAAGGTAAAGACCTCGAAGAAAGATGTGTCGGCCCATAAGCCGCTGACGGGTAACGTTAGTTGGCCCGCCGTAACATCACCGCCAAATCCCCGGCGAAGAAGGGTGAGTGCTTCGATACCCGATAGGGTTTCGTCGATCTTTTTTCCGGCCACCACGGACGTTGATGCGCAAACCATCGAGCCATTTGTGGTGAGCACACGGTATATCCTGTCCCGCTTTTCATGAAACATGTCATACGACATCAGGTCGGAAATGAAAACGATCACCACCAACCCCACCGCCATGCTAACGGCAAGCCCGGCAATATTGATAGCGGAGAATAATTTATGCCGTACAATACTCCGGCCCGAGGTTTTGATGTAGCTGCCGATCATGATCCACTGAATTAAAAGGTCTACGAAACTTGGTTTGCGAACAGTATACGATCTGAAGAACTTGAAAACATCGATGACGTAGATGAGCTTAGCCCTCCATATCCCCTTCGATCCCGCATGGCGCTGAAAATATTCGTTCAGGTCTCCTTCAAGATCCTCCACGACGTCAGCCCGGCAATACCAATGAAGCAATCGCGTTGCCCATCGCGGCGGGCGAATATCACCTTGCTTCATGGCACAGCTATTTTTAATGAGGTATCCGAAATAATACTCATCCTTTGGTATTAATTACGTAAATGTATGTAAAATGGTTGACCCCATTTGTCGCGAGGCCTATTTTTTATCTTTTTCAGGCCTGGGATGGGGTATGCAATGAAATGGCCGGGGAAACAGGTAGGTTGAATTTCATAATTTCCAGGATAGCTGCCATGTAATTGCTCGAAGATCGCCTGTAGGAAAAAAACCAAACGTCTAGTCGTAACTGACGCAAACAACCTTTCATAACCAGCGTTTCGGATGTGCAGACTATTTTGAAAGCTGCTTTCGCGTGATTTTTGTAAATTTAATGAGATGGATAATCCTGAACAGAGCGAGCGAATGACCGGCCGCTGATCTGCGCTTTATTCGTTTTACATTCTTTATGATGAACCAGGTCGGTCATTCACGAGACACCACACCTATGAAAACAGCAGAAAATCAAACCACTATTTTTCCAAAAGGAGACAAAGCCCCAGCCGAATATTTCACCGGAGCCGCCTGGATCAAACCCTTGGTCCCGAACGACACCACCTTCAACTGCGTGATGGGCAACGTGATCTTCGAACCCGGCGCGCGAAACAACTGGCACACCCACCCCGGCGGACAAATCCTCATCGTCACCGAAGGCACCGGCTACTACCAGGAAAAAGGCAAACCAATCCAACTGATCCAAAAAGGAGACGTCATAAAAATCCTCCCCAACGTAGTGCACTGGCACGGCGCCTCCCACGACAGCGAAATGACCCACATCGCCATCTCCACCAACACCCAAAAAGGAGTCGTCGACTGGCTCCAAAAAGTAACAGACGAAGAATACAATAGCTACCCATAAAATTCAATATGCGTAAGTCAATCTGTTGTCAAGATTTAAGAACTTTTCAGTCTATTGAGAAAAGGCTCGCAAGAGCCCTTTCTCAATTTGATTAAGCCGTATAAAAATTCTCCTAAACTGGTCAACGAATATTCGCGTCCACGCTGGTCTCAAAAAAAATGAATCCCGATTATTAACTCCTGGCTCCTGGCTCCTGGATTCTGGCTCCTGACGGAACGACCAATCTCTCTAATCCCCTCCGCTTCAAATATCCACCCACGTCCCTACCTCCGTGTGTTTTTTCACACATCCAATCTCCACCCACTCCAATCCCCTCCTTCAACGGTTGCAATAAAAATTATTCCTCTATCAGCACATCAGCTCATGTTTTTCCATGAAGATTCCATTAAATTCATGTAAACCTGAAAACCCTATCCTCACCTATGAAAACGCGCTACGGTATTGTCTTTCTGATCCCGCTGCTTTCCAGTCTTGTCCTGCTCACACGTTGTACGGGAAAAAAAGTCCAGGCCGAAGCCATGGCGTCTGCAGCGGCACCGCTACCTCACCCGTTCGATCCCCTCGGCGAAAGCGAGATCAGGACCGTGAAGCAAGTCCTGCTTGCAGAAAAGAAAATCGACACCACTTACCGTTTCTTTGTGATCAACCTGAAGGAGCCGGCAAAAGCCGACATGCTAAACTACAAACCCGGCGACGCCTTTCAACGACAGGCCTTTGCTGTGTTGTATGATTGGAACACCAACAAGACCTTCGAAGCTGTGGTCGATCTCACAGCAAAAAAAGTAAAATCATTCGCGTACCTGGCGGGCGTCACAGCGGGTGGAATGGCGGGCGATACGCTGGTGGACAAGCTGCTCAAAAGCGATCCGGCCTGGATGGATGGATTAAAAAAACGCAACATCCATCCCGATTCCATCAAGACTTCCTACGTGTTTGCCGGCGAGATGGGCATGGCGCCGGCCGATCATCGTGAAATGATCTGCACGCCGCAATATGTCAACAAGAAGTATCACGAGCTCTTGATCGATGGCCTCGTGGCCTATGTGGACCTCACCACGAAAAAAGTTCTGAAAGTGTTGGATGATGGCGGCAAGGGATATTACAAACCGGAAGACATCGGCTACTTCGATCCTGCCGTGGACACCATCGTCGCTCCCAAGACAAAACCGTTGCAGATCAGTCAGCCCGAAGGAACAAGCTTCACCATCGAAGGCTACGAAATAAAAAGCAACAGCTGGACATTCCGCGTCGGCATCGACAACCGCGAGGGGTTGATCATACGCGATGCCAAGTTCAACGACAACGGCACACTCCGCCCGGTGCTCTATCGCGCCTCCGTAGCCGAGATGTATGTGCCCTACGGATCTACCGACATGACACACGCTGCCTGGAACTACTACGACGTGGGGGCCTACCGGATGGGACAAGGCGATCCCAAGGTGATGAACGGCCTGAAGGCAGGTGCCGATGTGCCGATGAACTCAAAATTCCTGTCCACCTTCTTTCACGACGAACGCGGCGAGCCCATGAAGCTCGACAGTGTGATTGCCGTTTATGAAGAATACGGCGGCCCCATCACCCGTCACGGCCGCTTCTCGCACGAAGCGCGCAATCTCGTGGTCAAATATTTTACGCGGGTGTGGAACTATGACTATGGATTGAAATGGATCTTTCACGAAGACGGCACCATCGACCTCAAAGCAGAGCTCACGGGCATCGTCGGCATCAAAGGCGTGAACCGCACCAGCGATCTGCCCGGCGGACCCGACGAAACTTTTAATGGAAACTACTACGGCACCCTCGTAGCGCCCCACGTGGAGGCGGTGAATCACCAGCACTTCTTTTCATTCCGGTTGGATCTGGATGTTGACGGAACCGAGAACCTAGTGGAGGAGATGAACACCGTAGCCGTGCCGCCATCGAAAACGAATCCCTATGGCAATGCCTTTGCAAAACAGACGTCGCTGATTCGGAACGAAGGGGAAGGCCAGCGCAACCTGAACCCGTCCAGCAATCGCCATTGGATGATCGCCGACTCCCGGGCTGTGAATACACTGGGGCAAATGAAAAGTTATATGATCATGCCGGGCTCCAACGCCTTGCCCTATGCAGGTACAGGCTCGGGCCCGCGAAAGATGGCCGACTTCCTGGAGCGCCAGGTTTGGGTGACGGCCTACAAAGAAAATGAAACACACCCCGCAGGCGAGTATCCCAACTCAAGAGCCATAAAAGACGGCATCACGCAATGGACAAGCGACAAAGAAGATCTTGTGGGTAAGGATGTCGTGCTCTGGTATAACCTGGGCATCACCCACATCGTGAGACCCGAGGAATGGCCCATCATGAACACGCATACCCTGGGCTTCACGTTGGCACCATTCGGATTTTTCGAAAGCAACCCCGTCATCGGACGCAAACCTTCGAAGGCAAACACCGCTGTCGTTAAAGGGATAAAGGTGCCTCCCGATGTTTCACTTTGCGTTCCTTTGCCCGGCGACAAAACGCAGCCGGTCATCGTGAAGCGATAGAATTAAATTTTCCCGACCAGTTTCTTTCCGGCTGCGGCATCCAAAAGGATCTCGCAGTTGGGATGAAGCTGCACAACCGATGCGGGTATGTCCGTAGTGACCGGGCCGAGGATGGCTTGCTCAATAATGTCAGCCTTGTGTGCACCTTTGGCGATCAGGATAAGTTTACGCGTGTACATAATATTTTTTATGCCACGGGTCAATCCTCCCAAAACAGTTTCGGGTGGCACTTGCGTTTCGCGGCGAACGCGCGCTTCAAAATCAGGATCCATCGGCGACACCCAGGTCTCGCTTTCAAAGGGCGTGCCCGGTTGGTTAATGCCGATGTGACCGTTGCTGCCGATGCCCAGCATTTGAAGATCGGCACCACCGCGCTCGGCCAGCCGTTGTTCGAACAACCGCGCTTCCGCTTCAAAATCATTCGACATCGTGGGGGGCATGATAAAATTTTCGTCGGGGATGCCCAGGGGACCGGCGAGTTGGTTTAGGATCATGGTGTAGCAGCTGCCCGAATATTCGCGGGGAAGATTGGTGAGCTCGTCCACGTTGAAGAGCGTGATGCGCGACACATCGAAAGGATATTGTTTGTGAATGGCCGATACCACGGCGTGCATGTTGATGGTGGTTTGGCCGGTGGATAGCCCGATGACCGCGTTGGGCTTTTCAAGCATCTGGGCAATGATGCGCCATGCGGCGGTGACGTCAAATTCGTGTTCGTCTTTCGTGATCGTGATCTTCATGATACTGAATTTTGAAAAAGTGCTTTATAAATTCTTCAACTCCTCTTTAAAAAAAATCTCGATCGCTGCGGCGGCCTCGGCTTCATCTTCGCCTTCCACGATCAGCGTAACGGTGTCGCCACCCTTCAACGCCAGCGACAAGATGTTCAGCATGCTGTTGAGCTTCACGGTCTTCTCGCCTTTTTTCAGACTGGTCGCCGATTTGTATTTTTTGGCCAGCCGGATCAGGTTGGTCGCCGGGCGGGCATGCAGGCCCTCGGCCGCGGTGATCAGGTAATCGTGTGTTATCATCGTTTCGTTACGTCTTGCAAATATTGAATAATTTCAGAAGAGCTGCGCATCGCCATAACCGTTCGGCATATTTCCTGTGCGGCAGTTGTGCTGGTGTTCAGGATCAGATCCTTTACATAGGGTATCGACGCCGCACTCATCGAAAATTCTCTCAAGCCCATCCCCATGAGCAATAACGTAGCCGTTACATCGCCCGCCATCTCACCGCACATGCCCGTGTGATGATGGTGTTTGTTTCCTTGCTCGATGACGTTTTGAATTAGTCGCAACACGCCGGGGTTGAACGGATCGTACAAATGCTTCACCTGCTCATTCATCCGGTCTACCGCCAGCGTATATTGGCAAAGATCGTTTGTGCCGATACTAAAAAAGTCAACTTCACGCGCCAAGAGATCAGCCATCACCGCAGCCGAGGGAATTTCAATCATAATGCCCACCTCGATCGCTGCGTTGAAGGGCGTGTTCGTCGATCGCAACGCTGTTTTCACGTCCTCTAAAATGGCTTTGGCTTGTTCTATTTCAGAAATGTTGCTGATCATGGGGAACATGATCTTGAGATCACCAAACACACTCGCGCGCAGAATGGCCCGCAGTTGGGTGATAAAAATATCTTTGCGGTCCAGGCAGATGCGAATGGCGCGGTAGCCCAGGAAAGGATTTTGTTCAGCGGGTAAATGAAGATAGGGCAGGGGCTTGTCGCCACCGATGTCGAGCGTTCGCACGACGACGGGTTTTTCGTTGGCTTGCTGCGCTACGTTTTTATAAAACTCAAATTGTTCTTCTTCGCTTGGCAATGTGGTGCGGCCCATGAAGAGCAGTTCCGTGCGAAGCAATCCACTTCCCTCTGCACCAAAGGCAAATGACGCTTCCAGGTCCGCGGCATTCGAAATGTTGGCCATCAATTTGATGCGCACACCATCGGTGGTCATGGCAAGGGTATCTTTCAAACCGTTTAATGCACTCGCCTGGCTGGTGAATGCTTTTTTCTTTGCCGTATATTCATTCAGCGTTTCCGATGTCGGGTTCACCACCAGCATACCTTCACTGCCATCGACGATAAGGATGTCGTCGTTCTTCACCGACGCGAGCGCATGGCCGCATCCCACCACCGCGGGGATGCCCCTGGCCTTTGCTACGATGGCGGCGTGCGACGTTTTGCCACCGGCCCGCGTAACCAATCCGATCACTTTGGCGATGTCCACCGAAAGAATATCCAGGGGTGTGATGTCTTCGCCGACGAGCACGGTGTTTTCCGCCACCACCAGGTCGGCGGGTTTCAGCGTGGGATCAAGTGCCATCAGAATTCGGTTGCCAGCTTCTTCCACGTCGGTCGCCCGTTCGCGGAGATAGGCGTCGTCCAGGTCGCGGAGGGTAGTCGCGGCGGCGGCGATCACTTCCATGACGGCGTCGTTCGCGGTTTTATGTTCCGAAGCGATTTTGTCGATCACGTCGGTGCTGATTTGTTCGTCCTGCAGCAATTCAATCTGAATCTCCAATACTTCCGTCGGGCCATCGTGGGCGGCGAGCGTATCCATCACCGCTTTCACTTCCGCTACTGCCGACGTCACGGCTTGCTCGAATCGCTGCACTTCCCGTTTTACTTCCTCTTTGCTTTGCAGGAGCACGCCAGTGAGACGCGGCTGTTTTTTTTCCACGACCACTGCCTTTCCTATCGCGATACCCGGTGAAGCGCCGATGCCTTTCATGTGTCAGTTTGATTATGCCAGGATGTGGAGGATGCTGCCCAAAAATCCAACGACCAGCAGGCCGAGCAGCAGCCATGTGGGTTTCATATTTTTCTTTACAAAGTAAAACGTCAGAAAGGTAAGCCCCAACGGGATGATGTTGGGCACAATCTGATCGAGTATGGATTGCAAGGTGGCGGCCGTGTCGTCGCTACCCAAGGTGATGGGCGTGGTGATGTTCATCAGCGTGGCCGTCATGGCGCCGATGACCATGAGTCCGAGGATGGAGGAGCCCACGGTCAGTTTGTCCATCACGTTTGTCTTCGCCAGGTTTTGGAGGAAGCGCGTGCCGGTGTTGTAGCCGATGAACGTGAGTTGGTAGCGCAACACTAAATGCGGCACATTGAAGATGAGCAAAAACAAAATCGGTCCCAACACATTGCCCTTGATCGCCAATGAAGCGCCAACGCCGGCAGCAATAACTTTAAAGGTGCCCCAAAACAATGAATCGAAGACACCCGCCAACGGCCCCATGAGACCGGTCTTCACGGCGTTGATGGACTCCTCATCAAAATCTTCCGACTTGCTTTTCCGCGCTTCCATCGCCGCGGTGATACCAAGGATCAGCGTAGAACCGTAGGGGCTCGTGTTAAAAAATTGCAAGTGACGTGTCAAAGCAGCCGACATGCTTTGCTTGGTGGTGTATAATTTCTTCAACACCGGGATCATGGCAAAAGCAAATCCGCTGTTTTGCCAGGTCTCAAAATTGAAATTGGCCTCCAGCGCCAGCGAGCGGAAAAATAAACTCCGTATGGTTTTCTTTGGAAGTTCAGGTGCAGGTTCAACGGGGCTTTCGCCTTCGTCAGCATCGTCGTCTTCTGTGTAGGCAGCCTTGTGTGTGATGTCCGTAATGATGAGTGCAACAATAACACCCAACGCGCCAATGGCAATGACCGGCAGCTTCAAATAGCTGGTCAGCACAAATCCCAGGAAGAAATAAGGCGCCACCTTTTTATTGAACATCAGGTTGAGCAACAACGCAAAGCCAAGCGCAGGCAGCATGTTGCCGGCGACCTTTAACCCATCATTCACCCAGACGGGAATGCTATCGAGAAATGATTTCATCACGTCGGCTCCCAGCAGCAAGGCGGTAAAAGTGATGAGCCCCATCAGCAATGGTTTTAAGATGCCCGACAGCACATGGAGTCGTTGCAGTTTTCGATAGTCGCCTTCTTCCGCGTAGGTGGCAAAGCGTTTGTTGAATACGGCCCGGAACACAAACAAACCGCTGATGGCCATCTCGGCCAGGATGGAGATCGGCACGGCCAAAGCCAACGCAATGGAAGGTCCCTTACCCGATAAGATCGCGAACGCCGTACTCAGCACACCGCCCGTGATCACATCCGGCGGAATGGCCGCGCCCACTTTGATGTTGCCCATAAAGATGAGCTCCAGCGTGGCCCCGATAACAACACCTTGTGAAAGATCACCCAGTACCAAGCCGACCAGCGGTCCCAACACCAACGGCCTGCTGAGCAAGGTGGTGCCCAGAAAATCTTCCGAATGGCCAAACATGGCGATGAGCGTGATGAGGATGAAGGAGACTAGCACGACGGGTTGTTTAGGGAGTGATGTATGCTTTTAATTATTTATCGAGTAAACTCTCCACCTTCTGCTTGCTATCCGTCGGCACTTGTCGTATTTCGAGTTCTATGTTTTTTTGAAGCAGCTCTTGCAGCACCGGCACATCGTCGTCGGTGATGGCAATGGCCTTTGAGATCAACCGCGAGCCTGTCTTGCCGCGAATGCCACCAAAATTTATGGAGGTGATGGCGGGCACGCCGGCCGCCAGTGTGGCAGCGTCTTTTATGCTGTTGATCAGGATGAGCACATTGGCCTTGCCGTTCTTTTCGTCATTCAAAAAAAGAATGGCATCGGCCAGGGTCTTGATCACCAGTTTTGTGTTGGCGGGCTTGGCGAGGTTCAGCGTCATTTTCTGAAATTCGTCTTTGGCCACTTTGTCGTTGGCCACCAGCAGGCAATCGACACTGAGTGCGGGCACCCAGGTGAAGGCTACCTGCCCGTGTACCAACCGGTCGTCTATTCTTGTGAGTTTGATCATGATGCTTCTTCTTCGTTAGAGCTGGCCATAAGTTTGGTGACGTAGGCGATTTGTTCCCTGGCATTGACGATGGCCGCTTCAATCACTTCGGCTGCAGGCGTCTGTGCATCGGCCATCAACACCTCGATCAACAACGCCAGGTTGAACCCCGACACCACGTGGACCGGGTGGCCCTGCGTGTAGCGCAGGACTTGGTTGGTGATGCTGCCCCCGAGCAAGTCGGTGAACACGATCAGCTCGTCGTGGGGCTGCAAGTCTTTCAATATCTTTTCAAGATCGCCTTCAATGCCTTTGTTTTCTTCCACATAGGCTTCGATCAAAAACACATTATCGGTTTGGCCGATAATAATATCCAGCGAAGACTTTATGCCCGTAGCAAAACGGCCGTGGGTGGCGATAAGGAATTTTCGTGTCGTATGTTCCATGGTGACAAGGTGTGTGCTGTGTGCGTTGTGTTTGATGTGCGTTGTGTCGCAGTGGTGTGACGCGTCCGCGAGACAATGCCTCAATAAAAATGGAATGTTTTTCGTGACAATTTTTGCCACTTGTCAAAATAATTGAAATTGAATGCAAATCATCGGAAATCAAAAAAGAAAAATTTACACCCTCTGTATAACTTTGGTTATGAAGCACACTTTATCCCCCGTCATCAAAAGCAACTACAGGCTCTGGTCAGGCTTGGTTCTCTTCCTCCTCCTGGCAAGTCACGCCCCGGCAAGCGCCCAGGAACAATCAAAAATTAAAGTACTGGTCGTAGGCTCCAACGACCCCTACCACGACGCGATGGTAAGAGCCGCGCAGCCTTTCTTTAAAGGACTGGCGGAACAAAATAATTTCGAGGTCGACTTCACGCGCGACGCCTCGGCGATCACGGAAGACAACCTGGCGCGCTACCAGGTCTTTATTCAATTGCACCTGGCGCCATTTGATCTCACCGAGTCCCAGCAGTTTGCCATTCAGCAATTCATGTCCAAAGGCAAAGGCTGGATTGGGGTGCACGCTGCGGGCCTCACGGGCACACGGTTCCTGAAGCCGGGTGAAATCTATTGGCAATGGTTCGAACAACTCATGGGCCAAGTGGTCTATTCGCCGCACCCTCCCTTGCAACAGGGAACGGTGGTGGTGGAAGACCGCAACCACCCGGTGACACGCAACCTGCCGCCTACCTTTTCCATACGCGACGAATGGTACGAGTTCGACAAAAGCCCACGCCCCAATGTGCACGTGCTGGCTACCGCGAACGAATCCACCTACAAGCCCGCCAAACCCATGGGCGATCACCCCATTATTTGGACCAACCCGGAATATGACCGCGCATTATATATAGGTATCGGCCACGACTCCACTACGTGTGCCAACGCCGATTTCGCCATCCTCATGCGCGACGCCATAAAATGGTCCGCATCGGAAATCGAAAACAAAGCACAACACAACCTGGACGAATCTCTTGGACAACCCGTGACCATTCTCGCCAATCAGGTTGCCTATTCAACCGAAGCACCCAAAAGCGCCATCGTGAGAAGTCACAAACCGTTGCCCGAAAACATGACGTTCAACCTTATCGGGGCCCTGACATTAAAACCCGTTTTTTCCGGCAAACTTCAAAAGGCCGAACAAGTAACCGACTGGCAACCCGACATCTGGTACAGCCGCATCGACTTCTCGGATTTTAACACACCGGGATATTATAAACTACAAGTGGAAGCAGATGGTAAACCATACGAATCCTATGCGTTCACGATCGGAGAAAAAGCGCTGAGTAAAGTTGCTTTGCCCGCTATCGCCAATTTCTTTTATCATCAACGCGCCAGCTCTCCCGAGGAAGCCGGCGCAGACAAACACATCGTGCTCTATGGCAGCACCAAGACCGTTGACCTTTCCGGGGGATGGGCCGATGCCTCCGGCGATGTGAGCAAATATTTCTCGCACCTGGCCTACACAAATTTTATGTCACCGCAGCAAATACCGATGGTAGATTGGTCGATGATCAACACCGTGGATCGGATTCCCGAGCTGTTGGACCAGACCAGTTCAAAAGATGCATTGACAACGGAAGCGCTATATGGCGCCGACTACATCATGCGATCGCTGTCGCCCGAAGGATATTTTTATATGACGGTGTTTACTTATTTTGACAAAGATCCCAATGCACGTCGTGTAGTGGGTCTGCTGGCGGACAGTAAAACCACCGCCGACTATCAATGCGCATACCGCGAGGGTGGCGGCATGGCCGTGGCCGCACTGGCCCGCATCTCACGATGGCATCGCGACGGCGCCTTCACCTCGCAGCAATACCTGGATGCTGCCGAGCGTGCCTTTGCCCACCTCCAAAAATTCAGCACCCGCTATGCCGACGACGGCAAGGACAATGTCATCGACGACTATTGCGCCCTGATGGCCGCCACAGAACTCTGGATCGCCACCGGCAAAACCGCATACCAAACCGAAGCCCGCAAACGCGCCGGCAACTTGAACAAGCGCCTGTCACCAAAAGGATATTTCATAGCAAACGACGCGAATCGTCCCTTCTGGCACGCTGCCGATGCTGGCCTGCCCGTGATCGCGCTGGCCCGCTACCTGGATGTAGAAACCAATGCCGCTGCTCGAAACAAAGCATTGGCGACTATAAAAAACGCATTGGACTACAATTTATCCGTCACACACGAAGTGACGAACCCGTTCGGATATCCACGCCAAAGTTTCTTGTATAAAGGAAAAGTGCAGAACGGCTTCTTCATCCCCCACGAAAACGAAAGCGGCTGGTGGTGGCAAGGCGAAGATGCTCGACTGGGCTCGCTGGCCGCCGCCATGCTGGTAGGCGGACGATTGGTGTATCCCGACAAAGGACCACTCGGCGTGAAGCCCGAACTCGCTGCGTACGCCTCCAACCTCGTGTCGTGGGTATTGGGAAGCAACCCGTATAACATCTGCATGATGTATGGCTATGGCAAAAATAATGTCCCCTACATGGCGGCCATGTATGGTCATGGTTCCGGACGGGGAGGTATTTCAAACGGCATCTCCGGAAAAAACGGAAAAGGAGATGGCTCGGGCATCGATTTTAAAATGGAAGACAACGGCAACGAATGGCGTTGGAGCGAACAATGGATCCCACACTCCGGCTGGTTCCTGGCAGCTGTTACAGCGATGTCTTCAAAATAGACTTTGTATTATTTCCGATCGGAGGGAAGCGCCTCTTTGAGAAAGGATTTAAAAAGGAAAGGCTGATGTCGGGAAGACACCAGCCTTTTTTACTGATTGATCACTAAACCTGTCAGTACACTATTTTGCTCACGCTGGTGATCACGGAAGCGAGGCGCACGGCCTCAAAGATCCGTTCTTCCTTGGCGCCCAGTTCGATGAGCGATGCCTCGTGCGACTTCACACACATTTCGCATCCATTCACCGCGCTGACGGCCAGGCTCATCAGCTCGAAAAACTCCTTGCCGCCCACGGGCCGTCCCATGATGTTCATCTTGATGCGTGCAGGGATCTCGTTGTATTTTTCCTTGTTCACAAAATGACGGAACCGGTAGAACACGTTGTTGGCACTCAGCAAGGAAGCACAACCCACGGCTTCGGCAATTTCCTCGGCGGAAGCGCCTTCTTGCTGGGCATTGGCGGCGAAGAACGTGCGCAGGACCGTGCTCCCAGCATTCACTGACAGCGCAACCCCTAACACGGCGATCTCCTTCTTCGTGAGGAACTCGCTTTCGAACGAGTTTTTAAAATTGATCTTCAGATCGGCCAGGTAGCGCGACTTGCCATTTTCCAGCAGGTCGAGGGCCTGGGTTTCGTAGTCCTTGCCAAGCTTCAGGAATTCCAGGAACTCCTGCGTGCTTTCGGAATACGTTGTTGCGGTTGATTCCATGATGATGTCGTTATAACTGTGAAAAATAAAGGGGAAAGAAACTTCTTAACGGAAGACTACACCTTCAACGTTTCTTTTCCTTTTTCCCAGTTGCAAGGGCAGAGCTCGTCGGTTTGGAGGGCGTCCAGCACGCGGATCACTTCTTTCACGTTGCGGCCTACGTTGAGGTCGTAAACACTTACCCAGCGCACGATGCCCTGAGGGTCGATGATGAACGTGGCGCGGTAGGCAATTTTTTCGGTCGGCTCCAGGATGCCAAGGTCTTCTGCCAATGATTTGGACGTGTCGGCCAGCATGGGGAATTTCAGGTCGCGGAGATCGTCGTGATTTTTTCTCCAGGCCAGGTGAACGAATTCAGAGTCGGTGGAGGCGCCGATGAGGCTGGCGTTACGGTCGCGGAATTCGCCAAAGTTTTTGTTGAACTCGGCGATTTCGGTAGGGCATACGAACGTAAAATCCTTGGGCCACCAGAAAAGCACGGTCCAGCGACCCTCTTCATTCAACAAGTCTTCGGAAGAGATATCGAAAAATTCTTTCCCCTTTTCGAGGGAAACTACAGCGGATTTCTTGAATGCGGGAAAGGGTTGTCCAATGGATAAAATGCCTTTTGTCATAAGTTTGTCTAGAGTTAAACGTTTTTAGTGAATGATTTTCGGCAATAATACGATAGGATGAGTTATAAATTATATCGATATTTGTTATCGCATTATTAATTCTATCTATGACAACGTTTTCGATATACGCCGCAATCGTATGAACCTCCAGCAACTCGAATATATCATCGCCCTCGACATCCATCGCAACCACGTGAAGGCCGCCGAACACTGCCACGTGACCCAACCCACGCTGAGCATGATGGTGAAAAAACTCGAAGACGAACTCGACGTCAAGATCTTCGACAAGAGCCAGCCCCTGAAGCCGACACCCGCCGGCGAAATGATCGTCTCCCGCGCGCGCCAGATCCTGCAGGACATCAAGAACCTGAAAGAATTTATCCGCAACGAAAAAGACTCCATCGAAGGCGAGTTTAGGCTGGGCGTGATCCCCACGCTGGCACCCTACCTGCTGCCCCGTTTCCTGAACGAGTTCCTTGAAAAAAACCCCGGCACATCATTCACCGTCATGGAGTTGCAAACCCAGGAGATCATCCGCCTCCTCAAAACCAACCGCCTCGACATCGCCATCCTCGTCACCCCCCTCGACGACAAAGAGATCCGCGAGCTCCCCGTCTTCTACGAACCCATTTTACTCTACACCTCCGAAGGCCTCAAATACTACCAGCAAGACAAAGTAAACCTCAAGTCCCTCACCTACGACAACCTGCTGATGCTGGAAGAAGGCCACTGCTTCCGCGGCCAGGTAGAAAATCTCTGCTCCGCCAAGGGCAAAAAGGTGCACCACCAACTCAACTACCAAAGCGGCTCCTTCGAAACCCTCAAGGCCATGGTAGACAACAATTATGGCTACACGCTCATCCCCGAGCTCTCGGTAAACGTAAAAAACAAACACGTCAAACACTTCACGTCACCCGAACCCGTCCGCGAAGTAAGCCTGGCCGTCCACCAGGGCTTCGTCAAAGAAATGCTCCTCTCCAAACTCCGCGACGCCATCCTAAAATCCATCCCCGCCCACTTCAAAAAAAACGAGAAATACATCCGCGTCCGCTGGAATTGATCCCAGCTGAGGGATGGAACGTCTGATAATGAGTCTGCACTTCGAATGAGGCGCAGCGAAGTGCGCGCCATGGACGTGCGCATTTCTATTCAAAGCTCGAACGTGGCGTTCTCGGTAATGGGAGCGTGCCGACCCCAGGGCTAAAGCCTGGGGCTATTAAAATGCATTACTTGCGATTGCACAGAGGAGGACAATTAATCTGAAACCGGCAACTTAAATGGTTCCTAAAACTATCGTTCTGTGTGAAAGCTGATTTTTAGTCTAATCGCTACTGTGGCCGGAATAGCACAGGCCCCTACAGACCCTATAACCCCAGGCTTTAGCCTGGGGTTAGGCCAACAGCAAAAGAAACGCACCACAGGAAAATCTAATCGATCTTCACACGTCTTGGCGCGGACCGCACGCCCTTCCCCAACCTCCGCGCCAACCTTTGCGTCTTAGCGCCTCTGCGGTTCAAAATGACACCTCAAACTTTCAATAACTATTGAAAGTTCCAAAACTTTTAATATCTTTATCCGTATGAAATACACAGAAGCCAAAGAGGAACTCATCCAAGCCTGGGGAAACCTCGGGTATAGCTGGGGACTCAACAAAACCATGGCCCAGATCCACGCCTTGCTGATGGTGTCGCCAAAAGCCCTTTCAGCCGAAGAGATCATGCAGGAGCTTTCCATTTCCCGGGGAAACGCCAACATGAACATCCGCGCCCTGCTGGACTGGGGTATCATCGCGAGAATATCGGTGGCCGGCGAGCGCAAGGAGTTCTTCAAGTCAGAAAAAAATGTCTGGGCGCTGGCGCGGCAAGTGGCCAAAGAAAGAAGGAAACGTGAACTCGAACCCATCCTGAAAGTGCTAAAGGAAGTGAATGATGTTCAGACCGACGGCTCAGAAGAATCGAAAGAATTCAAAAAAGTAGTGAAGGAGCTGAAGAACTTCGCTGAGAAATCCGATGGGCTGCTGGAAACTTTCATCCGGTCGGAAGAAAGCTGGTTCTGGAACACGGTGTTGAAAATGATGAAGTAGGCATTTAACTTTTTGCATATGAAACTTCAACCGGCACTGGCGGATCTGCTCCGCCAGGCATACTCCGCAGAAAAGGCGGCAGCGTTTGCTTACCAGGGCCACGCGGGCTCTGTAAAAGATCACGCCGAGAAAGCGGCCATTCGCCAGATCGAGATCGATGAGTGGAACCATCGCCAGGAAGTGCTGGCGATCATGGGTTTGTACGGCATCAAACCTTCGCGTTGGTACGAGCTCCGGTTTCATGTAGTCGGAAAAATAATTTCAGGGAGCTGCTACGTCATCGGGTGGTTCATGCCCTTCTATTTTGCAGGCAGACTCGAGAGCGGCAATGTGTGCGAGTACTTCAGAATGAAGCAGTTCTTCAATGCGATCGGCATCCACGAACACGACGGTGTACTTTATGAGATGGGAATAAAAGAGAAAGAGCACGAAGTATACTTTGGCGACCAGATCAAGGACAACCGCCTGCTTCCTTTTTTTGAAAAACTTTTCGGCTGGAGCCGTGCGAGCAGCTTCAATAACATCGATCTCGACAACAAGTACCCGGTGGAAAAATCAGATCCGTACTGTCATAAATAAAAAAATTTGAGATCATTTTTCAATATTTCCTGAAAATACAAAACGTATAGTATTATGAAATACATCGATGTAACCGTACAAACCCTCCTCTTCGTTTTTGCAATAAGTTTGCTGATCGTGTCTTTTGGGGAAGGAGCGCACTGGTATTTCGCCGTTCTCTATGCGCAAATCCTGTTGGGGCCCTGGCAATTGTTAGGTTCGTTGACCTCGATTTTGTTAAAGACAAAACACTTCAGGCTAAAGATTGTGCACCAGGTCCTTTCCTGGGTCGTCCTGCTCTGGCTTTATATCGGCGGAATCAACAACGACGGGATGCCTCAAGTCGTGTTGTTGATTGTAGTGCCCTGGATGCTGGCTGTCTACTATTACCTGATCACCTGGAGTGAACTCGTCGCAAAACGAACCCAGGGCAAATTTCTTCCTCACCTCAGCTTCTAAATGAACGGTTATGAAAACACTAGAGAATCATGTCATCGGCAACCAACAGCGTATACCCGCCTTCGATGTGCCGTATCGCATCGCGTACCTCGTCTTCACCTGGCTCGTGACCAGCGTGATCCTGAATGCCTACACACAACTATTGAGTCCCCTTGTTCCCGCGAGCCATTTGACACGGGAGTTGTGCATTTGCGGAGGACAGATCCTGTTTCAAAGTGTAGTTGCCTTCCTGGCGAATAAGAACAAAGCGTTGGCCTATCTGGGCAATATGATGACGGTGTCTTTTATCGGAGTGTTATTGCTGCTGCCGGGGTTGATGTTTACACACGGCACGCATTCCGCCGAAGGTCACCTTGTCTGGTTCATGATCGTGGTCGGCATTATGTTCTTCGAGCACATACGGCGCGTGAAACTTTTGGAAATGCCTTGGTTTATGTCCCTGACTTGGGTTTTGTATCGTGTTATTGTACTTTGGATCATTCTATAATATAATGAATAAGGTAATTCTTGCAGGAGGAAGTGGTTTTTTGGGTTCAGTTCTGGCCCGTCATTTTAGTAAGCGAGCAAAAGAGGTAGTCATCCTGAGCCGACGAAGTCAACCCGCGTCGGGCAACATCCGAACGGTGGTGTGGGATGCAAAACATCTCGCCGACACATGGGCGCACGAACTGGACGGCGCCGACTTGCTGATCAACCTCACGGGGAAAAGTGTGAACTGCCGTTACACCCCCGAAAACAAAAAAGAAATACTCGATTCCCGTTTAGACTCCACGCGTGTATTGGGAGAAGCCGTGCGCCAGGCCGCTGTGCCGCCGCGCGTTTGGATTCAGAGCGCGTCGGCCACGATCTATCGTCACGCCGAAGACCGCCCCATGGACGAAGCCACCGGCGAGATCGGCGAAGGTTTTTCGGTTGACGTATGCCGGGCGTGGGAAAAAATCTTTTGGGAACAAAATGTGACGGCTACGCGAAAGATTCTGTTGCGCATCGGCATTGTCTTGGGGATGGACGATGGGGCCTTTCCTCGTATGCTCAACCTGGTTCGCGCTGGTTTAGGAGGTAAACAGGGCAGTGGCCATCAATACATCACTTGGATCCATGAAGACGATGTAGCCGCCATCATGCAATGGCTCCATGACAACGAAACACAGCAGGGCACCTTCAATGTAACCTCACCCACACCCGTGCTCAATGCGGAATTCATGCGCACATTGCGTGGAGTCTGTGAGGTTCCGTTTGGGCTGCCGTCACCTGCATGGCTTTTGAAACTGGGTGCTGTCTTTATAGGTACGGAGACTGAGCTGATTCTCAAAAGTCGCCGCGTGGTTCCTGCCCGATTGTTGGCGGAGGGTTACGCATTCAAACATCCCGATCTAGTTGAGGCTTTGACAGGTATTCTGAAAGAGCCTGGTGTTGGATGATTCAATAAGGAGTGTGATAATTTCTACTAGTCGACTAATACCTTCACCCGTTTAACCTCTTCATTATCCTGGTTGGCTTGCCAAAGGTCATAATTGGATTGTAGATTCAACCAAAGTTGCGGCGACGTTTTAAACGCTTTCGAAAGCTTTAATGCCATGGCGGCCGAAATTCCGGCTCTTCCGTTAATGATGTCTGATAAACGTGGCCTCGAAATAAGAAGTTGTTCCGAAGCCGCCGTGACGGACAGGTTGAGCGGTTTTAAATATAATTCTAACAAAATCTCTCCAGGGTGAGAGGGATTGTGTTGGATATAACTGTTCATTTCTTCCTTACTTTAATGCGTGTCAATGTAATTGACGTCAGTGGCTAAACCATTTTCAAATTTGAAAATCAGCCTGTAATTTCCAGTAACGTCAAGTGAATAAAAATCGACATACGGCGGGGCTTTCAATTTGTGTAACCTCTTGCCAGGGAGGTTGAAATCCTCGGAACTGTGGGCGGCGGCTACAAAATCAAGCAGCCGCTTGATCTTTTTTAAATGCTCCGCGGGAAACTTTTTAGTTTTTCCCTTTTCAAAGAGCTCCCTGAGCCCTTTGTGTTTGAAAGATTGGATCATCTTCGTTAATCTTCATAGGTTCGGGTCGTTTCATACGTGCCATAGTTTGGTGTGTATCAATACTTAAATGTACGGTGTTCCGTAACACGGAACAATATTTACCTAGGTTTTTACTTCGAATTTCTATGCTGCAAGAAAAAATGGCTGCGAACGTATTCCCAAAGGCGTAGTGCCGAGGTGCGTCCAGAATCACAATCTGGCCATGAACGCCCTGCGACACAAATCCACTAGCCAATATTGTCGGGACCAATGGTCATAATGGGATCAAGCAACTTCTCCAAAGCTGTAAAATTGTGCCATTTCTTCCCACGCCAATGCCTAGGCAGGAGAATGGTCGTGCAAAATCGACAAAAAATGCTGCAGACGGCCTAGCTGCTGACCATTCTGGAAATGCCAAAAAAGCCCCACACCGGCGCGTTTTTTTTATTTGCCCGAAAATCTGTAAATCTGGTTGTAACCATTTATTAACCTCCCGGTAACTAACACGAAATTGACAAAAAGCACAGAGTTGATGACAGACGAAATGATCATGGAGGCCGTAAAAAACGGTGATCTTCAGCAGGCATCGATGCTTTTTGAGCGGTATAACAAGCGCATTTTCAATTTTCTGGCCCGGTTGGCGATGGACCGCGCCCTGGCCGAAGACCTGACCCAGAATGTTTTTTTGCGGATCATCAAATACCGGGGCAGCTACAAAGAAGGAGCCCGGTTTCAATCGTGGATCTACCAGGTGGCCCGCAATGTTTTTTCGGACCACTACCAGGCGCATAAAAACAAGTACTCCGATTTTGTAGACGTGGAAAAATTGAAAGACAACATGCCCGAAACGGAAGACGAACCATGGGAAGAAAAAGAAAAGCTGCTCCACCGTTCCTTGGCCATGCTGCCCGACGAACAACGCGAGCTGTTGGTGCTCACCCGCTTCCAACACATGAAGTACGAGGAAGTGGCACAGATCATGAACACCACCGTGGCCAACATTAAGGTGAAAGTGCACCGCGCCGTGGCCAAGCTTCGCGAACATTATTTTGAACTGGAGAAAAATTGAACGGATCCCCCGCGATCCCAAGACGATATGGAAAAGGAAAAATTGGAAAGCCTGCTCATTGATTTCATCGACGGAAAACTTTCCGAAGACGAGAGAAAGACCGTGGAGCAGGAATTGGTTCGCAATGCAGAAGCCTTTACGCTCTACGAGCAACTCAAGGAAGTGATCCAGGCCATGAACAACGCCTCACGCCTGGAACCGTCGGATCACCTGAAGGTCGCCTTCGACAAGATGTTGCAGGAAGAGATGGGCAAACAGAAAACCGGCAAGACGGTGTTCTTCCAGCCTGCGCTCTACCGGGTGGCCGCCGCCGTGCTACTGTTGGTTTTGGGTGGAGGCATCGGCTTCTGGATCAGCAAACAACAGCAACAGGCCCAAGAGCTGGCTGAGCTGCAAGAGCAGATGAATCAAACCAAGCAATTGCTGATCGGCATGCTGGACAATCAAAATTCGGCAAGCCAGCGCGTGGAAGGAGCAACGGTAGCCTATAAAAGTGTTGTGAAGGCCGACGACGAGATCGTGAACGCCCTGGTGAAGGCCATGAACGACGATTCGAACACGAACGTGCGCATGGCGGCCCTGGAAGCGTTGCGCAAATTTCAGCACCAGCCGTATGTGCGCAAGATGCTGGTCGCCTCGCTGAGCACACAAAAAGATCCCATGGTGCAGATAGCTTTGATCCGCCTCATGGTGGAAATGAAAGAGAAAGGCGTGACGGAAGAACTGCAACGCATCACCACAGAAGAAGGCGTGTTGCCCGCAGTGAAAGACGAGGCCCACATAGGGTTGATGAGGCTCTCCTAGAGAAGAAAAGAAGTGAAAGCATAATAGTAATATCAAATACGTATACGTAAGTCACACCCACACCAGCACTATTACCGAGTAACGCTTTACATACAATCGAAACAAACAAAAACGAAAACAAGCATCTGCAATGAGAAAGATAATGACAACGATCGCCCTGGTAGTAACAACTTTGGGGTATATCCAGGCACAGGAATTCAAACTAGCGAAGAGTACTGGCCGGTTGGAAATCAAAGAATTGAATAACGTGGACATAGAAGGATACTCCGGTAACGAGATCATCTTCACCTCCCGAAGCGGCAAACGCGACGCCGACGATCGTGCCAAGGGTCTGCGCGCCATCAATGCCTTGGGTCTGGAAGACAACACCGGACTCGGCCTGTCGGTGGTCGACAAGAATGGCGTGATCGAAGTACAGCAAATGAAACGCATGGACGGTCCCGACATCACCATCAAAGTGCCCAAAGGCGTAACGGTTTCCTTCACCCACACCTCGCCCCACGGCAGCGATGTGAGCATCAAAGACGTCGAGGGCGAGATCGAGATCTCCACGGTTCACAACGGTATCAACCTGACCAACGTGACAGGCCCCATGACCATCAATACGGTCCATGGCAACATCGAAGGTTCGCTCAGCGCTACGCTGAAGAATCCTATCTCCATCGTATCGGTGCATGGCCACGTAGACCTCGCACTGCCCACCACGGTGAAGGCTTCGGTGAAAATGAGCACGGTGTACGGGGAAATCTTTGTTGACCCCGAGTTCAAGGTGGATGCGACCACGGCAGGTGGTCTCAACAAATACAGCAGCGACACCGTGACGAGCAAAATAAATGGCGGGGGAGTAGACATTACCCTGTCTTCCACTCACAACAACGTGTACCTCCGGAAGAAATAACTTGAACTGTACTCCCCCGGGAAGACTTGCCTTGCGGCAGGGTGGGGGAGTACGGCTTCTAAAAATCTAACGCTATGAAAAGAAACAGGCTAGGGATTTTGATCGCGCTGGTGATGCCACTAACAAACTTCGCGCAAACCACCATCAACAAGACGGTGGAGGCAAAACCGGGACAACAAGTCGTACTGCACTTCGATTACCCCGAGATGGTGCGCGTGAGCACCTGGGATAAAAACGAGATCAGCGTACAGGGCACGGTGAGCATCAACTACGGAGAGAACGATGACGCATTCGAGCTGCTCACATCGGTTTCGGGAAACACGATCTCGATCCGGAACGAGATCAAGAACATGAAGAGCCTTCCTCACCGTATCACCATCGTGGACGGTGCCAACAAAATTGTTTTCAAGAACAAAGAAGAGTTGCGCAAGTATGAGCAGGAGCATGGCCGCGGTGGATTTGACCGGATGTCGTATGGACTGGAAATGGACATCATGCTGGAGATCAAGGTGCCGCGAAATTTCCAAACGCGTGTCGAGTCGGTCTATGGCATGGTAGAGATCAAGGACTTCACAGGACCGCTCACGGTAGACGCCACGTATGGCGGCGTGGACGCGGCGCTGACCGAGCGCGCCACCGGTGAAGTGGCCGCCACAACAAACTACGGCGAGATCTACACCAACTTCGACGCCAAGTTTGGCTCGGAAGGTTTCAAGCAAGGCGACTTCCACACCTATGTGGTGGCTAAGCCCGGCACCGGTCCGAAATATGAATTCGACTCCAAATATGGCAACGTCTACATCCGGAAAGCGGTGCCATAAAATAGAACAAACGATTTAGGGAATGTCCCTGCGCGTAGTCATCCGACTGTGCGCAGGGATTTTTTTATGAACCTGCTTTCCATAGCACTCTCTTGTCATCGGCTCCTTTATTATATTATTGTTAACTGCGCGAAAATGTTTTTCCGGGAGTAGTATCGTTTGATCATTTCTATAATTTTGCACGCGTGATCTAAAATTTTTTGAGAGAAAATAAAAATCTACCAATTTGATAGACATTTAAAATTTTCCTTTTACTTTTGTTCCGTTGCCACGCAAGAAAGGCAACATCGAAGGAAATTTGTTTTAGGCGTTGCTGATAGAAAGCAATAATTTTTTTGACATCATTTCCCACCAAAGTGAAACTGGAAATTGAAGAAATGCCGCGAGGCATACGTTTGTCTATTGGCCATGAACTTGTGAATCTCAAATGAAATTGGTTGGCAACCCATGCATACAATTCTGGTTGTAGTTAGTTAGGTAGGGTAAAGGGATGAGGAATTCAAAACTCTGGTACAGTCTGGATCACCTCTCCCTTTCGTTTTTCCATACCATTATAAAAGCACTCATTAACCTAACCTGTAAACCCTCCATGGAGCCGGGCCGCAAGCCTGGCTCCGGAAGGGCACCGTTGATCAGGCACACCACACCGGTTTTATCCGTATTTACCTCCTGTATATTTATTCCATCGCAAGCCTTATATTTTTAAGGAAGTACTAAATTGCTCCTGGCAACGATGGAGATCGCCTCCATGCATCGCCCAGACCAAACGCAATACTCATGGCATCCGTGCAAACCAAAGCAATTCTTCATGAAGACTGGGCCGTTGTGGTGCTCGGTTTTGTGATCATCATTCTTTTCCTGGCGGGACTGACAGTTCCGGTGCCCGCCTTTTCCTGGAACAACGCGCAGGAGCTATCGGAAAAAGTTTTCACGGCGCAGAACCTGGCAAAGATCGGGGCGCAGTTTGTTTTGGTATTTGTATTTTCTGTGGCAGGGGCTTGGCTCACCAACAAATCGGTGAAGCGGGCAGCGTTGGTCTTTCCGGTCGTCTATTTACTTACCGTCGTGGCCCTGGTGCTGGCCGGCAACAAGGGCGTGAAGGACCTGAACCTGGAGGCGGTGATCTTCAGTCTCTCGATCGGCTTGCTCGTGGGCAACGTCATCCACTTGCCACAGTGGTTTCGCGATGCGTTGTCCACCGAGTTGTTTGTAAAGATAGGGCTGGTGCTGTTGGGAACAGGGGTGATCTTTTCCGATATTCTCAAGGCCGGTTCGCTGGGCCTGGTGCAGGCATTGATAGTGGTGCTCACCGTTTGGTATTTCGCGTTCTGGCTTTGCAAAAAATTGAAAGTAGACGACGAGCTGTCCATGATGATCAGCAGCGCCGTCTCCATCTGCGGCGTGTCAGCAGCCATCGCTACGGCAGGTGCTATCAAGGGCGACACAAAAAAACTTTCTTATGTCATTTCACTGGTGCTCATCACGGCCATCCCCATGATGATCTTTATGCCCTACATCGCGCGCTACTATGGCTTCTCCCAGGAAGTGACCGGCGCCTGGCTTGGTGGTAGCATCGACACAACGGGTGCGGTAGTGGCTTCGGGCACCTTGGTGGGTGAAACTGCATTGAAGATCAGTACCATCGTCAAGTTCTCCCAAAATGTGTTGCTTGGGCTCGCGGCATTTGCCATCAGCGTGTATTGGACGTACGCCAGCAAGGGGCCGGATGCCAAGCAGGATCAGAAGCCCACACTGGGCGTGATCTGGGAAAGGTTCCCCAAATTTGTTATCGGATTTGTAGGCGCATCGCTCCTCTTTTCATTTTTCCTCAGCCCCGAAAAGGTAGGTGCTGTAAAAGACGGTCTCAAGAGCATCCAAACCCTGTGGTTTGTCCTGGCCTTCACCAGTATTGGCCTGGAAACAAAGTTCTCCGACCTGTTTAACTCCAACTCGCGGAAGCCCATGTATGCTTTCCTGGGGGCGCAGCTTTTCAATGTTATCGTTACATTGATCGTTGCGTATTTCTTGTTCGGTTAAACCGTCGGAGAAGCTAATGTCTTCTCGACAGCCTATACTGTATTAGCCTGTTCATTTCACAGTAGTCTTTCCACAGACGCAACCTATATGGCCAGCGGGTAGTCGCTGGCCTGTGCACCCCATTTGTTCATCATGGCCGACCCAATACTCCATTTCCCCGAAAGGGAATTGATTCATTATTAGAGATGCTGGTATACCTATTAAGATAGAGAAAAAGCCAGGAGTAAAAATCGAAAACCGGGCTTGAAGGCCTCCGGAATGCGATCGAAAGAAATATTTAAAATAAAACTCTATAAAAACTATAGACTTTATTTGTTTTGAGAAATTTTTATATCTTTACCCCCATGAAAGGCGCTGGTTCAAGTGTTCACACTTGGACCACGTTTACGCCAAGTCTTCAGACTTGCGTAAAAAGCCAACGCAATTTTTTTTAAAACATGAAACAAATTCAACTGCATTCACCAAACCAGACGGACTCCACCATCCGCATGCGCCCTCACCGGCCATTCATCTGTTGTTGTTTGCAGTATAAAATCCCTCACAACATGAAGGACTAAAAACCGGAACTCCCGGTTGATTGAACAAAACCAAAAAAGAATTTTTCTCATCTCACCGGATCTTCCCACAACAAAAGATCCCAGCAAGATGAGCCCAAAGAATTAACCAAATGGCTGGCGAATGCACCTGCTTGATAGAACTATTGGTGGTAGGTCTGTTAAAAGGGTGCATTCCGTAGCCACCATCGAAAGGAGAAACGAAATGACTCGCAGCGCATGGAAAAGATTTCTTTTTGCAGGGATGCTTCTTACAACGGGCTTGACGCTCGCCCAGGAACACAAGCAGACCAGCGAAACAAACGGCTCATCTCCCACGGCCTCCGCCCGCAAGACCAGCCCTGTCTCCACAACCCGGCAGGTCTATATCGCAGCAGGCGAAACGTCGATTGACGCCGTCTCGCTCTGCAAACAAAAGCAAAAAAATATCAGCGCCTGTGGCGTGGCCGTTGATCCCTATCAACCCGAGTTTGATTTATATACCAGCAAAGTGGTGCTGTTGCGGATCGCGAAAGCCCATTCGTGGCAAGACGATAAAAGTCTTCAAGGGCTGGAAGCGATTGCTTCGGCAGAGCCTTACGCGGTTATTGTGATTGCGGAAGACGGAGCGGTGGTGAATAATTTTCCAGCTTTGCCTTTTCCGGTGGTCGCGGTGGCGGCAAAGGATTCGCTTTTTGTGATAAGGGCGGCGGAGAGAAGGCAGCAGGTTTCGATTTTGGTTCGATGATTGAGCTGGCTGCGGAATTTTGTTGGTGAAGAACACCAACAAAGACGTGGGGTTTCGGATTTGACTCGGTGGATTTGTTGGTGTAGGACACTAGCAGGGCATGGGGTCTACGAAAAAACTTGTTGGTGGGACACCAACAAGGGTGTAGGCTGGTTTGCGAAAGTTGTTGGTGAAGAACATCAATAACGCGTGAGGTTTTCAATTTTTGGTTCGGTGGACACCAACAAGGGTGTGGGGTTGGCTTGCGAGAGTCGTGGATGTAAACGAGAAAGTGATGACTACAGAAAATATGAAAGCGATTGAATTGCCGACGGTGCCGCTTTTCGATGTGGGAGAGGGGGAGCCTATTATTTTGTTGCATGGGTTGTTTGGGAACCTGAGCAATTGGGGACAGGTGGCGTTTGAGTTTACGGCTACGCACCGCGTGCTCATTCCAAGGTTGCCGTTATTTTCCACGCCGTTGACGCGCGAGCGACTGGATAACCTGGTGGATTATGTGGAGAATTTTATTGACGAATTGGGATTGGGGCAGGTAACGCTGATGGGCAACTCTTTAGGCGGGCACATCGCATTGCTTTATGCTTGGCGTCATCCGGAGAGAGTGAAGAAGCTGGTTTTGGCTGGAAGCTCGGGGCTTACTGAGAATTCTTTTGGTGGCACCTTTCCGAGGGTGAAAGATTATGCCTACATCCGCGAACGGGTGGAGAATACTTTTTATAAGCGCGAAGTGGTGACCAAGCAATTGGTGGATGAAGTGTATGAGACCGTGCAGAACCGCACCCGGACGCTCAGCATTATCGGGTTGGCGCGGGCCGCGCAGCGTCACAATGTGACGGATATGTTGCGCGAGATCAACACGCCCACGTTGCTGATCTGGGGGCGCCAGGATACGATCACACCGCCGGAAGTGGCACTCGAGTTTCACGACCTGCTGCCGCGGTCGCAGGTGATTTTTTTAGACCAGTGCGGCCATGTGCCCATGATGGAACATCCCAAGCTTTTCAATCAACATGTCAGAATTTTTTTGGAACAATAAAGCCGTCAATTATGCGGCGTTGGCCATACCCGCATTCTTTTTGTTTTTGGGGCTGGAGTATGTCGCCGCCATCCGGCAACGGAAGACGCACATCTTCAATTTCGAGAGCTCGGTGGCCAACATCAGCATCGGCATTGCGGAGCGTTTGCTGAATCTGTTTTTGACGGCCAGTTTCTATGGCGTGTTCACCTATATCTACGAACATTTTGCGTTGTGGTCCATCCCCAATACATGGGTGGTGTGGGGCGCCCTCATCCTGGCGACCGACCTGGTATGGTATTGGTATCACCGGTTAGGACATGAGATAAACTTGTTTTGGGCAGCGCACATTGTGCACCATCATAGCGAGGAGTTCAACTACAGTGTTTCGGCACGCATCACCACGTTGCAATCCATCGTGCGCAATGTGTTTTGGTCGGTGCTGCCCTTGATCGGGTTTCATCCGGCCATGGTCATGACCATTTTGGTGGTGCACGGCACGTACTCTTTCTTTACGCACACGCAGCTGATCCGTTCGCTGGGATGGCTGGAACACATTTTTATAACGCCCTCGCATCACAGGGTGCACCATGCTTCCAACGAAAAATACCTCAATAAAAACTACGGGGACCTGTTCGTGTTTTGGGACAAGCTGTTTGGCACCTTTCAGAAGGAAGAAGAGCAGCCGGTGTATGGACTCACGCATCCTTTGAAGAGCTATAGTTTTATCTGGCAGCACTTTCATTATTTCCTGGAGATCCTTTACGCCACAAGGCAAGTAGGTGGCATCGGCAACAAACTGAAGATCATTTTCGGCTCGCCCGAGATGTTGGACCAAAACATCCGGCCTTTGTTGGAGAAACGTTTCATCCCCGACCGGCGCCAGGCCAATGCGTTGGTGCGGTTCAAGGTTTACCTGGTCATTCAGCTGGGATTGGCCCTGGTGGTGCTTTTCTTTATCACACTGCTCTATCAACAGACACAACCGTTGGAAAAAATGGTGGGAGCGCTTTTTATTTTGATCACGTTGGTAAACTGCGGTGCGTTGCTGGAACAGCGCCGGTGGATTTATTACCTCGAATACCTGCGTATGCTGGTGGTGGTAACGTATGCATCCTATTTAATAGGGCGCCCGGAACTTTTGGCGGGCGTTCTGGTGGTCAGTCTGGCCATGTTGTGGCCCATGCAGAAATGGTATCTACGCCTGGTGTATGGACAGGCATGAAAAAAAATAATCTTGCGATAAAGAAACCTTCATGGGACTTGCATCGTTTTGTATTTTAAATTAGGTTTGTCTATCGATTTGGTAGAGATTAAAACAAACCGGATCGATCATTTATAAAGAAGAGGGGAGAGAACAGGCTCCGCGAACCTCTAGCAACTTTCTGAAAGGAATAAGTGCTACATCCTGCCCGAAAACAAAATGGGTATATAAAATGAAGAACATGAACGCAACACAACATTCGCACACCGTGCATCCTCATCCTTCAGCATCTCCTACTAGTCAACATACTTGTTGCAATGCGGCAGGTTCGTGTTGTTGTTGCTGAACCATCTTCCGGAATTCGCTTTTCTTTTGTGAAAAAATAGCCAGGTAGATCACCCCTGCAGGAATTCCACCGTCCTCGCATCATCATCAAACTTTAAACACTGTCACCATGAAACGTGCACGATTCGTGTATCCCTATCGATGTTAAGCGGATTTGAAAATCCTCTCTCTGATTTTCATCAGTGCATAAAATACAGTGTTCTATTTAATCAACGAAAGTTTTAACCACCAAATTCGAAATCATCATGTCAACGTATAAAAAATTCACATTCCAGGGCGCGCTTACACAGGAACAAGTTACCTTCTTCCAGGACAACGGCTTTATTCATTTTGAGAACTATGCTTCACAAGACACCGTGCAGGAGATCATCCGCTCCACGGAAGAAGTGCAGCGGCAATGGGTGGCCGGCGGCGTGGAGAAAGTGAATGGCATACCGATCAAATACGGTGTGGACGAGAATGGAAAAAAAATCGTGCAACGCTTTGCCTTCACCAACCAGCACAGTGAAGCCGTACGCCAGTTTGCCTCTCATCCCAACCTGGAAGCCTTGAAGGCGCTCATGCCCAAGGGCGCACGCCTGGGCTTGGAGGAAAAGGATGGCGTGGTGTTCAATCACTACGTGAACACCGAAGGCAGCAACTTCTTCCACATGGGCTGGCACACCGACAGCGCCCGCGACATCTTCTATGGCAAGAAAGTGGCCCCCATGTTGAACATCGGTTTCTATCTCGATGATTCGACCGCCCAAAAAGGTGGCCTGCGCATTCTGCCGGGCACACACAAGCAAGGGCTGTGGGACTTGTTGTTCCGCAAGAAATATTTCGTCAACAACTACGCCGACGATAAAGAAGTGCTCGTGGAAGCCAAAGCCGGCGACCTCGTCATCCACGACGGCAGAATATGGCACCGCGTGGCACCCTCGCCGGTGACCGGTGAAGCAAGCCGCCGTCGCGTGATGTACATCCCTATGATCGTGGGAAAATATCAGCCCAAAACACAAAAGAGCTCGACGCCTTTGTACTTGCACCTGCTTCCGTTTGTGAGCATTAAAAAACATAAAAAGCTGATCCCTGCTTTTCGCAAAGCAGCCTGATGATAGAGCGTTGCCGGTGGCGACACGGGCAACGCTTACTTTTTTCTAAAACTTTTTAACAGCATAGCGATCGAGATAAAAAGAATGTCAGTCGATTTAAAACCAAATCAAAATATGAATTTCCGTGTCCAGGGTTTGACCCTGACACCCTGTTGTTGTTAATCCGCCACCTACCACCATGGCGCGACCGCGCCGCCTTTAATTTTATTTTTTTATTCACTAATCCATCGCCCTATGTTTAGCGTTGCTGAAAAACCCATCGGAATTTTTTATAGTTATGAAGAATGGTTCAATCCCCTGTTTCGCGAATTGGAGCGAAAGGGGTTGCCCTATGTAAAACTCGATCCTGCCCGGCAATGGTTCGATTTGTCGGAAACGGACGTGCCCTATAGCCTGCTCTATAATGATATGAGCTTTCCCTCGTACGTGGATGGCCCATCGCAGGCCAACCTAAACCTGCAGCCTTACCTGAAACACCTGGAGCAGCAACATCTGCCTGTCATCAACGGGTCAGTAGCCATTGCGTTGCAACGTTCAAAGTCGCAACAACTTTTATTGCTCCGTAGCCTGGGACTGAATTTCCCATCGACAAGAATCGTGACCCACGCGAACCAGCTAAAATTCGCGACGGCCGAATTCAAATTTCCCATCATTCTGAAAGGCAACGCCGGCCTCGGTGCGGAAACCGTGCTCATAAAGTCCATCCAAGACCTGAAGGAGCGCTGGGAAGATGGAACGCTGGCCTTGCGCGATGAACAACCGTGGATTCTCCAGGAATGGATTCCCGCCAAGGGCAACCACGTGGTGCGCGCCGAGGTGATCAATGGCAATTTTCAATACGCCGTAAAACTTTATCGCACCCCCCACGACATCGATTTCTGGACGGCCGACAACGTGGCGACCGAACCTTCCCTAACGATTGTTAAAGCCATCGAAAAAATTGCGCGTGCCGCGCGGTTGGAGGTAGCCAGCGTGGAATATGCTATCGACCGCCGTGATAATCAACCGTATTTCTACGCCATTCATGCTCATTCCAATTTTATTGTCGGCCACCGGCCCGGAGGCCACGATGCCTATGCCAGCCTGGCCAATCATATCGAACTACGACTGCAAAAAAGACGGGAGATCGAATTAGTTCTATAAATCCGCTTACGTCGATTGATTTAATAGTGTTTAATATTAAATTTGCCAAAATCCACCAAAACGATAGAGTTAATATGAATCACGTTTGCCGACTCCTCTTTCTTCTCCTGTTAGCTACCGGCGCCCTGGCCCAAGACCCCGCAACCATTACCGGAAAAATTACTGACGGCGAAACCGGAGAGGCTCTGCCGGGCGTGAACATCCTAATAAAAGGTACCGTGACCGGCACCGTGACCGACCTTCAAGGCGCCTTTACATTAAAAGCAAAATCCCTTCCTGTAACCTTGACGGCTTCTTTTGTGGGCTTCAAAACACAGGAAGTCCCCATAACGTCGCCCGGCCAAACCGTGAACCTGGTGCTGGAGCCCAGCGCATTGCTGGGAGCCGAAGTGGTGGTGACGGCCTCACGCGTGGAGGAATCGCAATTGAAATCGCCCGTGGCCATCGAAAAGATGGATACCCGTGCCATCAGAGACTCGCCCGCGCCCAGCTTCTATGACGCGCTCGAAAATTTGAAGGGTGTTCAAATGACCACGTCAAGCCTCACCTTCAAAGTGCCCAACACCCGGGGCTTCAACATTCCGAACAACTTCCGGTTCATGCAGGTAGTAGACGGTGTGGATATGCAATCCGCCACCTTGGGTGTACCGCTGGGGAATGCCATCGGTCCCACGGAGCTGGACATCGAAAGCGTGGAGATCACGCCCGGTGCGGCGTCGGCCCTGTATGGCATGAACGCCATCAACGGTATGGCTAACCTCATCACCAAAAGCCCCTTTCTGTATCAGGGGTTGAGCGTCTATCAAAAGACCGGCGTGAACCACGTGGACGGCATCGACTATGACCCCAGCCTGTTGTCGGAAACCGCCGTGCGTTATGCGCATGCCTTCAACAACAAACTGGCCTTTAAAATAAACGGCAGTTACCTGCGCGCCACCGACTGGCGCGGCAGTTCCACGACCGACCAAAACCCAAACAGCACACCGAGCACCGGCAATCCCAACTATCCGGAATTGAATGTGACGGATCACCCGGCTTACGATGCGTGGAATAAATATGGCGACGATAGCGGTAGCAATGCCGTGACCGTGAGCGGTGTGAACTACAACGGCACTCCGAACCAGTCGTTCATCGTGAGAAGAACCGGCTATTGGGAAAAAGACCTGGTGCCCGGCAAAGTGGATAACAAAAAGATCGACGCGGCCATTCATTACCGCGTGGGCAACAACGCCGAACTTTCGTACACGTATCGTTTTGGTGAAATGGACGGCTTGTTCCAACGCGGGAACAAGATCCAATTGAACAATGCCCGCGTCCAAAACCACAAACTGGAATTGAAGGGCGCCAACTATTTTATTCGCACGTATGTCTCCATTGAAAATACGGGCGACTCTTACAACTTGAAACCTTTGTCGGACAATCTGGACCTCTCGCATCTCTCCAACAAAGACTGGACAACCAAGTTTAAGAGCTCGCTTCAAACTGAGTTGAACAATGGCACGGACCTGGCCGAAGCCATGCGTCGTGCCCGCACAGCAGCAGACGCCGGCAGGGCCGAGCCGGGCACGCCCGAGTTCGCGGCATTGAAAAATGAGATCATCAACATCAACAACTGGGATCACATCAGCTCGGTGCCCACGGGAACAGAAACCGGTGGCGCGGCCCTCTGGCAACGCAGCCGCATGTACCACACCGATGCACAGTGGGATCTTTCCAAAAAGGTGAAGATCTTCGACCTGCTGGTGGGCGCCGACTTCCGCATCTACGAAGTCATTCCGGATGGCAACAACTTTGTTGACTTCTCCCGCCCCATAGCCGAACGCACCCAAGTGGAATCCGACGGCAGCTATGGTAGCAATGTGTATTACAAAAAGTACGGCGCCTTTGCGCAAGTGACCAAGACGCTTTTCAAAGAACACCTCAAACTCTTCGGATCGCTGCGCGTGGACCACAACCTGGAATTCGATCCCAAGATCAATCCCCGGATCGCCGCCGTCTACACCGTGGCCGAGAAACATAACTTCCGGGCCTCGTTCCAGAACGGCTACCGTTTCCCTTCGCTGTTCGAAGCCCTTTCGTTTGTGAACAACGGTAACATTCGCCGCGTGGGAGGCTTGCCCTTCATCAACGACGGTTTGAACTACCTGGACAATTCCTATACGCTCACGTCCATCAACACTTTCAACGCCGCGGTGAACAACGATGTGAAAGCCGGCTTGACCGCCAACGACGCTGCATTGAAGAACCGGGCCCTTCTGGAAGTAACCAACCTTTCGCCTACCCGCCCGGAACGCATCAACTCGTTTGAGGTCGGCTACAAGAGCGTGTTGTTCGACAACAGCCTGATTGTCGATATCGATGCCTATACCAACCAATACGACGGTTTCCTCGGCCAGGTGGAAGTGTCCGTGCCCTATTTGAGCACCGACGGAAAATATCCGGACGACAACCAACAAGTGACCGTGGGATCCGACGATGCCGTGATCTCGATGCTGGCAGCCAATCGCAACCCGCGTCAGAAACGGTATCGCGTCTATACCAATGCGAAACAGAAGTATAACAACTATGGCTCGTCGTTGGGGTTGACGTATAATTTCTATAAGAAATTTACGATCGGTGGAAACCTCAACTACAACAACATCACGGAAAACAAAGAGAAGGATGTGTTTGTGACCGGCTTTAACACGCCGAAGTGGGCGACGAACATCACGTTCGGGAACCGTGAAGTGGTGAAGAACCTTGGCTTCGCCGTGGTGTACAGGTGGCAACAGTCATTCCTGTGGGAGAGCCCGCTGGCGAATGGCGCGATCCCGGCGTATCATACGTTCGATGCGCAAGTGTCGTATAAGTTGCCGGAGATAAAGTCCACGTTTAAGCTGGGGGGGACGAATGTTTTGAACAACCGGTATATCCAGTATGCCGCAGGGCCTACGATTGGGGCGTTGTATTATTTTTCGATTACGGTGGATGGGTTGTTGAAGAAATAGGGGTTCCAAAGGGAATGGCTTGTTGGTGGAGACACGGACAAGGGGGTGGGATTTGGTTGAGTATTCCCAAAGGGAATGGCTTTGTTGGTGGGACACCAACAAAGGGGAGATGGCTCTTTTGGAGGGCGATCTTTTCTCGTTCGATGGGGGGCAGGATGGGGCATGAAAGCAGAATAAACAAGCAACCGATATGGAAGCAATGGAAAAAAATTTGACGAACAGACGGGCCATTTTTGGTGTGGTGGTTGCTGCGGGGGTGGTGTTGGTGTTGGCGTCGGTTTTTTATTTTGATGTGATTGTGGATCAGGGGGCGGAGTGGCTTTCGGGCGTAGGGCCGGAGTTTTTTCTTTTTGTTTTAGGGGGATTTATTGCGCAGATGATCGATGGGTCGTTGGGGATGGCGTATGGGGTGAGTGCTTCGACGTTTTTGATGTCGTTTGGGGTGCCGCCGGCGGCGGCGAGTGCCAGTGTTCATGCGGCGGAGATCTTTACCAGCGGGGCATCGGGGCTTTCGCATTTGCGTCTGCAGAATGTTAATAAAAAATTGTTCCGGAGCCTGTTGTTGCCGGGTATTGCCGGGGCGGTGACGGGGGCTTACCTGCTTTCTTCTTTCGAGGAATATAACTACATCCTAAAGCCCATCGTGGCAACGTATACGCTGGTGCTCGGCATCATCATTGTGCGCAAGGCTGTACGCAAACATCAGCCGAAGACGAAAACGAAAAATATTCCTGCACTCGCCTCGTTTGGCGGGTTCATGGATTCTATCGGCGGCGGGGGCTGGGGCCCCATCGTGGCGTCGACGTTGATCGCCAAGGGTAGGAATCCGCGCTACACCATCGGGTCGGTTAACCTGGCGGAGTTCTTTATTTCGTCGGCCAGTTCCATCACTTTTTTTGCGACCATTGGCGTGGGATACGTTCACATTATCGTGGGGCTTATTCTCGGTGGGCTCATTGCCGCGCCCATCGCCGCGCAGCTTACCCGGAAGCTGCCCGTTAAAAAAATAATGATCATTGTAGGCGTCGTCGTGATCCTCGTGAGCATCCGTTTGATCGTGAAAGCCTTCCTTCCCTGACCGGTTCATAAACCAAAAAACATTTTCTGTGTTAATTTTTTGACGGCCCTTTGGTGCCTCATTCGTTTGCACGGTCTGCGAAAAGGCCATCAAACGTCGCGTTCTTAACAAGCAATGCGTGGCCTTATGGAAGGGTGATCCGCTTACCCTGGAGCATATTCAACGTTTTCTGATGCAGTGGCCGTGCGCGTACGATTAAGGCGAGCACCGGACGCGTTGGGTTGCGCACATCACAATTGATTTTTGTTGGCGTATAAATTCTTTTATCTTGCGCCCCATTTATAGATTTGTAACCGACCCGGACCTTTTGAATTGAATGGCACTACTCGAAAAGCAACTTTACGTTAAGAAGTCAACGATCCCCAACGCAGGCAAAGGTCTGTTCACAAAGAAGTTCATCCCCAAAGGCACACTGATCGTGGAGTACAAGGGCCGCCGCAGCACCTGGAATGAGGTAAAAGACGAAGACGGCAAGAACGGCTACATCTTTTTTATCAACCGCAACAACGTGATCGATGGCCTGCCCCATAAAAGTGCGCTGGCCCGTTACGCCAACGACGCCCGCGGCCTGGTGCGCATCAAAGGACTGCTCAACAACTCCGAATATTCCGTCGACGGCGTGAAAGCCTACATCGAATCCAAGAAAGACATCCCGGCAGGTTCCGAGATCTTCGTGGACTATGGTAAAGATTACTGGAAGGTGATCCGCGAAAACGTCAAGTTGTGGAAACAAGAGGCGAAAGAAGCCGAACAAGCCAAACGGAAGAACGGCACCCCTGTGAAATCAAAGAAAGGCGCCGGCAAAAAGAGAACCCACGCTACGGCTAAGCGAATGGAGCACGCGCACTGATCAGCGCAAAGCTTGCTCCTGCTCCTCCAAACGCTGCGCGGCGCTGGCCGCGTAGAGATCTAATCCTTTCCGGGCCGCCTCCGCGGCGTAGGCCTTTAACAGGCGTATCGAATTGCCATTGATCTGCAAGGCTTCCGCCAAAATGGTGTAGGCACGAAACCCATTTATGTCCTGGGCGCGATAAAAATCAGCCGCCGCAAGAATACCCTCTTCAAAATAAGGATTGTACGTAGCCAGGATGGCATATTGCTTTTCTGCCGTGACCGAGTCTGCACTGGATTCGGCGACCACTGCCGTGTATAAAAATTTCTCCAGGCTTTGCGAGTCGTCGAACGTGATGTCCTTGTTGATCTGCCGTGCCAGGGTGCGCGCTTCTTTGCGGTGGGCCAGCATGAGCAACTCGAAGTGACGCACGTTGCTGTAGAGGGTTTTGTCGGTCAGTTCCAGACCTGCGATACGATTGAAGAGATTGATAGCGGGCGCCAGGCGGTCTGCTTCGAAATAGCGGCGACTAAGATCCAGGAGGGCTTGCGCTTTATAGTTGGCATTGTCGAACGCGTTGGCAATCCGGTTGAAATCCGTGGAGTCGCCCAGCCCAATGCGGTAGCGGCAGTATTGATATTTTTCGGCATCGCTTCCCTTGAGCACATCCTGCAGTGGCACCGTAAGGATCTTTTTCATTTGCACGGCGATGGCCTGCCGTGTCACATCGCGGTCGCGCGACACGGTATCCCAGGCCATCAGCGCTTGGGGAATCCGGCGGGCCTCCGTCAGGGCAATGGCGCTATAAAAACGCGCGTCTTTATAGTCGTAGGTATCCGCATACGTAAAATAACTGTTGGCCAAATCCGGGTTTTGTTGCTCCAGTGCCCACAATCCCATGATGTAATTGAATTTTCCCTGGTACTGTTGGCTCACATATACCTGCTCGGCCAGGATCTCCAACGCTTTCGACACGTTGCCCCGGTGATAGTAGGCAAACGCCAACGACGACTTGAGCGCCTCGCTAAAATCGCTGTTCAACGAATCGTTGGCAATGCGATAGGCTTCGTTGATGAAAACCGTATCGACCGTAGCGGCATACTTAATGATATAGTTGTTCAACAACGTGGCGGAATACAGGTTGAGTTGCTTTGTGGCAAGGGGATCCACCTTCGTCTTGAACTCCTGCATTTGCGCGGTAGAGAGCGCCAGGGCGTTGCTCATCACCGCCGGGGCGGTAGCATCAAAAAGTTTTAGCACCGAATCGGTTTTCACCGGCACATGTTCGGTGGCGGCCAGGGCGAAGAAGTTGGTTTCGGCCGAGGCACGCGACAGGCGGTTGCCCCGGGCCCGCTCGAGGTAGAACACGGATGAGTCAAGGCGGTGAAGTTTGGCGTAGACGTAACCGAGGTTATTCTCAAGGGCGCCGTTGCCCGGCATGACGTGAAGGCCATGTTGATACTCGGGGATAGCGCTTTCAGGTTTGCCTTCGCGCACATAGGCGTTGCCGGCGTTGGTCAGCGAAAAAGGTGTGGGGCGCTTGGCGTTGGCGTAGGTATAGTTCAGGTGAGCGCCTTCAAAATCGTAGTTCGCAACCTTGAGGCGGCCCAGCGCATAGTTGGAGCGGTTGTTTTGGAACGCCTGGGCGCGGCCTTGATCGTAGAACGATAGCGCATACGTGGGGTTGCCCATGAGCGTATAGAGATCGCCCGCGCTGTTGTAGAATCCACCGGTGCCGTGAAACACATATTCGTGCCAGTTGGAGTAGAAGACAAATGCCAGCATGGTGATCATGCCCGCAAAACGATAGGTGAAATACGGCATGCGGGTAGGCTGGTACAACACTTTATACACGGCCATGTTGCGCGCCAGCATCAGCACAAAATTCGAGAAGACATAGATGAAGAAGATCAATCCATATCCTGTGTGACTGAAGATTATTACATCGCGGATGATCTTTAGCGCCGGATCGTTCGCATTGCCCAGCAGCTGGGCCGTTGTGGCAAAGGCCATGGCACCCATCGCCAGGAAAAAATAGCCGCCAAATGGATGATAGGGAAAGATGTTGGCATACAAAGCCTCGCGCTTGCGAAATCCCCACACCCCCAACACCGCCGAGAGCGTCAGCAACAAATACAAGTTGATGTACAGAAATTTCCACTGCACAACACCCAGCTCGTGCAGACAGGTGATGACGAGGTTGACAAAGTAGATCGCGCTGATGATGGAAAAGTGACGCAGACTTTTTGATGTGCCCTGGTTTGAGATATACACCAGCGACGCAAAAATTTCATGGGCAACGATGATGATGAACAACACCGTCACAATGATCCCCGGCGTGTAGCCCGTGAGCGTGAGGTGATAGAACGGGAGCTGAACGGCTGAAAAGAAAGCGATCACCAGGGCCAGGATTGCTGTGAGCGAAACAAAAAAGATCAACCGGTAGACAAACGCCACGGTCGTCCTGAGGCGATTGAAAAAGAACGCCGGCGCCACATAGAGGAACAACACGACGGCGACCGGAATTTTATCATACCTTCCAAAGAGCCCCAGCACCTCTAACCGGAGTCCGGCAATGAAGGCGATGAACAAGGCCATGCCGATAAAAAACCAGAATCGTTCGATGGTGGTGATCACGGTAACGATGAGTACGGCCGCAGCAACAAGGATGATCAGGAAAAGATAAGAGGCCGTGGTGTTGGGAACAACATCGCTGCCGTCGAGGTATTCGAAGATGACGTAGCTTTCACCGGGCACACTCAGCTCGAACGGTCCGAGGTGGAAGCTGTGCACGGTGGTCTCGACCACTTTTTGTTCCTGCAATTTTTCCCAGTGTATAACGCCCTCGGGACCGCGATACCAACTGTACCACAGGAAGAGCAGGGAGAATATGAAAATGCCGCCGGCCAGTGCCCAGACGATGCGATATTCTTTCAGCCAGTTTTTCCAGAAGTTGAGGGATTCCATCTTAAAATTAATTCGATACGTAAGATAAAAAATAAAAACCCGGAAGGTGCTTTGCCACACTCGCCGGGTCTATGAGATTGCATGTCCGCCTATAACGCAAGGCAACTTACTCCAGTACTTTGGGTACGCGGAAATAGTCGGAATCTTTTTTCGGGGCATTTTTCAGGGCGCGTTCGTGGCTGAGGTGTTCTTTCACCTCGTCTTCGCGCAGCACGTTGATCTCGTGGCTCATGGTGGTGAGGGGCTCCACGCCGGTGGTGTCCACTTCTTTGAGATGTTCTACCCAGTCCACGATGGCCGTCATGTCTTTCATCATTTTCTCGGCGTCCTTTTCGTCGAATTCCAGGCGCGAGAGGTGGGCGATCTTATCTAGCAGGGCACGATCAATTTTCATTTCTTCCGGTGCTGTTTCAATTCTTGGTCAATGATGGTAAATACCTGCTGTTTCAGCGAATCGATGTCCTTTGCCGTCAGGCCGGCCGTTTCCAGCGGTTGGTGAAAGATCACTCTCAGCGGATGCCAGCGCAGCAGGAATTCATCCGGCGGCAAAATTATCCAATTATATGGAATGGTGACAGGCACGATGGGAATTTGTTTCTCTATGGCCACGCGGAAGGCACCGTCTTTGAAAGGGCCCATAACCGGGCCTTTTTCCGTCACAATGCCCCCTTCGGGGAAAATGATGAGGTTTTTGCCTTCGTCGATGGCTTCCATCGAGCGCTTCACGGACGTGTAGCGGCTTTTCAGCTTTTTGCGGTCCACGGTGATGTGCAACTTGCCATACATCCACCCGAAAAGCGGAACCGTCTCGATGCCGCTTTTGCCCACAAAGATGGCATTGTGGGGAACAAGGCCCATGGCCGGTATGTCGAGATAAGAGAAATGGTTCGAGCAGAAAATGTATTGCCGTTTGGGGTCCAGCGCCGCGCGATATTCCGTCCGGAAGGGCACGCCGATGAACGTGAACAGCAACCGCGCCCACCACCGGTTCAAAATACCCACCAGCTTATACTGGCTGGGGAACACAATGGGTATGAGAAACAACGGCAGCAACACCAGGAAGAGAATGCCAAACACCAGTGATCCGTAGGCGGTGTGAATGCCTCTTAAAATTTTCATATCGTTTCCCGTGAAGGCTTGCGAGCCACTTTGTCTGCAAAGGTAAGGTTAGTCGCCATTGAATGTACTGCGCCGCGGGATAACGATCAACTCTTTTTGACGTCCGTCGATATACCGGAACTTGCCTTCACCATCAAAAAAGCCGTCTTCCTCCAGTTTGATCTGGATGTCTTTTTTCCATTCGTCGATGTGCGTGGTCACGTTCAGCTCGATGGAGTAGGCCGTGTTGTAGTGCATGGCATAGTCGCCCGACCCCGGCACACCCTGCTGCATGTCCCACTGCCCGATGGTGGTGCCGGCCGCATGACCGTGATAGCCGATGGGGTGCGTGTAGATGGAGGGTGTCAACCCCTGGCTGATGGCTTGCTTGCGCGAATCGGCCAGGATCTGGTTGCCGGTTTTGTTCAGGGCAAAGTTGCCAGTGAGAATATCTTGAAGTGCGTTGCCTTGACGCAGGGCTTTTTTCAAATAGGCGGGCGCGTCGGTTTCTCCTGCTTTCAGAATATAAGCATGCTGTTGGGTATCGGTGTTCAATCGCAGGTAAGTAATGCCGAAGTCTACGTGCAGCAGGTCGCCGGGTTGGATCACGAGGGGTTGCAAGCGTTTGGTGAAGATTGCATCGGGTTCGCTGCGTTGAATGGAGACCGAGGGATGAAACCACGTGTCGAGTTTGAGCGCGCTTATTTTTTCGCGATACCACCACACCACATCCTCCGTGGTGGTGACACCCGGTTGAATGACGCGATCGGAAAATCCTTCTTCGATGATCTCGTGCGCGATCCGGCAGATCTGCGGATAGACCACCATTTCTTTTTCACTCCGCGTCTCCAGCCAGCTCACGGCCAGCCGCTCGGCAGAGGCAACGCGCGGGTGTAGTTTTTTGTTCAGGGATTTGAGCAGTAGTTCGTAGTCGTTGGCCGTGAGCCCGTCGGCGTGGCCGTAGTGCTCTGCTTTGTTGACGCCGATCTTTTTGGGGTCGCGTTCCTGGATGATGCTGGCCAGTTGAGCCCACTGGTTGGGTTGCTGATCGGGATCCCACGCGCGTTTAAAAACTTTGCCCACATCATAGCGCGCCACGGCGAGGCATTCCATTTCCTTTCCCTCGCCCCGATCGAACATCACCAGCATGGTCGTGCGCCGCGCCGCCATCCACGTGGCGGGCAACAGGGTTTTGATGACGGGGTCTTCGTTGTATTCGCGCGACATCACGATCCACATGTCAAAACCTTCCCGGCGCATGAGGGCAGGAAGCACAGTCCTTAGCCGGTCGTCCAGTATCTCGTCGATCACTTTGGCTTGTTCGCGTTGCGAAAGGATGAGCGGGTTTTGCGCGAATGTGGGAGGAACGAGGAGGGTTCCGAGAAGGAGTAATAAATATTTCATGACTAGGTTCGAAGAATAGGTGGTTCAGTAGATTTTTCGGAGATGTTTTTTTATGTGATAAATAGTTGAATGACGAGTGGGGTGGTCATACGCCTGCCCGGATCGCATGTGCTATTCGTCGTCTTTGAAAGCGATGATGCAGCGTTCTTTCTTTAACAACTCCATGGCTTCATTCACATGCAGGGTCGACTTCACATCGTCGAGTTGTTCATTGATGCGGGTTTTGATCTCTTTCATGTGCATGGCTTCGATAAAGCGGCGCACGTCGTTGTGTGTTTCCAGGATGAGCTTGGGCACTTCCGCGGGTTTGTCGTGGTCGTCTTTGGCCACCATGGTGAAGTAGCAGGAGTTGGTGTGACGGACGGTGCTGTTCTTCACGTGCTCGGCTTCCACGCGGATGCCCACGATCATCGAAGAGCGCCCCACGTAGTTCACCGATGCGTGCAACGAGACCAGCTCACCCACTTCCACCGGTTTTAAAAATTCAACCCGGTCCACCGACACCGTCACGCAATACGTGCCGGCATGCTTGCTGGAGCAGGCATAGGCCACTTTATCCATGAGCGACAGGAGAATGCCCCCGTGAATTTTCCCACCAAAGTTGGCATAGGAGGGAATCATGAGCTCGGTGATGGTAGTTTGTGATTTACTGACAGGTTTGGCGGTTGCGGACATGTGAATTTTTCCTTTGCGAAAAGATAGGAAAAAAAATAGTGCGCTTACCCCGCGATCCAGAGAAGACAAGATTTACACGCCCGATCATCCTGTGGCCACCGCGTGCGGAATCCGGTTCATCAGCAAGCGCAATCGAAGGAACATGGCCAGCGCCGTGAGCGTAAGCCCAATGGAAAGTCCCAGCCAAATCCCCGACGATCCAAAGCCTGCTTTAAATGCCAATCCATAACCTAGCGGGAGACCAATGATCCAGTACGCAATAAAAATGAACAACGATGGTGTTTTCACATCCTGCAACCCGCGCAGCGCCGAGATGCACACCACCTGCGTGCCGTCGGAAAGTTGAAAGAGTCCCGCGATGATCATGAGTGACGCGGCGATGCGGAGCACTTCGGCATCGTCCACATACAGCGCGGGAAGCCAATGCCGGCCAAACACAAAACCCAGTGCACACGCCGACATAAACACCAGCGCCATGCCGAGCAAAGTATAGGCAGCCCGCTTCATATTTTTCACATCATTTCGCCCGAGAAAATAGCTCACGCGAATCGTCGCCGCCGCCGCAAGACCGGCCGTGGTCATGTAGCTGATCGTCGCCAGGTTGATGGCGATCTGATGCGCCGCCTGTGTTTTCGTGCCAAGCCATCCCATCATCACCAATGAAAAGTCGAACGCGGCCACCTCAAAAATAAATTGCGCCCCGCTGGGTACGCCGATGTGCAGCATTTTGCTGAACAGGGCACGCGAATAATTGCCCAACACAAATCCGCTGCGAAACCGGCGAAAGCCAGGCGCAAAATAAATGTAGCCCGCGATGGCCAACGCCATGAACACCCGCGAGGAAAACGTGGCCCATCCCGAACCGACTAGCCCCATGGCCGGGAACCCACCATGCCCGTAGATGAGCATATAGTTCAGCAACACATTCACCACGTTGCTGCCGACCATGATGATCATGGCCACGCGCGTGTTGGACAACCCTTCGGCAAACTGTTTAAACGTTTGAAAGATGAGCACGGGAATGAGCGAGAACGTGATGATGCTCAGGAAGGGAATGGATTTATCGATCACCTCCTGCGGCTGACCGATGTGATAGAGCACACGTTTGCCCACATACACCACACCCGCCAGTAACAGCGCGTTGATCACGTTGATGACCAGCCCATGCCGCAAGGTTTCTATAATGCCACGATCATCCTTCTTCCCATCGGCTTCGGCCACCAGCGGGGTGATGGCATACGACACACCGATGCCAAACAGCAACAACACATTGAACGCCACGGTGGCCAACCCGGCTGCGGCAAGCTCTGTGGCGCCCACATGACCCACCATGATGTTGTCGGTGAAGCCCATGAGCACGTGGCCCAGGTTGCTGAGCATGACCGGGTAGGCGAGGTGGAAGTTTTCCTTGATGTGGGTTTTGATGGTCATGCCGGGATATTCGGAGGAGGTTTGGGATGGACGTTAACGGCCTTTCAACCGGGCCACCAGCAGCAGGCCGGTCATGCTGATCGCGTCGGTGATCTCGCCGCGCAGCACCATGGCCACGGCTTCCGACAGCGGCAGCTTCCAAACCTTCATGTCGGCTTCGGAGGCTTCGCGCGCGGATTCGCCTGGAGTGAGGTCTTCGGCCAGGAAGATGTAGCCCACCTCGTCGGTAACGGAGTTGGACGTGTGGATCTGCGTGAGTTCAGTCCATTTTTTTGCTGTGAGGCCCGTCTCTTCCTGCAGCTCGCGGCGGGCCGAAAATCCGGCCTCCTCGTGCGACGGGCTGCCGCCTTCGGGGATCTCCCAGTGAAAGGCGTTGAGCGTATACCGGTATTGACCGACCAGCCAAGTGTTACCCTCCGCATCAACGGGCACAATGCCGATGGCTTTGTTCTTGAAATGTACTTTGCCGTAGATGCCCTTTCCGCCGGAAGGGTTTAACACCTGATATTCAGTGACCTTGATCCACGGGTTCTCGTACTTCTCTTCGCCGGAAAGCGTGGTCCACGGATTTTTTGTTTCGTTTTCAGACATGGTTCGCCGTCGGTTTTGCGGTGATGTTCAAAGCTATTCAATTCTTTTTTGCAGGAAATCATTTACGCATTAAGTTTGTGACTATGCTCAAGTCGTCTTTCACGAAAGATCTGATCGAAGCCGGATGTGACGAGGCCGGGCGTGGATGCCTCGCTGGCCCAGTCGTGGCGGCCGCGGTGATCCTTCCCAAGAAATACCGGCACAAACTCCTCAACGACTCCAAGCAACTCACCAAAGAAGAACGCGAAAACCTGCGCGAAGACATCCAGCGCGATGCCATGGCCTGGGCCGTAGGTGAAATCGATCACCAGGAGATAGACCGCATCAATATCCTGAACGCATCGTTCAAAGCCATGCACGCAGCGCTGGACAAACTGACGCTGCGCCCCGAATTGCTGCTCATCGACGGCAACCGCTTCAAGCCCTATGGCGAAACGCGATTCGAATGCATCATCAAAGGCGATGGAAAGTATTTATCCATTGCCGCCGCTTCCATCCTGGCCAAAACGTATCGCGACGACCTGATGCTGCGCCTGGCGGAAGATTTTCCCGGCTACAGTTGGCATACCAACGTGGGCTACCCCACCGAAGCCCATCGCGACGGCATACGCCAATTGGGCATCACACCACACCACCGCCGGTCGTTCACCCTGTTGCCCGATCAATTGGAATTATTTTAAGCGATCGGTGTTTCTTCTTTGATCTTCGATCGATAAACATGTTTGTTATTCCAGCACACCATCTCATATTCCTTTAATTCTCCCCACCATGTGCCTCATCTTTTTAGCCTTCAAAAATCACCCGGCGTATAAGCTCATCGTTGCGGCCAACCGCGATGAATTCTACGAACGCCAAACGGAAGCGGCGCATTACTGGAAAGACAAACCGGACGTGCTGGCCGGCCGCGACCTGGTAGCCGGTGGCACCTGGATGGGCATGTCCACCAAGGGAAAGCTGGCCTTGCTCACCAACTACCGCGACCCCAAGAACATCGACCCGCATGCCCCCTCGCGCGGCCTGCTGGTGTCGGACTACCTGACGGGCCGCGACCGCCCCGAACACTATCTGCATGCCATCGCAGACGGTGAAAAAGAATACAACGGCTTCAACATTATCGTCGGAGGTCTGAACGAACTGTGGTACTACTCAAACTACTCGCATGTGATCGAAGAATTGATCCCCGGCTTCTACGGGCTGAGCAACCACCTGCTCGACACGCCGTGGCCAAAAGTGGAGCGGGGAAAAGAAAAGCTGAAAAACATTTTGGACCAACCGACCATTCAACCGGAGCAATTGCTGGACGCGCTTTATGATCAGACGTTGGCGCCGGAAGACAAACTGCCCGATACCGGCTTGTCTTTGGAGCGCGAAAAAGCGTTGTCGTCTATGTTCATCAAAACGCCAAACTACGGCACGCGGTGTACGACCGTTGTGCTCGTCAATTATGACAATGAGGTAACGTTCTGCGAGCGGGTGTATAATACAACCACGTTCGAACACTCCACCGGGACCTTCCGCTTTAAGGTTTAAGATTTTAATTTATTCTCTGAAAAAAGACATCCCCCTCCGCCCTGGGATGTCTACGCTTATCTATGCACACTTTTATTGTGATTTGACTTCCTGGAAGGAAGGTCGAATTCAGGACATCGTCTTGTGTAAGGTCAGGGCTAAAGCCCGGGACGAGGAGTTATTTTGGACCCTGGCCTAAAGGCCAGGGTTATTCGGTTTGTGGTTTAGCTCTTGGGCTGAGGTTCTCGGCGATCGTTCTACAAGCGGCACGCCTATGCATGTGTCAAGCGTTAGCAAGGTATTCCGGAACTGAATAACCCTGGCCTTTAGGCCAGGTGCAAAGACGCCTCACTCATCAGGGCTTTAGCTCTGACCACTCCTATGGCAGGCCAGATGCGATCCGGGAATACCCGTACGCCAATTCAAAGCGCGCTAGCTATAGCGTTGGCCGGGAAGATTTCTGAGCAAGAGATCAGTTTATGGCGGGGTTAAACGGTTTATTTTGTACATAAATGGAAATAAAATAATGAGAAGCGTTATTTTATGCATTAATTGCACCTCAGCAACGTGTAAGTTTTACACTTTGGATATGTAATCCTGAACGCTTGAAAAAGAAAGATCAATATCCCCTGCCGCTGAAGATCGCCCGGTGGCTTTTTCCAAAACTGGAGGCCTATGCGCCCGGGTTGGCCCATTGGTATTTTGAAAAGATTTTCTTCACCCCGTTGCATTACCCGGTTCCTGAAAAGGAAAAAAGGGCCGAAACATTTGCGACACGCTTTACCGTAACGGCAACCGGCAAAACGATCCAGTGCTATTCCTGGGGCGAAGGCAAGCCCGTATTGCTCATCCACGGCTGGGCTGGACGGGCCACGCAATTCCGGCGTTTTGTAAAACCCCTCATGGCCGCCGGCTATAAAGTGGTGGCGTTCGACGGCCCTGCCCATGGCCAGTCGGAAGGAAAAAGAACCAGCCTCGACGAATTTGAAGCGGCCATCCGGGCCGTGTATGCCCAAATAGGGGAGCCCGTGGCCGTGATCGCCCATTCGTTTGGCGGTGGGGCGGCGTTGTTCTCGGCTATGCACGGCTTACCCATAAAAAAACTGGTTATGATCGCGTCACCTTCCGTGGGCGACGAGATCATCAATACTTATTTGCGCACCATCAACGGCTCACGGCCCACGGGCGAATATTTTAAGAAATTTGTCCTCCGGACAACCGGAAAGCCCTTCGACGACTATACCGCCCAGCATTTTGTCACCCAACTGCAGGCGCCGGTCGACCTGCTGCTGGTCTACGATGAAGAAGACCGCGAGGTGCCCATGGTCCACGCCAACACCCTCATGAAGCTCTATCCCTCGGCCATGCTGATCCGCACAAAAGGCCTGGGACACACCCGCATCCTAAAAGACGACCATGTTATCGCAGCTTGTGTAACATTTGTGCGAAACGGAGCGTCGGGCTAGCAAACCTGTATTTATTTAAGGATAAATGAACCTCCCGGAAAAAATCGGTAACCTGCATGCGCGACAACGGGTTTAAGGAAGGACGGGCGGTAAACTTTTGTACAACCGGGCTGTAATTAAAGGCAGGCACCATTAACTAATTGGGCAATGAAAATCATCGAGACGCACGAACTGACGAAGGTTTACAAAATGGGCGATAACATCGTGAACGCCCTCCAGGGAGTTTCCATTTCCATCGACAGGGGCGAATACGTGGCCTTTATGGGCCCCTCCGGCTCAGGAAAATCCACGCTGATGAACATTGTGGGCTGCCTGGACTCTCCCACCACGGGAACCTATAGCCTGAATGACAACCTGGTGAGCGAAATGACGGAAAACGAGCTGGCCGAAGTCCGCAACAAGGAGATCGGCTTCGTGTTCCAGACCTTCAACCTGCTGCCCCGCGCCAGCGCGCTGGACAACGTGGCACTGCCCCTGATCTATGCCGGCTATGGCAAGGCCGACCGCGACGAAATGGCCATGGCGGCCCTGGAAAGCGTGAGCCTCGCCGATCGCTATCACCACAGACCCAATGAACTTTCGGGTGGCCAGCGCCAACGTGTAGCCATCGCCCGTGCGTTGGTAAACAGCCCTTCCATCATCCTGGCCGATGAGCCCACCGGTAACCTGGATAGCAAGACGTCCTATGACATCATGGGCCTTTTCCAGGAGCTTCACGACAAGGGTAACACCATCATCATGGTGACCCACGAAGACGACATCGCGCACTATGCCCACCGCATCATCCGTCTCCGGGACGGTCTGATCGAATGGGACCGCAAGAACGACAACGTGTCGCGCAGCAGCCCCATGGCCGCACAGCACTAACATTTTCTCCCTTCCCGCGCATCGCCTACCTTTAGTGCATGAAGATCTACACGAAAACCGGAGATCGCGGCACCACATCCCTTTTTGGAGGGAAACGCGTTTCCAAAGCCGACCTGCGGATCGACACCTACGGCACCGTGGATGAATTGAATTCCTGGATTGGCCTGGTGCGCGACCAGGAAGTAAATCACAAACGAAAAGACGTGCTGGTCGAAATACAGGACCGCCTGTTCACGGTCGGCTCCATGCTGGCCACCGAGCCCGGCAACACCAAAGTGAACATCCCCACCCTCCGCGAAAGCGATATTCAATACCTCGAAAAAGAGATCGACGACATGGACGCGGCGTTGCCCCCCATGCGGTTTTTTGTGCTGCCGGGAGGCCACACCGCCGTATCGTATTGCCACGTGGCGCGCACGGTGTGCCGCCGCACCGAGCGCCTAACCATAGCGTTGCAAGCCACGGAAGAGGTGAACGCGCTGGTCATCCAATACCTCAACCGGCTGTCGGACTACCTGTTCATGCTGAGCCGCAAAATGGCCCACGAGCTGAAGGCGGAAGAGACGCCGTGGAGGCCCCGGATGGATGAATAACCCCCCAAAAACCGACATCTGGTACCAAAAACTAACATTTGTTAGTCGAATTTGAAAATTACTCCTACCTTCGGGTCCTTAAAATTCGGATATCCATGGTAGAGACGTTGAAAATTGAGGTAGAGCGGGTAGCCCAATCGCGGCTTCCCCAGGTGGACTTTTCAAATCTTCCCTTTGGGAAGGTCTATACGGACCATATGTTTATGGCCGATTTTCGCAACGGCGAATGGGGCAACGCACGCATCGTGCCCTATGGCCATATGCTCATCAGCCCGGCTACACCGGCATTGCACTACGGGCAATCTATTTTTGAAGGATTGAAAGCCTATCGCGGTGCAGACCGTGAAGCGCTGGTTTTCCGGCCGATGGCCAATTTCAACCGTCTTAACCTTTCCGCCGAAAGGCTGTGCATGGCGGAAGTTCCGGAGGAGCTTTTTATGGAGGGAATGCGTGCCGTGCTGGACATCGACCGTGCGTGGATCCCGTCGACAGCCGGGAGCGCGCTCTATATTCGACCTTTCCTTTTTTCGGCCGATGAGTTTATCGGTATCCGTCCTTCGCTTGATTTTACATTCATGATCATCGCTTCGCCTGTGGGTGCCTATTATTCAGCGCCGGTGAAAGTCAAGATCGAAACCCATTATACCCGCGCTGTGGCCGGGGGCACAGGCTATGCCAAAGCCGGCGGCAACTACGGTGGTGCCATCTACCCTACAAAGCTTGCCGTAGACCAAGGCTATCAGCAGTTGTTGTGGACCGACGGCAAAGAGCACGCCTATATTGAAGAGTCGGGCACCATGAACGTGATGTTTGTTTTTGGCGACACGCTGGTGACGCCCGCGCTGAGCGACTCCATCCTGGCCGGCATCACGCGCGACAGCGTGCTGGCCGTCGCGCGCCGGGAGGGCATGAAGGTGGAGGAACGCAAAGTAGGCGTGAAAGAATTAGTAGACGGATTGAAAAGCGGCCTCGTTAAAGAAGCGTTTGGCGTGGGTACCGCGGCCACGATTGCCCCCATCCAGGCGATTGGCCACGAAGGCATAGATTATCCGTTGCCCGCGGCGTCAAAGCAAAATTTTGCCGCTCATATCTATACCGTACTGGACGAGATCAAACGCGGAATCGCGCCTGATCCCTTCGGATGGGTCGTAAAAATGTAATTTGTTTCCTTTACCTGAATAACTCAACCTGAAACGGTGGACTTGATTGTTCACCGTTTTTTTTACTTTTAGAGCGAAATCGCTACGGGTTGAAAAAGAAGAAAGTGCTATGGTGTTTGACGGTGCTGATGGCGTTGGCAACGGCAGGCTATGCTCAGAAGCAACTGGTGTTGCTGAAGGGTGAAAAAGTGTTGTTGCGCCTCGGCTTTGGCGACGAGATCACCTTCCGCCTGAAAGGCAGCAAGACCGTTCGGGTAAGTTATGTGAACAACCTTTTCGACACCGCGGTGATGGCCCACAAGGACATCATTCCGTTCCACAAGATCGACCGCATCTATTTCAAACATGCCAGTTTTGCCAACCGTGTGGGCGGCCTCCTGGTGATCGGAGGTGCCGGCTATTTTGTGATCGACCAATTCAATACCATGGTGGTGCAAGGCCATGACCCCAGCCTCGACAAAAGCGTAAACCGCGTGTCCATCGCGATGGTGGCCGTGGGGTTGCCCATGATGCTGATCCGGAAAAAATCGCAGCGGCTGGGTGGACGCTACCGGCTGTTCACGGCGGACTATGATTCCCCTTTCTACCAGCACGACCTCGACCGGTTTTAGGCAGACCCTGATTTGTTGCCGGAATTCCTTACTTTTGCCAAAATTTATTATTCACCATGACAACAGATCAACTGAAAGATTTGAAGGTTCGCGTTAGCGCCTTGAGGAGGTATCTTTGACTACGATCGTAAGATCGTTGAAGTAAGAGACGAGGAGCTCATTACCCAACAAGCGGATTTCTGGAACAACCCTAAACAAGCCGAAGCCATTCTGAAAAACATCCGCACCAAAAAAGTGTGGACCGACGCCTTCGATAACCTCACCAAGGGCATCGACGACCTGGAAGTGCTCTTTGAGTTCTACCAGGCCGGCGACGTAGGCGAAGAAGAATTGGACCGCGACTACGAGAAGACGGCCAAGGCCGTGGAGGAGTTGGAGTTCAAGAAAATGCTGAGCAAGGAGGAAGACCAGCTCAGTGCCGTGATCGAAATAAACCCCGGTGCCGGTGGCACCGAAAGCAACGACTGGGCCGATATGCTCAACCGCATGTACATCATGTGGGGCGAAAAGAGCGGCTACAAAGTGACACAGATCGACTATCAATCGGGCGAAGTAGCCGGCATCAAATCGGCCACGCTGGAAATAGACGGCCCGTTTGCCTATGGTAAACTGAAGGCGGAGATCGGCGTGCACCGCCTGGTGCGTATCTCACCTTACGACTCCAACCAGCGCAGGCACACTTCGTTCGCATCCATTTTCGTATATCCGAAGGTAGACGACTCGATCGAGATCGAGATCAATCCTGCCGACATCGAAATACAAACGTCGCGATCCGGTGGTGCCGGTGGCCAGAATGTGAACAAGGTGGAGACGAAAGTGCAGCTCACGCACAAGCCCACGGGCATCGTCATCGTGTGCCAGGTGGAACGTTCGCAGCACGCCAACCGCGAGCGCGCCATGCAGATGCTGAAATCGAAATTGTATCAGGTCGAAATGGAAAAACGCAACGCCGCCCGCGACAAGATCGAAGCCGGCAAGATGAAGATCGACTTCGGCTCGCAGATCCGTAACTACGTGTTGCACCCCTACAAGCTCGTGAAAGACGCCCGCACCGGCGTGGAACGCCACGACGCCCAAACCGTGCTCGACGGCGACCTCGACGATTTTATCAAAGCCTTTTTACTCGGGGCACAGGAAATGCCTCAGCAAGCCTGATCCAAAAAACGCGTTGCTCCTTCCAGGGGCAACGCGTTTCCTTTTGCATAGAAAAAAATTGACCACTCAAAAAATCTACGACACTCCGTTCTGGCTGCTCTGCCTAAGCTCGTTGCTTTTCTTTGGCAGCTTCAACATGATTGTCCCCGAACTGCCGGCGTATCTCACCAGCCTGGGCGGTGCGGAATATAAAGGGCTCATCATTTTTTTATTTACCGTAACCGCACTGCTGTCGCGTCCTTTCAGCGGCAAACTGGCCGATAGAGTTGGCCGCAAGCCTGTGATCATGGCCGGGGCGATGGTGTGTTTTGTTTGCAGCCTCATCTATCCCGTGCTCACCACCGTGTCGGGATTTTTCTTGCTCAGACTGATGCACGGTTTTTCAACGGGCTTCACACCCACAGGACAGGCGGCTTATCTTTCGGATGTTATTCCCGCCAGCCGCCGGGGAGAAGCCATGGGAATATTGGCCACCGCAGGTTCACTGGGTACGGCCGTTGCGCCCGCGATAGCCGATCCCATCGTAAGACATTTTGGATTGGATGTTATGTTCTACTGCTCATCAGGTGCCGCGATCATTTCTATGCTGGTGGTGTTGGGCATCAAGGAGACGCTGCACGAAAAGCATCCTTTTGGCGTAGGGCTTCTCAAAGTAAAACGCTCCGATCTATTCGAGCCCCGCGTGCTCAGGCCGAGCGTGGTCATGTTCCTGAGTGTATGTGCCTACGGTGCCATCTTGACGTTGCTACCTGATTTTGGAACCCATGTGGGCATGCGCAACAAGGGTGTGTTGTTTACCTACTTCACGGTGGCTATCTTGTTTGTGCGCCTGTTGGGCGGCAAGGCTTCCGATCGCTATGGGCGGGCACCGGTGTTGCTGGTCGTCACGTTCCTGATCGCCATCGCGATGTTGGTGATCGCTTTTGCGCATGATCAAACACAACTCAGTGTGGGCATCATTTTGTATGGCCTGGCGTATGGAGCCACCTCGCCCACGCTGCTGGCCTGGGCCACCGACTTGAGTGATGAGCATCACCGGGGAAGAGGCATCGCCACGCTATATATTTCCATGGAAATGGGCATCGGCATCGGGGCGCTGGTTTCGGGTTGGTTGTATGGAAATGACAACACGCATTTTGTTCATGCCTTTGTGTTTTGCAGCGCGATGTCGGTGTTAGCGTTTGTGTATCTTTTGTTTCAACGGTCCACTAAAAAAGTAAGCGTATGAAAAAAGCGGTATTGGTAATCTTTGCGCTCGTCTGCCTGGGCGAATTGACATCGGGGTGGATGGGTTGGCCGGAAGTTCGTCGTATATGCAAACCGTTGATCATGATCACGCTGGGCGTGTACTATGGGATCAGTGCCAAACACCGTTCGCCGGTGGTGTTGCTGGCCATGTTCTTTTCGCTGGCAGGCGATGTGTTGTTGATGTTCGAGACAAGTCATGAGCTATTTTTCATCTTTGGATTGCTGGCTTTCCTGGCGTCACACATCTTCTACATTTTTTCCTATCGCCAGCATCAATGGGTTGCAGCAAACGATGCTTTACGGGGCATTCAGAAAATACGGGCGTCGTTTCCGATCGTCTTGGCAGGAACGGGGTTGATCATTGTGTTGTATCCCGTGCTTGGTCCATTGCGGTTTCCGGTGATGGTGTATGCGTTGGTGCTCATCGTCATGGTGCTTAATTCGCTGTTCCGGTATGGGCGCACGGAGGCGATGAGCTTTCGGATGGTGTTCTTTGGGGCGTTGTTGTTTATGTTGTCGGATTCGCTTTTGGCGATCAATAAATTTTTGACGCCTGTTCCGAATGGTGCGAGTTGGATTATGTTGACGTATATGGTGGCGCAGTATTGGATTGTGTTGGGGTTGGTGCAGCATGAGGAAAAAAGTTGAACCGCCTCGCCTTCGCTAAAGCTTCGGCGAGCAAAGAAAGGCGCTAAGGGGCCTCCTTCGCTGAAGCTTCCGTGGGCAGGTAAGCAAAGAATGTAAACCAGTTCTTCGGACTTGAACAATAACCCCAGCCTTTAGGCTGGGGTCTCATCGCTTTATCTGGAAAGGGCTTTAGCCCTGACCACTCCGCGGCGGATCAGTACTCGAACATCGTCACTCGCGCATCGCGTTTCAAATACGTATTGAACGCATCCAAAAGCTTCTCCCTTCCATACACCTCATAAAACAATACAAACCCCTTCTCATCTTTCAAGTCGCGCTTTCGCTGAAAGCCAAGGTTGAGCTTCTTCAATTCCAACTCCAACCCAACAATGAAATCGCGTTCGTCGGTATACACGATTTTGTAAGACCGTGCATGGTGAATCCGGTCGACAACGGTTTGAAGTTTTTCGAACACGGTTAGCACGATCATCACCACCACCGATCCCAGCAGTGCGACAAAGTACTGTCCTGCGCCCACGGCCATACCTAATGCGGCCGAAATCCAGATGGTGGTGGCCGTGGTTATCCCGGTAATGGTTAGCCCGTCTTTAAAGATCACCCCAGCCCCCAGAAAGCCGACGCCGGTGATGATATTGGACGCGATCCGGTCCTGCGAGTTTTCGCCGATGGCCATCGACACCTGCGTGAACAGCGTGGACCCCAGGCATATGATGATCATCGTACGCAACCCAGCCGCTTTGCTTCTGTACTCCCGCTCCAACCCGATGGCGGCGCCGATCACAAACGAAAGCAGCAGTTGCAAAGCTGTTTCATAGTGCGAATCTAAAATTTCCATTGCGCTTGTGTTTTCAGATCACAAGGTAATAAAAACCTTAGCCAGGATGGCGCTGCAGTCTAAAATCAGGCCAGTGCCAATTCCACTTGGCGAGTTCTTAGCATGGGCTGCCGCTTCCAATACGTGAGACTTCTCCACACCCATTCCAGCGGTCCGAACAAAAAGTACTTCAGCCAGAGGTTGCTGAAGACGATTTGAAACGCCCAGATCCCGAAAATGAAATAAAACAATTCATAGCGTTCGAATTGTCCGAAGTATCCCAGCCCATAGCCATAAAAAATAAATGTACAGATAATGGATTGCGAGAGGTAGTTGGTAAACGCCATCTGTCCAACACAGGCGTAGAGTTTCAGAAAGCCGTGAAACACGCCGCTCTTATACAGCAGGGAGATCAGCCCGATATGCCCTATGGCCACGAGCGCCCGGTGAACATCATATAAGGTGAAGGGAATGGGCCAGTGCTCGATATAGCTGTAATAATTCAATTGCGCGTTGTACCAGGATATCCCCGACAGCATGCCTTCGCCAATGCCCACCCCATAGCCAAGGATGAGCATGCCGGCATAAAATCCCGTTGACTTTTCGCCGGTGAGGATGCCCGCTTTGTACAATGCCATACCTAACAAGATACAGATCATGATGTCGAAAAAAGTATTTTGATAGAATGCGGTGGACTCAAATTTGGCGTTGGTCGACTTCACATGCTGCCACACTTCGGGATAAGATTTCAGCATGGCCTTGTTTTCTTTTTCAACTTCTTTTTTGACGTTCTCCACTTTGTGGCGGTCGACGGTTTCTTTCCATTTTTCAAGATCGCCTTTTTGTTCTTCCGTGAGTGTTTTCTTTTCTTTTTCCAGGGTCATGGCCGCCAATCCTTTTTCGCGTTTCTCCAGGGCTTCCTGGTTGCTGAGATAGGACTTGAACATGTTCACGCAGAGGAAGAAAAGGCAGAGGCACAACAACAATTTGATGGAGCTTTTTCGCAACGGAAACAGGAACAATCCGCAGATGGCATAGTGATACAGAATATCACCAGGCCACAACAACACGTAGGCGTTGACCAGTCCGAAGACAAGCAGCCAGATGAGCCGCCGGTAATAAACATCAGCTGCCCCAAGACCCGATTGTTTTTCCAATCGCGAAATGATGAGCAGCGCGCCGGCGCCGAACAACATCGAGAACATCGCCCGGAAAGATCCACCCAGCACGAAGCCGGTAACCATCCACGAAGCGATGTTGCGCATGGAGGTTTCCTGGAAGACACGCCAATCAAAATCCAGTTGATAGGCGCGGGCGAAGAACGGCATGTTGAGGATCAGTATGCCACAGAGGGCGACGCCACGCAGGGCGTCAATCATGAGGATGCGCTCCTTTTGTTGGAGCGGCAGAGAGTTTTCCATAGACTTTAGAGAGGGTTAGCGTTAAAGCATATGAAGATAACAGTCTGCTATCGGGATTACAATACCGGTAAACGGTCATAAAAAAAGCGGGTGTTGGCCCGCTTAATTTTTTATTCTATTCTGGTAGATCACAATTTGTGTACATGTCCGCTGCCGGAGGAGTGGCTGTTCACGCGGCTGGGATTTCCCTTGTAGCCCACGCTGCCGCTGCCGGAGATGCTGGTGTCCAATTCGTCTTTCACGTTGATCTCTACATCACCCGAGCCGGAAATTCGCACTTCGCACTTGTTGGTCTCCAGGTTGGCGGCAAGCACTTTTCCCGAGCCGCTGATATTTGTTTTCACATTGCCGGCGCTGCCTGTGGCTTCGATCTTGCCCGAGCCCGTCACACCGAAATCGGCCGTGCCGCTGACCGTGATGGCGAGGATCACTTTGCCGGAGCCGCTCACGTCGCTGTTGAAGCTGCGGCATTTGCCTTTCAGGTTGATGTCGCCACTGCCGCTCACATCGCTTTCAATGTCGCCGGTGGCTTCAGCTTCCAGCCGCAGATTGCCCGAGCCGCTCACGTTCAGGTCGAGGTCGCCGGCCATGATCTTGGTTTCGGCGATCACGTCGCCGGAGCCGGCTACGCTGATGCCATCAATATCTTTTACGGTGATGTATACGTTCACGTCGTCGCCTTCCTTCCACCGCCAGAACTTCCATTCACCTTCTTTGCCGATCACGAGCTTGTTGCCGTCCACTTTGGTCTCGATCTCTTCCAGCACATCTTTCTTGCCTTCGATCTCTACTTTTTGCGGGCTGCCCTGGCGCAGGTAAAGCTTGCCGGGAACGCGGAAAGCGATCTTGGTGAAGGTGCTCACGTTGCGTGTTTCGCGTGTTTGGGCTTGTGCCCACGACGCCACCAGGAGGAGCGCAAGCGCGAAGAGGAATACTTGTTTTTTCATATTTCTTGAAATATTGATGTCTTACCCGTATAGACTGATCCTCCCAGGCCAAGGTTGCACGGGTTGGCCTGGAATTTTTAATTCTCTTTCTTTGACGCAAAATTCCAGTCCCGGTTACATGCCCGTTTTATCGTACCATACGCTCCAGGCCCCCACGCAAGGAAGCTATAAGGAAAAAGGAAGCAAATTCCTGGCCTTCGCCTATCCGGTGACGTCCGCTGCCGAGATCAAGGAAAAACTGGAGGGCCTGCGCAAAGAATATTTCGACGCCCGCCACCACTGCTATGCTTGGATGCTGGGCCCGGACCAAAAACATTTCCGCGCGGCCGACGACGGCGAACCCAACCACTCTGCCGGCGATCCCATTCTCGGACAGATCCGCGCCAAAGGATTGACCGACGTGCTCATCGTGGTGGTGCGTTATTTCGGTGGCATAAAGCTTGGCGTGGGCGGACTGATCACCGCCTACAAAGCCGCCGCGGACGATGCCCTGCAACACGGCACAATCATTCAAAAAGATGTCATGGAAACCGTGACGTTGCTGTACGACTATTCGGCAACCCCCGAAGTGATGCGGCTGATAAAGGATCTCACGGTCCAAATGGGAGAACAAGAGTTTGCCGAACGATGCCGGATGACCATCCACTTTCCTTTGAAACAAAAAGAAAAATTCGAGGAGGCCCTGGCACTGCTCCAGGCCTTGGGCACAGCGGTGAGCGCTGTTTGAAATTTACCCCTGCTTCCGAAGTTCATTGATGCGCTGCGAAGCCTCCGTTTCTTTCATGGACGAAAGAATGACCCACTGCACATCCGGGATCGACAACGGCGCATAGGCGTTGAGTAGTTCTTCGCCGGAAGAATTTTTTTCGATTTGCGTGCCCGACTGCCCGTTCAGAGCGAGGTCAATGGAATCCAGATCAAGTTGCTCCACCAAAATGCTGGTGTTCATCCGGTCCACCTGGTGAAGGATCTTTTCGTCATACCCGGTTGCTTTGAGCGTGGCCAGGTAATGCCGTTTGTTTTCGATGAGGTCGCGGGCGATGGAGCGAAGCTTGTGGTCGGGGCCTACCATATAGGTCTCGCCGCTTTCGCCGAGGCCGTCTTCACGCCAATGGTTGTCGCCAGTCAATATTTGGTTGATCTTGTTGATGGGCATCTGGAAAACGAGGATGCCTATTTTTTTGTCGTTATCATAGATCGGGCAAGCAATGAAAGATGCCGGCGCGTGGTAGGACGGCGCGTAAGGCTCGAAGTCCACCAGCTTTACAAAATTTTTATCCGTGCTCTCGATGGCCGCTTTCACCACGCGTCCAAAGTTTGTGGCCTGGTAACGGCCGGTTAACAGGCTGGTGCCAAAATCTACTTCTTTAAAAACGCTGTACACAATGTTGCCCGTGATGGGGTCGACGAGAAAAATATCGTAGTAGCCAAACTTCTCCAGGAAGCTGAGCATCACTGGATGATAAAGGGCGTGCACCCGGCCATAGTCGCTGTTTTCGCGCGACGTGATCATCAGGGACTTTTGGCCCGTAGGGTGGGGGTTGGCCGAGATGAAGAGGTATTGCAGCACGGTGGCAATGCCGGCCGGCGGCAAATAGTTCTCCACCTTTTCCACATGGGAAGTGTTATCCAATAAGCGCGGCATAAATTCACCCGTATAGTATTGTCTCACACTTTCCTTCATCTGCGCCGGATTCTCGGGTGGCAACGCATCGAACGCATGGCCAAAGGCTTTCATGGCATCGATCACCATCTTGTTTTCCGAATAGGTGATGATCTGGTTCCGGATGATGTCGAAGTAATACTCCACGTTGCGCTTCTTGGTGGAGGTGATGGACTTGAGCTGGTCGAAGCGGGATTGATGGTTTAGGCTGGTCAGTTGGCGAAACAATTCGTGGTATTTCCGGCTGATCTCCTCCTGGGTGGCCTGCAACTCCTCCTGGTTTTGCCGCAGCTCCTCTTCCTGGGCGCGCATGTGCTCGGTCTGTTCCTGGGAGTCTTGTAAAAGTTTGCGCGTGTGTTCGGCCGTGCGAAAAGAGATGATGTTGTGGGCGATCGTTTCACCGATCTTCTCCACGAAAGCAATCTCGTGTTTTTCAAATTCCTTGAACGAAGCCAGCTCCACGACACCGACAACGTCTTCGTTCATTTTCAGGGGCGCGATCAGAATAAAGCGCGGGTTGGCATCACCGAGACCGGAGGTGATGCGCACAAAATTGTCGGGCACATTCTTCAGGTAAGTGGTCCGCTTTTCCAGGAAGACTTGCCCGATAAGCCCTTCGCCCGGCGTGATGGTTTTGCTGAGATATTTCCGGCGGTCGAAAGCATAACAGGCCTGCATGTTCAGCAAGGTGTCGCCGGTGTCGGTGGTGTTGATGATGAAAATGGTGCCCTGGTTGGCACGCAACAACACAACCAGGTTTCGGAGGATGTCGTGGCAGAGTTCGCTCAGACTTCTATCGGTGCGCATCACTTCCACAAAACGGGCCAACCCGTCGGTGGTCCAGTTTCGTTTCCGGTCTTCGTCTTTCACGGTGAGGAGGTTCTCTTTTATTTTTAGTAAGGAGAGACCCAGTTGATCGTCGGGACTGGTGGGCTCATAGGTGGCCTGCAAATTTCCGTCGCCGATGTGGTTGGCAAACGCCGTTTTGTGCTTCAATCCTTCGCCGGTGAGGTGGATCGCTTGCGCAATGGCCATGAACTCGTCCTGGCCATTTTCGTGGAACGGTTCATCCAGTTTTCCCTCGGCCAAAAGCTTCGACACTTCCTCGACTTTCTCGAAACGCCGGGTGAACGCCATGAGAAACAGGAAGGCAAACAACCCATAGCCCAGCGTAGCCACTAAAGCCCCAACCCAAACCCAGACGGTGGACAGGGGAAATACCGCGATAAAAAAGACGAACAATAGGAGTAGCAGAACGGGAACGATGACCAGAAGAACGAGCTTAACCAAGAGCCTGCGCTTTGGAAGAATAAGAGCCATGAGGGATAAACAGATTTAGGGTGACGCATGAAAATACAAATTTTCCAAATCCAAAGTGTCATGCCCCTTTTGGCATTTTACCGGCAACGTTTGTGGTGAAAAGAAAACCAGATCGGATCAATACCCGATGTGCGCGTTCGCCCTCCAACCCGGTGACTCATCCGCGGTGTTAGGGTGGACTTTGAGTCAAGGAGTTTCCAGCCTAAACCAAGGCCGGGGCTTTCAGTGCAAAGCAGGCGCCCTGGAGATTTTCGTTTAGTCGGATCTGGCACGCCAACCGGCTTTGCGCCGTGGCATTGGGCAACGTATCCAGCATGTCGAGTTCGGCATCGCCCGGTGCCAGCAACCGGTCGCCCCCCGAGAGCACTTCGAGATGGCACGTGGCGCACAGGGCCATGCCCCCGCACGTGGCGGCGATGGGATAGTCGGAAGCCTTCAGTACTTCCATCAGGCTTAGGTTGATGTCGCCCGGGAGTTCCAGGGTCTGCACCTGGCCGGTATGGTCTTCAACGGAGAACGTTATCATGGTCTGGCCGTAGTTTTTTTAATGATCAAAAAGCATTCACGCCGTTCACGGTGGTGTATTTAAAGCTGAGCTTTTGACTGGGATACACAAATTCAAACGCGCGTTGTGCCATCAATGCCGCTTCGTGAAAGCCGCAGAGGATAAGCTTTAATTTTCCGGGATAAGTATTGATGTCGCCAATCGCAAAGATGCCTTCCACGTTGGTGGAATAATCCACCGTGTTCACTTCAATAGCGCTCTTGTCGAGGTTCAGCCCCCAGTCGGCAATGGGCCCCAGTTTGGGGCTCAGGCCAAAGAGCGGGATGAGAAAATCGGTTTCAATTTCCTTGACAACTTTTTGCTTGTCCACCACCGACACGCTCTTCACTACGCCGTTGCCATTCACGGATTGCAGGTTGGCGCTGAGCAAAAGATCGATCTTGCCTTCCGCGGCGAGCTTGAATACTTTCTCCGCAGAGTCGGGTGCACCGCGAAACGATTCGTTGCGATGGATCAGGGTGACGCGCTCGGCGATCGAAGAGAGATAGATGGTCCAGTCCAGGGCCGAGTCGCCGCCGCCGGCGATCACCAGCCTGCGCCGGCGAAATGTTTCAGGGTCCTTCACCATATATGTAACACCGCGGCCTTCAAAGTGCTCCAGGTTTTGCAACTCGGGCTTGCGCGGCTCGAAGCTTCCTAAACCCGCGGCGATCACCACCACTTTACTCTTCACCTGCGTGCCGTCTACCGTGGTGACGATGAAGCTGCCGTCTTCCGTCCGGGTCAGGCCATCTACGCGTTCGCCTAGCGTGAAGGTGGGTTTGAAGGGCTCGATCTGCTGGCGGAGGTTGTCCACCAGGGTTTGGGCGTTCACCTCGGGAAAACCGGGGATGTCATAGATGGGCTTCTTCGGATAGATCTCCGAAAGCTGCCCGCCGATCTGCGGCAATGCATCGATCAGGTGACAACGCATTTTCAAAAGCCCGGCTTCGAAAACGGCAAACAGGCCCACCGGCCCGGCCCCGATAATGCAAATGTCTGTCTGGATCATGGTGTTGCGTGTTGGTATACGTGTAAATGTAGTGCAATAACTGTTAGTATAACAACTATTTCTACACGAATAAGTTTCAGAAAAAGGCCCTTTTTAGCCTAAATTCTTATAGATCGTGTCCAGGATTCGTTTGAATTGGTTGAAGTCGCGCTCGGAGAGACCCTCCCAGGCCTTGAGGCGGATGGCTTTTATTTTCGGGCTCAGTTGCTCCACTTTTTTGGTGCCTTCCTTGGTCAGGCTCACCATAAAACTGCGCCGGTCCGTGGGGTGTACGTTGCGCACGGTGAGGCCCTTGTCGCAAAGCAGGTCGATGATGCGGGTGAGGGTGGGGTTGTCTTTGAAGAGGAACTCGGCCAGCTCGTTTTGTTTCATGCTGTCGTGTTCGTAGAGATGTTTTAATACGATCCATTGATCCACGGTGACATTGAACCCCAGTTCGGTGAACCGCTGCTGCGCATATTGCTTTACGCGCTTCGCCGTGCGGTCCAACAGGAAGGAATACGAGCTATACTGGTCGTCGTTCATAACACTAATAATTAGTGTACAAACTTATGGATAATTCCGAAAGCTTTTGGGCTTTCCGGAAAACCAGGCGACCGTAGAGGAAAGGGCTGGCTATTCGTTTTTTAGCGTGGTCGCGGGATTGACGTGGGCCATTTTCAACGTCAGCGCGCTCAGAGTGCCCCACGCCAGGGCAATTAGCGCCAAGCCGGCGCCGGCGAAGATGAGCGGATTTACATTTACCCGATAGGTGAAATTCTGCAACCATTCGTTCATCAGCCACCAAGCCACCGGCGTGGCCAACAAGACGGCGAACAACACCAGCTTGGTAAAGTCCTTCAACAAGATGAACACCAGGTTGCCAAAGCTTGCGCCTAACACTTTGCGAACACTCACTTCCTTCGTACGGTTCTGGAACGTAAGGGCCGCAATGCCCAGCAAGCCTAAGCATGCGATAAGAATCGCGACCACCGAAAACACCAGCAGCACATTGGCGATCTTTTGTTCTTCGGCATATTGTTCGTCGAGGGTGTCGGATAAGAACGAGAACTCGAAGCCGAAACGATTGTCGAATTTTTTCCAGGTCGCAGTGATGTCTTTCAGCGTGGCGTCAAAATCGGAGGTGTTCAATTTTACCAGCACGTAGTTGAAGTTGGCGTTGCGCACGGTGAAAATGAGGGGTTGCACGGCCTGGTGCAGCGATTGAAAATGAAAATCTTTTACGATGCCGAGGATGCTTCCCTTTTGCAGATCGCCATCGCGATCCAATACGATTTCCTTGCCGACAGGCTGATTTAGGTTGAGACTTTTTGCGGCGGTCTCGTTGAGCAGGAAGCCGCTGGCGTCGGCGGGATTTTCGCGGAGGAAGTCGCGGCCGTCGGCGAGCGCAATGTCGAGTACTTTCAGCAGGTCATAGCTCACGTCAAATTCCGACATGTCGACGTCGTGGTCCGGATCGGCAAGGGCGTGCACATTTTGCTGATTGAACGAGCGGCCCGGAATGTTGGAGGCTGCCGACACTTCCATGACGCCCTTCACTTTGCTGAGTTCGGTGTGCAATTCATCCTGGTGCCCGCGAAGGGCATCGCGATTTTTTATCGGGATGACGATGACAGCTTCTTTGTTGAAACCGAGCGAGCGATGCTCCACGGCGTTCAATTGTTTATAGATGATGGCGCTCACGCAGATCAGGATCATGGAGGCGCTAAACTGAAACACGGTGAATCCATTTCTCAACCCTGCCCCACGAGGGCTTTGCAACAATTTGCCTTTCAAAACCGAAGCAGGCTTGACCCCCGAAAGAAAAACCGAAGGATAGAACCCCGCCAGCAAGCCAGCCGCCAGCCCAAGCGTTAAAAGCGCCGCGATGGAGTAGCCGGTAAGGTGCATTTGCTGATGCGTGGCAAAACTGAACAGCGGCGACATCAACTCGATAATAACCAGCGAAAGCACGGTAGCCACCAATGCCACCAACACGGATTCTCCTGTGAATTGTGTGATCAGTTGGCCACGGAAGGCACCCAGCGATTTGCGTATGCCAATTTCTTTGGCTCGTCCCGTCGATTGTGCCGTGCTGAGGTTTACAAAGTTGATACAGGCAATGACCAGGATCAGGATGGCCGCAGCGCTCATCATGTACACATACTCGATGTTGCCATTCGGCTCGAGTTCCCAACGCAGGTTCGAACGCAAGTGAATGTCGGTGATGGGTTGCAACCGGAACCTATAGTGGTTCTCTTCGAGATACCGGAATGTTTCAGGCGACCAGTCCTCGTATTTTTGTAGCCAGGGCATGAGCTTGGCTTCAAGCGCCTTTGCATCCGATCCGGGTTTCAGGCGCACGTAGTTGTAATGGCCGAAATCTTTCCAGGTATAATATTCACTGTCCGGATCGCTACCCGCTTTTTCGCGGACATACGGCACCAGGAAGTCGGCGTGGAAATGCGATAGCGCGGGGACATCTTTGAACACACCGATCACGGCGATGGTGTTGCGGTCGTCGTTTACCGAAAGCAATTTGTCCATCGGATTGTCGTTGCCGAAATATCTTTTGGCAGCCGATTCGGAGATCAGCACACCATCGGTCCGTTTCAATACTTTGTTGGGGTCGCCTTTGGTCAGCGAAAATGAAAATACTTTGAAGAACGTGCTGTCCACGGCCAGCACTTCTCGCTCCTCATACTGAATATCTTTTTCCATGTTCCGGAAAGAGAACGTCCGCCGGGTAAGACCGGGCCCCCAGAGCGGGGTTAGACTAACGGCGCTCTCCACTTCCGGAAAGTCGCTCATCATGGCCTGCGCCATGGGGTGAGGAGTGCGTGTCTGAGGGTCACCGCTTTCCCAAACTACGCGGTAAATATTTTCGGAATCGGTGTGGAACCTGTCATAGGCCAGTTCCGTGCGGAGGTATTGCAGAATCAAAAAGACGCAGGTGATGCCCAACGTAAGCCCCCCGATATTGATGAGGCTGTAGTTTTTATGCTTGAGCAGGCTCCGGAAGGAGGTGATAAAGTAATTTTTTAACATGGCGATGGGTTGGCGGTTTGCCTTACCCAATTTACGTACCAACGCCCTAATCTCATCCTAATCCAAGGGAATCCCGTATTCTAAGGGAGCCGCCGACCGGTTATGATCAGCGGCGTCCAATTCCGGACTGTGGCGACGTCTTTAAATTTTTCTTATTTTTGGTGCGCCTATGACAATCATGGTTTCTACATATCGCCCCGCACCTGCCGGAATAATGGTGGCCTAACGACAGGCCCGTCGCATTTTTTGTGATCGTCTTTTAGCCTGTCGCCCGGATTCTAAACATCCCTTTTATTTCCATTTTCCATTATTGGATCGCCTTTGCCTTTGGTTTAGGGTGGTCTGCTAACTTTTTTTACCATGACAGCATTGGATCAGTATGGCTGGCAAGCGTATCGCTCGTCACCTCCACAACCCATAGAAATGAACGGCCTTATCCTGGGCCGCATCGTCAGCATCAAAGGATTTAAATATTATGTCCAAACCGAAGGCGGCGAACTGGAGGCCGAGCTTTCCGGGAAACTGCTCTACATCGCCGAGAACACTGAACTTCCCAAAGTAGGCGACTGGGTCTCGCTCATGGCCTACGACACGATGGGCTATATCATTGACGTGCTTCCGCGCAAGAACGCGCTGGCCCGCAGAAATCCTGGTGCGCCCACCCAAAAGCAAATCTTGGCAACAAACATCGATGCCGCCCTGATCGTGCAGGGCCTCGACCGCGAATTCAACATTATGCGCCTGGAGCGTTACCTGGTGCAGTTGGCCGCCTGTGGCATTGCATCCATCGTGGTGCTGAACAAGGCCGACCTGGTGACTGACCTGGCTGCGTATGTTGACGCCGTTGAAAAATTGCAGCGTCCCTGCGTCGTGCAAGTGTGCAGTACCTATACCGGGCTGGGTTTGGATGGGCTAAGACGAAACCTGTTGCGACCTGGCTACACGTATGTGATGATCGGCTCCAGCGGCGTAGGAAAAAGCTCGCTCCTCAATGCGCTGATGACCTCCGCCACACAAGCCATCGGCACTACCAGCGAAGCCAATAAAAAGGGTAAACACACTACGACGACGCGCGATCTTTTTCTATTGCCGCAGGGTAGCTTACTCATCGACACACCCGGCATGCGCGAGTTTGGTCTCACCGGCGATGAAGATGCCGCGTCCGAAGACCTCTTCCCGGTCATCCAGCGCCTCGCGGCGCAGTGCCGCTTCAACGACTGCCAGCACGTGGATGAACTGGGATGCGCGGTGATGGAGGCCCTTCACAACGGGACACTTCCTTCCGAACTTTATGACAGCTACGTCAAGCTGAAAAAAGAACAGCGCCGTTTTGAGATCAACGCCGAAGAGAAAAAACGCCTTAACAAACAATTTGGCAAGATCACCCGCGAGGCCAAGAACTATCGTAAAAAACACAAGTATTGACTTTGCGTCCGCGCCTTTTTCGGTTAAATAAAAAAGCCCCGGCAGAAACCGGGGCTTTTTTTATCGGAGAAGTTTATCTCGAATCTCTTTCCACGTAACCAACTGAATGGCATTGTCCTTTAACAATTTCTTACAATCGGCGCTGCTAAAAAAATCAAAATCAGCTTGCCGCCAGGCTGCTCCGTAGTCAGGATGTCCGATGGCGACCGCCTGCATCTCGGCATTGTCATACGCTGCGTGCAACAAGATGCAGGTCAAACCCGGTTGAAGGGAGGTGAGCGCACCGGTATAAAAATTTTTCATACCCTTTGCATATTCTGCAGGGGAGGCCATTACGATCTTATCCAGCATCACATCTTTGTCGGTGAGCAGGCCATTGAAATTGGCGGCGCCAAACATATTCACAATATCACGATTCAGGAGCACCGGTACTTTATAGTCGTGCCCCAACTTGATATAGGTCTTTAAGAAATCCAAATTGGCCAGCACACCACCCATGTGGGTGTCGAAGTGTGTTGGGTCTACTCCAAATTGCTTGGCCCGCTCTACCTGGGCACGCAACTCCTGTTCAACGTCCTGAACACTTGCCATTTTTGCTAGCTCTTCGACAGAAGCCGGCAGAAAACCTTTTTGCGTGTTCAGGCTCTTGGCTTGTTGGTGCAACACCGGACCCCATTTATAAGGATCCCACTCGGCGGTGAGCGTAAGGTGTAAGCCAAGGTCTGCATTCGGATGGGCGGAAGCATAGGCCGCAATCTCCGGAAACCACGGGCAAGGCACCATGATGCTTCCGGAATTCACCGCGCCTTTTTCCAATGCTTGAATGGAAGCCTCGTTCTCGCTATGCGAAACGCCGAGGTCGTCGGCGTGGATGATAAGGAGCTTGGTGTTTTTAGGATAGCCTAACCGTTCGGCAACGGTCTTCTGTTGCGCTCGGGCGGCGAGCGATAACGAAAATAAAAACAGGAGTACAAGGGTTCGCATGGGGGTATTTTTGGTTAAGGTATTCTATTGGAGGTTGGCCTACAGAAAAGATTTGATCTTGTCGGCACTTATGGTTTCAGCCAAAGATCAATGGGCTTGTCCACCTTGGCGTGAAAAGGCAGATTTATCCTTTTGCCTTGTCCTGCGGCGGCATACGCTGCGTAAATAACTTCCAATACAGCGCGACCCAATTCTCCGGTAACGAGGGGTTCTTTATTTTGCTGAACGCACTCGATGAAATGCTTTAGCTCATGCGGGTAGCCTTGGTTGAAGACTTCCTCGAAAATAGGAAAACTCCATCCCGCCGTGGTGTCGGCTTTTTCCATGGCATAACCATAGCCGTTTTTGCTATAGGCCAACGCGGCGTTGCCAAGGAAGAGGTCGGCATAGATCACGCCTTCGGTGCCGTAAACTTCACTTTTGTCGTCCATGCCACCGTGTTTTGCCCAACTGTTTTCGGCTACGGCCGTAACACCGTTTTCAAATTCTACGATCACCACCGAGTTGTCTTCGCCTTGCGTGCGGCCCCCGTGCAATACGGTAGCCATGCTGGCAGACACTGATTTTACTTTTGCATTATTCAACATCCAGAAAAACCAACCGAAAGCATGACAGCCCATGTCCATGAGCACACCGCCGCCGGCTTGCTTGATGTCATAGAACCAGTCGCCATGGGGTCCGGAATGTTTTTCAGCTTGCTTCAGCATAAACACCTTACCGACGGCGCCCTCTTTCACCAGGTGGCGTACGCGTTCATATTTTGGAGCGAAGCACAATTCTTCGGCATACATCAGTTTCACGTTTGCTTTCTTGCACGCATCGATCATGGCGTCGGCTTCTTCCAGCGTAACGGCCAAAGGTTTTTCGATGATGACGTGTTTCCCGGCCTTGGCTGCTTTCAATGTGGTTTCGGCATGGAGAAAGTTGGGCAGACAAATGTCGACCACTTCACATCCTGATTTTTGCAAGAGCTCGTCCACATTGTCGTACCATTGGGGGATGTGATATTTTTCAGCGAAGGCCTTGGCCTTGTCTTTATTGCGGGCATAAACGGCCACCACTTCTGCTTCGGGTATGAAGCGGTGGTAACTTTCTACGTGAATGTCGGTGATGAATCCTGCGCCAAGGATGGCTACTTTTGTTCGTTGCATGCGATTTTAAGGTGGTTTATTTTTTTATGAATGCGGTGATCACAAGGCCCACGCTTTTTCTCCTTCCGTATACGGTACACAACCTTCGAAGCGGCCGGGCACGGGAAGATAATTCAGCGCTTTCGTGGCGCCGGGTTCGGAGGTGAAATAGCCCCAGGTGGTGAGCTGTTTTATCAATGTAAAATAATGTTCAGGATCAGCCTCCCGCTTGGTGGTGGCATAGGCTTTGGCTTCCTTGTTCACCGCCGAGAGCAACGTGTTTTGCTCCTCTCCCGATAGTTTGACAAAGTCCTTGTCATATTTCTTTCGGCTCAATTCCTTCAGCGAGGCCATGCCATCGATGAAAATTTTGTGCTCGGCGTCGCTGTAGCAATCCGTAACAATCGCGCGCATGAAGTCCCCGATGCGTGCCGCTTTTGCACCGGGTGAATCCGTTGTCGTGGGAATAATCACTTCGCCCACTGCATCGAGGAAGGCGATATCGTCGGCAGAGAAAGGTTCTTGTTTTTTCTCCGGTGTTTTGCAGGCCGCCAGAAAGATCTGCGCGCCAACTATACTGCCGCCCAATACGCGGGCCGTTGCGGCCAAGGCTTCTCTTCTGTTCATGATCAGAGGTTGTTACGTTTCATTTCTTCTACGGCATGGTTTGCCGCCCGCGCGGTCAGGGCCATGTATAAAATCGAAGGGCTTTGATTGCCGGTACTGGTCATACACGCGCCGTCGGTGACGAAAACGTTTTTGCAATCGTGCACCTGATTCCACCCATTAAGTATCGACGTCTTTGGGTCGCGGCCCATGCGGGCGCCGCCCATTTCGTGGATGTCCAGGCCCGGTGCCTGGTGCGTGTCGTAGGTGCTGATGTCAAGACATCCTGCTTTCGCGAGCATCTCACTGCTTTCGGAAAGAAAGTCTTTGATCATCTTTTCGTCGTTGTCGTCGTATCCCACGGAAGTAACCAGGAGTGGAATGCCCCACTGATCTTTTTCCGTGTCGCTGAGACGCACATGGTTCGAGGCTTTCGGGATGGTCTCGCCTTGCATATACATGTAGGTGCGCCAGCCTCCGGGTTTGGATAATGCACTTTTGAAGGGAGCACCGAGCTCTGTTTCGCCTGCATCTTCTGCGCCCCGGGGCCGGTAAGCGCCCACGAAAGTGGTGAAGCCACCGAGATAATCCGTGTCCTGTTTATGAAGGTTGCGATAGTTGGCCAATATCGGTTCCGTTGGATTTCGTCCATACGTATAGCGATCTTGAAAACCTTCGATCGAAGCCGATACACCTCCGCGATAGAGATGGAAGGCAACATATTTTCCGAGCACACCGCTGTCGTTGCCGAGTCCGTTAGGAAACCGATTGCTCTTGGAGTTGAGCAACACCAACGTGCTGTTCAACGCGGAAGCATTCACAAAGATGATGCGGGCAAAATATTCGGTCGCCTCGTTTGTGTTCGCGTCGATGATGCGTACGCCGGTAGCTTTTCCTTTTTGTTCGTCATATATAATAGAGTGCACGACGGAGAAGGGGCGAACAGTGAGGTTTCCCGTCTTATGTGCCCATGGCAATGTGGACGAAACCGAACTGAAATATCCACCATAAGGACAACCCCGCATACACATGTTACGCGCCTGACATTTTCCTCTTCCTTGTTTCAGGTGAAGCTCTGTGGGCTGCGTCAGGTGGGCCCATCGGGCGTGCACGAGATGGCGATCCTTATAATGTTCTTTGATTTTCTTTTGAAGATGGGATTCTACGCAGTTGAACTCAAAGGGAGGAAGAAACTCGCCGTCGGGCATGGCCTCGATGCCGTCTTTGTTTCCGCAGATGCCGATAAATTTTTCAACGTGCGAATACCATGGCGCCACATCGTTATAACGGATGGGCCAGTCCAAACCATAGCCGAACCGATCGGGGGCCGTGAATTCAAAATTACTCCACCGTTGTGTGGCGCGACCCCAGGTGAGCGATTTGCCGCCTACCTGGTAGCCACGAATCCAATCGAAAGGTTTTTCTTGTACGTAGGGATGATCTTTGTCCTTGATAAAGAAGTGTGCGGTTTCGGCTCCGAAGCCAGCGGCCTTGCTGATGAGTGGATTTTCTTCCAGGAACTTCCGTGGCATTCGACCGCGATGTTCAAATTCCCAGGGTGCTTTTGTGGCGGTGGGATAATCTTTTAGATGCTCAACATTTCTTCCCCGCTCCAAGACCAGCGTTTTCAGTCCCTGTTCGCAAAGTTCTTTCGCGGCCCATCCACCACTGATCCCCGAACCGATGACGATGGCGTCATAAGTATTTTTAGCCACACCGGCGGCATTGACATTCACAGAACTACTATCTTTTTGCATGACGCGTCAGTTGGTTTTTCGAACTAAAATTGAAAACCGAATCCGACTAAAGCAAACGATTGATTTAAAAGTTGATGGATGGCTGTCGCCTTTCCTTTTATCCTTCGATCGAACGACGAATAGCGAGCTCCAGTCCTCGCAACTCCGCCAGCCCTCTCAACCGTCCGATGGCCGAATAGCCTGGGTAGGTCGTTTTCTTCAAGTCGTCCAGCATTTGGTGGCCGTGGTCGGGTCGCATCGGGATGGACGTTTTACGTCGCTGTAGCAGGCGCACGATCTCGTGCACCACCGCGGGCATGTTGGCGTCGCCTTCCAGGTGGTTGGCTTCGTAGAAATTTCCTTGCGCGTCGCGTTGAGTGCTGCGCAGGTGGAGGAAATGAATGTGATCACCCAAACGTTGGATCATACCCGGCAGGTCGTTGTCGGCGCGGGCGCCATAGGAACCAGTGCAGAAGCAAAGACCGTTGGCCGGCGACGGTGCGGCCTGGATGATCTCTGTAGCATCTTTCTCCGTGCTCACAATGCGGGGCAGACCCAGGATGGGGTAGGGAGGGTCATCGGGATGAATAGCCATCTTCACACCGGCCTCTGCCGCGACGGGCACAATTTGTTGGAGAAAAAAGAAAAGATGTTGCTTCAATTTGGCCGCGTTGATGCCTTCGTATTTTTTGAGAGCCTCCAGTATTTCCTGCGGCGTGAAGGGCACGTCGCTGCCGGGGAGCCCAAGCAAAGCATTGCGAAATAATTTTTGACGCTCCGCTTCATTCATGGTGTCGAAGCGCTCGCGTGCCGTTTGTTGTTCGGCAGCGGTGTAGTCTTTCTCTGCGCCGGGTCGCTTCAGTAAAAAGAGATCGAAAGCAATGAAAGCCGCGCGCTCGAAATAAAGCGCTTTGCTGCCATCGGGGAGGGTATACGAAATGTCGGTGCGCATCCAATCCAGGATGGGCATAAAATTATACGTGATCACCTGCAGCCCACAGCGACCCGCATTGCGAAGGCTCTCTTTGTATTGCTCGATGTAACGCAGATAGTCGCCGCTTTGACGCTTGATGTCCTCGTGCACGGGCAGGCTCTCCACGACCGTCCACCCCAGTCCCGCCTTCTCGATCATCGCTTTGCGGAGATTGATCTCTTCCATGGTCCACACATCGCCCACAGGAATGTGATGCAAGGCAGTGACCACACCGGTACATCCGGCTTGACGAATATCGGCGAGACTGACCGGATCGTTGGGTCCGTACCAGCGCATGGTTTGTTCCATCATCATGATCGCAACTAAAATTATTTGGAGGACGAAAATATACAGTCCGCTAGAACTTCACTACTTCATAGTAGACTTTTTTCGGCTTAAGGTTTTGATCAAAAAGCAACGGGTAGTTTTTTCTTCCCTTCACGGGGTAGGTATCCAGCCAGGTGTGGCGGTCCGAAACATTCCAGAACGTTACACCGGTGATCACGCCTTTATAGTGGCGGAAGGTCTCGAAGGCCATTTTGTATTGCTGGAGTTGCTTTTCTTCCAGCGCCGGCGTAAACACGTCGGACTCACCTGGACGTTTATCGCGGCGGTTCTTTTCCCAAGGATAAATGGAAACGTCCAATTCCGTGATCTGCACCTCGAGTCCCAGGGAGGAAAATTTTTCGATGGCGTCCGTCAGTTCTTTTTCCGTGGGACTGGTAAGCGACCAGTGCCCCTGCAGACCCACGCCATGAATGGGAACACCGGCGTCGCGCAGCTTCTTGAGCAGTTGGTAGATTCGCTCCCTTTTCTCGGGACGTTCGGAGTTATAGTCGTTGTAAAAGAGTTTTGCGTCGGGATCGGCGGCGTGTGCATACTCGAAAGCTTTTGCGACGAAGTCTTCGCCACAGATGGCGAGCCAGGGTGTGTGGCGGAGCAGAGTCGAGGGATCGTCGGCGATGGCTTCGTTCACCACATCCCAGGCGTAGAGTTTTCCTTTGTAGCGGCTCACTACCGTAGTGATGTGTTCTTTTAAACGCACCAGCAATACTTCCCGCGAAACCGTGTCGCCCTTCGCATCAACAAAGAGCCACTTCGGGGTTTGTTCGTGCCAGCACAGCGCGTGGCCCCGCACCTTGAGGTGATGCGCTTGTGCGAAGTCTACGATGGCGTCGGCATCGGTCCAGAAGTAGCGCTTTTCTTCAGGGTGGATGGGCCCCATCTTCATAGCATTTTCCGGTGTAAGGCTGTTGAACTGTTTCACGATGAGCGCTGCCTCATCGCTCTTCAATACTTGTGGCGACACCGCCACGCCGATGGGGAAGAAGTCTTTGTAATAATCTTTTAAACCCTTGTCGGCACCGGTCTGTGCGAAGCTTGTCGCCGAAGCGACGGACAGACAGAACATAAACAGGATCTTTTTCATAACATCCATCCAAGGTTAGGAAACTAAGGTAAACTTTTTGCCCCGAACCCCGGCAGGGAAAGTTTATGAGCGGGTCCTAATGCTCCTCGCCTTCCTCGCTGTTCTTCATTTTACCCAGAATATCATATGCGCCCTTTACGACAACGGCTGTGTTTGCTGAGAATTCTTGCGGCGTGATCACTTCCGTAAAGCCGTTTTCGTGGATACCGGTTTTTACTTCGGTTAATTTAAACGTGCGGCCGTTTTCGCCAGCTCCCTCGGGTGTGGTGAAAATGTATTTCTTTCCTTCGAAGGCCACGATGGCTTCGTCGGGCAGGGTTGGGGTTTCGTGATGGCCGGTTTCCACCTGGGCGGTCAGATACATTCCGGGCAAGAGGCTGGTATCTTCGTTGTCGAGATGACAATGCACGCGCACGGTGCGCTGTTCGCTGATCTCGCGGCCGATGAGGTGGATGGTGGCCGTACGCTCCCGGCTTTCATTGGCCAACACAAACCTTACCTTTTGGCCGATCTTGAGTTTGAGCACGTCTTTTTCAAACACCGTTAGCTCGGCGTGCAAATGTTCGGTGTCCACGATCTTAAAAATGGCGTGGCTGGGTGCGACATACATGCCGATATTCGCATTCACCTCCGTCACAAAACCGCTGATGGGCGAGTACAACGGAATGGTTTGAAGGATCTCCGACGTCTTTTCCAGTTGGTCCGGATTGATGTTGATGAGCTTAAGTTTTCCGCGCAGTCCGTTCACTTTCGCCAGCACGCTCAAATAGGAAGCCTTGGATTGTTGCAGTGTTTTGGTCGCATTCACATTCTCTTTCGACAATTCTTCCTGGCGCTTGAATTCTTCATGCAGAAAATCCAATTGGCTTTTCTGCTCCAGGTAATCTTGCTGAAGCTGAATGTATTCTGCACTCTCCATCACCGCCACCACTTCGCCCTTGCGAACTGCTTTGCCCTGTAACAGCTCCGTGGATTTCAGGAAGCCTCCCAATGGCGCCGAGATGCTAACAAGATTTTGCGGCGGCACGTCCAGCATGCCGTTTACGGTGACGGCCCCGGTAAGCACGCGCGGTTCAATCTTTCCCCATTGAATGCCCGCCGTGGCGAACTGGTCGGTCGTAAATTCTACGACATCGGCATGAACAGCAGCTTCTTCAACTTTTGGTGTCTCCTCCGGTTTTGGTTTTTGACAAGCCGATAAAGCAACCAGGATGGCCATCGGAACAATGTATCTTATAAAATTTGAGATCTTGAACATATGTCTTTAGGATTACAATTGACCTTGAATGAATTCGATGCGCAACACGCTTTGATTGTAGTTGTTTAAAGTTTCCAGGTAGCCGACTTGGAGCGCGGTAGCCGTGTTGAGTCCCTGCAGATACTCCACATAGCCGATGTCGCCACTCCGGTAGGCCTTGTCGGCGTGCTTTAGGATGAGCGCTGCTTGCGGGAGTGCGCTTTGCTGATAGTAGTTGAGCGACGCCCGGTATTTCTCCCACTCCTGCAGCAATATGGCATACTGGCTTTCTGTATTTTTTTTCGTTTGTTCATAACGACTCTCCGCCGAAAGCCTCGTCATCTCCGCCGCCTTGATCCGGCTGGTCTGGGGGTGAAACCAGAGGGGAATGCTCACCCCTACCTGAAAGCCTTGAAAGCGATTGGCCGACGTGGCCAATTCCGTGTTGGTCACATTCAGGGGCGTGCTGATCAGTGTTTGGTTGAAGTAGCCGAATGTCAGATCGGGGAGAAGGTGATTTTTTTCGAGCGACTTTTCTTTTTCGGTAACGGCAATGTCCTGGCGGTATAGTCGCAGGACTGGGTTCATGGCAATGCTTGCGCTGTCGCCGGGCGTGAAGTCGCGCGGGACCAGTTGGTCCGACTGAATGTCTACCGGCTGGTCGGCAAACAAAAGCGACTGCAGACGTTTTTGAAAAATGAGAATGTCGACTTCATTTTGACGCAGGGTGGTGTGGAATTGTTGAGCGCTGGCCTCGGCTGTCGTTTTTTCCAGGAGGTTGGTTTCTCCGACACGTTGCTTTGCTGCAGCGGCTTTCGCAAATGCTGTGAATGTGCTGTCTTGTTGCTGGAGCCAACGGTTTAGTTTTTTCAGATAGGCCAATTGATACCACGTGGACTTTACTTCGTAGGCCAGCTCATTTTCGGTAGTGGTCTTCACGATCTCACGGCGTTCGACCTGGGCTTTGCCCAAAGCACTTCTCGCACCAAAGACGGTTGGGAAAGGAATGGTCTGATTAACGGTGAAGTTGTTGTCGTTCTTCGCGATGCTGTTGTATTGCCCGATCGTGGCTAACACCGTGGTCTTCCCGATCTCGCCGGACGTTTGCTTCATGAACTTGCTGGCTTCCACATCGTACGTGGCCGCCTTCACGGAAGGGTTTCGTTGCAACGCCAGCGCAACGGCGTTCTCCACCGACAACGGCGGAGGAGTTTGCGCCACAGACACTCCCGGCAATGCCAGCGCCAGGAGGAGAATGATGGTGACGATAGGTTTCATTTTTATTCGTTTTTCCAAATAGATATACAAACATGGTAACACCAGCAGCGTGAGCAACGTGGCGCTGATCAAACCACCGATCACGACCGTGGCCAAAGGTTTCTGTACCTCGGCCCCGCTGCCTTGCGACAATGCCATCGGCAAGAACCCCAACGACGCTACCAGCGCCGTCATGATGACCGGGCGCAAGCGCACGGTAGTTCCCTTCAAAACAATTTCTTTCAGATCGCTAACCCCCTCGCTTTTCAAGTGATTGAACTCCGCCAGCAACACAATGCCGTTGAGCACGGATACCCCAAACAAGGCGATGAAACCAATGCCTGCAGAAATACTAAAGGGCATGCTCCGTATCCACAAAGCGACAATGCCGCCGATGGCCGAAAGCGGAATGGCACTGAGGATGAGGAGGCTTTGGAGAAGCGAGTGAAAGGTGAAGTATAAAAGCAGAAAGATCAACGCCAGCGCTATCGGCACGGCGATGCTGAGGCGGGTGCGCGCTTGTTGCAGGTTTTCGAATGTGCCGCCGTAGGTCACGTAATAGCCCGAAGCAAATTTTACCTGCTGATCGATCTTCTTCTGCATCTCAGTGACGATACTCTCCACATCACGCCCCCGCACGTTGAAGCCGACGAGAATGCGTCGCTTGGCATCATCGCGCTGGATTTGGTTGGGCCCTGTCACCATCTCGATCGAAGCGAGTTGTGCCAGCGGCACTTGCCGTCCGTCGGCCGCAGTGATGTAAAGCGTTCGCAAGTCGTCGATGCTTTGGCGGTTTTGTTGATCCAGCCTCACCACCAAATCAAAACGACGCTCTTGTTCAAACACAAGCCCGGCAACTTCCCCGGCAAAACCCGCGCGGATGACGCGATTCACTTCTTCAACGTCCAACCCGAACTGGGCCAGTTTGGCGCGGTCGAAACGCACCACGATCTGGGGCAAGCCGGCCATGCGCTCCACGTAAACGTCTTGTGCGCCGTTAACTTTCTCCGCAATAGCGCCCACTTGCTCAGCGTAGGCCGAGAGTTGGTTCATATCTTCACCATAAATTTTAACGACCACGTCCTGGCGCGCACCGGTAGCCAATTCGTTGAACCGCATTTGAATGGGCTGTTGAAAACCATAGGTAGCGCCCGGCACGTGTTGTTCTAACGTGGCTTGCATTTTTTCGGCTAGCGCTTCGCGGTTTTCAGCGCTGGTCCATTCGGATTTATCTTTCAAAATGATGATCAGATCACACGCTTCCACGGGCATGGGATCGACCGGGATCTCGGACGACCCGATCTTGGCGACGACCTCCTTCACCTCCGGAAAATTTGCCAGGATCACTTTCGACGATTGCGTGGCCGTTTCGATGGTCTTTGATAAACTACTGCCCGTCAACACACGCGTTTCCACGGCGAAGTCGCCCTCTTCCAGGGTGGGAATGAATTCCGCGCCCAAAGTATTGAACAGGAAAAGGCTGAACAGGAATAATGCCACCGCGCTCGAGACCACGATCATTTTTTGATGGATGGCAAAACGAATGGCGGGATCGTACAAGCGATGGAAGAAGTCCATGATCCGGTCGGAGATGGTTCGCTTGAGCAACACGTTCTTGCTGAGAAACTGTGCGCTCATCATCGGCACATAGGTTAGCGAAAGAATGAACGCGCCGAGGATCGCGAACGACACCGTTTCGGCCATGGGTCGGAACATTTTTCCTTCCGTTCCAACCAAGGCCAGGATGGGCAGGTACACGATAAGAATAATGATCTCCCCGAAGGCGGCGCTGTTCCGGATCTTGGAGGCCGATTGATACACTTCTATGTCCATCTCCTCTTGTGTGAGCCGGCGCGTCAGGCTGCGGATGCCCAGGTGATGCATGGTGGCTTCCACGATGATGACCGCTCCATCTACGATCAACCCAAAATCGATGGCGCCCAGACTCATGAGGTTTCCGGATACACCGAAAAGATTCATCATCGAAACCGTGAACAACATGGCCAGCGGGATCACCGAAGCGACGATGAGACCTGCTCTTAAATTTCCCAGGAGCAGAACCAGCACGAGAATGACAATGAGCGCGCCTTCCGCCAGGTTGCGCGTCACCGTGCTGATGGCGTTGTTCACCAACTTGGTGCGGTCCAGGAAAGGCTCGATGGTGACACCTTCGGGCAGATTCTTTTGGATTTGGCTGATGCGTTCTTTCACGTTGGCAATCACTCGCGACGAATTGGCGCCTTTGAGCATGAGCACTAGTCCGCCGACTACTTCGCCTTCGGTGTTGCGCGTCATTGCGCCATAGCGGGTCGCGTGTCCGAAGTGGACGTCGGCCACATTGCGGATCAGTACCGGGATGCCGTGTATATCGCGTTTCACGATAATATTATCAATATCCTCGATCTTTGTGATGAGCCCTTCACTGCGAATAAAATACGCGTTTGGTTTTTTGTCGATATACGCGCCGCCGATGTTTTGATTGTTCTTTTCGAGGGCGGTGAAAACATCGTTTATGCTGATGTTCATGCTGCGCAAGCGCTCGGGATTGAGTGTGATTTCATATTGTTTCAGAAACCCTCCGAAGCTGCTCACGTCGGCCACGCCTTCCGTGCCCAGCAATTGCCGGCGTACGATCCAATCTTGCAACGTGCGCAACTCCATGGCGGAATAGACGGAGTCATAGCCCGGCTCTGGCCGCAAGATGTATTGAAATATTTCGCCTAGGCCTGTCGTTACGGGTGCGAGCGTGGGCTTACCCATGCCGGCGGGGATCTGGGTCAAGGCCTCCCCGAGCCGTTCGTTCACTTGCTGACGCGCCCAATACACATCGATGTTCTCCTGAAAAACAATGGTTACCACTGAAAGACCAAACCGGGAGATGGACCGTATTTCTTCCTTGCCGGGGATGGTCGCCATGGTCTGCTCGATCGGGAACGTTACAAAACGCTCGATGTCTTCCGCACCATTGGAAGGCGACACGGTGTAGACCTGCACTTGATTGTTGGTGATGTCCGGCACGGCGTCGATGGGAAGCTGTGTGAGCGAATAGCTTCCCCACGCGATAAGCCCGATAACGAACAGGCCAACAATGAACTTGTTGTGGATGGAAAAATGAATGATCTTATCTAACATAGTTTTAGCATATGAATAAAAAGGCCATGGACGCACATAGCCGTTCCGGGAAAAAAAATGTTTACGCGCCGGCTTCCTTAGGAGATGCAGTGGCGGGTTCGGGAATGCCCAGAAAAGGATGGATTATGATTGCCGGGGTGGCTGCCAGACGGGTGTCTGATTATGGATGAGGTGTTTATCCAGGTAAGGGGTAATGAATTTCGAATTGTGGCGGGGAGCGACCGTTAACAGAATAGCGTCGGCCGTAAGTTGGACGCTGGTGGCGCAGCAGGCACAGATACAAAACGGCGAGCATTGGTCTGCGCCGGCTTGTGCGTGTTGCATGTGAAGAGCCGTTCCCTCCTGCGCACGTTCGTCGGCATCACTGCACGGGTAGCCGACCAGGATGGTGAGGTAGAGCGCCAAGAATATATAGAGAAGCTTCACGTACCAAAGGTAACAGGAATCGTCGTGCAACAGGTTTTCATTTACCGGAAAATTTGTGCCTCCCAGGCCCTTTCCGGGGCATTGACCAACCTAGACTGAAAAACCAGGCCCTGTTTCACGGCAAATATTCCCCATCCTGTTGCAGCCCTCCCGTTCGCATTTCCAGGCTATGGGCCTTGTGGGCCACGCGGAAAAGGCTTTGAGCGTGGTATGAATGTTGTCGACGGGCTAAGGAGTAGTACATGTATCACTAAATAATGTCAATCATGGAAGACCTGAGAAAATTGAAAGTGGCGATCTTGACGGAAAACGGATTCGAGCAATCCGAACTGACAAGCCCGAAGGAAGCGATGGAAGCGAAGGGTGTGACGGTGCACATCGTGTCGCCTCAACCGAAGGAAGTGCGGGGTTGGGATGAGAAGGATTGGGGCATCACCCTGAAAGTGGACAAACACATTTCAGAAGCCAAGGCCGACGACTATGATGGCCTGGTCTTGCCCGGCGGCGTGATCAACCCCGACAAGCTGCGCACCAACAAAGAAGCGGTGCGTTTCATCCAGGATTTCTTTGAAGCCGGCAAACCCGTGGCCGCCATCTGTCACGGCCCGCAGTCGCTCATCGAAGCGGGCGTGGTGGATGGCCGGGAGATGACATCGTTCAAATCCATCAAGACCGATTTGATCAACGCCGGCGCAAACTGGACGGACAAAGAAGTAGTGGTGGACAACGGTTTGGTTACCAGCCGTTCACCAGACGACCTGGAAGCGTTTAACAAAAAACTTTTAGAAGAACTTCAGGAAGGCATTCATGCCAAAGTATGATGTTCACATAAAACAAGAAGGCGCACGTGTTATCGTGCGCCTTCTTACTGTAAACTATTAAAATGGACTTAGTGCCCTACGTTACTCATATCCACTTTGTTCTTCGCCGGCTTTAATAACAACACCAGCGGCACGCAAATCAGGAAGAATATGCCGATACCCAGGAATACATCCATGTAGGTTAGCAAAGCGGCTTGTTTTGTTACCATACCGTCAATGACTTTGTGCGCCTGCAAGCTGGCCTGTTCCGCACCACTTCCGCTGGCCATGAAGCTTGCCTTCAATCCGGCGAGGCGTTGCTGAACGTTTGTGCTGTACTCCGTCACGTTGGCCACCAGGTTGGCACGGTGCTGAACGGTTTGGCGGCTGATGTAGGTACTGATCAAGGCAATGCCAAACGATCCTCCCAACTGGCGTACCATACCCGTAAACGCTGCACCTTGCCCGATCTCTTTTCCTTTGAGAGAAGAAAGTGCCAGCGTAGTAGTCGGAACAAACAAGAAGCCCAACCCAATCCCACGCACCATCAGCAACCAAAAGAAGTCGCTTTCGCCGGTGAACGGTGTGATGATGGTATACGCCCACAAGCTATACCCGAAGAACACCGAGAAGCCCAAGGCGATGAGGTACTTGTGCGGAATATCTTTTTGAATGGCCCGCCCCACAATGGGCATCATCAAACCCGTGGCTACGGAACTCGGCACGAGCATCAAACCCGATTGCAAAGCCGTCCATCCTAAAGCATTCTGGGTGAAGAGCGGGATCACAAACGTAGATCCATATAACCCGAAACCCAAGATGAACGACAGCACGGTACCGATCGCGAGATTCTTGTCTTTCAACACCCGCAAATCAACTACGGGGTCTTTCACGACGAGCTCTCGCCAGATGAACAGGTATACGCCGAGGAATGCAACCACCGACAACACTACGATCCAGCCATACTCAAACCAATCGTGCTCTTGTCCTTTTTCCAATACAAATTGCAGAGCACCCACAGCCATGATCAGGAACAATATGCCGAACCAATCCACATCGGCCAGTGATTTCTTGCCGCCGTAGTTGGGGCTCTTCACGTACGATAAGGTCAGCAGTACGGCCATCACCCCAATGGGGATGTTGATATAGAAAATGTAAGGCCACGAATAGTTATCGACAATATAACCGCCCAGAGGAGGACCCAGTGTAGGACCAACGATCACACCCATGCCATACAATGCCTGGGCCATACCTCTTTTTTCGGGCGGGTAAACTTCGGTAATGATAGTTTGCGAAGTTACCAGCAATGCACCACCACCCAAACCCTGGATGAAGCGGAAGAACACCAGCTCCCAAATGTTGTCGGCGTTGCCGCACAAGAAAGAAGCGACGGTGAAAATGATGATGGAGGCCGCGAAATAATTACGGCGTCCGAATTGTTGCGACAACCAACTGGTCAACGGAACGATGATCACGTTGGCGATGGCGTAGGCCGTGATGACCCAGCTCACGTCGTTGAGGGTGGCGCCCAGGTTTCCCTTCATTTCATTGAGCGCCACGTTCACGATGGTGGTATCGATGATCTCCAGCAACGCACACATCACCGCGGTGATGGTGATGATCACCCGCTTCCAACCATATTCTACCAAAGACTCTTGCTGAAGCATAGAACTGGATTAATCTAAATGTACGTCCACGATCACGTTCATGCCGGCGCGGAGCAGGCTTGCTTTCTCCGGTGCATCGGTGAGCACGATCTTTACCGGCACGCGTTGCACTACTTTCACAAAGTTGCCCGAAGCATTATCGGCAGGCAGCAAGGCGAAC
>DATDAV010000270.1:0-65550 GCA_036525235.1 Chryseolinea sp. | reverse complement strand
AATTTGTACCCGACCACATTTTCGGCTACACTTTGTCGGGAAGCTCGGACCTGCATCAGGAAGGAAAGACCTACCACTTTAACGAAGGCGACTTCAGGTTCCTGAGACGAAACCAACTGGCCAAATACACGAAACGCCCGCCGGCCGGTGGGGAATACCGGTCGATCTCCATCGCCATCGACCAGGAGACCCTGCGCGCCATCAGCATGGAACACAACCTGCACGCCAGCAAACCCTATGAGGGCGAGAACGTGCTGGCGTTGGAACCCAGCCCGCTCTTCAAAAATTTTATCGACTCGCTGACGCCGTACCTGAACGCCACGAGCGATCTGAACAAGAGCATCACCGTGTTGAAAGTAAAAGAAGCCGTCATGCTCCTCCTGCAACATTATCCGCAGCTGCAAGACGCGTTGTTCGACTTTTCTGCTCCGGGCAAAGTAGACCTCGAAGCCTACATGAACGAACATTACAAATTCAACGTCGACCTCAGTCGCTTTGCTTATCTCACCGGCCGCAGCCTCGCCACCTTTAAGCGCGACTTCGAACGCATCTTCCACACCTCACCTAACCGCTGGTTGCAACAACAGCGCCTCAAGGATGCCTATTACCTCATCAAAGAAAAAGGACACCGCGTGAGCGACGTCTATCTGGATGTGGGCTTCAAAGATCTTTCGCACTTTTCGTTCGCCTTCAAGAAAGCTTTCGGCGTGGCACCGTCAAAGGTTGCCAGCGAACCAAGCTCGATACCCGTGAACGCGGCAATGGCAAACTGATTTTCGGTTTAGGTGAGCACCACCGCGCTGTTTGCTCAGCGTGATTTGTTTCTTATTTATTTCGCGGCATAGTGCATAACGGTCACGCCACAGGCATAGTCCTGGCTGCTGACCAGTAGCAAATCGTGCCGCTCATGAAAAATGGCGAGCCCTTCGCCGATGGCTGTGGGGTTTACGAAGAGCAAGAACTCGTCGATGAGGTTTGCTTTGATGAGCGCCGAAACAAATGACGCCCCGCCATACACAATAATATCTTTTCCCGGCAGGTTCTTCAACTTGTTCACTTCGGTGGCCAGATCGCCTTTGGCCAACGTGGTGTTGGGCCACGCTGATTTCTTTATGGTTTTTGTGAACACGACTTTAGCCGCCTCGGTGATGCGTTTTGCAAAAGGGTATTGTGGATCGTTCGGGTTTGCCGCCACCGTAGCCCAGTGGTTGATGAAACCTTCTTCGGCCATGTTCTTGCTGAGCAGGACCGTGTCGATGGAGGCATGCAGGTCTTTGAAGTAAGTGCGGAGGGCTTCATCCCAGGTCCACTCCGGTCCCCAACTCCAGACCAACCAGTTGCCAATATTTTTTGTGGGAGCGATGTAGCCGTCGATTGAAATTTGTACTTGCAGCTTTAGTTTTCGCATAGGTCGCTTTATTGTTTAAGACAAACGTAGCCGACCTATTTCTTTTTTTAGGGGTGTTATTCCGACTTTATGGAGGGGTGATTGAGTCAATGAGGGCCGAGTGACACGTTTTGGAAGAGGGAAGTGGGAGGTTTTTTTATTCTGAGTGGATATTTGAATCGATAAAATATTCCACGATAAAAATGGATGCCGTTGTGAAGGCGACCAGCATAAGCATGATGTATTCAAGACGTAGCTCGGGAAAGAACACGGCGCAGATAGACGAGGCGGTGAGCACCAAACCTGAATAGATGAAACAAATCCCTAAGAGTTTATTGACCATTTTCCAATCCTCGTCATTCTGCAACGTTCGTTCGGTCCGGTGACCAAACCAAAATCTGCGGCGAGGCGTGAAGAAGCGAAGCCAGATGCCGATCGGGATGAGGCAGGAGAATAGGATGATGTAGGGTAGCATGGTAGTTGGTTTTTGGTGGAGGACTATGTTTTGAATATAATCCTCCCCACTGCAATGATTTTGCAGTTTGATGAATGCCTGGAAAACAGGACATTCTTTATGCGGGGTTGACCATTTTTTGGCGGGAGGAGCTCTGTCAGGGTTGGTCGATGTGCTCACCGATCGAAATTAACTTGACCTGGCGATCTTCATCATTGACGTGATAAACAATTTTGACCTAGGGATGGTCTTCGTAGGAAGTTGATCGGTGATCCACAGAAAATAATCACCCTCGAGATTGAAACACAGTGGCGATCGGGGCGTCCTGCTCAAACCAGGTTATTGCGTTTTCGAACTCCTTCATTCTGGGATGAGAACGATACAGGAGATCTAACTGTTGAGTAAACTTTTGAGTTTGCGCTATTCGATACACTCCGCGATCGCTACTTTTGCCCATTCGATATCGCTATCGGATGGAGTTTTTGAAGATAACAGAAACGTATAGAGTGGCAATTCTTCGCGATCTGCAGCGGCTTTCCAGGCGGGAAAACGGTGGGATATTTCACTTATTTGTGTGCCGCTAAAATCTCCGATCTGGGACAACACATCATCGATGATGCCAATCTCCTCCACGCTGAATACATTCAGATTCGGTTCCCTTTTGGCTATAAATCGTTTTTGACTCAGACTAAAAATCCGGCCTTTTTTATTTCAATTTCTCCCGATCCAACCATTACATCCCGAAGAGACAAGAATTGACGTGGCTCCGGTGTTGGTCCAAAAGCCTGTTTCACATAGGTGAATTCGGAAATAGCCTTTCCCCTTTTTAAATACGATATGTTGTCGATAAAATACAAGGTTTTATAGAGGAGCGTCACACCATAGTTGTGCTTCGAGTCGAGGCGCTTGGCAACGTAAAGAATAAGCTCCTTTGTTTTCGGTGAAGTTGAACCTAACATGATAACAATTTACAAATAAATAGCTACTCAGTCAAACGGCAAAAAGCCGGAAAGGTTGGCTCGGACAAACAGCTAACGGCTCAGCCATACGCTGTTGTCACAGGCGAAAAACTTTTTGTTATAGGCATACTCAATTACTCTTGATAAACGCCATAAGATCCGCCATCTCTTGTGTTGAAACGGCATTCTCAAGACCCCTGGGCATGGCGGAGGTTTCGACGGCTTCCAGTTTGGCGATCTCGTTGCGGGGAACAGTTTGTTCGTGGCCGCTGGCGAATCGTACGGTGAGGGTGATCGATGTTTCGGAGGATATAATTCCAGTCAAGGTTTCGCCGTTGGTGCGTTCGATTTTCCAAAGCTCGTAGCCGTCGGCAATGGAGCGGTTGGGATCGAGAATGTCGGCCATGATAAATTGTTTGTCACGGTTTCTGATCGTGGCCAGGTCCGGACCGAAGGCCCTGCCGTTTGCGTTGTTGATCTCGTGACAAAGCGAGCAAGCATTTTTAAAAACAAGGGCTCCCTTCACCGCGTCGCCTTTCAGCGAAAGCGCGGGCTCGTATTTTTTGAAAACTTCATTTCGATCGGTCTGTTCATTGGCCAGCAACGCACGCGCACGCTTTTTGATTTCTACATCGTCGTTGTTCATCAACTCGACCATCCGCGGCCAGCCGATGGTGGCGGGTTGAATTTGTTTGCTTTGAATGGCATCCAACAAAATGGCCGCGCTTTGAGAAGACGAAAGAAAGGCGTCCATCGCTACGTCGCGAATTCCCGGCGTGAGCTTCTTCCAGCTGGCAACGAAATACTTTGCTGCCGCTGCAGCGTTAGATTTTGCATAGACCGTGACGGCAATTCCCTGAAGACTTTCGGGCGTAGAGGGCGATATGATCTTTTGATATAAAAGCGGATCAGCGCCGGCATCCAGAATTAAAACACTAAGGGCATCTTCACGAAGGGAAATATCCTTTGTTTGGTCTGGGGCGATGTCGCGGGCAATCTGGATGATTTTCTTTTTCAGGAGAGAATCATCAATTCCTTTTTTGCGAAGAAGGGCAACTTCGGCTTTTCTACGTTCGGAGGCCGAAGGATCTTTGAACGATGTCAGCAGCGACGCGGCCAGCCTGGCCGTGGGAAACGTAACTTCTCTTCCCACTTTTTCCAAACCCTGAATGATGGCGGCTTGCCACCACAAACCAGAAGCGGTGTTGGTTTGTGTGGCCAGAGAGATCATTTTCCGGATGTCGTTTTGATCTTTTGACAGTGCAGCAACGGAAGCACAATTCGTGATGAAGGATCTTCTTCCCGGAGTTTCCTTGTCCGATAAATCCTTGACGGCTCCCTCAAGCATTTCCAATTCGCGGCCACGGGTTGCGCTGAGGGCCGCCACCTGCACCCATTCATCTTCGATGTCGCGGCGCAAGATCTTTTGACGTGCGGTGGCCGATGGTTGGGTGTCCAGATACCCCAGCGTGCAGAGGAGTTGGAATCTCACCTTGGCATCCGGATCGTCCTGAAGGAGCAGGAGATCATTTTCAAGGGAAGGAAGATCATTCAAATGAAGTTCTGCAATCCTGATGGCATTTTCACGAACACCGGCAACAGGATGCTTCAATACTTTTTGCAGATAGCTCACATCGGTGGCGCCAAGTCCGTCCATTGCCCACAAGGCATGAACGACAGCAGGAGCAAACGCGGTGGTGTCTATGAGTTGTTTCAAGAAAGGAACAGCCGACGCGTCGTGCTGGTCCATCAACAACCGCTGGGCCGTTCTTCGCCACCAGATGTTGTGACTAGCCAGTTGCTTGACTAGCTCCGCCGGGGATGCTTCTCCCAATTTAATTTGACCGCACCAATTGAGCGAGGAGGTTCCTGTCGGTGTCACGCGATAGATCCTTCCTTTGTCGGACCCCTCATATAATTTCCCAGAGGCAGCAACTTCCTCGCTCATCCATTCGGGATGCTCGATGATCTGCCGGTAGTAGTCGATGATGTAGAGCGCACCATCGGGTCCTGTATAAAAATTCACGGGCCGGCACCAGGCATCGGTGGAGGTGAGAAATTCTTTTCTTTCGTAGACACGGCTTGCTGTAAAAGTTGCGCCTTTGTCCGCAAGCTTGTCTACGTGCACGAGGTTGTGAACGGGCTCGGCAATGAAGGTGATCTCATCAAACGGTTTGGGAAACAATCCTCCTTCGTACCAGGTTACGCCGCACGACGAGGTGACCACGCCCACATCGGTGAGTAACTGGTGTTCGGGATTGAGGGTCGTTGGAAAAACTTCGCAGGCGTCGCCATGGTCGGGGAGCATTTGGATGGAGGATGCCAGGCGCAGGTTGGGGTTGCGATTGAGATAGCGGGCGGCAATCACCTCGTGAAATAAATGATTGGCATTGCTGGTGCCTAGAAGATGCCCCCACGGATCGAAGGCTTGTCCATATTGAGATTCACCCGAAAGCATTTCGATCTCCTTTGCATCGGGTTTAAACCGAATGCTTCTGCCATTGGCGTTCTGTGGCAACGTGGGTGCTCCGGGAGATTGCGGGAAATGTATGGGCGTTCCGATGTCGCCGAATTCTTTTATATACACTTTGGGTGTCACCTCTCCCTGGTGGGCGATGTAGATCCAATTGTCGAGGCCGAACACCGGGGTGTTGGCGTTGTGCTGTGGGTTTGACAAAGCGAAGCCTGTGAGGAGAATTTGTTTGTGGTCGGCTTCGCCATCGTGGTCGGTATCTTCCAGGTAAATCACGTCGGGAGAATCTACAACGATGATGCCCTTCTTCCAGCACATCACGCCCATGGGAAGCACGAGGCTGTCGGCATAGACGGTGCTCTTGTCGGGGAAGCCGTCGCCGTTGGTGTCGGTCAATAGTTTGATGACGCCGGAACCGTGGGTGTCGAGCGGGTAGCCGTGCATCTCGGCGACGTAGAGGTTGCCTTGTTCGTCTACGTCCATCGCCACGGGGTCGGCAATCATGGGTTCGGATGCGATTAGTTCGATGGTGAAGCCATCGGCTAGGGTGAAGGTTTTTAGTGCGTCTTGCGGAGAGATACCCGAATGAGTTTCATCGTTGTGGCAACTGAAGAAGAGGAGGTTAAAAATCAGCGCGGAGAAAACAGGTTTCATAGGGAGTGGTGGGTTGAAACCAATATACCCATAAAGTTTTGCATTCAGTAGCTGCTTCTGTAGATGGCTCACGGGTGGTGACTAGTGAATGATTTACGAACCCTGTTTTAATTTTCCGCTATGCAAGAAGTGTTTCCGAATTGCCGTATCGGGTTTCTAAAAATGTATGCATATCTATCTCGGCTACCTCAACCACGAACACGGCCACCTGCCCGTGAACTTCGACAAAATGGGTCATCAAATATACCTGTTGCTCGACTTCCTGAGAGTGGCCGCCGAGGAAAACGGCGAGAAGGGGAAGGACAGGGGGTGGGAGAAATAGAGACTTGCGGCTTTCGGCAATGTAAACTCATTAACGGGCTCGAGTGGCCTCCGTTTTTTCATAGGCAAACTCTATATTGCCGAATAAACAATAGGATGAAATTGCCGCATGTACACAGTTTGGAGAAAGGTTGTATGAGCGTACTGGCCGGTGCCATGGTTATACTCGTGGGTTGCTTGTTGTTGGGTTGGTGGGTGGTGAGGTTCTACGAGGCAGCACATCGAACAGTGGAAATCGAGATAAGCCCTGGCAAGACCTTAATTTGCCAAGAAACCTACACCCACGGCCCTAGTATAGGAGAACGTTATTTTGTTATTTTTTCGCTTGCCGTTGGCGACAAAGACACGACTAAGCTTGGGGACGGTGATTTCTCAAACGCAAAATGGGATACGACGCTGGTGCTTTCCGAAATTGGTGATTGGATTGTGCTTCCCGTTCGTGTGAACGACTATGCAAAAATACTGCTGACAAATATCCGTACCGGGTTAAAGAAAGACACGGTTTTCTCTCCAAAAGATCTGCCGCGAGATAGTCTTTGGAGGACGAAGTATGGCGAATTTTCGGGATGGCATTTTTGGGCGCAGTCACATGTGAAATCGATTCATAGCAATCGGTTCAGTGTAAATTACAAGTACAGAATCCCACCTGACAACTCGGGTCCAATTTACAGTCAAACATGCATTTATGAATTGGATTCCCTAACGGGCAAGTTCGTTACAAAAGAGGTCGAGGACCGAAAGTTGGAGTGACCCTATTGCCGTATCAACAATTTCTTACCGACAATCTATGAATGAACTGGAACTAACGTCCGCAGACAAAGAAAGAATAAAAGTAGAGATCAAATTGATGCAGATTATGATCATTCTCTTTACGATCGCGCTGGTGCTGCTGTTGGCTGTAATTCCCCTGATCTTTTTTCTTTTTGGAAAAAGGTTCGCCGACGGATGGACGCAGCGCGGGCTGTTCATATTGGCAGGTTTGTCATTACCCCTGATTGTCATATCCTGGAAGAACATGGTGAAATACGTCGACTTAAGGAGCGGAAAGAAATTAAAATTCGAAACGGCCGACTATAGTATAAAAGGAAAAAAGGATGAGAAGATTCTGGAAATAAGGACCCCTTTAAAATTAAAACTCGACCTGAGCGACGATCTGCCACCCCTTTTGAAAACATCGGAACCGATAACCATTGAAATCGCCAAACGCAGCGGCATGCTTTTATCTATCACACAGGGCGGTAACAATCTGTTGGAGGAAGCGGAAAAGATCGAGGCTACGCGTTTTTCGGAGTAAGACTCTTTAGTTTGTTTTTCCAGGTGCGGGTATCCGTAGGCCAAGGTGCAAAAAAAAACGAATCAACTATTTCCTTTCAAACTGGTGAAGCATGATCATCGTGCAATTTGAAGTTGAGTCATGTCTTAAATGGATAAAGCCCTGATATTCGGGGTCGTTGTAAAAATTATTTACCGCCTCTTCCGATGGGAATTCCACGAGGGCATTCATGGTTTTTGGTGTGCCCTCCAGCGCTCTTGGGTTGGTTTCCATGGCCAGAAGTTTTGCACCATGTTTTTCGAGCAACGGTCCTACTTGAGGCGGATATTTACTGAACATTTCAAAGTCGTGAATATCGTATGCGTTTACAATGTAGACTGCCATTTTTTGTGTTGATTAGTTATACTCTTTTTGATCAGATCGGTATAATTTCAAAACCGTGGGAATGAATATTTGTTCTTCGGTCATTTAATTGTTTGAAGTGTACGGCCTGGTTTTGCCGTACTTTGCGTTAGTCTCCTTCCGAATGTCACCCTGTTTTGACCTACTGGTTGTCCGGAGTAACGCTCCTTAGTTTGTTCTTCAGATAGAGGTATCCATAGGCCAAGGCGCAAAAAATCATTCCTTTAAGGATCATGGCCAGTATAATTGCCGGTATCGTGTCCGAAGCTGTTGAGGTTGCCCAGCCGCTGGGCACATAGTCTCTGTGGAAGGACGTCACGATGATCACAAATCGTTCGAACGAAACGATCAGCAACAGGGATATAACTATCCGTGCGATTATGGAACGTTTCACTCTGTCAAACCGGACGAGTTGTGTAGCGGATAGCCAGATGATCGGCTGGATCCACAGCCCCCACCAGTACCTTGCATCAGATATTTGCGGCGGAGGCGCGAGATTGATCATGATTAAGAAACTGATCAGGTAGAGTAACCCGGATCCAGCGATGAGCTTATTTGCGGCATCGTCTAATTTGCTGATCAATTTGGTTCGCTTGAACAAGGGGAACACCAATAGTGAATACACTCCATATCCTATAAATATGTCCAAAACGATGAACTGATTGAGTAGGCAAATGGCGTCTTCCATCCAGTAACTTTTAATCTGTCGACTGTCTAGTGGGTTGTATTGTTTATAACCACGCAGGTTGGTAAATTTTTTTCTTGGAAAGCTGTGCCTTTTTTACGGCAACGTATCAATAATATCCAAAACTTCCAAAACCACAAACACCGCCCCCGTCAGCCCAAGGGCAGTGAGAAGTCGCGGGAGTATTTCGAGCAGCAAGGTGGAGTTGACTTGAAAATCGTTTGGATTTTCAGGATCATAGATCATCTGGAGTTTTGTGCCCTCACGTGTTTTGGGATTGGTTCCGATGCCCAACTCTTGCGTGATCCATTCTTGTTTGTCGGTGAGAAAGCGAACCACGGGATAGTATACGCCGCTGCCGTCAGCGTCTGCTTTAAAATTATTTGAGAAAATAACGGCCTCGGCCTTCTTTCCATTTTTCAGTAAATGATTTCCTTCTTGCCAGAGGTAAACCCCTCCAAAAAGACAAAGCGCCGACGCGATAAGGATTATTAAATCAGTAGACACGGCTAAAGATTTCTATTCAATACGATAAAAAAACACGACAAGGTTCATTCAAAAATGTCAAAAGATAAGGCAAAACGCAAGGGTGGATCGGGCTTCTTTAAAGCTAATTCCATTCGGCTGCGGGGTGGAAGAAGTTCGGGTGGGCAATGACAGTCATTCTGATGCAAAACTCTATATTGCTGGATAAACAGGCCCGCGCGACAAATATTTAAGTGTTAATTGAAATATGAAAATCTTTAAAACGATATCGATTTTTATTTTGCTATTTCTTAGTGTTTCATTCATGTTTTTCGCTGTCATGCAAAAAAGACAGAGTGACCATATACGTCAGGAATATGTGAAAACACGCGATTTGCTAGACTCGATGCGGGTGCAATTGGTACAGTGCCAGGAAGGTAGATAGATAGTATTGTTCTCAGGCCTCCCGAAAACTGAATTCCGTCCGACTGACAAACTCGCCCCCCGGCAACAACGTCGTGGTAGGGAAATGCGAATGATTCGGCGTATCCGGAAAATGATGCGTCTCAATACACAATCCCCCACGATGGTGGTATCGCTTCTTGTTTTTCCCCTCAAACGCCTCCGCCAAAAAATTCCCCGCATAAAAATGAAACCCCGGCTCGGTGGTGCCAATATCCATGCGCATACGCGAACGCGGTTCGATGATAGTGACGGCGGGTTTCAAGGCTTTCGTGTGTTTCTGTTCCAACACAAAAAAATGATCATAACCACTCGCAGCCCGAAGCTGACTGTGATCCGCATCTATTTGCTCATCTATGAAGCGAGCCTCTCTAAAATCGAACGGCGTGCCACGCACCGACGCAATCTCTCCGGTAGGAACAAGTCTATTCGTTGCGGGCAGATACCAGTCGGAATGGGCTTCTAATAAATGGCCGCCAATGTTACCATGATCATGACCTCCCAGGTTGAAGTAGCTGTGCTGCGTTAGATTCACCAAAGTAGCGCGATCGGTGGTCGCAAAGAACTCAACACTCAAACGGTTGCCCGGATGCAGCGTATATTTCACACGCGTGGTCAGGTTGCCGGGAAAACCTTCTTCCAAATGAGCGCTCGTGTATTGCAAGGTTATGCCGGCAGTGGTAGCCGTACTAAACGTTTCCGCATCCCACACTTTTTTACCAAACCCGATGTGACCCCCGTGATGATGAAAGCCTCCCGCGGTCACGGCCAATTGATAATCCTTCCCTTCAATAGAAACTTTCCCCGTTTCAATACGATTCGCCACGCGGCCCACCACACAACCCATATAGAACGGGTCGTCGATATATTCTTGCAGCGTATCGTAGCCCAGCACAACGTCGACTGTGGCGCCGTTTCCATGTGGCACCAATAGTGATTGAATGATAGCGCCATAGTTGGTCACCCACACCTGGAAGCCATCGGCCAGCGAAAGTTTGTAGAGCCAGATGGCTTTGCCGCCTACGTCGCCCCAATAACTTTTTTCGATGGTGTGTCGTTGTGTGGGAGTTGCTGCGGTGGCGCTCATGAAATGGTGAAGAGGTTGTTGCGTTTCAGTTCGTCGGCGATGATCTTTTCGAACACGTCGGTTTTTTCTTCGAGGCGTTTCAACAAGATCAGTTGGTTGCTGGCGCGCACAAAGTTGTGGTCTTCATATTTGGCGCCGTAGTAGGCGTCGTTGTTGCAATAGTCGGCCAGGAAACGGATGGCCTGCATGTAGATGAGGAACCAGCCGCTGTAGAGGATCAGGTCGCGCTCTTCGGGCATCAGCTCGTTGCCCATGCTGCTCACATAGCCGTGCACGATGGCGCGGAAGAAGTCGTCGCGCACTTCAATTTTGCTGAAGTCGGTTTCTTCTTCGTTGGCGGGCGAGAGGTAGGTGCGCATCATGTCGCCTACGTCGCTGATGAAATAGCCGGGCATGACGGTGTCGAGGTCGATGATGCAAAGGCCTTTGCCTTTTTCGTCGAACAACACGTTGCTGATCTTGGTGTCGTGGTGCATCACGCGGCGTTTGATGCGCTTGTTCAGGCGCACGGTCTCGAACTGCTCCACAATGTGCAGGTGTTTGCGGGAGTCTTCGATGATGGCCTTGGCGCGTTTAATGCGTTCGGCGTTGCCGTATTTGGTGGCATCGTCGAACTGGTAATAGCGCAGCGTCAGGTTGTGGAAGTCGGGAATGGTATCGTGCAGCTTTTCGGCGTCGAAGTTCGACAACAGTCGTGCAAAGGTCCCAAACTGCAACGCGGCCTCATAGGCCTGGTCGGGGCTGGACACCACGTTGATGGTGTGCGACCCTTTTATGTAGGGGAACATGCGGAAGTAGCCGTCCTCTTTGTGGTAGACCATGTCCTCGTTTTTGAGCGTCTTCACGGGCGCCACAAACAAATAGTCGGGATGGTGTTGGGCCAGGTATTCGTCTACGAGGCGAATGTTGGTGGCCACTTCATAGGGCTTCTTGAAAACAAAATGATTGATGCGCTGCAGGATATAATCCTGCCCGGCGCTGGTCACCTTCCAGGTCTTGTTGATGAGTCCGCTCACCAGGGGTTCCACCACACTTTGCTCATCGGCAATGCCATAGGTTCTCAGGATGGATGCGATCATGTTGTTTGCTGCCGAAACATTAACGTGTTCATGTATGTATAAAAAGCCGGGGTTCTAAAATTATCTTGTTGAACTTCTCATGCTGCTTGCCTGTCCGTGGCGCGCTGAGGATGTCGAGTAACATCTCCGTGGCGCGCTGTCCCTGCCGGTAGGGAAATTGTTCCACCGATGCCAGCGGCGGATTTTCCATATAGCTCCACACGGGCAGGTTGGCAAAGCTCACAAAGCTAATGTCTTTGTTTATTTTAATATTCATTTTTCTTGCATACTGCATCGCGTCGAGCGCCACATAGTCGTTGAAGGCGATCACGGCGCTGGGCCCGGGCTTGAGCGTGAGCAGGTGTTGCATGGCACGGTAGGTGGCCTCGGGCGACAGATCGCTGTGCACCACAAACTGGTTGTTCATGGCCACGTGCAAACTCTTGAGTGCGGTTTCATAACCGCGCAATCGTTCGCGGGTAGCCAGCAAGTCTTTGGGACCGTTGATGAAAGCGATCCGTGTGTGTCCGTGCTTCACCAGGAACTCCACGGCTTCCTGCATGGCGGCTTCCATTTTGCACGTCACAGTGTTGGCCTCCTTGCGGTCGGGGACGCGGTCGAAGAACACGACGGGGATGTCGTATTTTTTCAGGGCGTCAAAGTGCGCAAAGTCTTTTGTGTTCTTGGCGATGGAGACCAGGATGCCGTCCACGCGGTGGTTCTTCATGGCTTCGACGATCTTTTTCTCGCGCTCGGTGTCGTCGTGGCTCTGGCCCATGAGCACGTTGTAGTTGTGTTCGCTGGCAAAGTCTTCGATGCCGCTGATGGCCTCCGAGAAAAAGGCTTCCGACAGGTGGGGGAGGATCACGCCGAGCGTCAGGGTCTTGCCCGACTTCAGGAAGAGCGCCGTTTGGTTGGGTTCATAGCCGAGCTCGTCGGCTACCTCCTTCACGCGTTTGGTGGTGGCCGGACTGATGTCTTCGCTCTTGTGCAATGCTCGTGACACTGTCGAGATGGATAAGTTCAACATCTTGGCAATTTCCTTAATGGTGGGGGCCTTCTTCATGGAGCATTGAATTACGTTGGGGGTAAGAAAAAGGTGGTGTGTCGTGTGTGTTTGGCGGCTCCCCTCGTTCCTCGGGGCGGGCTATTCGTTTCAAGTCCGCCAGCCGCTGCCTTCCGGCGCACTTCGGGCTTTCCACTGCTATCCCTAGCCGATAAATAGAGGCACACAAACACGCGTTCTCATCACCTTTGAAACACGCAATAACTTAAAGTTAATAAATCCCCCACATGGTCAACGCTGCAAATCCTTAATTGAAGAAAACTATGGCCGTCATATCACCAAAATCGGCTGCCAATCGTGGGACAATGTTACGGCAATACCGAATTATTTTATCAACAAAAATCTAGCGAAACGTTTGCACAATTTTGATTCGCAGGCAAAATGCCAGAAATCGAAAAGAAATTGGTTAGAAATACAACTATCTTACTCATATGATGACAGTAGACCGCCGAAGATTTATCAAGCAAACGCTCATGGCCGGCGCCGCCCTCACCCTTAGCGCTGCCGACCTCAAAGCCTACGCCGAAGAGAAGAAAACCAAAGTACGCCTCGGCTTCATCGCCGTGGGCCTCCGCGGCCAAACCCACCTCCACGAAATGCTCAAGCGCACCGACGTGGAAATTATCGCGATGGCCGACCCCGACAAACAAATGATGGCCATGGCCCAAGCCCTGATCGCCAAATACAACAAGAAAGCCCCGGTGGAATACACCAACGGCCCCAACGACTACAAAAACCTCCTCAAACGCGACGACATCGACGCCGTCTTCGTGGCCTCCCCCTGGGACTGGCATTTACCCCACGGCGTAGACGCCATGAACGCCGGCAAGATCGTGGCCATGGAAGTGTGCGGCGGCATGAAACTCCAGGACAGCTGGGACTTTGTGAACGCCTATGAAAAAACCAAGGTGCCCCTCATGGCCCTCGAAAATGTTTGCTACCGCCGCGACATCATGGCCGTGTTCAACATGGTGAAGAAAGGCCTCTTCGGCGAAATGCTCCACGTGCAAGGCGGCTACGAGCACGACCTGCGCGAAGTGCTCTTCAACGGAGGCGCACCCCACACGCAAGGCGTAGAGTTTGGCGAGAAAGGATTTAGCGAAGCGAAGTGGCGCACACTGCAACACCAAAGCCGCAACGGCGAACTGTATCCCACCCACGGCCTGGGACCTGTGGCGAACATGATCGACATCAACCGCGGCAACCGGCTCACGCGTTTGTCGTCCGTCGCCACCAAGTCGCGGGGATTGCACCGCTTCATCGTCAACAATCCCAAAGGCGGCGCCAACCATCCCAACGCCAAGGCCACCTTCAAGCTGGGCGACATCGTGACCACCCAGATCCAAACCGCCAACGAAGAAACCATCCTGCTCACCCACGACACCTCGAGCCCACGTCCCTACAACCTGGGCTTCCGCGTGCAGGGCACCAACGGCATCTGGCAAGACTTCAGCTCGGGCGAACCCGAATCAGGCTTCATCCACTTCGAAGACAAGAGCCCCCACCACGAATGGGAGAACCCCAAAAAATACATGGAAGAATACGACCACCCGCTCTGGAAAAAATACGAAACCAACGCCGCCGACAGCGGCCACGGCGGCATGGACTTCTTTGTAGACAACGCCTTCATCGAATGCATCAAGCGCGATATTCCTTTTCCTTTGGATGTGTATGATTTGGCGACGTGGTATGCCATCACGCCCCTTAGCGAGAAGTCCATTGCAGAGAAAGGACAAGTGCAGGACATTCCCGATTTCACGAAAGGTGCGTGGAAGACGCGGAAGCCCGTGTTTGGGTTGGAGAGCGAATATTGAAAGACAATTTTCACCGCAGAGGCGCTAAGGCGCGACGAGAGACGCAAAGGAAATACAAAGCTCCTTTGCGTTTTTCTTTGCGCCTTAGCGTCTTTCTTTGCTCGCCGAAGCTTTGGCGAAGGTGAGGCGGGTTAACATGATTTCAAACACCACCACAATAAGACCCGTAACGCACGCGTTACGACAAAGTACCGTTAGCACCCGAACAGCCATGAACAAGAAAATCCGAATGACGTTTGAATGCAACCAAGCGTGGGATCAAATGCTCTCGCTGCTGGCGGCCGGCGCTGTGATATTTGTCAGAAAACCGTGCATGATTTTTCGGACAAAGTGCTTACCGAGATACCGAACTCCAACGATGAACTTTGCGGTATGTTTCTAACCGAGCAAGTGGAGCAAGACCTTATTCCGGTAGCGATACCTTTTTCACTAAAAACTACGTTGTTGACAATCGGGACAATAGTAGGACTCGACCTTGCTCAAGTACATGCTCAAGCGCCTCCTAAACGAGATTCGACTGAAATCGTACAGCATACTCCGCTCGCCGTTCCCGTCACTACAACGCTCCGGCCATCGAGGGCTGAAACCCTTGCTGATAACATCAATTCGCCCGAATGCAAAACTGATTTCAAAAGAAGGAAAAAATTTTACTTTTCAAGGTCATTCCCTTTCATCAAGAGAGCGCGGATAGTGCGTATGGGGCGATACCGACGATAAGCTCTGTCAAGACATATCCTCAAGCTTTCACCAGCTTAAACGCATGCGACCACTCATTCCGCAAGAACCCCGGAATGCACCAAAGGATACACAACGGCTCAATGGCCCGCGCACCTTCAATCGCTCCCATATCCACCGTCTCCCAACCAAATAAGTCCAGGATTTCCTTGGCTTCCATCTTTGCTGCTTCACTATTCCCCGCAATGAACATGGAAGGTTTGCCACCCGGCAAAACAGGATTCACCATCAAGGTATTGCCCACGCTATTGAATGCCTTCACAAAGTTCGCCGCCGGGGCAAGTCTCTGCAATCGCTCCATCAGCGATTCATCCAGCGTGGTGAAGCATTTCAGAACCCCGTTCACGGGAGGTGCGTCGGCGATGGGATTGGTGGTGTCCAGCACGGTTTTGCCGCTCAGTGCCTGCCCCACAGATTTCACCAACGCCTCGGCACCAGTGCCCTTCACCGCCAGGACGACCAATTCGCCAAACTTGGCAGCATCTTCAAAACTCCCCACGTTAACAGCATCGTGTTCGCTTTTAAAATCCTCAAGTTTTTTTGCATCGCGCGTCCCCAGCGCAACTTGAAAACCGTGTTTCAGAAATCCCTCTGCAAGAGACTGCGCCACTTCGCCAGAGCCAAGGATGCCGATTTTTTTTGAGTTCATTGGAGGTAGGGTTTTGTTTTAAAAAGAATAAAACATCAAGGTATTCAAACAAACCGTAAGCCGAGCGGATAAGTTTTTAAGGAAAGGTTAAATTTAGACAGGCTCCCTCATCACAATATGAAACTCGCGCGAGTAACTAAGCCCGAAGGGCTTCCCTACCATAGCCGCCAGCGCAGCTGGGGGTTAGGTTGATGATTGACAACAACCCCAACGGGGTTACCTGTTGGGGCCTGTCGTTGTCGGAACCCGAAAAAAATTCATCGACGAGACACGCTCCCTCACATTCCAATTTGCTCGCCCGAAAAGGTAACTCCTTCGGAGTTGAGGATAGTGCATTTTCTTCACGCCCGGTTTGCACCGGGCGCTATGGTAGGGAAGCCCTTCGGGCTTGAAATTCTTTTAGAACAAATACCGGTCATCATAGCGTATTTCATGCTCTTTTAATAGTCGCTTATATTCTTCTTCCAAAGATTCCGTGTTGTGGTGGATCTTTTGATTTTGGACATAGCGTATTAATGTGGGTTTTTCACGCAACGAATAGGTGAACGCACTGTAGCCCTCCTGCCATCCATCAAAGAGTGGAAATTTGCCACTTTGTTTCATCCAGCTATTACTGGAGACTTTAATCTCTTTTATAAAATTGGCGAGCGATATGGTGGGATTTAAGTCCGAAAGAATGTGAATGTGATCGCCTACTCCATTGATTTCATAAGGTATGCAGTTTCTCTTCACAATCACTCCTCCAATGTAGCGGTATAACTCTTGACAATGTTGTTCATTAATTGTGGACTGTCGATGAATAGTGGCAAACACAATGTGATAGATCACGCGACGGTAACTGCTCATGGAATCGGTTTTTTTAATGTAATTCACAATAGAGTGTGAAGAGCGAAGTACTCTAGTTGAAAAACCGAAACGTATGACAGGAAAAAATACAAAAAGATTTTGAAATGGCAATGCCCATGGAAATCAAACGCACTGCATAGACACATCAGGTTGGGGACTGTATCGAGCGACAACGCGATGCAAAGAAAGCTAACGTTCCTTGCACCTGGTTTTGACTCCTTATCTTTTGTGCTAAATCAGCAAACCCCTACACCTTAAAAAATATCTTCTTCCGATACAAAAAGTAACACAACCCCCAATCCAAAGCAAACAACACCAGCGACGTGATGATTCCCATCAACAACACCGGCATGTTCAGAAAGCCCATCAGCCCGTTGGTGATGGCGCCGATGTAGCCGTTGAACCAGCGGCTGGCGACGATTTCCATGAAGAGGTAGATGAAGAGCGAGTTCATGCCGACGATGGTGAAGAACTGCAGGTGGTTGCGGTGTTGTTTGATGTCGATCCACCAATAGAACAACGCCAATGCTAGCAGGCACCAGCCACCCGAGGCGAGCACGAAGGAGCTGGTGGCAATGCGCTTTATGATGGGCGTGATCGTGAAATCCATCGCGAATCCCAGCACGAGCGCAACTGCGCCTGCGGTAACAAGCCAGTTCAACTTTTGTTTTTCGGATTTGTCTGAGAGGAGCAGTTTGCCGGCGATAGCACCCCAGATGGTGTGGGCGGCCGTAGGTAGGCAGTTGATGGCTACCCAGCCGCCGCCGTTTATTTTGTTCATCAACAAGAGGTCGACATAGTTGCCGAAGTTGTGTTGGTCGGTGAACGGTTGGTCGAAATTGGGCACGTTGGTGTAGCGATAGAGTATCTCCGTCAGCAACAACAATCCGAAACTGAACACCAGTTGTGCCGACATCGACCATCTAAAAATTAAAAACGCCACTAGTGTAGTGAACGACAGTTGCGTGAGCACATCCCAGAGCTCAAACGCCAGCCCATCTTTGCGAACTGCATAGTCCAGGACACCCCAGAAGAACAGCCATCCTGACCGCTTCAGTGCTTTTTTGAACGAATCGCTCCACGCCATGCCTTGTTGTTGCTGGCGGTGTAGCGAATAGGCCAATGCGGTGCCCGCCATGAACATAAAGCCGGGTTGTATGAGGTCCCAGAAGCGCAAGCCGTTCCAGGGATGATGAAAGAACTGAATAAAGACGTGCGACAGCGCAGTGCCCTCTGTGGCCTCGAACAGATGTTCATAGAGGCCGGTGCTTTCGAATGTGAGGAAAATCATGATCAAACCACGCATGAAGTCGAGTGAAAGCAAGCGAGAAGGTGTCTGGGGCAATGTCATTTTGCGGGATATTTAGAATACGATGGTAAGCAGAAGTACAAGCTTCAACAAATCCTGCGCATGTTGGCGAAACGTTTGCACTGCATTTTGTGGATAAATAGATCGATCGATTTCGATGTTCGGACTGATCTTTACCTAACTTCAATTGATCGAAAATAAAAGTTCGTCATTTTGAATCACTCTAACCCACATTTTAATGAAACATTTTACCCTTCAAAAATGGCTTTGGCTATTTTTTATGGTGGTGGCTACCGCTGCGTTCGCGCAGGAGCGGACCATCACTGGAAAAGTTACCGATGCTGAAACGGGAGATCCTCTACCCGGCGTAAACGTAGTTATCAAGGGAAGTTCCGTCGGTACGACTGCCGACTCCGACGGGAAGTTTTCGCTCGCAGTCCCCGGTAATGAGGCCGTGCTCGTCTTCAGTTTTATTGGCTTTCAGACTATTGAAATGCCAGTGGGAAATCAAACCGTAATCAACCCCGCGCTTGGCCCCGACATGAAGGCCCTCGAAGAAGTGGTAGTGGTCGGTTATGGAACACAACGCAAAGTTGACCTTACCGGTGCGGTGGGGTCGCTGCGCGCTTCTGATATCGACATTGGATCGAAGCCGATCACCAGCCCCGACCAGCTTTTGGCTGGACGTGTAGCGGGGGTGCAAATCACGAACCGCAGCGGTGACCCCGGTGCGCCGATCGATGTGCGTATCCGTGGTGTCGGTACAGCCGGTGTGAACTCGCCCTTGTGGGTAATCGACGGTGTGCCCATCGTGCAAACGTCGAACATCACCGTAAACACTTCGTCCACCACCGAATCAAACCCGTTGGCCGGTATCAACCCTTCCGACATTGAGTCCATCGACGTGTTGAAAGACGCTTCGGCAGCGGCGATCTACGGTTCACGCGCTGCGAACGGTGTGATCATCGTGACCACAAAACGCGGTAAAGATGGCAAAGCCACATTGACCTATGATGGCTACACAGGTGCCGGCACACCTTGGAAAAAACTCGATGTACTCAACACGAACCAGTACATCGCCATACAAAAGGAGATTGACCCTGTCGCCCGTGACTTCAGCCAGTTCGCCAACAAACCCACGGTAGATTGGCAGGATCTGGTGTTCCGCACTTCCAAAGTGCAGAGCCACAACATCGGCGTGAGCGGCGGCACTCCCAACGCCAACTATTTTATCGGCGTGGGCTATATGAACCAACAAGGTTTGGAGCTGGCACAAGGCTTCAAGCGCTACTCCATCAAAGCCAACTCGGATATCAAGGTAGGCGACCGCATCAAAATAGGAGAGTCGTTGTTGCTGAGCTCTGTGGATCGCACGATCCAATCTGAAGACGCGATTTATGCGGCATACAATTCGGCCATGAACCAGCCGTTCTTCCAGCCCTATAGTGCAACCGGTCCGGGCGGCTATAATCCCGAAACATCCGAAACACGTGGCTCAGCGGGCGGCAGTAACAACTACCTGATGCGCACCGACCCCACCTACAGCTACACCACCGTGAACAGCCGCAAGGTGTTGGCCAATGTATATGGCGAGCTCGAGATCATCAAAGGATTGAAATACCGTATCAGCGGTGGGGTGGACTATAACGTGGGTAACGGTGAATTCTTCCAAGGCGACATGGGCTTCAATGGCCTGCCGAAGTCATCGCTGCTCGTGCAGGAACGTCCGTTGGAAATGACGACCAATTTCAACCAAACGCTTACATATATAAAGAGCTTTGGCAAACACAGCCTCACCGCGTTGGTGGGTCATGAAGAGACCAACTTCCAATACGACAAGTTGCGCTTGCAAGGCAACGACCTCTTCAACACCGCCATCAAGTTTGCCTCCACCGGCAAGCAGGTAGCCGGCGCCAATGAAGCGGATCATTGGGCGTTGCGCGGATATTTGGGACGGATCAACTATTCGTTTGCCGACAAATACCTGTTCACATTCAACGTGCGCCAGGATTACTCTTCACGCTTTGCCAGCGACAAACGTTCACAGGCCTTCCCGTCGTTCTCTGCAGGATGGCGGATCAGCCAGGAAAACTTCTTTCCCAAAGGCGGCTTGTTCGATGATTTGAAGATCCGTGCTGGTTGGGGACAATCGGGTAACCAATTTACCGGAACGAACTTCGCCTACCTCACCACGCTGCAAACCACCATATTTTATGTGGTGGGAACGGGTACCCAAAGCGTTGTGCGTGGACCCGCGGCCATCAACCTGGCGAACCCTGATGTGAAGTGGGAAACCGGTACTCAGTTCGACATTGGTGCCGACATCGCCTTGCTGAGCGGTAAGATAGACGCCACGTTGGACTATTATAACAAAACCTCCAACGGCATCTTGTTAGGCTTTCCGCAACCCTATACCTCCGGATTCTTCCTGCCTACCGATGCCAATATCGGCAAAATGGTGAACCGCGGGATCGAAGCTTCGGTGACCTATAACGGTCAGGCTGGACGTTTCAAGTACAGCGTAGGGGGCAACATTACTACCGTACACAACGAAATACTCGACCTCGGAACTATCCCCGAGATCATTACCGGTGTTGGTGGCGCATCGACCCATCGCACGAAAGTGGGCGATCCTATCGGTAGCTTCTTCGGCTACAAAACCAATGGTATCTTCCAGAACCAGGCCGAGATCGATGCAGCACCGCCCGATGCGCTCGCACCCGGCCGTCAACCCGGCGACATCCGCTTTGTTGATGTGAACGGCGATGGCAAGATCGATGCCGGCGACCGCACCAACCTGGGTAGCTATATGCCGAAATTCTATTACGGCGTAAACGTATCGGCCCACTATGGTAACTTCGACTTCACCTTGCTGTTGCAAGGCGTGTCCGGACAAAAGATTTATAACCAGGCACGTCAAAACGCCGAAAGCTTACAAGGTGCTAATAACTTCTATACATCGACGCTGAACCACTGGACCGGCGAAGGCACCAGCAATTCCATGCCTCGCGTGGCCTATAACGACGAAGGATTGAACAATCGCATGTCGGACCGTTGGATCGAGAGCGGTAGTTTTATGCGGGTGCGGAACATTCAATTGGGTTATGCCATACCGGCGACCAACTTGAAGAACTGGACCGGCGGCCTGATCACACGTTTCCGCATCTATGTGGCGGCGCAGAACCTGTTCACGTTCACCGGCTACAGCGGCTACGACCCGGAAGTAACCCGCGGTCAAAGCTTCCAGAAGGGTGAAACGCCGCTGGCCTCAGGTCAGGATGGCGGTGCCTCACCCCAACCCCGCATTGTACAGTTCGGATGGCAAGTATCGTTTTAACATTGCGAATGATGAAAACTATGAAACTTAATAGAATATTTTTGCTGGTGGTTGCTTTCCTGCTTTGTAACTCATGTAACAATCTGGATTTGAAACCACTCGACAAACTGACTGCCGATGCGTTCTACAAGACGTCCGCCGATTTCGACGGCGCCCTGTTTGCCGCCTATTCATCGATCCAGGATTTCTGGGGAACCAGCACGGAAACACTGGGTGAATCGGCTGAATTTTGGAAGATCACCGATGTGATCACCGACGACGTAGATGCGCAGAACAGCGCGGATCAGCAGTCCCGCGACGCCGATGTACTCAACATCCGCCCGGCCGACAAACCGTATGCCGCCATTTACACACAGCTCTACGAAGGCATCTATCGCACGAATATAGTGTTGGAGCACATCGATCTGGAAAACGAGCTGACCCCCGACGAGAAAAAGCTCTACGCCGCCGAAGCTAAATTCCTGCGCGCTTTCTTCCACTTCCAGGCGCTGCAACTTTTTGGAACGCCGCCGCTGGTATTGGAAACCTTTAAAAGCCTGGCAAAGGTTTCGGTGCCCAATGCAACAAAGGAGGAATTGTTTACACAGATCCTGGCCGACTACCAGGCTGCCTTCGAAGGTTTGCCGGAAGCCTGGAATGCCGACAACACCGGCCGCGCCACCAAATGGGCGGCGATGGCCTACATCGGTAAAGTGAATGTTTGGAAAGGCGATATGGCCGCCGCCATCACCGCGTTTGAAAGCGTGATCGCCGATGGTGTGGGTGCTGCCGGCAAATATGGACTGATCGATACCGACAATCCGGCGAAAGATCTGGAAGACGTATTCGCGTTTGACAATGAGAACAACATGGAGTCAATCTTCGAAATTCAGTTTGGAGGACCGCATTCCGACGACAACGTTTGGGTATTTGATGATACGCACTCGGAGAGCTTCAAGGCTTCGCAAGGCATCACGCGTTCCCTGTATTGGGACGCCGGCAACTTCGATGCCGAGGAACAAGCGCCCGGCGGAAAGAATGGCTGGTGGGTGCCCTCTCAGAATCTCGTGGATGAATTTGAGGCCAACGATGCGCGCCTGGAATCCTTCATTTACAGGGATGGCGATACGTATTACGCATGGAACAGCGCCGTCGAGGAGTTGCCTTACAATCCGCACTGGTCGAAGACCGGATATGTTGTGAAGAAATATGCCGGTAAACGTAACGTGGCAGGTGCCGACTTCTCCGGTAACAACCAGGCGAACTTTAACAACGAACGCTTTTACCGCTTTGCCGAATTGAAACTGCTTTACGCAGAAGCCCTGCTGGCACAAGGCCGTGGGCCCGATGCGACCACGCAGATCAACGATCTCCGCGACCGTGCCGGTCTTCCCCCGTTGGGTGGAACGGCCACGCTGGCCGACCTGCAACACGAAAAACGCGTTGAGCTTTGCTTTGAAGGGCACCGCTGGAACGACATCGTACGGTGGGACATTGGTGCCACGCTCTTCCCGACGACATGGCAGGCGAAGTATGTTGTTTTCCCTTTCCCACAAAGCGAGATCGATCGCACGAGAGGAACGAACGGTGAGATTAAACAGAATAGCGGTTATTGACCGTTAATTGTCTATCGTAAAATTAAAGCAGCGAAGGGCCACTCCCTTCGCTGTTTGTTTTTTGGGGAATACCCTCTCGCATCACGCGGACAGGTTTAGGTTGAGCTTGAAGAATCTGTTTCAATTTTGTCAGGATGTGCCGGCGAAAACGTGGGGGACATTCGTTTTTTACTTTATATTGTTTTCGATAAACCGAAGTGCGTTCTCATGAAGCGAAATGATGCCATCGTTGGAGTTTTATTGTTGATCGGCGTTTGCGCCTGCGGGCGCAAGGCCGACACCGTGTTTGAAGCGATGTCGTCGCGTCATACCGGCATTCATTTCAACAATGTGCTGGAGGAAGACGAGGTCGTGAATGTGAACAACTACATGAATATCTACACCGGCGCGGGCGTGGCGGCGGGAGACATCAACAATGATGGCCTCACCGACCTGTTCTTTAGCGGCAACACCACGAGCAGCCGGCTGTATCTGAACAAGGGCGATCTCGCGTTCGAGGACATCACGGAACCGTCGGGCCTGCTCAACCACCGGTGGGCTACCGGGGCGGTCATGGCCGATGTGAACAACGACGGATGGTTGGATATTTATCAATGCGTGTCGGGCGGCGGACCAGAAGCAGAGCGGGGAAACCTGCTGTTCATCAACAATCAAAACAACACCTTCACGGAGTCATCCCAATCCTACGGGCTGGGCGATAAACGCCAGGCCATGCATGCTTCCTTTTTTGATTATGACGGCGACGGTGACCTCGATGTTTTTATCATCACCAACCCGGCGTCGTATGAGAATATGGTGAACCACATTCAGCCCCGCAAGCTCGACGGCACAGGCGTGAGCACCGATGTGCTGTACCGGAACAACGGCGACCATACGTTTACAGATGTTTCCAAAGAAGCCGGCATCCTGGTGGAAGGCTATAGCCTTGGCCTCGCCATCAGCGACATCAACAACGACGGCTGGCCCGACATTTACGTCTCCAACGATTTTATCGGCAGCGACATTCTCTACATCAACAATCAAGACGGCACCTTCACCGATCGCGCGGCCGAATACCTGAAACACACCAGCTTTGCCGGCATGGGCAACGACGTGGCCGATTTGAACAACGACGGCCTGGTGGACATCGTGGAGCTGGACATGCGCCCGGAAGACAACAAACGGTTAAAGCTGATCATTCCACCCACGGGCTACGACAAGTATCAGCTGTCGCTGCGCCTGGGGTATCTCCCGCAGTTCACGCGCAACACGCTGCAACTGAACCGGGGCAACAACACGTTTAGTGAGATCAGTTTTCTTTCCGGTGTGAGCAGCACCGACTGGAGTTGGAGTCCGCTGCTGGCCGATTATGACAACGACGGCGACAAAGATCTTTTTGCCACCAACGGTTTCCTGCGTGACCTGGGCAACATGGACTACATCACCTACCAAAATATCTACAACACCCCGCTGGGGACCGTGCAGGCCAAAACCGACAAAAAGCTGGAGGCCATCAAAGCGTTGAAAGGCGCGGCGTTAAAAAATTATATCTACTCCAACAACGGCGACCTCACCTTCACCAACCAAACCCAAGCCTGGGGTCTGCAGGAAGAAGGCTTTTCACACGGCGCAGCCTACGCCGACCTGGACAACGACGGCGATCTCGACCTGGTCGTCAACACCATGAACGAAGAAGCCCGCGTCTATCGCAACCACAGCGATACACGCTTTCACCGGAATTATCTCCGGATAAAATTCCGCGGCAGCGAAAAAAATAAAGAGGGCACCGGCGCAAAAGTGTGGGTGTACAGCGAAGGCCGCGAACAATACATGGAGAACTTCCTGAACCGCGGCTATGAGTCCACGGTGGACGGGGTGATGCACCTTGGGCTGGACACGGCAGCCGTTGTCGATTCGTTGAAGGTGATCTGGCCCGATGGAAGACAAGAAATTTTAACCCAGGTAAAAGCCAATCAATTGCTCACGCTGAAGTACGCTTCCGCGAAAGCGCAAACCACGGGGCAATCCCCCGTAAAACAAGCAACCTTGTTCAATGAAATGTCGCACGCGCTCGGCATGGATTTTACACACAAGGAAAATGACTTCATCGATTTTAAAGTGCAACCGCTGTTGCCACATATGCATTCGCGAAACGGACCGGGTGTTGCCGTGGCGGATGTGAATGGCGATGGGCTGGAAGATTTTTATGTAGGAGGGGCCTCCAATCATGCCGGCGCACTTTTCGTGCAATGGAAAGATGGAAAATTCAAACGAGCAACAACACCCGGCATCGATAGCTTGGGTGAAGAATTGGGGGTTTTGTTTTTTGACGCCGATGGCGATAAAGATGATGATCTCTACATCGCGACGGGAGGGTCGGAGAAACCAAAAGATTCGCCTGTCTACAAAGATTATTTGTATCTGAACGACGGCAAAGGAAAATTCAATCTCGCAAATGATGCATTGCCTGAACACCTTCAAAGCGGTTCCAGCGTAATCGCCTCAGACTACGATCGCGACGGCGACCTCGACCTGTTTGTCGGTGGCCGGATTGTTCCGGGAGAGTACCCCCTGCCGGCGGCTAGCTATATTTTCCGGAACGATTCAAAGTCGGGTGAATGTCATTTTACAGATGTCACGCAAGAACTTGCGCCGGGCTTGCTAAAAGCGGGTCTCGTCACCTCCGCGCTATGGACTGACGTGGACAATGATGGCTGGGCCGACCTGCTCATCGCCGGAGAGTTCATGCCCATCACATGCCTGAAGAATAAAGATGGAAAATCGTTCGCACCCTACGCCACAGAGGCTTTCCAACACACCAGCGGCTGGTGGAACAGCTTTGTGGCCGCCGACTTTGACCAGGATGGCGACATGGATTACATCGCGGGAAATCTCGGGCTCAACTCGCGCTATCACGGAACTCCGCGAGAACCGCTTTGTATCTACGCCAAGGACTACGATAAAAACGGTTCCGTCGACCCGGTGATGACCTACTACTTGCAAGGCCAGAAATACATCGTGCACACACGCGATGAACTCATCAGCCAGATCACCGTCATGCGCCACCGGTTTGTCCACTATGCTGAATATTCAGAGGCCACGTTTGATGATTCATTCTTGAAATCGGAGGTAGACGATGCCTACAAGGTCTGCGCCGAAAATTTTCAGACCAGCTACATCGAAAATCAAGGCAACGGCAAATTCGCCATCAAGGCCCTGCCCCTGGAAACACAGTTCGCCCCAACCTATGGCATGACCACCGCCGACTTTGATGGCGACGGCTTCACCGATGTGCTGATGACCGGAAACATGTTTTCCGCCGAAGTGTCCAGTGGCCGTTACGACGCCTCCGTCGGTGTCTTTCTCCGCGGCGACGGGCACGGCCATTTCAAGTTGGTGAACGCCCGCGAAAGTGGCTTCTATGCCGACGGCGATGCCAAAGGCGCGGCGTTGCTGCAACAACCTTCGGGCAATGCGTTGATGATCGTGGCCAACAATGCCTCGCCACTAAAAGCCTTCGCCATAAAACAAAACAAACATTACCAGCCCCGCCCGGACGACGCCTATGCGATCGTTACGTTAAAAGACGGCCGGAAATACAAACACGAGTTTTACTACGGCTCGACATACCTCTCGCAGTCGTCTCGCGTCCTCTCATACACTGGAGATGCCGAACATATAGAAGTTTATACATTCCGCGGTGAAAAGCGATGAGGTGGGATGAGGTTTTGGGCTCTGGAGAATAAACGGCTTTGAAGATATTCATCCATAAAAAAATCGGATCATGAAAAAATATACTGCCGCGTGGTGCGCAGCGTTCGTTATCGGCCTGGGTATGACGGCCTGCGAAAAAGAATACTATAGCGTCGACGATTATGCTTCGGTAAAAAAGATCGACACCCACACCCACCTCAACGTCAACAATGCCGCCATCAGCGAGCAAGCCAAAGCCGACAATTTCACGTTGCTGGCCGTGAACGTGGATGTGCCCGACTACCCCACGCTACAGGAACAACGGAGCTTTGCCCTGCACCAAAGCGAAGCCGTGCCCAACACGGTGAGTTTTCTCACCGCCTTCACGTTGCAAGGCTGGGATTCGGCTTGGACGAAACGCACCATTCCCTGGCTGAAAGAAGGATTCGACCAGGGCGCGCTGGGCATCAAGATCTGGAAGAACATCGGCATGACCTACAAGGACTCGACCGGCCGTTTCATCATGGTGGACGATCCCAAATTCGACTCCGTTGTTCAATACATCATCGACCAGGACAAGACCATCATGGGCCACCTGGGCGAACCCAAGAACTGCTGGCTCCCCATTGAAAAAATGACGGTTAACAACGACCGTCATTACTTTAAAGAGCACCCCGAATACCACATGTTCCTCCATCCCGAGTATCCCTCCTATGAAGACCAGATCAACGCCCGCGACCACTTCATCGAAAAACATCCCGACATGCGTTTCGTCGGCGCCCACCTGGGCAGCCTGGAATGGAGCGTGGATGAACTCGCAAAACGCCTCGACAAATTTCCCAACATGGCCGTAGACATGGCCGAGCGCATTTCGCACCTGCAACACCAATCGCTCACCGACTATGATAAGGTGCGCAATTTTATCATCAAGTATCAGGACCGTCTCATCTACGCCACGGACTCTGAAATAAAAGACAGCTACGATGCCGAGGCCGTACGAAAACACGTGCACGAAACCTGGCTGCACGACTGGACATATTTTGTGACCGATGAGAGCATGACCTCACCAGAAGTGAATGGCCAATTCAAGGGAATGAAGTTGCCCCGCACGGTGGTGGATAAGATCTTCCACGACAATGCTGTGCGGTGGTTCAAGATGCCTGGATAAAATAGCTTGCCCGCCGAAGCTTTAGCGAAGGCGGGTGTTGAAACCTTGAGGAGGAAAGAAAGCGCAGATCGATAAGCGAGACAGCGAAGACGTACCGCTGCAAAGGCTATCATCTGTCGCGATTTCAGGATGCGGCGATTTTTGCCTACATTTAATGCCGTAATTTTACCTCCCCATGCGAACCGTTTTTGTGATAGCTCTTGTCGCTATTCATTTTCTTGCCGCGGCCCAATCCAATTCATTTTCCTTCGGTCAGGTTACCTATCGTGACCTGGAGATGAAAACCTATGTCAAGGACACCGCCGCCATTGCCCTGGTCTTGCGGGAAGAAGGCGATACCCACATCGAAGACGCCGAACCGAATTACCTCGTCTATCACTATCATGTCAGAATAAAGATCCTGAAAAAAGCCGGTCAGGCGCTGGCAGACTTCGCGATCCCGTTGCGAAAAGGCGATGGCATATACAAGGAGGCTATGCGTTCGGTAACGGCCTCTTCCTTCAACATCGAAAACGGATCGATGAAGGAGACCAAGTTGATCTCCAAAGATCAGTTCACCGAAAATTCCAGCAAATATTACGACTACCGGAAATTCGCCGTGCCCAATGTGCGCGTGGGCAGTGTAATCGAAGTCGAGTATACCTTGGAGTCGCCGTTCACCTTCAATTTCCGCTCGTGGGAATTTCAGTCGGACATCCCGAAAATTTCCAGTGCCTACACGGCGAAGATCCCGGCGAATTTCAGATACAATATTTCGTTGCGTGGCTATTTGAAGCTGACCAAAAACGAGAGCAAGATCGAACGCGATTGCTACAGACCGAGAGGGTATTCGGCCGAATGTGTCGTGATGGATTTTCTGATGAAGGATGTTCCTGCCTTTGAAGAAGAGGAGTACATGACGGCACGTTCCAACTTTTTGTCAGCCGTGTATTTCGAGCTTTCGGAGTATCATTATTTTGACGGACGAAAAGAGAAGTACACAAAAGAATGGAAGGACGTCGAAGAAGAGATGAAAAGGGACGCCAAATTCGGCGTGCAACTCCGCAGGGGGGAGGACGTTGTTGACCGGGAGATCAAACAAATTATCGCCGGCGAAACCGACGAGGTCGCCAAGGCACGAAAAATATACGATTTCATAAGAGATTGGTACCGCTGGAACAACGTCTACGGCATCGTTAGTGAGCTGGGCATTAAGAAAGCCTTCGATGCCAAGACGGGCAACGTGGGCGATATAAATTTATCACTGGTGGCCGCGCTGAAATATGCGGGCCTCAATGCCGATCCCATCATACTGTCCACACGCCGCAATGGACTGGTGAACGAACTCTTTCCCGTCATCTCAGAATTTGATTATGTGGCGGTCTACTTATCCATAAAGGATAAGGTCTACTTGCTGGATGGCACGGACCCGTTCCTGTCGTTTGGCTTACTTCCCGAGCGTTGTCTGAATGGAAAGGGCCGGGTGTTGGGTGAGAAACAATCGTTTTGGTACGACCTCAAGCCTTCGGAAAAAGACCGCAAGGTTTCCATTTTCAATTTGAAACTCAGCAAAGAAGGACTCTTGACGGGCACCGTGCAAGTCACCCACTTCGGCTACAGTGCCCTGGACGAGCGCAAGAGCCTCACACAAGAAGGGGATGAGAAAAAGTATTTGAGCGGCGAATACCCGGGCGTGACCCTGGCCCAACAGCACATTGAGAATTTGGACGATCTTAAAAAACCATTGAATATAAAGTTTGAAACGGAAACCGAGCTGTTTGATCAGGCCACAGCCGACAATTTCCTATTCAATCCCTTCTTCATGGATCAATGGAGGAGAAACCCCTTCAAATCACCGGAACGGTCATACCCGGTAGATTTCGGGGCGCCATTAGAAGAAACCATGGTGGTGATCCTGGAGTATCCTGAAGAGTACGAAATCGCCGAGATCCCGGCCAAGGTTGGACTGGTACTGCCGGATGCCGGTGGCCGCTACATGTATAACGTTCAAAATGTCGGACATACCCTGACCATAAACAGCGCGTTCACCATCAACAAGACGGTGTTCACCTCGCTGGAGTACCATTATCTGAGAGAACTCTACGACCGGGTGGTCGCGGTGCAGAAGACCGACCTCGTGTTTAAGAAAAAGACCTGAAGGGTTTTGCCTTTAATCCCCGCAAACGGGCGTTAACCGAATAATTTTGAGATTAATATAGGAATGGTAGACCTTTCCCAAGGGCTTGCCTTACCTTTGATATATTGTTAACTTACGTATAAACGCTCAGCTATGAAAAAGTCATTGGTGTTGTGGGTATGCTTGCTGGCCTCCTCCATAACCTTCGCACAGCAAGCCGCCGAAATTCAGGGAAACTATTCCCTGCGGGATCGCTTTCAACTGATGAAGACCAAATCCCAGTCCTATAATGACTATAAAGTGATCAAGGAGACGGTTTTGGATGGAGTATGGAAGATTATCAATGACTCCCTGAACGCCAAAAACGCTGCCATCCGGGGCGCCCAGGCCAATATCAATGGCCTGAAAGGCCAACTGGCCAAGACGGAAGACGCCTTGAAAGCCAAGGAAAAATCCATGACCGACATTTTATACGCCAGCACCCACATTACCGTGCTGGGCATCAGTTTCACAAAAGGCGTGTTCCTGACCGTGATCGCCTGTCTCCTGGGTGGGCTGATTGGCTTTGTGGCCTTTATTTTTGGCCGCATGCAGCTGCAAAGCAAGTCCCTTAGCGAGCGGAACCTGGCCGTGAGCGCACTCACCAATGAATTTGAGGAGTATAAACACCGCGCCATGGACAAGCAAACCAAACTTTCGCGCGAATTGCAAGACGAGCGGAACAAGCTCGCGTCCATGCGGCATTCCTAGGTCTTTTTTACCCAAACGAGCAACCTACACCCGGCGCAAGGCTACTCCTGGAGCGGGAGTTGGACAATAAATTTGGCGCCTTTGTTTTCCTCGCTTTCCACTACGATGCTGCCGTTCAGTGCGAGGACCAATTCCTTTACGATGGACAGCCCCAGCCCCGATGACGTTTCGCCACCGGTAGGACGGGCGCTGAGCCGTTGAAACTTCCCAAAAATCTTTTGTTTGTCGCCGGCCGAAAGGCCGGGACCCTGGTCCAACACCTCAAAGCGGATGTGCGTCTCGGTGCGCACCACATGGATGGCGACTTCTCTATGGGTCGGCGAAAATTTGATGGCGTTCGAGATCAGGTTCTCCAGGATGCGGTTCAATATCTCCGGATCGGTGTGGAAACTGAAATCGGGCGCGTGGTTTTCCAGGATCAGTGAAATATTTTTCTTCTCCGCGGTTTGCTTGAACACGTGATATTGGTTTTTCAACAGGCTGTTGATGGCGATGTATTCTTTGTTGATGCCGTTCATGCCCTGCTCGATGCGGTTCACATCCAACAGATTTTGGATCAGCATGTGCATGTTCACGCATGAACCCTCCATGAGGGCGAGGTATTGCAACTGGTCGGGTGTGAGGTTCGTGTGCTGAAGCTTCATCAGGTTGACCAACCCCAACACACCGTTGAGGGGACTTTTCAGGTCGTGGGTGGCGATGCCCAGGAAGTGGTTCTTTTCTTCGTTGACGCGAACCAGTCGTGCGTTGAGATCGCGCAGTTGTTGCTCCAGCGCTTTTCGATCGCTGTTGTCGACGATGGCAGAGCGGCTCGAAACATACTCGCCCTGGGCGTTGTAGATGGCCACGGCGTTAAGCAGGACGGGGAAAGTCGTACCGTCTTTGCGTTTCATGTCGAACTCAAGGTTGCGCATCTGTCCATTTTCCTTAAACAGGGGAAAGTATTTGCCAATGATGGGCACGCTTTGCTCACTAACGATGTCCGTCATCTTGAGCTTGCCCACCACTTCTTCGCGCGTGTAGCCCAACCATTGCAGCTCGGTGGAATTGATGCGCATAATGGTGCTGTCGGGTGCGAGGGAGTGATAGCCGCACGGCGCGTTGTCGTACATGTCGCGGATTTCCACTAACGCCTCTTCGACATTGGTGCTGTTGGTTTGGAGTACATCATAGAAAGACTGCAGCTCTTCAAAATTATCCTGCAAGTCCTGATTCAGTTTTTCGGTCTGCTGACTTTTTCGCTCCAATTCCAGTGTGCGTTCATGTACTTTTTGTTCCAGGGTTCGGTTGGCGTCTTGCAGGCTGGCCACCAGTTCGGTGTTCCGTTTGCTTTGCTGAAGCAGCACATACAACGCGTAGCCCGACACAAGACAGATCAGGAAGAAGCTGATGTAGTGGATCGTATCATTAATGGTGTAGATGGTGCGCAACCTCGCGTCGCGTTCTTGCAGCATCGCTTCGTGGTATTGACGGAATTCTTCCAGCAGGCTGCGCAAATGCTCCATGCTCAAACGCCCGGCACCTTTCTTAATAAAGGCGGTCGCCGGGACCTGACCTTCGTGGCCATAGATATCGAGCGATTGCTTCAACTCCTCCAGTTTTTCGATGACCACGGGGGCAATCTTATCATTCAGCAGTGCGAGTTGAGAAGCATTGTCAGAAGCCAGTAGTGTGAGCGCGTTCAGTTTTTGATGGACGACGGCAATGGAATTTTGATACGGTTGCAAGTAGGCCGAATCGTTGGTGAGGATAAAGCCGCGTTGTCCGGTCTCGGCATCGAGCATGCTGGTGAGCAAAGAATAGGAGTCGCGGATGATGACTTGCTCGTGCATCAGCAAGTCGGTCGTCTCTTTTTTCTCCGACACATTATAGTATTTAATAGCACCACTCACGAGGGTGAGTAGAATCGATACTACCAAATAGTTGGCAACACGATGCGGCGTTTTCATGCGATGGGCTCTGTTTATTAAGTTAAGAAATTTACAGACCCTATACTATAAAACCGTGCCGTTTCGCTCCCGGCACCTGGGGCGGACTGGTTTTAGGGTTTTGGCGGATAACCTTACACTCACGGGTTAATCCAATGTCTAGCATTCCTTTGCGTTCAACTTAGCGCCTTAGCGCCTTTCTGTGCCCGCTGAAGCTTTGGCGAAAGCGGGGCGGTAAAAAAAACTTCCCGCTGGCGGCTGACGCTCGGAAAAGCACCCAAAACAACCTCCCCACACAGAATTTCAGGAAACCTTACCTTTATCCTGTAACCATCTCAAAAACCCGAAGTTTCCCATCTTGAAAACTTTACCTCCGGAATTGGAAGCACTGACCGACAACGCCTTGATGCTCAAGGTCAAGGACAACGACCTCGACAAGCTAGGACTGCTTTTTGAGCGCTATAAGAGGCCTTTATACGGGTTTTTCTATGGCATGAACAAAGATGCAGACCTCAGTGAGGACCTCGTGCAGAACGTTTTCCTGCGGATTCTGAAGTACCGTTACCTTTTTCGCGGAGAGGGCGACTTCAGAACGTGGATGTATCACATCGCGCGCAATGTGAACCACGACCACTTCCGCAAAAACAAACTGAAGGCAAAGGATTCCCTGGAACACTGGCAGGAACGGCTGGGCAGCGACGAGAACCGGTCTACCGAGTATGAGAAAGATGAAGAATTGCAACTTCTCTCCATGGCCATGGACAGATTGCCGGAAGACAAACGGGAGATCTTGCTGCTCAGCAAGTTTCAGGACAAGAAGTACAAAGAGATCGGCGAGATCCTCGGATGCACCGAAGGCGCCGTCAAAGTAAAGGTCTTCAGAGCCCTGCAGGATCTGAAGGCTGTCTATAAAGAACTGGAAAAACACATGTGACTATGAGTACGGAAAGAATACAGGAACTGATCGAAAAATACAATGCCCAACAGGCCGACCCTGCCGAGATGAAGCTCATCGAAAAGCTTATCGAAGAAGGACTCATCGACATCGCCGAGTTGCAGGGGTTGCAGGAAATGGAAGATCAGTTGGTGCGCATGGACCCTCCCCAGCCCTCCCTAAAGCTGGACGACACCTTCTACCACATGCTGGCAGAAGAAAAAAGAAAGGGCCACGGCTTTTCGTGGAAGGCTTTCTTTGCCTGGCCGGAGTTTGCACCACGCCTTGCGTTTGCCTCCGTGACGCTGTTGCTGGGATTGGCCGCCGGATTTTTCCTGCGGGCTCCGCAGCCGCAAAAGGACCAGGAGATCGGAGTGCTGACAAAAGAGGTGAGCGACCTCAAAGAGATGATGATGTTGTCGCTTCTGGAAAAAGAATCGGCCACCGACCGTCTCAAGGCCGTGAGCCTTAGCGAAGACATGGGACAGGCCAGTCAGAAAGTGACCAGTGCCTTACTGCAAACGCTCAACCACGATGACAATGTGAACGTGCGCCTCGCCGCACTCGATGTCTTGAAAGCTTACAGCAAAGACAGCAAGGTGCGCGAAGAGTTGATACGCTCGATCGGCAAACAGGATTCACCCCTCGTGCAAATCTCTCTGGCAGAACTGATGGTCGAAATGCAGGCCAAGACGTCGGTGAAAGAATTGGAGAAGATCCTTCGCAACGAGAACACACCGACCGATGTGAAGAAGAAGATCCGCGAAAGCATTCAGGTGATCATATAGTAAATGGCTTTAAAACGTAAATCAGAAAGAAAATGAAAAATTATTTTACCATAGCCTTCCTGTTCGTTGCAGCACAGCTGATCGCACAGAGCCACACGGAAAAGATCGTCAGGGATTTTGCCTTCGAAAAGAAAAGCGCCGACAACGCACTGATGATCGCCAACATCAACGGCAACATCTCCGTGCAGGGCTACGAGGGCGACAAGATCCTGGTGGAAGTCACCAAAACCATAACCGCAAAAACGCAGGCCCGGCTGGAGAAAGGAAAGACCGACATCCAGCTTGGCGTGATCGACCTGGCCGATTCGCTCATCCTGTATGTGAGCGGCGAGTGTGGAAATTTCACAAAACAAAGCTCCCGCAACGGCAGCCACAACCGGAGGTACTGGGGCTATAGCTGGAACAACGGCTGCCAGGATTGTCACCAGGAATACAGCTATAAAATGGATTTCACGGTGAAGATCCCCAACGGCGTGAACCTGACATTGAGCACCGTGAACGACGGCGATGTGGAAGTGGAAAACGTGAACGGCGTGGTCATTGCCAACAACGTGAACGGCAGCATCCGCATGAAGAACCTGGTGCGCGGAACCGAAGCCAGCACCATCAATGGTGACGTCGACATTGAGTATGCCAAAAATCCCCCGCAGGACTGCCGCTTCTATACACTGAACGGCGACATCAATGCCTGGTTCCAAAAAGGTCTTGCCGCCAATCTGAGCTTTGAGAGTTTCAATGGCAGCTTCTACACCAACATTGATAAACTGGAGTCGATGCCCGTCACGGTGGAGAAAAAGGATTCCAACAAAGGCATGAAATACAAAGTGAACGACAACCGCTTCAAAGTAGGCGCAGGCGGCGCCCTGCTGGACTTCGAAACGTTTAACGGCAACGTGTACCTAAAGGAAAAAACAAATTGATTGAATCAACGTGTCTCCGGTTCTACACGCCTTTCGGCGGATGAGAGACAGGAAGGCACACATCAAAAATATTTTTAAAAACAAAAAAACATGACCTCGCTTGTCTTTCGCCCTTCGGCGGATAAGAGACAAAGAGGACACTGGTAAAGAAACGACAACATTTTTAAGATAGAACGTACTATGAAAAAGCAATTGATAATCGCGATCACCCTCGTAAGCCTTGGCCTCATGCTCATCACCACGTCGATCACGTCGGCGCAAACGCAAGCCTCGAACGAGTTCACGGTGCCGCTCGGTGAGCCAGGCAAAAAAGGAAAGCTGAAAGCCCAGATCAACTTTGGATCCATTGTCGTGAAGGGCACGGCGCGAAAAGACATCCTGGTGAAATACACCGCCCCCAACAATGAAGAACAGGACAAGAAGACCTCCACAAAAGACGGCATGCGCCGCATTGGTGGTGGTGGCATGGACCTGGAAGTGTCGGTGAATGGCAACACCGTGAAGGTGGGTTCCGACTCCTGGAACAACAAACTCAACCTGGAGATCGAGATCCCCTCCAACATGGACCTGGAAGTGAAGACCTATAACGACGGCGACCTCATGGTGACCAACGTGCAGGGCGAATTGGAACTGACCAACTACAACGGCGAGATCACCGCGTTGAACATCTCGGGCTCCGTGGTGGCCACAACCTACAACGGCGACGTGAAGGTGACCTTCGACAAAGTAACGGACGCGACGCCGATGTCATACTCTACCTACAACGGCAACATCGACTTGACTTTTCCGGCCACGCTGAAAGCCACCTTTAAAATGAAAACCGAGCAGGGCGACATCTACTCCAACTTCGAAGTGGATTTCAAAAGCACCGGCCCGGTCCAAAAAACCGACACGAAATCGGGTGTCTATAAAGTGGTCGTCGACGAATGGAAACGCGGTGACGTAAATGGCGGTGGCCCCGAGATCACCATGAAGAACTACAACGGCGACATCTACGTGCGCCGGAAATAAACAGCATCTTAAGCTCTGCGCCTTTCTTTGCGCCTCTGCGTCTCCGCGGTTCAACTTCTACCGCAAAGACGCAGAGGCGCAAAGTTTTTTTAGTCCCTGGAGATTTTGAATTCGACGCGGCGGTTCAGCTTCCGGTCTTCATCCGTTTTTTCTCCCACAATAGGCTTTGAACTGCCGTAGCCGTGCGCCTCGATGCGCGCAGCCTCTATCTTGAATTGATAGATCAGATAAGCCTTGATGGCATCGGCCCGCGCCTGCGACAAAAGCAGGTTGGCTTCTTCTTTTCCCTGCGAGTCGGTGTGTCCCGAAATATCGAGCTTGAACTTCGGATGGTCGATCATGAAGTTTGCCAGCTTGTCCAGGTCCTCGTGCATGGAGGGAAGAATATCCGCCTTCCCGTTCTCAAACTCCAGGGACTTGAATGCGATCTTGCTTTCCAACGGTTCGGCTTCCCGGTTCATCTCCGTGTCGCCATCCATAAAGAACAATTCTTCGATCCGGAAGAAATCATCGCCTTGAATGATGAGCAGGTAATTCCGTTTGTTGATCAGGTGAAAATCAAACGACCCATCCTCGCGCAAAAATTTCGGCGCCACTTCCACGCCTTTGTCCAGGTCGATCACCGACACGATGCCTTTGAAAGGCTTCTTCGTTTCCGAGTTGATGAGCGAACCTTTCAAGTGTGCCGTAGCATTAGGCTGTGCCTCCATGGGCACGGGAAAGGAGTGGAGGTCCAGGTTGTTGATGCTTTCTTCGGCCGACCGCGCATAGTAGAGATAGCGCGACTCTGAATCGATGGTGAAGTAATATTCGCTGCCGGGTCCGTTCACGAGCGGCCCGATGTTTTTTGGTTCTTCCCACGTGCGACTCACCTTGCGGGATTTGTAGATATCGAAGTCGCCGAAAGTGAGCGGCTGGCCATTGGAGCTGAAGTAGAGCACGTTGAACGCGTGGTGAAAGAAAGGGCTCACTTCAAAGCCACGCGTGTTGACGATCGGCCCCAGGTTTTCGGCCTTTTGCCAGAGGCCTGTTTTTTTATCTTTTACAGAGAAATAAATATCCGAATAGCCAAAGCCCCCGATGCGATCGGAGGCAAAAAACAGCGTGTCGCCACTGTGTGAAAGCGAGGGTTGCGAATCCCAGGCATTGCTGTTGATGGCGGCCCCGAGATTTCTCACGTTGCCCCACGTGCTGTCAGGCCGGAGCACGGCGACAAACAGATCGCAACTGCCATAGGAATCGGGCGAATTGCAGCGGGCAAAGTAGAGGAGCTTGCCGTCCTGGCTGAGACAGGCGGACCCCTCATTGTAGGGGGTGTTCACGCCCTTGAAGGACTCGGCAAATCCCCAGGCGCTGTCGGCCTTGAGGGTGTAGAACAAGTCCTCATTATAGGTTTTGTTCATCGGGTCGGCGTTCACGTTGCGCTTGGACGTGAACAGCAACACATTGTCGACGTTGCCGATGGTGGGCCCATAATCTTCCTTATCGGAATTGATCGCCTCGCCCATGTTGAGCAGCACACCCTGCGGTGGCCGTAGCGTGTCGATCTCTTTACGATACGCCACAAGCTCATAATATTCTTTGAGTGGTACGTAAAGATCCTTTTCATTCCGGGTGAGCGTGTCGAATTCCCTTTTCACCTCCTTGCCGTCGAGGGTTTGAGGGAGGTGTTTGAGCACCAGTTTATAGAGCAGTACCGATTCACCGGGAGGACCCATTTTTTGGGAGAGCCGGGCCAGGTCCCAGATCAATTGGGCATCGCGGGAAAAGTTGTCGGGGCCAAAATTCCTGACAAAGGCCTTCAATTCGGCGTACTCCTCTTCATAGGCGCCCACGGCGGCTAATTGCTTGATGCGCTGTAACTTCTCGTCGTTTTTGTAGTATCTGACCGTAGTGAGATTAGGGAATAGAAAGATGTCAGATTGACTGTAGCTTGTCAGGCTATCGTCCAACTGAACAACCCCTCCCTTTTTGAATTTTTTCTTTGGCTTTTGGGCCATCAGGGGAGCGTGCGCCATCAGCCAAAAGGCTGTGACAAAGATCAAAAAGTAGGTTTTCACGTAACCTTGTTTGGTAAAAAATCACGCCAACCGGATAAAGTTGAGACAATTTTGCTTCTTTTACAACTCTGTTGGCACTACTATTGTCCTTTACCCACGCCTGTCAAACACCCGGCAGCCCCGTGTAAGTTGCGTCAGTTTGACATAAGAAGGAGACCATGTTTAAAAGTTTGCCCATACAACTCGTACAAGAAGAATCGGACGACCTTATTCAAATGATCAATCCGGAACAGGAATCGGACCTGAAGCCCGAGGACTTGCCCGAAGAAATTTCCATACTGCCCATCAAAAACACCGTGCTGTTCCCCGGTGTAGTCATTCCCATCACCGTAGGACGTCAGAAATCCATCAAGCTGGTGAAAAAGGCCTACCAAGGCAGCCGGATCATCGGCGTGGTGGCCCAAAAGAATTCCCAGGCCGAAGAACCGACCATCGAAGACCTTTATCGCGCCGGCACCGTGGCCCGCATCATCAAAATGCTGGTGCTGCCCGATGGAAATACAACCATCATCATCCAGGGAAAGAATCGTTTTGCCATCAAGGAATTCGTACAGGAAGAACCGTACTTGACCGCCCACATTCAGCTTCAATCCGAACCCAAGCTCAACGCCAACGGTAAGGAAACCAAAGCGCTGGTGCAGTCGCTGAAGGATGCGGCCACAAAAATATTAAAGCTCAATCCCGAAATTCCCATCGAAGCTCAGGTGGCGCTGGACAACATTTCCAGCATGGCCTTCCTGGTCCACTTCCTGGCGTCTAATCTCAACGTGGAGGTGGCCGAGAAGCAAAAAATTCTGGAGACTCAAAATCTCGTCGATCGCGGCACGCTGCTGTTGCAATACATGCTGAAGGACATCCAGATGTTGGAGATCAAGCATGAGATCCAAAAGAAAGTACACACCGACATCGACCAACAACAACGCGACTATTTCCTGCGTCAGCAGATCAAAGTGTTGCAAGATGAGTTGGGGTATGACGGTCCCGATAAAGAAGTAGAAAAACTGCGCAAGCGTGCCGAGAACAAACCCTGGCCGCAACCCGTGGCCGACCACTTCAGCAAAGAGCTCGACAAACTTTTGCGCATCAACCCGATGGCCGCCGAATATCCCGTGGCCATGAACTATGTGGAGTTCATGCTCGACTTGCCGTGGGGCGAGTACACATTGGACGATTTTGATTTGAAACGCGCCAAGAAAATTCTGGACCAGGATCATTTCGGTTTGGAAAAAGTGAAGACGCGTATCCTGGAATACCTGGCCGTGCTGAAATTGAAACAAGACATGCGCGGCCCCATCCTGTGTCTCTATGGTCCTCCCGGTGTGGGCAAAACTTCTTTGGGACGCTCCATTGCTAAAGCATTGCAACGCAAATATGTGCGCATGTCGCTGGGCGGCGTGCATGATGAAGCGGAGATCCGCGGTCACCGCAAGACCTATGTGGGCGCCATGCCCGGCAAGATCCTGCAGAATTTGAAGAAGGCACAGTCATCGAATCCCGTATTCATACTGGATGAGATCGACAAAGTGAAAGCCGATTTTCGCGGCGATCCCTCTTCGGCCATGCTGGAAGTATTGGACCCTGAACAAAACAACACCTTTGGCGACAACTACCTGGAAGTGGAGTACGACCTCTCGAAAGTATTGTTCATCGCCACCGCCAACGCACTCGACACCATCCATCCCGCCTTGCGCGACCGCATGGAAGTGATCGAAGTGTCGGGCTATACGCTGGAAGAAAAAGTAGAGATCGCAGCCAAGCACCTTGTCCCCAAACAACTGAAAGAACACGGCCTGAAAACTTCCGACGTGAAAATATCGCGTGCTGCCATCGCGAAAGTGGTGAACAGCTACACGCGCGAGTCGGGCGTGCGCAACCTGGAACGCAAGATCGGCACCCTGGTGAGAAGCATCGCCAAATCGGTGGCCATGGAAGAGCCGTTCGACAAAATGGTGACCGAAGAAACCGTAACGAAGGTGCTAGGCGTCGAAATTTTTGACGAAGAATTATATCAAGGCAACGACATTGCCGGCGTAGTGACTGGCCTGGCGTGGACACAAGTTGGTGGTGAGATCCTGTTCGTGGAATCGAGCCTCAGCAAAGGCAAAGGCGGCCTCACCATCTCAGGACAGTTGGGCGATGTGATGAAAGAGTCGGCTATGGCTGCACTTTCTTATCTCAAGTCCAATGCCGATGCGTTGAACATCGATCACCGCGTCTTTCAACAATACGACCTCCACATTCACGTGCCGGCCGGTGCCGTTCCCAAAGACGGACCTTCGGCAGGCATCACCATGTTCACGTCGCTGGCCTCGATCTACACGCAGCGGAAAGTAAAAGCCAAGCTGGCCATGACGGGCGAAATCACGCTCCGCGGAAAAGTGCTTCCCGTGGGCGGCATCAAGGAAAAAATACTGGCGGCCAAGCGCAGTGGCATAAAAGAACTGGTCCTGAGCGCCAAGAACCGCCGCGACATCGAAGAGATCGAAAAGCACTATCTGAAAGGACTGGTGTTCCACTACGTCGATTCCGTGGAAGAAGTGATGAAGGTTGCACTGCTCAAAGACCAGGTCGACAAGCCCATGAAGTTTGTTTTTGCCGAGCAAAAGATTCACGCCTGAAATGCCTATTTTTGAAGGTGATAACCCCTCACTCATCGTAAAATCAAGGCATACCCGTGCGGAGAAAACTTTTGCTTTACTTCCTGATCGCTGTTCCCGCAACGGCCTTCGCGCAGAACGGTGTTCGACAATCCTTTGAATTTCTCAACATGCCCGGCCATGCCCGGTTGGGTGGCCTGGGTGGTGTGAATACATCCCTGGCCGACCGCGATGTCAATTTCTTTTTTAGCAACCCGGCATTGAACAGCGATTCGATTGCCGGAACCGCTTCGGCTTCCTACCAATTTTATGTGGCCAGCATTGGGCAGGCGTCGGCCGCCTATTCGCACCAGTTCAAACGATGGGGAACGCTCACGTTTGGTTTGCAACACCTCAGTTATGGCACCATCAAGGGCTATGATGCTACCGGGCAGCCTACGCAGGATTTTAAATCGGGGGAGACGGTGTTGGCCGTGAGCAAAAGTCACCAGGTGTCGCATTTCAGAATTGGTGTGAACCTGAAAATGGCGTTCTCCAACATTGCCGGTTACCGCGCCAATGCGCTGATGGTCGATATAGGTGGATTATTTGTTCATCCCACACAAGATTTGCGCGTGGGTATGGTGGTGAAGAACCTCGGGGTGGTGTTGTCGCAATACACGGAGACAAGCCGCGCCAAACTTCCCTTTGATGTGCAGTTGGGTGTAACGTTCAAACCCGAGCACATGCCCTTGCGCTTTTCCATTACCGGCTACAACCTGGCCCGTACAAACGTTGACTATGCCGCTCCTCCTGATCCGGCACCCGGTGCATTTGATAAGGTCATGCGACGTCTTACCTTTGGTGCCGAGGTGCTGCTGCACCGGAATGTGAATGTGCTCGTGGGATACAATTATCTCATCCACCAGGAGCTGAAGCTGGCCAACGCCGGTGGAGGCGCGGGGATAACGTTCGGCTTTTCTGCCCGCATAAAGTCGTTTGAGTTTGTATTTAGCCGTGGCGGCTATGTGGTGGGCAATGCAGGGTACACGTTTACCCTTTCCAAAAATATTGATACACTGATGAAGCGAAGACAGTTATGATGGATCCGAAGTATTTAACACCGAAACAGATCGTAGAGGAACTTGATAAATATATCATCGGCCAATACGAAGCCAAGCGAAACGTAGCCATCGCGCTGCGCAACCGCTGGCGCCGCATGAATGTGAAGAGCGACATCCAGGGCGAAATTGTTCCCAACAACATTCTCATGATCGGCGCTACCGGCGTGGGCAAAACCGAAATTGCACGCCGCCTGGCAAAAATCGCCGATGCACCTTTTGTGAAGGTGGAGGCCTCGAAATTTACAGAAGTGGGCTACGTAGGCCGCGACGTCGAAAGTATGGTGCGCGACCTCGTGGAGCAATCCGTGAACCTGGTGAAAGCCAAGAAGAAAGAAGAAGTGAAGGAAAAGGCGGCCAACGCCGTCGAAGAAATTATCCTGGATGCACTGATCCCGCCCATGCGTTCGTCGACATCGAAGTCGGCCGGATTTGCTACGGGCAATCACGACGTGACCGACGGCGAGCCGACGAGCGACGTGGAGTTGAACGAGCGCACGCGCCAGCACTTTCGTGAGAAGATCAGAAACGGCGAGTTGGAAGAACGCAAGATCGACATCAACATCAAAGGCGCTTCCGGTCCCAACATCGGCATGGTGGGCGGCGGCATGGTAGACGAGGTGTCGATGATGAACTTGCAGGAGATGATCAACGGCATGATGCCCAAGAAAAGCAAGAAACGGAAAGTGACCGTGGCCGAAGCCCGTCGCATTTTGTTGGAGGAAGAAGCCGCCAAGCTCATCGACATGGACGAAGTGAAAGAGGAAGCCATCCAGCGCGCCGAAGACGCTGGCATCATTTTCATCGACGAGATCGACAAGATCGCTTCCAGCAAGAAAGGTGGCGGCGGCGGACCCGATGTGAGCCGCGAAGGCGTGCAACGCGACCTGCTGCCCATCGTGGAAGGCAGCACCGTGAACACCAAACACGGCGTCATCAAAACCGATCACGTGCTGTTTATTGCCGCGGGAGCGTTCCACATTTCAAAGCCGTCGGACCTCATCCCCGAATTGCAAGGACGTTTCCCCATCCGCGTGGAACTGAACAACCTGACCAAGGACGACTTCATTCGCATATTGACAGAACCCCGCAATGCCCTGACCAAACAATACCAGGCGCTCTTCGCCGCCGAAGACGTGGACATCACGTTCACGACCGACGCCATCGAAGAGATTGCCAGCACAGCCTTTGCCATCAACGCCGAAATGGAAAACATCGGCGCGCGAAGACTGCACACGGTCATGAGCAAACTACTGAACGAGTTCCTGTACGATGTGCCCGATAAAATTTCCACCAATGCACACATCAGCGTCAACGCCGAAATGGTGCGCGCCAAGTTGAACGACCTGGTGAAGAACAAAGACCTGAGCCAATATATTCTCTGATGTCATGATTGCCGTTTGTTCCCTTCTGGATGTTCGCTGCAGGAAACCTTCTATTCTGAACGATAGCCTGGTCTGCGGATGAAATTTTGGATTGGAATATTGTTTTGTTGTTTGGCCTACGGCACCTTCGCGCAAACTGACGCCGAAGTTTCCGTGGTACCGCCACAGCGCAAATACGATTCCATCCGGGCGATCAACATCAAACCCTATCCCGATCATTTTTTTATATGGCCTGTGCTGAAGCAACGCCGTCTCGATTTCGAGATGGAGGACCTGCCGGCACGCGACCGGAAAATTGCCTATCGCTCCAACCGGCCCTACGGGTTTGGGATGGGCGTTTATCTTTTTGAAGTGGCGGCAGAGCTGGCCTTCTCCATCCCCGTGGACGAAAAGCAAAAAGACCTCTACGGCGAATCGAAAGCCCGCGATCTGCAACTGAACATACTGGGCAAACAATGGGGATTGGATGTCTATTCTCAGAAATACCAGGGCTTCTACATCGACGACCCCTCGGCGAAAGTGCCCGCGGGCAAGTCCTATCCCCAGCGTCCCGATATCACTACACGCAACCTCGGCTTTACGGGGAACTATGTTTTTAACAACAAGAAATTTTCTTTTCGCTCGGCCTACAACTTTGCCGACCGGCAACTGCACAGCGCGGGATCGTTCCTGTTGTTCACCTCCATCAGCGCCTTCAAGGCAGAAGGCGACTCGGCTATTCTCGGCAAGCACTATGCTTCTGAATTCGGGGGCGACTCGGGTATCGAGCAAATCAAATCCACCACGTTTGCCATTGCACCGGGCTATACCTACAGCTTTATCCAACGCGGTTTCTTTTTGAACGGAACGTTGGCCGTGGGACCGGCGCACAACTGGCTATACTACCGGCTGGAGAACGGCGGCACAAAGAACGACATCAAGTTCTCGGCCTTCATCGTGGGCCGCATCGCCATGGGCTACAGCGGCGATCGTTTCTTTGGAGGACTTAGCTTTGTGACACAAAACAGCACGGCGCAGTTCGATCACGTGAAGCTGACAAGCTCCACCGGCACATTCAAAATTCTTTTCGGCTACCGCTTCAAGGAGTTCGGCATTTTGAAAAAGCGCGTGCGCGATCTGCCAAGAGCATTAGGCCTTGGTAACTAGTGGCTAGTCTTCCTTGTTTTTTGGATAATCAAAGAAAAGCATCTTGCCCTTTCCCCAGGCGGCATCTTTCCAGTGATCGAGGTGGAGTTCAAAGGCCACCACACCACACGTGGGCACGTTGTCGATGTCCATCTCGCCGTCCATGAGGGAGTTCACAAAATCGGTGAGGCCGGGGTTGTGGCCAAACAGGATCGCCACTTCGTGTTTGTCGTTGATGTCTTGTACGGCCGAGAGCATGCCCACCTCATCGCCATGGTACAGGGATTTCTCTTTTTTGATCTTTTCCTTTGGATAACCCAGCGCTTCGGCGATGCGCTTGGCGGTGCCGAAAGCGCGCTTGGCGGGGCTGGAGATCATCACCCCAGGTTGGATGGCTTTTTCTTTGAGGCGTTTGCCCATGCGGGGCGCATCGCGTTTGCCGCGCTCGTTGAGCGGGCGGTCCAGGTCGCTCATCATCGGGTTCTCCCAGCTGGACTTGGCATGACGGATAATGTACAGTGTTTTCACCTGGTAAATTTACTTCCAAAAATCTTAATCTTATCTTAGCGGCTTCATGGCGAATGCTAAAGAAATAAGAAGGAAAATCCGGTACGCCGTTGTTTACCGATTTGTTAAGTTTTTGATTTCCCTCTCCCGGGCCATGCCCCGCACCTGGTGGCTGGCTTTCTGCGGTGGCCTGGGGAAACTGGCCCGCGTATTCGCCACCAAAACCCGCAACCAGGTATTGGACCATCTCGCCTTCGCCTATGGCCCCGAAATGACCCCGAAAGAGGTAAAGAAGCTGTCGTGGAAGGTTTTCAAAATGCTGGGCACCAATACCGGCGAAATGCTGCGCGCTACCCAGGTGAAAGACCTGGCCGGATTGGAAGAATTCTTAAAAACAGACGGCCTGGAGAATTATGAAAAAGCAATCAAAAAAGGAAAAGGCGTCATCTTCCTCACCCTCCACATGGGCGCTTTCGACCTCCAGGTGAGCAACATGGCCCTGCGCGGCCTCAATCCGAACATCATCGGCACACCGCTTAAAGACGAACGACTCAACGCCCTGTTGTGGGACTATCGCAACAAATATGGCGCCATCGCCATCGAAAGAGGGAGGGAAACGTTTCGCCTTATCAAAGTTTTAAAGTCCGGCGGATCGGTGGCCCTGCTGATCGATCAGGACACCAAAGTGAAAAGCCGCTTTGTGAATTTCTTTGGAAAACCAGCAGCCACCCCGGTAGGCGCCACCGTGTTGGCCCTAAAGACCGGTGCGGCCGTTGTACCCACCTACGTTTATCTGGGCGAAGACAAATTACAACACATGCACATCCTCCCGGAAGTCCCCATGGTCATCACCGGCGACGACGAAGTGGACATGGTCTACAACACCCAGGTGCTCACCAACTTCATCGAAGCCACCATACGCAAACATCCCGACCAGTGGGTGTGGATGCACGAGCGGTGGAAAACAAAACCGGGAGAAGAAATTGCTTGATGGATCGGTTAGATCAACCGGTCACTTCTTAAAAATAAAATAAACCGCCAGGATCAGGAACACAAACCCGATGAGGTGGTTGAGCCGGAAGGTCTCCGTTTTAAACAATAACAACGAGAAGGCTACAAACACCAGCAGCGTGATCACTTCCTGGATGATCTTGAGCTGCAACAACGTGAACGGCCCGCCATATTCCTTGAACCCCAAACGATTTGCAGGCACCTGCAGCATGTACTCAAACAGCGCGATGCCCCAGCTGATGAGGATCACCGTGATGATGGGCAGATGCTGACTCCATTTCATGTCCTTGAATTTGAGATGACCATACCAGGCCAACGTCATAAACGTGTTGGAGAGAACGAGGAGGATGATCGTGTAAACACTTCTCATAAAATCATATTAAACCGCAAAGGCGCAAAGACGCAAAGTTAAACGCAAAGTTCTCTGCGTCGACTTTGCGTCTTTGCGCCTCTGCGGTGAAAAATTTATTTCACCAGCTTCTTATACTTAATCCGATGCGGCTGCTCATCGCCAAGCCGCTTCCGCTTATTCTCTTCATATTCACTAAACCCACCCTCAAACCAAAACACCTGAGAGTCACCCTCAAAAGCCAGGATATGCGTACACACGCGATCCAAAAACCACCGGTCGTGAGAAATGATCACCGCGCAACCACCAAAGTTGTCCAACGCTTCCTCCAACGCGCGCAGTGTGTTCACGTCAAGGTCGTTGGTAGGCTCATCCAACAAAAGCAGGTTGCCGCCTTGCTTCAACGCAATGGCCAGGTGCACGCGGTTGCGCATACCCCCTGAAAGTTCCTTCACCTTCTTCTGCTGATCCGTGCCGTTGAAGTTGAACTTACCCACATAAGCGCGTGAGTTCGTTTGTTTGCCACCAAGTTCCATCAACTCGTTGCCACCGGTGATGGCCTGCCACACCGAATCTTCCGGTTTCAGGTCGTCGTGCTCCTGGTCCACATAGGCGATCTTCACCGTTTCGCCCACCGTGAACGACCCGGCATCCGGTTGTTCCTTGCCAATGATCATCTTGAATAATGTGGTCTTACCCGCACCGTTGGGGCCGATGATGCCCACAATGCCCGCCGGGGGCAGGGAGAAGGTGAGGTTTTCGTAGAGCAGCTTGTCGCCATAGCCTTTGGCCACTCCGTTGGCTTCGATCACTTTGTTGCCCAGGCGGGGTCCGGCAGGAATGAAGAGTTCAAGTTTTTCTTCTTTCTCGCGTGTTTCCTGGCCCAATAATTTTTCATAGGCGCTGAGGCGGGCCTTTCCTTTGGCTTGCCGTCCTTTCGGGTTCATGCGCACCCATTCCAATTCTCGTTCCAACGCTTTTTGGCGTTTAGACTCTGATTTTTCTTCTTGTGCCAGGCGTTTCTGTTTTTGTTCCAGCCACGAGGAGTAGTTTCCTTTCCAGGGAATGCCTTCGCCGCGGTCCAGTTCAAGGATCCAGCCGGCCACGTTGTCGAGGAAATAGCGGTCGTGGGTCACGGCGATGACGGTGCCTTTGTATTGTTTCAAGTGTTGTTCCAGCCAGTAGACCGATTCGGCGTCCAGGTGGTTGGTGGGTTCGTCGAGGAGGAGTACGTCGGGTTCCTGCAGCAACAGGCGGCACAGGGCTACGCGGCGTTTTTCACCACCCGAAAGAAATTCCACTTTTGCGTCGGGCGGCGGGCAACGGAGGGCGTCCATGGCGCGTTCCAGCTTGTTGTCCAGTTCCCAGGCGTTCACCGCGTCGAGCTTTTCCTGGATCTCGCCTTGTTTTGTGATGAGCTTGTCCATGGCGTCGGGGTCGTCCATGACGGCCGGGTCGCCAAATTTTTCATTGATGGCTTCGAAATCTTTCAGCAACGCCACCACCTCTTTCACGCCTTCTTCCACGATCTCTTTCACGGTCTTGGTCTTGTCCAGCAGCGGCTCCTGTTCCAGCAAGCCCACGCTAAAGCTGAGGTCGGACACCACTTCGCCCTGAAATTCCTTGTCGATGCCCGCGATGATCCGCAGCAACGACGACTTACCGGAGCCGTTCAACCCCAGCACGCCGATCTTGGCGCCATAGAAAAAAGAGAGGTAAATGTTCTTAAGTACTTGTTTACTGGGCGGATAGATCTTGTTGACCCCCGCCATAGAAAAGATAATTTTTTCGTCGGCCATTGTTATCGGGTTGTTGAAATGATTGCAGGGAGAGCGCAGGGCAATACGCGCGAGGTCTTAAACGTTCAGCTAGCATATGCCTTGGTGGGCGCAAATATGGTAAAAAAACATTCTCAGGTGTAGCAGACCCGGCAGGAAATGCAATCTCTCCGCCTTCGCTAAAACTTCGGCAGGCGAGGGCTGGCCCGCCGTAGCTTTAGCGAAGGCGGGTTACCTGGGACAAGAGAAATCGATTTAAAATTGAACTTTTGGCTCCCGGATAACGATAAGGGAAATAAAGTTTGTTTTGATCAATTAAATTATATTTTTGCGGGAAATTAACGGAGGACTAAAAACTATGTATTGGACGCTTGAACTTGCCTCTTACTTAGAAGATGCGCCTTGGCCGGCTACAAAAGATGAGTTGATAGATTATTCCATCCGCTCCGGCGCGCCACTGGAAGTTGTCGAAAACCTCCAGGAACTTGAAGATGACGGACAACCCTACGAAAGCATCGAAGAGATCTGGCCTGACTATCCTACGAAAGAAGACTTTTTCTTTAATGAAGACGAATACTGAGCAGCTCCTTTTGGACTCAACCATAACAGGAAAGCCGGCAATAGCCGGCTTTTGTCATTTCTAGACCCGCCCTTTGCGGGACCGCAGCAGCGCCTCGGCCACCACCAGGTCTTCGGGCGTGGTGATCTTGATGTTCTCATAGCTCCCCTCGAACAGCGAAATGGCATGCCCCGCACGCTCGGCCACGCTGGCATCGTCGGTGAGCGTGTCGTCTTCTTTCATGGAATAGGCTTTTTTGATGAGGTCCACCTGGAAAGTCTGCGGTGTCTGGATGAGCCGGAACCGCGACCGGTCCATGGCCTTGGTCGTGTCCTGGTCGGTCATCCGGATCGACTCCTTCAGCCGCACCGCCGCCACCGCAGATTTATGGACGGCCGCCAGCCGGAATGAGGCGCCAATAATATCTTCATGGATCAACGGCCTCACCCCGTCGTGAATGGCCACTAACCCGTCGCCCTCGATCTTATCCAACCCGTTCTTTACCGACTGAAACCGGGAATCACCCCCGCGCTGGAGGAGCAAGGGCTTGTGGAACTTGTGGCGGGTGCACAGCATCTCCCAGGTAGCAAAATCGTCGGCGGGGAGCACCAAGATGATTTGAATGTTATCGCTATAGCGATAAAAAGCCTCAAGGGTATGCATCAACACCGGCAGCCCCTCCAGTTCCAGGAATTGCTTTGGGGTTTTACTTTTTAAACGCGTGCCTTTGCCACCGGCTACGATGAGTGCGTATTCTTTCACAAGGATTTTTGGATTTGAGCGAGTAGAGCGGGAATTCTTTCAGACATAGACAGCGTCCCTTTCTATATAGGGACGATAGTGTGGTTTCAGCGCTCTCTTACTAACGAGGTCGACTTTGTGATGTAAAACACCTTCTAATTCGTCCAGAAGATCAACTACTTCCAAACCAATATCCCCATTGAACTCTACCAGCACATCAATGTCACTGTCGGCAGTTTGTTCATCGCGGGCATAGGAGCCAAATAAGGCCAAGGTAGACACTGGAAACTTCCGCTTGATTTCGGGCAAGTGTCGGCGAAGCGTTTGTATGATCTCTTCCTTCTTCACATCTTAAAAATAAGGAAAAAACAGTAAAAGAGGCTTGCACGACTTTCTTCCAAAAAAAAAGGATCGTGACTGAACACGATCCCCGAATTATGAACAAACAAACAAAACCGTAGTTAGATGATCAGCATGGCATCGCCATACGTGAGGAATTTATACTTCTCCTTCTTAGCCACTTTGTAGGCTTCCATCGCCAAATCATATCCCGCGAAAGCGGAAGCCATCATGAGCAGTGTCGACTCGGGCATGTGGAAGTTGGTGATCATGGCGTTGCAGATCTTGAAGTCGTAGGGCGGGAAGATGAACTTATCCGTCCAGCCTTCGCGGGCCTTCAGGCGGTTCGTGGCCGACACGGCCGATTCCAATGCCCGCATGGTGGTGGTGCCAATGGCGCACACGTGATTTTTATTGTCGAGCGCCTTGTTCACAATATCAACAGCCTCCTGGCCCACGATGAAGTTCTCGGAATCCATTTTGTGTTTGGTGAGATCTTCAACATCCACGGGACGGAAAGTTCCCAAGCCGATGTGCAGTGTCACATAGGTCATATCCACACCTTTGATCTGGAGGCGTTTCAGCAACTGACGCGTAAAGTGCATGCCGGCTGTTGGAGCCGAAACGGCGCCTTTGTGTTTAGCAAAGATGGTTTGGAACCGCTCTTTATCTTCAGGCTTGATCTTGCGTTTGATGTATTTGGGCAGCGGCGTTTCGCCCAGGGTTTCCACCACTTTGTCGAAAGCAGCAGAGTCGCCGTCGAACAGGAAGCGGATCGTGCGGCCGCGGGAAGTGGTGTTGTCGATCACTTCGGCCACCAGGTCGCCATTGCCAAAATAGAGTTTATTGCCTACGCGGATCTTGCGGGCAGGGTCTACCAGCACATCCCACAAATGCATCTCGGCGTTGAGCTCGCGAAGCAGGAACACTTCGATCTTGGCGCCGGTCTTTTCCTTGCGTCCATAGAGGCGTGCGGGGAATACCATCGTGTCGTTGCCGACCATCACATCGCCTTCCTTGAAGTAGTCCACCACGTCTTTGAAGATCTTGTGCTCTATTTTGCCAGTATCCTTATGCACCACCATCAGGCGTGATTCGTCCCTGTTTTCGGCAGGGTCGAGGGCGATAAGGTTGTTCGGGAGTTCAAACTTGAATTCTGATAACTTCATATTCGTGAGAGCAAAAGAGGCCCAATAAAGGGTAAAATTTTTTAAGAGGTGCAAAAATAAGGCAAGAATTGGCCTTTCCGACAAAAGACCCCTCTTTTTTCAGGGGTGTAACAAAAAAGCGGTTTTTAAGTCTATAGGACGTAATTCGAGCACAAAATTGCCGACAAACCCAAAGTCCATCAACCGCGTTAAAAGTTCCTGAATGAAGACCTTAGCCCAGATTTACGAAAGTTTTCGCTTCGCCTGGAAGGCGCTCAAATCGAACGTGTTGCGCACCATCCTTTCTTTGCTGGGGGTAACCGTCGGCATCTTTGCCATCATTGCCGTGCTCACCATCGTGGACTCGCTGGAGAAAAACATCAAAGACAGCCTCAATTTCCTCGGTACAGGGGTTATTTATATCGAAAAATGGCCTTTCACGGCCGACGCCGATGGCGAATACCGCTGGTGGGATTTCTGGAACCGGCCCAATTCTTCGTATAACGAATTCAAGTTTTTGGAAGCCAACCTCAAGCAAGAGAGCGCCATGGCCATTTTTGCCATCAAAGGCAACGCAACGCTAAGGTATGGCAGCAATAGCATCAGCCAGATCAGACTCGTGGGAGGCAGCGAAGGGTATGATTTTATCTCGGAGGTGAACATCGAAAAAGGCCGGTATTTTACGGCCGAAGAAATAAGCGCCGGACGCAATGTGGTCGTTATAGGCAACGAAGTGGCCACCGCCTTGTTCCCCAACGGCAAAGACCCTATCGGGGAAACGATCAAGATCAAAGATCTTAAATATATCATCGTCGGCGTGATCCGCAAGGAAGGTCAGAGCTTCCTGGGCACACCCAGCAACGATTATTCGTCGATCGTTCCGTACCAGTCGTTCCGCAGACTATACTCAACCGGCACAGGGAAGCCCCAGGAAATTACCTCGCGCATCGGTGTGAAAGGACACGAGTCGGACGTCGGACTGGTGGAACTTGAAAACGAGGTGCGCGGCATCCTGCGCACACGCCGGGGACTGAAACCCGACGAGAAAGACAACTTCGCCATGAACCGCCCCGAAGCCATTGCCAACGTGATCAGCGGATTGTTCGATGTCGTGGGCGTTGCCGGCTGGATCATTGGAGGCTTCTCGATTTTGGTGGGCGGATTTGGCATCGCCAACATCATGTTTGTGTCGGTGAAGGAGCGCACCAGTATCATTGGATTGCAAAAATCATTGGGGGCGAAAAACTATTTTATTCTCTTCCAGTTCTTGTTCGAGGCCATCTTCCTGAGTTTGATTGGCGGGCTCGCGGGATTGTTTCTCGTGTTCCTCATCACGTTCATCCCTATGGGAAGCCTCGTCGTGACGCTAACGATTAAGAATATCGTGCTGGGTCTCGGAGTTTCGTCGGCCATCGGATTGATATCCGGTATTGTGCCGGCAGCCCTGGCCGCGCGGTTGGATCCTGTACTGGCCATCCGTGCAAACTAGTCCCGTCAGGAAGGCAACCCACAATTCATAAAAGCATTTGAATCCCGGAAGGCGAAACCCTTTCGGGATTTTTTTATGTGCTTTTCGCCGGATGCGCACGCCATGCCCTCCTTGAATCCTCCACAACCTTTTCTATCTTCAAGCCCAGTAACTCATTAACCCTATCCGAATGAAAGTATGGTTTACCCTCGTCCTCCTCGGAGGATGTTTGCCGTTATGGGCACAGGACAAAGACAAAAAATGGGACGTGGCCACACCCCCCGCCGCCGCCCACACCAAAGAGATCAAACTCACCACCGACGAAGGCACCTGGCTGAACGTTGACGTGAGCCCCGACGGAAAAGAGATCGTATTCGATTTGCTGGGCGACATCTACACCCTCCCCATCCAGGGCGGCACCGCCAAAGCGCTGCGCAGCGGCTTGCCCATGGAAGTACAACCCCGCTTTAGCCCCGATGGAAAATTCATCGCCTTCACCAGCGACGCCGGCGGCGGTGACAACATCTGGGTGATGAAACGCGATGGCAGCGATGCACACCAGGTGACCAAGGAAGATTTTCGCCTGCTCAACAACGTGACCTGGACACCCGATGGCAACTACCTCGTGGCCCGCAAACATTTCACCTCGCAACGCTCGCTGGGCGCCGGCGAGATGTGGATGTATCACATCGCCGGTGGAACAGGCCTCCAACTGACCAAACGCAAGAACGACCAGCAGGACGTGAACGAACCCTCCGTTTCTCCCGATGGCCACTATCTTTATTTCAGCGAAGACATGTACCCCGGGGGATTCTTCCAATACAACAAAGACCCCAACAGCCAGATCTATGTCATCAAGCGCTACGATTTTCAGAAAGGCGAAACGGAAGTGTTAACGGGTGGCCCCGGTGGCGCGGCCCGTCCGCAAGTGTCACGCGACGGATCAAAGCTGGCCTTCGTGAAGCGCGTGCGCGAGAAATCGGTGCTCTACATCCACGATCTGAAAACAGGAGAGGAGTGGCCCATCTACGACGACCTCAACAAAGATCAACAGGAAGCCTGGGCCATCTATGGTGTGTACCCCGGCTTTAGCTGGACACCCAATGATGCCGCTATTGTGATCTGGTCGAAAGGAAAGATCAAAAGCATCGACGTAGCCTCTCAAAAAGTGACCGACATCCCTTTCCATGTGGAGGCCACCCTGAAGATCGCGGAAGCATTGCATTTCAAGAACGCCGCTTTCGCGGATGAATTTACAAGCAAAGCCATCCGTCACGCCGTGACCTCGCCCGATGGAAAGACGCTGCTCTTCAATGCCGTGGGATACCTCTGGCGCAAAGAGCTCCCCAACGGAACGCCCCAACGCCTCACAGCCTCCAAAGATTTTGAATTCGAGCCTGCCTTTTCGGCAAACGGCAACGACATCGCCTACGTGACCTGGGGCGACGAAACATCGGGCGCCCTCTACACGCTGAACCTGAAAACAAAAGGTGCCGCACCAAAGAAGGTCACCACCGAAAAGGGGATCTACCGCACACCCACTTTCTCGCCCGACGGCAGCAAGCTTGTTTTTGCAAAAGAAGAAGGCAACGATCACCAAGGCTACACCTTCACAAAAAATCCAGGCCTCTACTGGATGCCTGTGGCGGGAGGAGAGATGAAACGGATCGTGTCGCAGGGAGAATACCCGCAGTTCAACGCCAATGGTACGCGCATCTTCTATCAAACCGGCGGGTACCTCTTCGGTGACCTCACCAAAACATTGAAGAGCGTCCGTCTCGACGGCGGTGACGAGCGCACGCTGGTCACGTCCAAATATGCCAACCGCCTCGTGCCCAGTCCCGACGAAAAGTGGATCGCCTTCACGCAACTCCACAAAGCGTTCGTGGCCGCCATGCCGGCCGTTGGTCAGACGATCGACCTGGACTCCAAGTCAACCGGCTTCCCCGTCACCCAGCTTTCCCGCGACGCCGGCATCAGCCTGCACTGGTCGCGCGACAGCAAAAAGGTTTTCTGGACCCTGGGCGAAGAATACTTTGGCAACGACCTGAACAAACGCTTCAAATTCCTAGCAGGCGCTCCCGATACCTTGCCGCCCGTTGATACAACCGGCATCAAGATCGGCCTCAAAATAAAATCGAACACACCCGACGGTCGTGTGGCCTTCACCGGCGCGCGCCTCATCACCATGGAAGGCGACGGTGTGATCGAAGACGGCACCATCATCATCAACAAAAATAAGATCGAAGCCCTCGGCAAGACCAGTGAAGTCTCCATTCCCGCCGGGACAAAAGTGATCGATGTCAAAGGCAAGACCATCATGCCCGGCATCATCGATGTGCACGCCCACCTGGGCAACTTCCGCTATGGCCTCAGCCCCCAACAACAGTGGGAGTATTTTGCCAACCTGGCCTATGGCGTGACAACCGCGCACGATCCTTCGTCCAACACGGAAATGATCTTCAGCCAAAGCGAAATGATCAAGGCCGGCAACATGATGGGCCCGCGCGTATTTTCCACCGGGGTGATCATCTACGGCGCCGACGGCGACTTCAAAGCCGTGGTGAACAGCCTCGACGACGCCCGCAGCGCCATCCGCAGAACAAAAGCTTTTGGTGCATTTTCGGTGAAGAGCTATAACCAACCCCGCCGCGAACAGCGCCAGCAGATCATCCAGGCGTCGCGTGAGTTGAGCATCGAAGTGGTTCCGGAGGGAGGATCTACGTTCTATCACAACATCAGCATGATCATGGATGGCCACACGGGCATCGAGCACAACATTCCCGTGGCGCCGCTTTACAATGATGTGATCACGCTCTGGAAAAATAGCAAGACCGGCTACACGCCCACGCTCATCGTGAACTATGCGGGCCTCACCGGTGAATATTATTTCTACCAAAACAACAACGTGTGGGAAAACACCAAGCTGCTCACCTTCACGCCGCGCGGCATCATCGATGCGCGGTCGCGTCACCGCACCATGGTGCCACCCAAGGAATATGAGAACGGCCACATGCTCACGTCGCGGACCTGCAAGGCGCTGAGTGACGCTGGAGTGAAGATCAATCTCGGCGCGCACGGCCAATTGCAAGGCATGGGTGCGCATTGGGAGTTGTGGATGCTGGTGCAGGGCGGTATGAAACCCCTGGAAGCATTGCATTCCGCCACCATCAACGGGGCTGCCTACCTGGGCATGGACGACCAGATCGGCTCGCTCAAAGCCGGCAAACTCGCCGATCTCATCGTGCTGGACAAAAACCCCCTCGACGACATCGCGAATTCAAACACGCTGGCGTACACCGTGATCAACGGCCGTGTCTATGACGCTAACACCCTGAACGAAACGGGCAACTACACGACGCCGCGAAAGAAATTCTACTGGGAACAAAACAAATACAGCCAGAATTTCCCCTGGCACGAAGAAACCCACAGCTTCCAGTCGTTGCACTGCAGCTGTCAGACCATGCATTAAAATTCAACAAAAAAACCTCCAGGGATTTCCTGGAGGTTTTTTATTTGGGATGGGATAATAATTAATCCTTCACTTCTTTCAATTCCTTTCCGTCCAAAACCTTTGCAGCTTCCGGTCCGGCAAGTTTCTCTTTGATCCGCTTTTCCAAATCTTCCATCAGTTCCGGATTGTCTTCGATCAATTGCTTCACGGCGTCGCGGCCCTGGCCGAGTTTATTGCCGCTGTAGGAAAACCATGAGCCGGATTTCTGAATCACATTCAATTCAACGCCCAGGTCGACGATCTCACCCGATTTGGAAATACCGCGTCCGTACATGATGTCGAATTCCACCACTTTGAAGGGGGGAGCCACTTTGTTCTTCACCACTTTCACCTTTACGCGGTTACCGGTAATGTCGTCGGCCGCTTCTTTGATCTGGCCGATGCGGCGGATGTCGAGGCGTACGGAGGCGTAGAATTTCAAGGCGTTACCGCCGGTGGTGGTTTCGGGGTTTCCGAACATCACGCCGATCTTTTCGCGCAGCTGGTTGATGAAAACACAGGCGCAGCCGGTCTTGCTGATGGTACCGGTGAGCTTGCGCAGGGCTTGCGACATAAGGCGGGCCTGAAGACCCATTTTGCTTTCGCCCATTTCGCCTTCCAATTCACCTTTGGGCACTAAGGCCGCCACGGAATCGATCACGATGATGTCGATGGCGCCGGAGCGGATCAGGTGGTCGGCGATCTCCAGGGCTTGCTCGCCGTTGTCGGGCTGGGAGATCAATAAGTTTTCGGTATCGATGCCCAGCTTTTCGGCGTAGGCTTTATCGAAAGCGTGCTCGGCGTCGATGAAGGCCGCCAGGCCGCCGGCTTTTTGGGCCTCGGCGATGCAATGCAGGGTTAGCGTAGTTTTACCAGACGATTCCGGACCGTAAATCTCCGTCACTCTTCCGCGGGGAATTCCACCGATGCCCAGGGCAATGTCCAGCCCCAGCGAGCCGGTGGAAATGGCAGAGACATCGGCAATCTTGTCGTCGCTCAGCTTCATGACCGTACCTTTGCCGTAGGTCTTATCCAATTTGTCGAGGGTTAATTGAAGCGCCTTCAATTTTTCTTTTGCGTCAGTCATCTCTATCGTTCGTGTTTATAGTTACAAAATGATTTGGGGTAGCAGGATAAACGTGGAGTTAAACTCGGATAACTCCCTCAGGGTTACAGCCAACTTGCCAAACGTTTACAGACCGGTGAAATTACGACTCTGGCCTTAATTTAAAAACGCGATGCACAAGTATATCAACAGAAAAAATGCATCGTTGTTTTCTTTGCTTTAAGGCGATATAGCTAAGCAAATTTGTTTCAGTGAGTTGACGTTTTTCGGGAATGCCGATAATAATTCTCCAAACCCTTTATATTGCAGGGTTGATCCGATAATGACCTTTGAGTTTAAACCATCCTCCGCCAAAGATGAAGCGATCTTGGGCACAAATTTCCGAATAGATGCGAAAGCGCGTTGGTAAAATAATCAAGTGGACTCTCCTGAGTCTGTTGGCCGTGATCACCGTCTTGGCGGTAGCCTTCTGGGACCTGGTGCGCTACGGCGCCGAACAGGGCTATGGCCAGTTGAACATCGTGTGGAATGCCCGGCCCGTGGAGGAATTTCTGACAGACCCTCAATTCCCGGACTCGCTCAAGGCACAACTCCACCTCATCGAAGAAGTGCGCAAATACGCGATCGATTCCCTGGGACTTAAAGACACCAAAAACTACAAAACACTCTACGACCAAAAAGGCGAGGAGGTGATGTGGGTGGTGCTGGCCTGCGAACCGTTCCAACTGAAACCCAAGGAATGGAAGTTTCCCGTGGTGGGGGCGGTGCCCTACAAGGGATTCTTCGACAAGGCAAAGGCACTGGCCCTGAAAAAGGAACTGGAGGCGGAAGGGTATGACGTCATCATCCGGAATCCGGGTGGATGGTCAACGCTGGGGTGGTTCACCGACCCCATCCTCAGCAAAATGCTGAACCGGTCCGAGGGCGACCTGGCCAACCTCATCATCCACGAAATGTCGCACGCCACCATTTTTGTGAAAGACAGCATCGAGTTCAATGAAAACCTCGCCACGTTCATCGGCGACCGCGGCACAGAAAAATTCCTCATCGACAAATACGGCGTCGAAGGGAAGGAATACCGCACCTACATGGACGAAGACGAAGACTATCTCAAGTTCGTCGATCACATGCTGCGCGGCGCCCTTGCGCTGGACAGCCTCTACGGCTCTTTTCAAAAAACCGATTCCCTGGCCTATAAGCGGATGATGAAGGAAAACGAGATCCGCCGCATCGTCTTCCACCTCGACACGCTTTCCCTGGCATTGACGTCCCAACCCAGCCAACGCTACAAGGACCGGTTGCCCAATAATGCCTATTTCATGAACTTCAGACAGTACCAGGCCAAGCAGGACATCTTTGGCGATGAATGGCGCACACGTTTCCATGGCGATTTGAAGGCCTACATCAAATTCCTCTCTGAAAAGTACCCGTTCCTCTGAAACTCAAAGCGACTCCGCAATTACCGCTCACGGAACTTTAGAACCGGAGGGGAGCGTTTGAATGTTACCGAAAAGAGCGACCGGTTAAGGAATTGTTAAGAACGATGGCCGCGTTTTTAATGCCCTCTTTTATGGCTAAATTTGTACCAAAGAGTTAAACTATGGGAAACAAGCAAATGCACAAAGTGCTTGTCGTTGATGATGAAGAGCCAATCTTGGAGCTTCTGAAATACAACCTCGAAAAAAGCGGTTACGAAGTAAAGACGGCTCTTGACGGCACCCGGGCTGTGGACATCGCCCGCAAGTTTGTTCCCGACCTCGTGTTGCTCGACATCATGATGCCAAAAATGGACGGTGTGGAAACCTGCCGCCTGCTGCGCGACATCCCCGAGCTCCAAAAAACATTCGTGGTTTTCCTCACTGCCCGCTCCGAAGAATACTCCGAAGTGGCCGCCTTTGATGTGGGAGCCGACGACTACATCAACAAGCCCATCAAACCCCGGGCCCTCATGAGCCGCATCAGCGCCCTTTTTCGCCGCGACTCCAAAAAATCATCACCCACCAGCACCATCACCATCGGCGACCTCACCATCGACCGTACCAGCTATACCATCAACATCCTCGGCCGCGAGATCAATCTCCCCAAAAAGGAATTCGAGCTGCTGTACTTCCTGGCCCAAAACCCCAACAAGGTGTTCAGCCGTGAAGACCTGCTCCAAAACATCTGGGGCTCCGATGTCTATGTGCTGGCCCGCACCGTGGACGTCCACATTCGGAAGGTGCGTGAAAAGATCGGGGAGGATTATATCACCACCGTGAAAGGGGTGGGGTATAAGTTCAGCCTGAACTAAAGGAACCGCATTTCCACAATACCGCAGGGGTTAGGCCAAGGGAAACTAAAAACTATCGACTACCTTACAGCATGGTTTACAGTTCACGGGGAATGGCCCTTTTGCTGGCACTCTGCATCGCCCTGATCACGTCGTTATTCCTGTCGCTTTTCAAAAGCGTTGATCTGAGCGCGCTGTTTGTCGCTTTCGGCATCAGTTTCTCGGTTTCTTATATCTTAATTTTTGTGGTGCTGGAGTTTCTCATTTTCCGCGAGCTGGACAAAGTGTACAAGCTGATGGGGAAACTGAAAAAGAAAGAGCTTTCGCGCATCGACAAACAGAAATCGGCCCCCCTCAATCCGCTGCGAACCATCAACGAAGAGATCTACTCGTTTGCAGAACTAAAGCAAAAGGAAATTGACGAGCTGAAAAAACTCGAGGCCTTCCGCCGCGAGTTCATCGCCGATGTGTCGCATGAGCTAAAGACACCCATCTTCGCGGCTCAGGGCTTTGTGCACACCCTGCTCGACGGGGCCGTGAACGACAAGACCGTGCGCACCAAGTTTCTCAAGAAGGCCGCCAAAAGTCTCGACGGTCTGGACATGCTCGTGCAGGATCTGCTCACGCTCTCGCACATCGAGACCGGCCAGATCAAAATGCATTTCGAGAACATCGATCTCTACAAGCTCACGGAAGAGATCTTCGAACAGTTTGAAGAGAAAGCCGACCGCAAAGAGATCAAGCTGTCCATCGAAGGCCCGTCGCGCAAAGTGCTGGTATATGCCGATTGGCAGCGCATCAACCAGGTGATGACCAACCTGGTCTCCAACGCCATCAAACACAGCTTCGATGGGGGTGAGGTGAAAGTCAGTTTCGACATCAGCAAAAAAAATATCGTGACCAACATCTCCGATACGGGCGAAGGCATCGCCCCGGAGCACCAGGCCCGCATCTTCGAGCGGTTCTACCGCGTCGACAAAAGCCGCAGTCGCGAAAAAGGGGGTACGGGGTTAGGCCTCGCCATCGTGAAACACATCCTGGACGGCCACAACTCTAAGGCCGAGGTGGAGAGCACCCCTGGTAAGGGTTCGACTTTTAGTTTTAAATTGCCGCGTGTTAAGCCGCTGGAAGGTGGCGAGACCGAAGCATCAAAGAACTGAAACCGAACTCATTAACCTAATTATGAACCGTATTCAACGCGTTTTAACCCTTTTCCTGTTTGCCGTTACCGCGGCGGCCCAAGGCCAGGAAAAGACGCCCATTGTGGCCTCCGATCTCATGAAAATCGCCACCGCGAGCCAGCTTTCGGCCTCGCCCGACGGCAAGAGCGTAGTGGCGTCTGTGACCCGCAAAGCCACAAAAACCAACACCTCCAACGGCAACACGGAGTACTATTACACCCAGCATCTTTTTCTGCTGGACCCCACCGGCAAGAAAGACCCCGTGCAACTCACCTTTGGAGACCGTCGCGACGGCCAACCGGCGTGGTCACCCGACAGCAAATCGCTGGCATTTGTCCGTGCCGATGGCGACGCAGCCCAGATCTGGATATTGCCCCTCACCGGCGGTGAGGCCTATGCCATCACCAAAGTGAAATACGGCGCCAGCCGCCCGCTCTGGTCACCCGATGGAAAAAGCATCCTGTTTTCTTCCGCGATGCCATTCAGCGCCGTCGAAGGCGAAGTGCCCTGGACCTATGAAAGACCGGGCCGCAAGCAACGCGATGAACCCGCCTGGAAACTGATGAAGGACGACGAGAAAAAGAACACCCGGTCAACTCCGGACGGATCCTTGACAGAGGTGCGCGCCTGGTTGGCAAAGAACGCCAGCGAAAAAAATCCCCGTGTGCTAACCCGCCTCGACCTGCAGGAAGAACAAGACCTGGAAGCCGAAGAAAAATATACCCACCTGTTCGTGGTCCCCGCCCAGGCCGGTGCCGAAGCCAAACAAATCACCACGGGCTACCAAAGCTTTAACAACGCCGACTGGAGCATCGACGGCAAAACCATTATCTCCAACTCCTGGAAACTCACCACCGCCCCCGACTACACCCGCAACAGCAGCCTGTGGACCCTGGACGCCGATGGCAAGAACCTGAAAGAACTTTTAAAGGTCGACGGCCACCCGATCAGCAACCCCGAATACGCTCCCGATGGGAAATCCATTTCCTTCATCATCGGAACCACCGAAGGATTCATGGGAAGACAGAATGATATCGGGGTTATACCTGCCACCGGTGGCGAATACCTCAATCTGACACAGTCTTTTGATCGCGATGTACAATCCCAGTCGTGGTCCGACGACGGCAAAACCATCTATTTCAATGCCGAGTCCGACGGCGACGTGCCGTTGTATAGCCTCCCGGCGAAGGGCGGCGCCGCTCCCGTGCAGGTTATTGGCGACGACAAAGGCGTGATGAATTTTACGGTGAAGGCAGGAAAAATCGTCTATGCCCAAACCGAAACAGGCAGCCCCTGGGAAGTCTACACCCTGAACCTGAAAGACAAAACCACAACCCAGATCACGAAGTTGAACACGGCTTGGATCGGGGGCAAGAAACTCATCTTCCCGAAAGAATACTGGATCACCCGCCCCGATGGCGTGAAGGTGCAATACTGGGTGCTCGAACCCGTAGGCCGCAAAGACGGACAGAAATACCCCACCATCCTGAACATTCACGGTGGCCCCACGGCCATGTGGGGACCTTCCGCATTCAGCATGTGGCACGAATTCCAACTGGAAGCTGCCTGGGGCTATGGCGTGGTGTTTTGTAATCCGAGAGGCAGTGGAGGCTATGGCGATGCCTTCAAACGGGGAAATTTTAAGAACTGGGGAGCAGGTCCTGCGGCCGATATCCTGGCATCCTTGGAAGATGCCGAAAAGCAACATCCCTGGATCGATAAAGATCAGCTGTTCGTGGAGGGCGGAAGCTACGCCGGCTACATGGTGGCCTGGCTCATCGGCCACGACAACCGTTTCAAAGCCGCCAACGCCCAGCGCGGTGTCTATGACCTGACCACGTTTATGGGCGAAGGCAATGCCTGGCGCCTCGTGCCCGACTATTTCGGGGGCTATCCATGGCAACCGGAAACAAAAAAACTGCTCGATGCCGAGTCGCCGTTAACCTATGTCGACAAGATCAATACGCCTTTCCTGATCATTCATGGTGACCAGGATTTACGTACCGGTGTGGTCCAATCGGAAATGCTCTACAAGAGCCTGAAGATCCAGGGCAAACCGGTGGAATACATCCGCTATCCCAAGGAAGGCCACGAGCTCACCCGCAGCGGCAATCCCGGAAGAATGATGGACCATTTGCTGCGCGTGATCGAGTTCTTTGAGCGTTATGCGCACCACCCCGAACCGCCGGCCGCCTCCAGCACCACGAACTAGATGAAATCGTCCAAAATAAAATTTGAAGAGATCATTCTTTTCGAGGATGACAACTTTGTGGTGGTGAACAAACCACCCTTTATCTCCACGCTGGAAGACCGCCACGAGAAGGTGAACCTGTTGGGATTGGCCCGCGAACACGTGGAAACGGCACAAGTGGGCCACCGCCTCGACAAGGACACCTCGGGAGTGCTGGCCATCGCCAAAAATCCGGAAGCCTATCGTCACCTGAGCATACAATTCGAAAAACGCCAGGTGTCGAAGGTCTACCATGCCCTGGTGGACGGTATCCATAACTTTGATCACCTGCTGGTGGATATTCCCATTTTAAAGCAGGACGACGGTGTGGTAAAGCTCAGCCGCCGCGAAGGCAAGCCCGCGCAGACCTATTTTACGTCGCTAAGGCCCTACAAGCAGCATACGCTGGTGGAATGCCAGCCCATTACGGGCCGGATGCACCAGATCCGGGTCCATTTGGCCTCGCTGCACGCCTCCATCAGCGGTGACGAGATGTATGGCGGTAAGCCTTTTTTTCTTTCACAGGTGAAGCGGGGTTTTAACCTGAAAAAGGACACCGACGAGCAGCCCTTCATGAAAAGGATGGCTCTACACGCCTTTTCGCTGACATTCAATGATTTAGCGGAAAACGAGCACCGGATCGAAGCCCCTTATCCCAAGGACATGTATGCGTTGATCCGGCAACTGGACCTGAATAACTAGTCGGATATTTCGGAATATCGTCGAAAAACGAGGGGGTTTTGGAGTTTTGGAATTTAAGGACCGCCAATATTTTCAGAATTTCGGCGGTCTTTTTAAATTTGTACCCCCGCCACCAAAAACCTTCATAAACAGCCCGTTATTGGGCAGAATCCCTGAAAGGAGATGGTAGGACAGTCCTCAAAAAACTGGGATCGGCTTGCATTTCAGATAATAGCGATTTACCTTTGTGTCCCTTTTTGAAGGGGGTAGTGTATTTAATTTAGTTTATATCAATAAAAATGGATCATAATAGCTATAAAACAGCCTACGCAACCAAAGCCACAGTAGAAAAAGGCTGGGTCGTGGTTGATGCAAACGGTCAGGTTCTCGGTCGCGTAGCGAGCCAGATTGCCCACATCATTCGTGGAAAGCACAAAGCCAGCTACAGCCCGCACGTAGATTGCGGTGACAATGTTATCGTCATCAACGCCGAGAAAGTAAGAATGACTGGCAAGAAATGGACCGACCGCGTCCTGTTCACGCACTCGGGCTATCCCGGTGGACAACGTGAGCATACGCCCACAATGATCCGTTCCAAGCACCCTGAGCGCCTCATCGAACATGCCGTTCGCGGTATGCTCCCTAAGAACAGACTGGGCAGCGAGCTTTACAGAAGCCTCCACGTTTACGCCGGAGCAGAGCACCCTCACACAGCGCAACAACCAAAAGAATTAAAGTTCTGATACATGCAGATTGTTAACACCATCGGTAGAAGAAAGACCTCCATTGCACGGGTTTATGTAAAGCCGGGCAAAGGAGATATCAAAATAAACGACCGCGAGCTGAAGGAATATTTCCTTTCCGAAATTCACCAGACCCTGGTGAAACAAGCTTTGGCAGCATTGAAACTGGAGGCCAGCTACGATGTTACTGTGAATGTTGAAGGCGGTGGCATAACAGGACAGGCCGAAGCCGTGCGCTTGGGCATTGCGCGGGCGCTGGTAGTGATCAGCCCCGAGAACAAACCTACCCTCCGCAAGGAAGGCTTCATGACCCGCGACTCCCGTATGGTAGAGCGCAAGAAGCCGGGTAGAAGAAAAGCAAGAAGGAAATTCCAGTTTAGCAAGCGTTAATCGATTAAAGAGAATGGCTGAAAAATTAACATATCAGGAACTGTTGGATGCAGGTGTACACTTTGGTCACCTTACCCGCAAGTGGAACCCGAAGATGTCGGAATACATCTTCATGGAAAACAACGGCATCCACATCATCGACCTGAACAAAACCCTGGCGCGCCTCGATGAGGCAACGTTCGCCCTGAAAAACATCGTTCGCTCCGGTCGCAAGATCATGTTCGTGGCAACGAAGAAACAGGCGAAAGACATCGTGACCGAGGAAGCAAAACGCCTCAACATGCCGTTCGTGACCGAACGCTGGTTGGGTGGTATGCTCACCAACTTCGCCACGATCCGCAAGTCGCTGAAGAAACTTTCGTCAATCGAGAAACTCATGAAAGACGAAGCGTTTACCAACCTGGCAAAACGCGAACGCCTCATGATCACCCGCGAAAAAGCAAAGCTTGAAAAACTGTTGGGCGGTATCGCCGACCTGAACAGACTGCCTGCAGCGCTTTTTGTGATCGACGTAAAACGCGAACACATCGCTGTGACCGAAGCTCAAAAGTTGAACATCCCCGTGTTTGCACTCGTGGATACCAACTCCGATCCTTCCGGCGTAGATTTCCCGATCCCGGCCAACGATGACGCTTTCAAATCGATCTCTATCCTGACCAAACACGTTGGTAAAGTGATTGAAGAATCGCTGATGGAGCGTAAGAAAGACAAGGAAGATGCTGCGCACAAGAAAGACGAGGATGAAAAAAGACGCGTTGACGAAGCAGTAGAAGAAGCAAAATAATTTCTATTACGATATTAAAGCTTTGGTCGTCCTGCCGCTTTGCAACACAAAAGCTGGTAGGACGATTTGTTTAAAGCCGATCCCACATTCAACCACTAGTAAATCAAAAAAATAATTATGTCAGCAATTTCAGCACAAGATGTAAACAAGCTTCGCCAAATGACCGGCGCCGGCATGATGGATTGTAAAAAAGCCCTCACCGAAGCCGACGGCGATTTTGAAAAAGCT
>DATDAV010000269.1:0-1942 GCA_036525235.1 Chryseolinea sp. | reverse complement strand
ACCTCATACGGTGCACTGTCTTGGGTCTGACATCATCATCTCGATGTTGGGCGATGCCAAAGGCAATGCGCCAGGAGGCTTTTTGCACCTGAACAAGAATTTTGAAATTATAGGGCGGTGGGAAAATGATCTCGGCAAGATGAAGTTCAATTATGACTTCTGGTATCAACCCCGACACAATGTGATGGTGTCAAGCGAGTGGGCGGCGCCAAACACCTTTATGCCGGGCTTTGACTTGGAAGAAGTTGGCCTTTTAAAATATGGGCGCGAAATTCACTTTTGGGATTTCAAAAAGAAGAAGGTGGAAAACACCGTCTATCTTGGTGAGGACGGGCTCGTTCCATTGGAGGTCCGGTTCCATCACAATCCCGACTCCACGCATGGGTTTGTCGGTGCGGCCTTGTCGTCGAATATTATACACTGGCACAAGAAGGACAATGACTGGATCGTCAAGAAGATCATCGACGTGGAAAATGAAAAGCACCCCGAATGGCCGATCCCTTTACCGGGTCTGATAACCGTGATCCTCATATCGATGGATGATCGGTTCCTGTATTTTTCGAATTGGTTGCACGGCGATATCCGTCAATATGATATCACTGATCCACATAATCCGGTGATGACAGGGCAGGTCTGGATGGGCGGTCTTCTAAAGAAAGCCCCGATAGTCAACGGCGTTGACGTTGCTGGCGGGCCGCAGATGATCCAACTCAGTCTTGATGGCAGGCGCCTTTATGTCACAACGTCATTGTTTTCGACATGGGACAATCAGTTCTACCCGGAGATTCGTCACAAGGGTGGTGTGATGCTCATGGTCGATTGCGATATCGAAAAAGGCGGCATGGAGATCAACAAGGATTTCATGGTTGATTTTGGCAAAGAACCGAACGGGCCATCGCGGTGTCACGAAACCCGCTATCCAGGGGGAGACTGCACCTCTGATATCTGGATATGAGGAGCTACGATGAATCATCGCGAAGACTATCCAGCTGAATATCTGGCCAGCATCCTGTCTGAAGTGAAGACAATAGCCATGGTGGGAGCTAGCTCGGACCCAACCAAGTTTAGCTATGGAGTCCTGCGGGTACTGCATGAACAGGGCTATAACATGAAGCCTGTGAATCCCTTTGAAGCTGGAAAAGAGATACGCGGTCTGAAGGTCTATGACTCGATTGGCTCCATCGATGAGCCGGTGGACATGGTTCAGGTATTCCGCGCTTCCAAAGAGTTACCCGGCATCGCACGCGAGGCCATTGATGCTGGCGCGAAAGTTCTTTGGGGGCAAATTGGAGTCTATAACGAGGAGGCCGCGGCGCTGGCTGAAGCGGCAGGGCTTCGTGTAGTGATGAACCGCTGTCCGAAAATTGAACTGTTTCGTCCATTCTGGAAGCCGAAACTAGGCCAGGTAATTTAGCTAGGCAGTTCAACAGGCGGCTGGTCCACAATGATGAAATCATCGACAAGTTTCAACGAGCATCATCTTACGGGTGATGTGGTGCATTGATTGCAAAAATGGCGACTGGTGACAGATAAAAATGGCGACTGGTGACAGATATAAGGTAGCGCTGAGAAACAGCGGAGTGGTGATTGACGTCGGGGCCGACGAGCCAATCTACCAAGCGGCTCTCAAGGCTGGGATTCAATTGCCAATTGGTTGTGACTACGGTGGTTGTGTCACTTGCGCTGCGAAATTGATCTCCGGCACGGTGCGGCAGCCGGGAGCCACCGCCATTAACAAGCGGCAATCGAAAGCGGGATACATTTTGCTTTGTGTCGCGAGACCCACGAGCGATTGCGTGATCGGAGATGGAGTCGAATCCCATGATCAGCTTTATGAAAATCAGTTCGCAACACGTAGCAGCTTGTAGAGCGTCGAGTCGTGAGCGAACGCGTTGTCGCAAACGTCCTCCGAATTGGCCATGGTTGGAATTTCTTAGTGATT
>DATDAV010000268.1:0-76174 GCA_036525235.1 Chryseolinea sp. | reverse complement strand
TTTGTTTCGGGGTTGGCGCTGAAGAAGAATTCGCTTACGCTATTTACTCTGCACGAAGAAAAGAAGGATGAATCACCGGCCGCCACGCCTGTAGAAGAAAAGTCCAGCTACGGTTTTATATTCTTTATGGGCGTCGTGCTGGGCACGGCCACCACGGTCTTGTTCAACTTGTTCCCGGATATACTCGAAGCCAAGGTCGGTGTGCTGTTCAACGGCTGGCAGGGCAAGATCATCCTGGTGAACATCCTGGTTCTTTCTGCGCTCATCTCGTGGCCCATAAGCAACCTGGTGAACAAATACGGTCTGGAAAAATCTTTCTGGATCAGCTTCGCGCTGATCATGGTCAGCATGGTGTCGATCTTTGTATTTCAGTCCACCGTCGTGGTGTTTGTCATGATGCTGGCATTTACCACAGCGTTCACATCCCTGTCGGTAAGTTCCCTGCCCATGGCGATCCAGCGGGCTTCTTTTCATGATAAAGTTTTTTGCGTTGGTATATTTTTTAGTGGGGTGGCGTTGCCGGATGGTATTCTGGAATCTATTCAGGCTTTTTAAAATATAAAACAACGGTTGGTTTATGGAGAATGTGCCGGTCGGTTTTTTTCTGACCGGCCATTCTTTTTTAGGCCGACGTACTACAGCATCTCATCACGATCCTTTCCGAATCCTCCAATCAGAAGGATAAAGATTGTTCATGCGATTATCCAGAACGTTTGCCCAGCCCAAGGGAATATCGTTGTGGTAGATGAGGGTGAATCCTTTTTTTTCTGTGGTTATCGCCAAGGCCTCTTTTCGCAAATATTGTAGCGCTTCCGGAAGGGCCACGTCAAGCCGGAGGAAGTTTTCCGGCTGCAGGTCTATCGACAAAGCCAGGGGATGTTCGGGGATAAGTTTTTCATGCTTCACCGTGGCCATGACGATGCCGGCCGTGATGAGGTATAGATTCTTGGCGAGGAAGTCGATATCCGGCGTTTTGTCTTGGGGAAAGCATTGCACCTGGTCGTGCCGGAGGATGAATGTTTTTTCGGCTCCGTTCTTTAGCCATGCGCTTAGTTGTTCCGTTATTTTTTTTGAAGGGCCGGTGAACGAGTTTTTGTGTCTCGCCCGGCTTTCACGAACCTCTTCTGTTTTGCGGACCACACAAAGAAAAAAGCCTTCGCCTTTTACACGGTGTGGATAGAAACGATAGCCGGGGATGCCGTGGTGGTCGACGGCCTCGACGCCCCACTGTTCATTCAACATCAACGGTACGAATTCCACATCGTGTTCTTGCCGAAGCCATTCCAGGTTGTCTTCGTTTTCGTCAGGATTGTAGGTGCAAGTAGAGTAGAAGAGGAGGCCACCGGTTTTCAGGGCGGGCCACACATCGCTCAGGATGCGGCGTTGCCGTTTGGAACAGAGCGCCACGTTGTCGGGCGACCATTCTTCCATGGCGTGTTTGTCTTTGCGAAACAATCCCTCGCCCGAACAGGGAGCATCAATCACCATCACATCAAAGAAGCCCGGGAGGCGCTGAAAATCCTGGGGATCATTGTGCACGACCACGGCATTTCCGTATCCCCACTTCTGTATGTTCTCGGCCAGCACATTAGCCCGCGACCGTATCACCTCGTTGGATACCAGCAGGCTCTGGGCATTCATGAGACTGAGCAAATGCGTTGACTTGCCACCGGGCGCCGCACAAAGGTCCAGCACGTTGATCGCTTTTTGTGCATCCACTACCTGCCGAAAAGCTTGTTCCAGGAACATGGAACTGGCCTCCTGAACATAGTAGGCACCGGCATGAAAAAGCGGGTCGAGTGTAAAGGAGGGGCGCTCATTCAAATAATATCCCGAAGTGGTCCAGGGCACGGGCAACGCCCCGGCGGGTGGACTTTGCTGTTTGGCTGGATTGAGTCGAATGCTCACCGGCGAGGGTTGCTGATGGGCCGCACTGAATTCATCCCAGCGCACCCCCAACTGTTCGCGCATGCGCAGCTCAAATGATTGTGGAAATTGGGTATCGCTCATGAAAAAAATTAAGGGGTCTGGATAAGCCGCGACAGCACGCCGGTCTGACGCATTCCGCTTGTTAGCGGGGCAAATTAACGCTTTGAGTTTGATTTATCGATTTGATCACGATGCGTTGAAGATCAGTTTTGAGAAATGGCTAACTTGGCTTTTGTATGACCAACCCAAACGACCCTATCCTTAAAAGCTGGGTGCCTGTGCCCCCACACAGCGACTTCCCCATCCAAAACCTGCCCTTTGGCATTTTCCGGACGGCCAGCACATCGCCGCGGGCAGGTGTGGCGATAGGTGACTCGATCGTGGACCTGGCGGCTTTAGCGGAGCTAGGTTTTTTTAAGGACCTGAATCTGCCGGCAGACCTTTTCAATCAATCCACGCTCAACGATTTTTTTGCTTTGGGGAAGAAGACCATCAGCAACGTGCGGGAGCGGATTTCCCGGTTGCTGCGTCACGACAATCGTGAACTGTCATCACACGAAAGTGTAAAAGCGATATTGATCTCCCAAAAGACTGCGACCCTGCTCATGCCGGTTCGCGTGCCGAACTACACGGACTTCTACAGCAGCGAAGAACATGCCACCAACGTGGGCTCTATGTTTCGCGATCCTAAAAATGCATTGCTTCCCAACTGGAAACATTTGCCTGTGGGCTACCACGGTCGCGCTTCTTCTATCGTGGTGTCGGGCACGCCCATTCGCCGCCCCCGTGGCCAGGTGAAGATGGGAGAGGAGCCGCCCGTTTTTTGCCCCACGCATAAGCTGGACTTCGAAGTGGAGATGGCCTTTATTACCTGCAGCCAAACATCGCTGGGTCATCCCATTCACGCCGCTGACGCAGAGGACCATATTGCCGGTTTTGCCTTGTTCAACGATTGGTCTGCGCGCGACATTCAGCAGTGGGAATATGTTCCGCTGGGACCTTTTCTGGGAAAGAATTTTGGGTCGACGTTGTCGCCCTGGATCGTCACGATGGATGCCTTGGAGCCCTTTCGCGTGGAGGGGCCATCACAAAATCCGCATGTGCTTCCGTATCTTTCTTACGAGGGGAAAAAGAATTTTGATATTGTGATGGAGGCCCTGATCCAGCCCGAAGGCGTGGAGGCATCCGTGGTTTGCAGGACGAATTTCAAGTACATGTATTGGAATGTAAACCAACAGCTGGCCCACCACACGGTGAATGGCTGCAACATCCAAGTCGGCGATGTCTATGCCTCGGGCACCATCAGCGGCCCGTCGCCCGGTTCGTTTGGCTCGTTGCTGGAGCTTTCCTGGAACGGACAAAAATCCCTTCACATGGTCGACGGCACCGAACGCACGTTCCTGCACGACGGCGACACGGTGACGCTGCACGCCTATGCCGAACGCGACGGTGTTCGCATTGGCTTTGGTGCCTGCAGCGGTAAAATACTTCCTTCGCTATAAACGAAACGTGTATGCGTAAACTGTCATTTTATTTCCTTCTGATCGCGCTCGTCATCCTGGACAGCTTTCTGCTTTCAAAGCCCAACCTGCTGGGCAAGATCGGCTTGATCATTTATAAGTATAATTACCTGCGCACTTTTCCCCGCACGTTGCTTACGGTGACCATCGTGATCGTCATCGCTTTTGGTCTTGCCGGGCTAGTCAGTTTTTTGGTGAAACGGAGAACCTTGAAGCGGGCGCTGGGAACCGTTGTGCTGGCCCTCCTCATAGCGGTTTCCTTTGCCGCCCTCGTCAAAACCGGCATTGATTTTTCAACCTGGACCTACGGTCATACGGGGTTTCGTTTTCGTGTGGGTGCCTATCTGTTGCCCACATTGTTGATCGTGCTCTTCACCTACGCGCTGGTGAAACTCCCCAAACCGGATGAAGTCTTCCCGGAGTCGCCGGTCAATCCCGGCGTTCCTGCCAACAAGGATATCAATCCCATGCCCTGACGCTATGCTGACCCTGGATCCCACAAAAATACCATTGCCTCAACTCCATCAATACCTGCTGGGCGCTATCACACCGCGGCCTATTGCTTTTGCCAGCACGGTAGACAAAACGGGTAATGTGAACCTGAGCCCGTTCAGCTTCTTCAATTGCTTTGGCTATAATCCCCCCATCCTGATCTTCTCACCTTCCCGGAGAGGGCGCGACAACACGACCAAGGATACCTATGAAAACGTATTGGAGGTGCCCGAAGTGGTCATCAACATTGTGAACCACGCCATGGTGCAGCAGGCCTCCCTGGCCAGCGTTGAGTACCCACGCGGTGTCAACGAATTTGTGAAGGCGGGGCTCACACCCGTGGCATCCACCGTCGTCAAGCCCCCGCGCGTGGGCGAGGCGCCGGTGTCGTTCGAGTGTAAAGTGACGCAAGTCATTGCCACGGGCGACCAGGCAGGTGCCGGCAACCTGGTGCTTTGCCAGGTGGTGCTGATGCACATCAAAGAAGAGATCCTCGACGAACAAGGAAAGATCGACCCCTTCAAACTCGACGCGGTGGCCCGACTGGGAGGTGACTGGTATTGTCGCGTGGGACCGGAATCCATTTTTAAAGTACCTAAGCCCTTGCAGACCATTGGCATCGGTATCGATCAAATCCCGGAGCATATCCGGCTCAGTAAAGTCCTCACGGGAAATGACCTCGGCATGCTGGGTAACGTTGAGAAATTGCCCGGCGAATTGTCCCTTCAGACCATCCGAACCCAATCTGATTTTCTACAAGCGCGGACGAATGGTGGAGAAGCGATTCACCGGCTGGCACAGGATTATTTGAAGCAAGGCCGTGTAGAGGAGGCGTGGAGCATTCTGTTGGCTTGAAAAATAGAGGTGAACATTTCTTTGTGCTCGCCAACAACGGTCGGGGTATGCCCAGAGTCCAAATCCGAACGAAATGAGAAGAGGCTGCTTTTTGGGGCAGCCTCTCTATGCTAAACTAAACTAAAAAGATCTTAATCTCTGTAAAGAACGCCTTTCACGGCCTTTATCGTCTTGCTGACGTTGGGCAGAATGGCTTCAATCAGTGTGGGTGCGTAGGGCAGGGGCACGTCGAAGCTGTTCACGCGTTGAATGGGAGCGTCCAGGTAATCGAAGGCATGCTTTTGTACGTGGTAAGTGATTTCAGTAGCGATGGAGGACAAAGGCCAGGCTTCTTCCACGATCACCAGGCGATTGGTCTTTTTCACCGACTCCACGATGGCCGCATAGTCGATGGGGCGCACCGAGCGGAGGTCGATCACTTCGGCGGAGATGCCGTCTTTTTCCAGTTCGGCAGCCGCGGCCAGGGCCACTTTCATGATCTTGCCAAACGAAACGATGGTCACATCCGTGCCGGGCTTCTTCACATCGGCCACGCCAATGGGAATGAGGTATTCTTCTGCGGGAACCTCCATCTTGTCGCCATACATCACTTCCGACTCCATGAAGATCACGGGGTCGTTGTCGCGGATGGAGGACTTCAGGAGGCCTTTGGCGTCGTATGGGTTGGAGGGTACCACCACCTTCAATCCGGGAGTGTTGGCAAACCAGTTCTCGAAGTTTTGGGAGTGTTGGGCACCCAGCTGGCCTGCGTTGCCCGTAGGGCCACGGAACACCATGGGGGCACTATATTGGCCGCCCGACATGGAAAGGATCTTGGCGGCACTGTTGATGATCTGGTCGATCGCTACCAGCGAGAAGTTGAAGGTCATGAACTCCACCACGGGGCGGAGGCCGTTCATAGCCGCTCCCACGCCGATGCCGGCGAAGCCGAGTTCGGAAATGGGTGTATCCAGGACGCGTTCCGGTCCAAATTCGTCCAGCATACCCTGGCTCACTTTGTAGGCGCCATTGTATTCGGCCACTTCTTCCCCCATCAGTATAACGCTGGGATCTCTGCGCATTTCTTCGTTCAAGGCCTCGCGGAGGGCCTCTCTAAACTGGATTTCTCTCATAGCATTTCTTCAGAAAGTGCGTAAAAATAGGGGCCGGACAAACAGGATAAAAGCATTCCCCGCTTTTTATTGGCCACTCCAAAAACAAAAAAGCCCCGGCTTTTGGCCGGGGCTCTCTGTTTAACCAATGAGATCGATTATTTCAATGCATTTCTGAAGGCTTCGGTAGCGGCGAATTTCGAGAATTCGAGGTCGCTCAAAGCAGCTTCTTTCAGGGAAGGATCGGCTTTCACAGCGCTGCTCAGGTTGCTCACCACGTCGTCGGCATTGCCGAGGCGGGCAGAAGCTACGGCTGCACCATAGTAAGCGATGGCCAGGTTGCTGTTCTTGGCAGTGGCTTCTTTGAAGGAAGTCAGACCATTTTGGTAGTCTTTGTTCAACACTTGAGCCAAGCCTTTGTTGAAAAGGTTGTCGGCGTTGTCGGCAGCAGCAGATTCAGAGCTAACGGCAGCCGCGTACTGAGCTTTTACGATTTCAGCAGCACCTTTCACACCGTTCACACCGGCAGCATTGTCGCCTTTCAGGCCAGCGCCAAGAGCTTTGGTAGCATTGTTGTAGGCAGCATAAGCGTTGCCTTTCATCATGTTCACAGAAGCCAGGTTGGCGAGTACTTCGGGAGCTTCTTTCAATTTAGCAGCAAGTTCCAGTTGTGCCTGAGCTTTGTCGGCCAGGGCAGCAGCGTTGCTGGGGTTTTCGATCGCTTGGGCGATATATACAGCACCGAGGTTGTTGTGGGCATTCCAGTTGGAACCTTTCTTGGTAGCGGCTTCGTAGATCGCTGCTTTTTCTTCCAGGGAAGGAGTCAAAGTAGCGGCGTACATCATTTCTTCGAAAGAAAGGGTGTCGGCAGAGATCGCGCCTTGTGTTACTTGCTTGGAAAGAACAGACATTTCGGCGTCAGTCTTCTTGTCTTTTACCACGAGGATTTCGGTCTTAGCAGTTCTCAGTTTAGGATATACATCCTTGAACACTTTCTTGTAAGTCTTCAGTTTCTTGAATTGTTTTTCAACATCTTCGAAAGAACCGCCGGCGTTGATGATGTTCAGGTATTCTGCTTTCTCTTCGGAAGTGATGCCTTCGTAGGTAGAGAGTGCGTTCTTGAATTCGTTCCAGTCCTGGATAACAGGCTTCAGGATGAAGTTGATCGAATCGGCTTTGCCTTTGTAGTCGTACTTCTTCATTTCAGCACGATAGAATTTTTCGATGGCAGCAGCGCGATCGGGAGACAATTTAGCGTTGATACGCTCAGCACCTTCAGGAGAGTGGGTACCGGTGATGGTAACGGTACGGGTAGCGTTCTTAGAAGCGATGAAGGCATCCAGTTGTTTACCTTTTGTGCTCTTGATTTCGGTAGGTCTCAGTACGGATCTGCCTTGTTCGAAGATGAAATCAGGGATCACTACGGGAACAAGTTCTTCCTGGTTGTTATAGCCATGTTCTGCGAAAGCAGCGAAGTATACGGGTTTCACCAGTTTAGAGGTGGTGATGATACCGGTAGCAACCGGGAGACGGGGAGTTTTCTTGGCTTTTTCGCCTTTAGAAGCTACGCCTTCAACTTCCACAGTACCTGTTTTGTATGCGGGTTGATAAGGGAATGAGAAGCTCTTGGTTACACGGGGAGGCTCGGTCTTGCTGTTAGGATAGTCCTCAGCCTTGAACGGGATGGGGTCCAGCGCCAGTTCGTTGGTGCCATACTTGTAGAAGGAGTTTACCGTGTAGACGGTTCCTTTCTTCAACATTTTAACCGGAAGGTTAGCCGCCATATCGAAGGCAACTGTATCCTTGTGAACCTCCAGCGGGTTCGGAGTAACCGTCAATTGCTGGTCTTTTGACATTTTCACCATCTTGGGCAGGGTACAGCCCGCGAGGGTAAGTACTGCGAAGATCAGAAATGAGTAAACTACTTTTCTCATTGGATTTAGATTTATTGGTTGATTTAAACAGGTTTGCAAAACTATACTTATGTGTATTTTTTTGCAATTATACTCAAAAAAATATGAAGGACCCCGACATTTTGAGGGGGGTGGCGCGTTATATTTGTGAGCCGAACTTTTGGTCGATAAATCAACTTTTTGGGAAGTCGAAAGTATACTAAAGGGCATATATGGACCGTGTAGCAGATAAAATCCAACTTTTCTTCGAGACCTATGCATTTGGAGTTTGCTCTCACCTGGGCGAGAAGTTAGGTGTTGCAACATCCTCCATACGCCTGTTTTTCATCTATGCGAGCTTCATCACGTTCGGGTCACCGGTCATCCTCTACCTGTCGCTGGCCTTTATCATGAACATGCGCAAGCACCTTCGTAAGCGCACCCCGGTGTGGGACTATTGACCCCTTGTAATTCCCCTTACATAGAAATCGAACACAATGCTGCCCGGGTAAACTGCCTTTCGGGAATAGCGTGGGTATTGGTCGTGAATCGCTCGTCGCTTCCGCTTATCCCTGACGTAGTGCCGTATAAAATGTAAATGCGCCTTTCCTACGGCATTGAAATTTCCCGGCTGGCCCTTTAACAAGAAGACCACCGCGGCCACCCAGTCCAGCACCAGACGGAGGGGAAGTTTGTAGAGCAACTCTGCGCGATCGAAATGCTTAAAGATCAGCGAGAGTCCGTTACGGAAATTGAGATACGTTTTACGGGGATTGTTATAGCCCAGGGTGCCTGCGCCCAAGTGATAGATGGTGCTCTGCCCGCAGTAGCAAACCCGGAGGCCCGCACGGTTCAGCTTCCAGCACAGGTCGATCTCTTCCATGTGGGCGAAGAAGTCTTCATCGAAACCGCCCATGTCGTGGAACGCATCGGCCCGGATCACCAGGCAGGCGCCGGAAGCCCAGAACACATCAGTGGTATCGTTGTATTGCCCGGTGTCCTGCTCCACCACATCAAACCGGCGGCCGCGGCAAAACGGATAGCCCAGGGCGTCGATCAGCCCGCCACCGGCCCCGGCATGTTCGAAGGTGTTCCGCTGGCGATAAGAGAGGATCTTGGGCTGCACGGCGGCAATGGTCTCATCCGAATCCAGAAGCTGGGTAAGGGGGGACAGCCACTGCGGGGTTACTTCTATATCGGAATTCAACAACACGTAATAGCCGGCCTGCACTTGCCCGAGGGCCCGGTTATAGCCTCCACAGTAGCCGTAATTCTTATCGAGTACGATGCGTTTAACCGACGGGAAATCCTTTTCAAGTATGGCGAGAGAGTTATCGGTGGAGGCGTTGTCGGCAACGATGATCTCGGCGCCTCCGGAATGCTGCAGCACCGAGGGCAGGAACGTCGGTAACAGCGCGGCGCCGTTGTAGTTGAGGATAACAACCGCCGTTTGGCTCATCCCATCAAACTGCCGAGGTCCATACCAGGAATGTTGGGCAGCAGCCCATCCGTGTTCTTGCGCACCTCTTCTTTGGCCATGGCGTCAGCCGCTTCCATCGCTTTGTTGACGGCGGCCACCACGAGGTCTTGCAAGATGACTTTGTCTTCCCCTTTGAGGAGGGCCGGGTCGATGTCGATAGCGATCAGTGTTTTTTTTCCGGTAACCGTAGCTTTCACCATGCCGGCACCCGATTCGCCGTGCGCCTGGAGCTTCTCCAGGTTGTCTTGCACTTCTTTCATACGGGCTTGGAATTCCTTTACCTTGCCCATCATTTTCATCATATCAAACATAGCTTGCTCGTTTCAGTTGTGAATTGCTTTCTTCCCGGTAAAGGTAAATGATTGCGGGTAAATGGTGTGGGCAAAATCCAATACATTCTGAGGGTCCCTGAGAACCTTGATTTTACCGCTTTCTGAATAACACGATGGTGCCCGACTGTTCGGAGGTGCGGTTGATGAGGTCGGTGATCTTGGCACGGAACACATAGGTGCCTTCCGGCATGATGTTGCCTTTGTAGGTGCCATCCCAACCCTGTGTCGCATTGTCGGTAAAGAAAAGCTGTTCGCCCCAGCGATTGAAGATCTTGAACTCGAACCGGGCCGTGTACTGGCCCACCACACTGAACACGTCGTTCAATCCGTCGCCGTTGGGGGTGAAGGCCGAGGGATAGAATAGGTTCGGCTCCTTGATGACCGTGATCACATTGGAGACCGACACGGGAATGCCCGCATCCACCGCGGTGGCCGTGACCCGGTAGACGTATACCTGATGTGTAAAATCTTCGGCATCGTCCAGCAGCGTGGTGGCCGTGCCGGTGTCGAAGGTCTGGAGCAGTTGTCCCTGGTCGTCGAATTTTTCTACGTGATAGTTTGCCACGCCATTTTTCCAGCCGTTGTAGGACGTCCACGAAAGGTTGATGCTGTTGTCGGACTCCACGGTGCCGGAAAGTTGTATGGGACAAATATCCGGGCTTGCGGGGCTGCTGTTGCCACAAACATCCTGGTAGCCGATGCGGTAACAAATCGTGGCGTCTGTGGCATAGGCATCGTCAGTGAAGGAGGGTGTCGTCGACGTTCCCAGGGGGACGTAGTTGCCGTTCGTCGCTTTGGTGATGGTGTAGGTTTTGGCGTTGAAAGCCGGGTCCTGTGTCCATTGAAGGGCTACGGAATTGTCGGTTACGACAGCGGAAATGTCCTCCACAACGGTGGGGATATTGGTGGAAATGGCCGTAGCACATTTTTGAAGGGATATGCTTTTACTGCCGTTGGCGTAGTTTGACGTGAGCTGGTAGCAATATTCCGTTCCGCAGATGATGGCCGTGTCGTCGTAAGCAGTGGCGCCGGCGGCGACAGCGATGGGGCCCGCCGTGCTTTTGGAGAGCGAGTAACCGGTAATGCCCGTTGCCGAAGTTGCCCAGGTGACCTTGTTCACGTTGTTTTGTGGCGACACGTCAAAATTTGCGCTGGCGATCACGTCCGCGGGGTAAACCGTGGTGTTGGCGCACGGATCGAAAACGCCCATTCGAAAACGATAATAATTGTCATCCGCGATCAGGTTCTTCACCGTCGTCGTGGTAGCGTTGTAGACGGTCTGCAGTTGCTGGAAATTGCCTGCGTTGGTGGCGATGTCTAGTTTGTAGAGGGTGTTGGGAACATCGTTGAAATCCAGTTGGATCTGGTCCGCGCTTAAAACGGTCAGTTGCGTGATGGTTGGTGTTGCCAGGGTAGGCACGACATCAACGGATTGCGTGGCGGCATTGCAGTTGTCGGCGGCACCAAGGTTGACACCCTTCACGCTAACACTTTTATTGCCGGACGACCCAAACGGGTGACTGTCTTTGGCCAGGCTGCCCGACGGAACCGGGGGCATCACGACGCCGTCGCTATAGCTGATGATGTATTGATTGTAGTTGGTGTCGGTGACCTTTACCTGTACTTCGTTGCCACCGCAGGTATACAGGTCAAACGCGGGTTGTATGTTCGGGACCACGGTGATGGTGATCTCATCGAAACCCAGGGTTTGGAACAGAATTTTTAATGTATACGTGCCGGGCTGTGTGTATACGTGGCTGAACGCCAGGGATTGAAAGTTGTTATTTCCCTCATAGTCCATGTCGCAGGGTGTCGTGCCGTTGCAGGGCGGAACCGTACTCACCACGTTCACCGTGAGCGGCGCGCATCCTTTGATTTGATCCACTTGAAAGTCGCCATCAACGCTTGTATATTGTGCATGCGCGACCAGGGCGCCCGTGAACAAGAAGAAAAGCAGTATGAACGATCTACGATTCATGCGAGGGGCTCCAGTGTTTCAGAAATTCTTCTGCTTTTTTGATGTCATCATGCAATACGCGGTCTTCCTCTATAAACGGCACCGTCTTTCGGAAAGTATCCACAAAATCTTCAAGATACGGAGAAGTTTTCAAAGGTCGCCGGAAGGTGAGCGCCTGGGCCGCCGTGAGCAGTTCGATGGCCAGGATGGAATAGAGATTGTTCACTACCCTGAGCGCTTTGGTGGCCGCATTGGCCCCCATGCTCACATGGTCCTCCTGTCCGTTCGACGAGACAATGGAGTCGACGGAGGCTGGCGTGCAGAGCTGTTTGTTCTGACTTACCAGGGAGGCGGCCGTGTATTGCGGTATCATCAGTCCGGAATGGATACCGGGAGTGGCCACAAGGTAATTGGGCAGGTCGCGCAATCCAGCAATAAGTTGGTAGGTTCGCCGCTCCGAAATGCTGCCCAGCTCCGCCAAGGCAATCGCCAAAAAATCGAGGGCCAGGGCCAGGGGCTGCCCGTGGAAATTGCCTGCCGAAATGATGGTGTCTTCGTCCGGGAACACATTGGGATTGTCGGTCACGCTGTTGACCTCCACCAAAAAGACGTTCGTCACATAGTCGATCGTGTCTGCACTCGCACCATGCACTTGTGGGATACAACGGAAGGAGTAGGGGTCCTGCACATGCTTCTTGGCTTGCAGGATCAACTCGCTGTTTGATAAAATATCATTTACCTGTGCTGCCACCTTCATTTGTCCCGCATGAGGACGGATGGCATGCACCTGGGGAAGAAAAGGTTCGATGCGACCATCAAAGGCATCCAGCGAAAGCGCCCCGATGATGTTGGCCAATTGCAGCAGGCGATGGGCGTGAAGCGTGCACCACACACCATAGGCGCTCATGAACTGCGTGCCGTTGAGCAACGCCAATCCTTCTTTCGCCTGGAGACGGAGCGGAGGCCATTGCATCGCTTTTTGCAGCGCGTTGCCGGTAATCCGTTTTCCTTCATGTTGTACTTCGCCTAACCCAATCAGGGGCAACGTAAGGTGAGCCAACGGTGCCAGGTCGCCCGATGCACCCAGCGAACCCATCTCGTAAATGACCGGGAGCACATCGTGATTGAACATCGTGGCCAGGCGGTCTACCGTTTCGGTCTGCACACCGGAATAGCCATAGGCCAGCGACTGGATCTTCAGGAACAGCATGAGCTTCACGATCTCTTCGGGCACTTCGGGACCAGTGCCACAGGCGTGTGACTTCACCAGGTTTTCCTGTAGTTGTTCCAGTTGATCGGCAGAGATGTTCTTGTTGTACAAAGACCCAAACCCGGTGTTGATGCCGTAGATGGATTGGGTGGTGCCTTGCAGTTTTTTGTCGAGGTAGTCGCGGCAACGGGCAATGCGTTGACGTGCCTCTTCGGAGAGTTGCACGGTGTGTTTGCCTTCGTGCAGGCGGGCGAGATCATGCAGGGTCAGCTTCGTGCTGGAGATGTAATGCACCATAGTCGTTGTCGGCGCCTGCTAAGGTTGTTTTATTTTTTCAATAATCCGTTCGATCGGGAGTTTTTCCTGTTCGCCCCGGTCCATATTCTTGAGAGCCAATTGCCCGCTTTGTGCTTCTTCGGGGCCAATAACGATCGCGTAGGGAATGGCTTTTTTGTTGGCAAAATCCAATTGCTTTTTCAGCTTCGCGTTGTCGGGATAGATCTCAGAGGCAATGCCTTCTGCCCGCAGTGCCGATAACACGCCCAGGCCGTAGTAGAGACTATCATCATCAAAATGACAGATCAACACTTTCGACGTTGCCGTGGCTCCTTTTGGGAAAAGATTCAATTCTTCCATGGCGTCATAGATGCGGTCCACGCCAAATGAAAATCCTACTCCTGACAAATTCTCTTTGTCACCAAACGCTTGGGTCAGGTTGTCGTAACGCCCACCGCCGCTCACGCTTCCGATGGCCACGTTGTTGATCTTCACTTCGAAGATGCATCCGGTGTAGTAGCTCAGACCCCGGGCGAGGGAGACATCAAACTCCACGTGATTGTCGGAGGCGTTATAATTCTTTAGCAAATTGAAAACTTCCTGGAGGTCGCGCAGACCTTTTTGGCCGCTTTCGCTAGCGTCGAAGCGCGATTGCAGGAAGGCGCTCTTGTTTGTGTTTGAACCTTTTACATGAAGGATTTCGAACAAGGCGGTGAGGCTTTCTTCGGAGAAACCCTTGGGGCGCAGTTCGTCTTTTACCTTTTCCTCGCCAATCTTGTCCAGCTTGTCGATGGCAACAAACAACGCGGTCTCGTTTTGTTTTGCACCGATGGTTTCGGCAATACCGGAAAGAATACCGCGGTGATTGATCTTGATGGTATAGTCGGAAATTCCCAGTCCTTTAAATACCTCCGTGATCATGAGGATGATCTCCGCTTCGCAGAGCAACGAATCGGTCCCGACCACGTCGGCATCGCATTGGTAAAATTCACGATACCGTCCTTTTTGGGGACGATCGGCACGCCAAACCGGCTGTATTTGGTAGCGCTTGAAGGGAAAAGTTATTTCGTTCCGGTTCATCACCACAAAGCGCGCAAAGGGAACCGTGAGGTCGTAGCGCAGGCCTTTTTCAGAGATGCTGGACGTTATCTGTTTTGAGTTTTTTGCGCTTAACAATTGGGCATCGGCATCTTTTAAGAAATCGCCCGAGTTAAGAATCTTGAAAAGCAATTGATCGCCTTCCTCGCCATACTTCCCGGTGAGGGTGGAAAGGTTTTCCATGGCGGGGGTTTCCAGGGGTTGGAAGCCGAATTTCTGGAATACGCTTCGGATGGTCTCAAAAATAAATTGCCGTTTGGCCATCACGGCCGGGCCAAAATCGCGCGTGCCTTTTGGTAAGGTGGGTTTTTCCATAATATGGCCGCAAAGCTAAAAAGGAAATCGGGGATTTGAAGAGCCCACGCGACGTTTTGAGGGAATTGGGGCCTTTTGGGATTTGGGAGAATTTTTTCGATGAAAGTTTCCATTTATGGAAACTTTTTGTAGGTTTGGATGTTTCGTTAGCGATGACCAGATGGAGGCAAAATTTGACGTTGTGTTCCTGGAGGAGGCGCGTTTATTATAGGGTCTATAAATGAAAAAGCGCAGCGTAAGATCCTGTATAACATGGATAAGGCCAGGTTTTTGAACGACGTCAGCCTTTTTAAAAAACTAACGCCGGAGATCTGGGAGTTCAGAACACTATACCAGGGGTTGCAATACCGGTTGCTGGCCTTCTGGGATGTGAAACAAAAGCCCACGTTGGTGGTCGCCACGCACGGATTTGTGAAAAAGACCGACAAGGTGGCCCGCGAGGAGATAAAAAAGGCAAATAGTCTAAGGCAGCTTTATATTGAACAATACACATGAAACCGAAATTGAAAACCTACACCCTCGACCAGGTCAAGGACGAAATGATCGGCAAACGGGGCACTCCCCGGCGCGACGAATACGAATTTGAGCTTACCCTCGAATTGCTTGGCGAGATGATCAAGACCACCCGCCAGCAGCGGCATTTAACTCAGGAGCAGTTGGGCAAGCTGGTGGGCGTTCAGAAAGCGCAGATCTCGAAATTGGAAAAAAACGCCACCAATGTGACCGTGGGCACCGTATTGCGGATATTTGATGCCCTGAAGGCCAAAATAAACTTCCGGATCGAGCTGGAAAACAAGCGTATTTCCACGCCCGAGCCGGGATTGGGATGAGAGCTTGGAGACTTCCGCGGATTTTCTTCAATAAAAAGGCGAAGGGTCTTTGCAAAACCGGAATTAGCGGTTATTTTTGCGCTCCTTTTAAAGAATTTCAATCATGGCAATAACCAGACTTAAGAGAAAAGGCCGCAAAGATAAGGCAGTATCCGCAGTGAGACGTCAGTCGCTGAAGAATCAAAACTTCCAGCCCGTGATCAAGAACGTGGATGTAGAAAAGATCAAAGAAGAATTCAAAGCGAAGAAAGCTTAATCTTTCCTCCTTTTAAAATATTGAAAAAGTCCTGCCAGAGCGGGACTTTTTTTATTTTACGCCCTCTAACATCAACCCCTGCCCATGCACCTCGTCAACTGGAATGTGAACGGAATACGGTCCATCATCAAGAAGGATTTCTTGAAGGACATCGCGGAGATGAATCCTGACATTCTCTGTTTCCAGGAGACCAAGGCGGGCGTGGAGGACGCGCGTGCGGCGCTGGAGCAATTGCCAGGCTATCACACCTACATCAACTCATCTAAAGCCCGCAAAGGCTATTCCGGTACGGCCATTCTTTCTAGGACCGAGCCTATGTCCGTGACTTACGATATGGGCATGGAAGAACATGACCAGGAAGGAAGAGTGATCACCGCAGAATATCCGACCTTTTTCGTGGTCACGGTATATACCCCCAACGCCGGTGAGGGACTTGCACGGTTGGACTATCGTGAGCGATGGGACCGCGAGTTCATGGAATATTTGCAATGGCTCAGTCGCCGGAAACCCGTTATTGCCTGTGGCGATCTTAACGTAGCGCATCAGCCGATCGACATTGCGCGTCCAAAGGAAAATTATAACAAGTCAGCAGGCTATACGCAGCGCGAGATTGACGGTTTCACGCGTCTACTGGAGGCGGGGTTTGTGGACACGTTCCGCCGATTTTATCCGGAAGAAGTGAAGTACACTTACTGGAATTTTGTGACCAATGCGCGTGCAAAAAACGCGGGCTGGCGAATCGATTATTTCCTGGTGAGCGAGTCGCTCATCGGCAATGTGAAGGATGCGCTGATCTACAATCAATACCTGGGCTCGGATCATTGCCCGGTGGCGTTGAAGATCGAATTTTAAAAGCGCAGACCTGCCGTGAGGTTCATGTAGCCTACGCTAAGACTATTTGAAAGGTAGCCATTGAGCACATCAACCTTTGATTCGTATCGGAATTCCGTCTACTATAAGTGAATTCCCTAATGTAGCCTCATGGCCTGGGACTTGTGAACAAGACAAATCCCCTTCAGAGGCTGAAGCAGTCCCTGAAGGACATCATCCAATAGTTTGGTGGTTTAAAAGCGAATCCCGACCAGAAATTTCAGATATCCAATTTTGAGGGAATTGGCTGGATCGGCTGAATTTAACATCTGGATTTTTGGCTCGTAGCGTATTTCAAAGAAGCTGGTTTGTTTTCCGATTTTATAATCGGCGCCAGCACTGAAGCAAAAGGAGAAGGTCGTTGCTATCATAGGAACGATGTCTTCTTTTTTGTATTCTGTTTTAGTGGTGCTGCCGAAATCTATCGTTTGCCCTATCTTCTGGTTCAGCAAAAAAACCGGGCCGAATCCCGCGCGCAGATAGGGTGAAAAATTTCTTGTGTTGAAATTGTATACAAAAGAAAGGGGAACGGTGATGGCCTTATAATTGGCCGTGACGACGGATGTATCGGGGTATTGTTGGAAAAAGGGGGGATAAATTTTCCGGGCTGAAAGCTTTGCACTTAAGTAGTTGGCTTCCACTCGAATGTGAAATTTTTCACTGAACCTTGGATTGACGACATCGACAAAAAGTCCTCCCGTAAAAGATGAAGTATTTTGGAAATCGACTGGAGTGTTTCTATACGCAAACCAGGAAGGATCCAAAACATCAATGTAACTTTCGGCATTTATCGTAGCGACACCCGCCACAGCTCCCCACGAGAATGTTTTTTTATTTTTGGCAATTTGATGTTTCTTGGAGGGGCCGCCCTGACATGTGTTATAAGAAGAAACAACAGCTGAGAATTTACTTTCAATTTGTGGTGGTGAAAGCGTAAACAAATTGATTTTCTCCAAGCCTCCTTTGAAAGTGGGACAATCCGAGAGAAGGCCGTTTAGCCTATTGGCGAAGTTTTTGTCTTCATTTTTGTATTGACGGCCATTGATAAACACGTCGGTTGTTGTGGAAGTCAGCGCAACGAGGGCGGTATCTTTCTGGACAAAGTAGTCCTGTCCCCGGCGCAGCAGATTTGCCCGGCCCTGAACAATGATCTCGACAAACTGAAATTCGTGACGGATCACCACCGATTTGAAATGACGGGTTTCATATCCGAAGCCATTGATTTCAGTGGGTGCATAGGTAATGGCTTCTGCCTGACCGGTCGCTTGAAAAGTACATTTTCCAAGCAACGCATTGCCCTCGCGGTATTGCACCGTGCCCCGCACGGTATCTGCTTCTTTTAGAATATATCCGGGTCTGAAATTTTTCTGACTGAAAGCGGTAGTCGCTATAAAACTTAAAATGACAATGACTGAGTTTCTCACAAAGGGAGGGATTGTAACGTGTTATTCTTAAAATTTAAAACCACCGACTAACGAAAGGTAACGCACACTCCCGTGCGTGTTGCCATTGTCGCTCCGCACGACCAAAAGCTCCCCGCTCTTTTCATATCTGAATTCCAGGAACAGGGCCTTATGCTTCGAAATTTTCGTCTCCAGACCCAATCCACCTAGCAAACTGAAGTTTACATCGTTCAGGGCAATGTGTCGGTCAGGTTGAGCGTCATTGTGCACCTCTCTTTTGAATAGGAAAGCGGGTACAACACCCAGGCGTACATAAGGCTTAATATTTTTGTCCAGGAAAGAATAGCGGAAGCTGACGGGCGCCTTGATGCCGCTGTATTCAAAAGAAATGGAAACATCCCTCAGCACGGTGTATGAAAAATAGCTGTGTGAGGCCTGCGTTTGAAAATAGGCTACCTCTTGTTGAATTTGCAAGCGCTCGGTTATACTGGGAAGGGTGGAGCGTATGAAAAGCCCACCCGTAAACGATACGGGAGAATGGTAGTCGCCGCTATTATAGTAAGAATAACTCGAAGTAGTTTTGAAATTCGGTTGCGCCAACCCTGCGTATACTCCCCATCCGAACTCACTTTTTTTACGTGCCGGGCGATAGACTTTATACGGTTGACCTTTGCAGCGATTGTAGTCCTCCACCAGTGTTACGAGATGTTTTTCTGAATAAGAGAATTGAGTAGCCCGCGCGTTCAGCTCAGGACAATCTTCGACCAGGGCTTTGATCTTTTGTGTGGAGCCCGCGGTGCTCGTATAGCGCTGGCCGTTGACCACCACTTCGCTTTGGCTCGGGGAGATATCGACGAGTGATCCATTCTTTGATACCTGGTAGTTGCTTCGCTGGCGAAGCAAAGAAACGTTTCCGTCAACCAGTACCTCCGCAAAATAGGCACCATCCGATTGTTGTAAAACCCTGAAGTGGCGACCGTCAAATCCATAAGCGACGATGGTGTTGGGGGCATAGTGGGAGACGGCTTCGTTCATGGACTTCCGGAAAGAGCACTTTTGTGAGACCCCTTTGGTGCCCCTGTATTTTATTAGTCCCTTAACGGTGTCGGTAGCAACAATTATATAGCCTTGACGATAGGTTTGTGCTATAGCGGTAACATTCACCACTAGCAGGCAGGAGAGGGCGAAAAGGTTTCGCCAGGTATTTGAAGATTTCATGAAAAGCAACGATAGCTATCTATACAAAAATTTAGGTCAGGCAATTCTCTCGATATCCGCTCCCAACGCTTTCAAGCGCTGGTCGATATTTTGATAGCCGCGGTCGATTTGGTCGATGTTGGAAATTTCACTTGTGCCGCTGGCCGACAACGCGGCAATCAACAACGCTACCCCTGCACGAATGTCGGGCGACGACATCTTGATGCCTTTCAATTGCTGCTTGCGGTCCAGGCCAATCACGTTGGCGCGGTGCGGGTCGCAAAGAATGATTTGTGCGCCCATGTCGATCAGTTTGTCGACAAAGAAGAGGCGGCTTTCGAACATTTTCTGGTGGATCAGCACACTCCCCTTGGCCTGCGTGGCAACGACCAGCACAATGCTGATCAAGTCGGGTGTGAAGCCCGGCCAGGGAGCGTCCGATACGGTGAGGATGGAGCCGTCGATAAACGTTTCCAGTTCGTAGCGCTCTTGTGAGGGAATATAAATATCGTCGCCGCGGAATTCCATTTTGATGCCGAGGCGTTTGAAGATCTCGGGGATGATTCCCAGCATGTCGATGCGGCAATTCTTGATGGTGATCTCCGACTGTGTCATGGCGGCCAGGCCGATGAAGCTGCCGATCTCGATCATGTCGGGCAATAAGGTGTGATCGGTCCCCCCCAGCTTCGTCACCCCTTCGATGGTGAGAAGGTTGGAGCCGATGCCGCTGATCTTGGCGCCCATGCGGTTGAGCATGAGGCAAAGCTGCTGCAGGTAGGGCTCGCAGGCGGCATAATAGATGGTGGTTGTCCCTTTCGCGAGCACGGCCGCCATCACGATGTTGGCGGTGCCGGTCACGGAGGCTTCGTCCAATAACATGTAGCATCCCTTCAATTCAGAAGCATCGATATGAAAAAGATGTTCTTCCGAATCAAAATTGAATTTAGCACCCAGCTTCTGAAAGCCGAGGAAGTGTGTATCCAGGCGTCGTCTTCCGATCTTGTCGCCGCCGGGTTTGGGCATGGTGGCCTTACCAAAGCGGGCGAGGATGGGACCCAGCAGCATAACCGATCCCCGAAGGGCGGCGGCTTTCTTGCGGTAGGTGTCGGTCTCCAGGAAATTGATATCCACGTTTGACGCGGTAAAGCGATATGATTCAGGTCCCAGTTTCTCCACTTTACTACCCAGGTCGCCGATGAGTTCGATGAGCTTGTTCACGTCCACGATGTTAGGCACGTTGTGGATGGTGATGGGCTCGGCCGACAGCAGGGTGGCACTGAGGATTTGAAGCGCTTCATTTTTTGCGCCTTGTGGAATGATTTCGCCTTTCAGCTTTTTTCCTCCTTTGATCTTGAAGATGCTCATGGGGGTGACTTAAAAAATTAGTACTGGGTATCGTACCGGCAGAAAAAAAATAGGCGCACACCGAATGGTCTGCGCCCGACTGCTATTATTGATCTCTTCTCCTGCGGAAATTGTTGTTGCCGCCTTTGTTGTTGTTCTTGTTGAAGGGGCGATGGCCACCACCGCTACCCGAATGACGGGGTTGCTGATGCGTGCTGTTGCCTTGTCCCTGTCCCTGTCCTTGTTGGGGACGCACTTTCTTGCGTTCCTTGTAAAGCTTCTCGAACAGGTTTTCATCGCGCACTTTTTCGATGGTCATGTTTAATGCGCCACCCGACATCGCCTGGATATCGCGGAGGATGACCGAGTCGTCAAGGGTTTCTTTGTTCCAGTTGCCATAGAACGTTTTCATGAGCTTGCCCAGGTAGATGATGGACTCCTCGCGTTCTTGCGGATCGTCTTTCTTCAACGCTTCTTTCACCAGCTTCTCGATGTTCTTGCCATAGTGGCGGAAGCGGACATCATTTTTGGGATATTCCATCCGCATGGGTTTCTTGAACAGGATCTCGCGTTCGGGAACCGGATAGGGGTTGTTGACGCTCAGGTCAAAGTCGGCGATGATGTATAAATCATCCCACAACCGTTGCGGGTTGTCGGGTTGTTCCTTGATGCTGGGGGTAAGTTGTTTGATGAGCTCGATAAGGGTATAGGCGAGCTCGGTGCGCTTTTCGATGCTGGGAAGGCTTCTGATGTATTCAACCAGCTTTTGGACGTTGCGGCCATATTCTTTCAGAATAATATGCGGGCGCGATGAATTGTATTCTCCGATCATGATTGTGTTAGCGTAAAATGTAAAAGCGTGACGTTAATGTGATGAAAAAACGCGTTGGCTTATTAAAAATGGACTTGTAATTCGCGTATTACCTACGATTTGGAACAGCAAGTATACTGTTTCGGTTCGAAAATCGAAAATCTGGCAGCCGCGAAATCGTTTAAACTGGATAAAATTGAAGTTTTCCTTCTGGAAGGGAAGGATTGGGGCGATTTTTCCCCGTCACATCAGCCTAAACCAGGCCGGGATCAATCGAGGCCTCCGGCAGGCGTAAACTCAAAGAAATCCTTCAATAACTGATCGTTGGAAGTCTGGCTGCCGGCGCCTACATACCCTTTGTTGCCTACACCGAAAAACAGGGGCGAATACCGTTGACTGCCCAACAGACTTGCCTTGCGTGTCCAGCTATTGTTGCCGGCATTGAACTCCCAAAGACCTTTGCCTTCGGTGCTGTAGTCGGCCGCGTAAACGTGGTCAATCGTGGCAAACATCTGAAATGTTTGTGTGGAGACACTTGTTTTTTGCGTCCATTGCTTCGTGACCGGATCGAATTCCCAAAGGTTGGAGCCGTTGCCCAGATAACCCTTGGTGCTGGTGGCCAGGCCATAAATTTCCTGGGAGAAATTCAACTCACCGGCGAATACTCCCTGGTTTGTCCAACTGTCGCCAGTGATATTGTATTTCCAAACGTTGTTATCGGAAAGCATCACATAGCCATCGTCGCCAATGTTGAAGGCGAACACGGGGTATTTATCTCCATTGTCAACCGTATAGGGACTTTTCTTTATCGACCACGAATCAGTAGCCACGTCGTAGGCGTGCAGGTCGCCGCCATAAGGTTCTAGTACGAACCCTTTCCCAGCGTTGGATCCCCAACTGGCAAAGGAGCTGGGGAAAAATTCTTTATCGTAAATGGTTTTGGATGTCCAGCTATTGCTGGTAGGGTCAAATTGATATAACGCGGCATCCTGGAGGGCTCCGCCGACGCTAACCTGGCCGAGCATGACAAACGCCTTGCCCTGGGTGGAGAAGATGGCGGCATTGGCGCCTTCTCCGGGTTGCGGGAGCGCTGCGCGCGAAGCCCACTGTCCACAACTCACGGTAAAATCCGTGGCGCTGATCACCTGGCGTCCCTGGCTTTTAATGGAAATCTTTCCCGAAGTACTGTTAACCGGTACGGTCACCACCAGTTCGTTAGCCGTGGCCGACGTCACCGTGGCGGGTGTGCCGTCAAAGCTCACTTCGTTGTCCAGTAAGGTGGTGCTGAAATTCGACCCGGCGATCGTTACCTGCTGACCGAAGTCTGCGACGTTCGGGGTGATCGTCAGGATGGAAGGTGACTTTTCTTCGTCGGAACAGGAGATCAGGAAACAACCGAAAAGGAAGAAGGCAGCTTTTTTCATCGAGGGTCAAGAGGGTTTGTATGCCAGGGTTGGCAGGCTATAAAAGTACATTACACCTCTTGAGTGTTGCTGTAAAAAATGCAGCGAAAAAGTTTTATGTAAGATTTCACTCTACAATTCGAAGTTTCGCGAAGCTTAGCAAGAGCGTCTTCTCCCCGGCAGACCCGAAGTTGATGCGGGCCTTTCGATCGGCACCACTCATGTCCATCTGCAGCACGGTGCCAAACCCAAACTTGGGATGCTCGACTTTCATGCCTTCTTTGAGAGCGGATGTGTCGCTGGGAGCGAAGTCAGCCGGTGGTTTGTAGCCCGAGGGTGGTTTGCTCACGGGGGTGGAGGCAATGGTTTTCTTGATGCCGTTCACCAGGGTTTTGGCATACTGACTGGTGGGCGGCGCGGACTCCAGGCCACCAAACTTGCTGCTCACCTTGATGTAGGATTGATCCACGTCGTCAAGAAAACGACTCGGTTCACAGTTCTTTAGTCGTCCGAAGCGATAGCGGGTGAGGGCATAGGAAAGGAACAATCGTTTCTCTGCACGGGTGATGGCCACGTAAAAGAGACGGCGCTCTTCCTCCAACTCGGCGCGGCTGCTCAGCATCATTTGGGAAGGGAAGAGGTCTTCTTCCAGGCCCACGATGTAGACGTTCCGGAACTCCAGCCCCTTGGCCATGTGAATGGTCATGAGCGTTACTTTGTCGGGATCCTTGTCTTTGTCTTCGTCCTGGCCCGTCACCAGCGATACTTCCTGGAGGAAGGAGCCGAGGCTTTTGTCCTGGCGCTCGGGGTCGTCTACGAATTCCTTGATGGCGTTCAGCAATTCCTGGACGTTTTCATAGCGGCTCAGGCCTTCCACGGTTTTGTCTTCATAGAGTTCGCGAAGCAGCCCCGAGCCCTTGGCGATTTCGAAGGCGGCGTCATAGGCATCCTTGCGCTCGATCTCCAGGGCGAACCGTTTGATCATGGCCACAAAATCCTCGATGGGCGTTGCCGACCGGCCACCCACAAAGTGTCCGGCGTTCTGCAATACATCCCAGATGGTCATGCTATGGTCGTTGGCCGCCACCACGATCTTGTCTACCGTGGAATCGCCAATGCCCCGCTTGGGCAAATTGATGATGCGGCGGAAGGAGGCTTCATCCTGTTGGTTCATGACATAGCGCATGTACGCCAGCAGGTCCTTGATCTCCTTGCGTTGATAGAACGAGAGCCCACCCACCACTTTATACTTGATGTTCATGCGGCGCAAGGCCTCTTCAATGGCTCGCGACTGGCTGTTGGTGCGGTAGAGAATGGCAAAGTCGCTGAACTTGAGCTGGTGCTGCATGCGCTCCTGGAAAATGGAGCCGGCCACCAGCCTGCCCTCTTCGTTGTCGGATACGGCTTTGATCAGCTCGATGAGCGGTCCCTGCTCGTTGGCCGTCCACACATTCTTGGGAAGTTGCGCCCGGTTCTTTTTGATGACCGAGTTTGCCGCCTCCACGATGTTTTGCGTGGAGCGGTAGTTCTGCTCCAGCTTGATCACCTTCAAATCCGGATAGTCGCGTTCGAAGTTCAGGATGTTGGTGATGTCCGCGCCGCGGAATGCGTAGATACTTTGCGCGTCGTCGCCCACCACGCAGATGTTCTGACGCACGGCGGCGAGTTTACGGATGATGTAGTATTGACATATGTTGGTATCCTGAAACTCATCCACCAGGATATAGTGAATCCGCTGCTGGTATTTGTTGAGCACTTCCAGGTGTTCCTTGAAAAGCTTGTCGGTGTTGAACAATAAGTCGTCGAAGTCCATGGAGCCGGCGCGGAAGGTGCGCAGGGCGTAGGCTTTATAAATTTTGCCGATCTCGGGACGCAGGTTGGCAGCGTCGTCGCCCATGAGTTCGGCGTTTTGCAGATAGTCTTCCCAGCCGATGAGGCTGTTCTTGGCGGCGGAGATGCGGTTGTAGACGGTGTTGGCCTTGTAGGTCGTGTCGTCCAATCCCATTTCCTTCACGATGCTCCTGATGAGGCTTTTGGAATCGTCGGTATCATAGATCGTGAAATTGTTGGGGTATCCGAGGTGATGGGCTTCGGCGCGGAGGATGCGCGCGAACACGGAGTGGAAGGTACCCATCCACAGGTTGCGGGCATCGTGGCCCACCACTTTTTCGATGCGCTCGCGCATTTCGCGCGCGGCCTTGTTGGTGAAGGTGAGGGACATGATGTTGAACGCGTCCACGCCTTTGTTCATCAGTTGGGCGATGCGGTAGGTGAGCACGCGGGTTTTGCCCGAGCCGGCGCCGGCAATGAGCATACAAGGTCCTTCGGTATTGACAACCCCTTCGCGTTGGGGCTCATTTAAACTATCGAGATAATCCGTCATAGTGGCTGCAAGTTAGAGTAGAGATTCGGGAATGCCCTGTATGCCGTGTTTTTTCTCACGGTTTTTCAGATACTTCCCGCCGGCCTTTCACAGACCGCTTTGTCTCTTTATTTTTGATAACGAAAAACGCTAAACATAAAACTTTTTGAACGTAAAAACGCCCGTCGTTCCCCTGAATTTTCAAGCCGATGGATTGAGCATCACCGCCGCCGAACCCTGGTTTAAAGTAAAGGTTCAACTTGTTCAACGTTACCTACAGGCCTTCATCATGAACGCTGCGGCCAAGGCCGATGAAATTATTTTTGTTGACGCATTTTCCGGCAGTGGTCTGTATTCCACAGGTCATCAAAAAGCGATCTTTCCCAGTGTTGCGCTGGCTACACTGGCCGGCGATCTTCCCATCCATCGGTGGATATTTTGCGAGCGCGACCCGGAACAGGCCTATGCCCTGCAGGTGCGGGTAAAGAAATACGGGCCTGAAAAAAACGTCTCCGTTTTTAGCGACGCGTTGCCGGAACTGACAGATCGCTTCAGAACTTCCCTACCAACGCCAAAACGAGGTCATAAAGTTGCAGTCCTCTGCCTGGCCGACCCGTTTTCGCTGGATATGCCGTTGGGGCTCATGGAGAAGTGGTCTGGGTTGGGCTTTAGCTTTGTGGTGCCGTTCACCTTCGTCCTCAACGACCGGCTCACCTACCGGCACTACACCGAAGACCATCCCGACATTTTGAGAAAGTATATCGGGGGCACAGGATTCGACAGCCTCTCGAAAGTGACCAGCAACATCCAATTCTACAAACATTTGGTGCGTCTCTATCAAAACAACATGCTGGTGATGGGCATGAACACAGCGTTGTCGGTGCACAAACTGGAGTCGCAGCTCATCAATCTGCCCGTCTTTTATATGGGATTTTTCTCCCGGCAATTCTCCGCCCAAGCCATCCAGCGCGATGTGAATGTGAGCGACCATTTGCAGTTCGACTTATTTGGTTGAGGATGGGCATGGCCGTGAAGAGCAAGGGGGTTGTCTTGAAAAAATGGTGAACATACGCGGCATTGTCCGTACCTTTACGAACTATGATGAAAATTGGAGAAATTTTGGTTTCAGACGACATCCGCGACAAGGAGTTTGTCTGCAACCTGGAGAAGTGCAAAGGTGCCTGTTGCGTAGAGGGCGATTTCGGAGCCCCCCTGTCGAAAGAGGAAATCCCCATTCTCGACGAGATTTATCCCAAAATAAAAAAATACCTGTCCCCGGAAGGCATCAAGGAAATTGAAAAACACGGCACCCATGTGGTGGACGATGAAGGCGAACTTTGCACGCCCGTGATCGGTGGCCGCGAATGTGTGTATGCGATCTACGACAAAAAAGGAATTCTAAAGTGCGGCATCGAAGAAGCTTATAATGATGGCGTCGTCGACTGGAAAAAACCGATCTCCTGTCATCTCTATCCCATCCGTGTAACACAAAAGAAAAACTTCGAGGCCCTCAACTATCATAAATGGCACATCTGCTCGCCAGCCTGTGCGTTGGGAAAAGAATTGCAGGTGCCGGTCTACAAGTTTCTGAAGGGACCCCTTGTCCGTAAATACGGTGAAGCGTGGTATAAGGAATTGGAAGACACCATCGAGCAGCATCCTAAACCTGCGCCGAAGAAGCCTAAAAGCTAAACTTGCGTTTACAATAGTTGAACAAGGTTGGGAAATGTTCTCAGAGAACGTCGCGTCTTTCTTAAAGCTTTGGTGCGATCCACAGAAATCCAGCGGCCACTACGAAGATCAGGAAGAAATATAAAGCCGGAAGTTCCTTCTGCACCAGCACCCTCTCTCCATTCGAATGGCCGGTCTTCGACGCCAACAGATTTTGTTCGCGCTGTGTATTTTGACGCAGCGAATTCCAACTTCCCTTTTCACTCACATAATAATGCAGCGAAGATGCTTCTGTCCGGAGGGAATGCCAGCCTGGCGCTTCCGCCCACAGCGCTCCATGCCACACATCGTCCAGTAGTTCGTCTTCCTGCAAGGGTAGCTGAGTGGTGTCGGCAAAAAGAGCTGGATTAGGTTGGGATGATAACAGGGTCGCCTGCAAGGGTTCGTCAGTGTACCACGGAAAGGGTGTGGTGATTTGTATGGACGATGCCTGCGTTGCACGGCGTGATAGCTTTTCGATCACGGGCGACCAAAATGCGCCATAACCCACGGAGTCGCCGGATAAGGTGAGGCGATAGGTTTCCTGCAGCAATTGAAATCCGAGTTTGCCCGCTCCGGAGAAAGCATACCCGGTCAGTATGCCGCTCTTGTTTTGCACGAGCGGCTGGACGGTGGAATTATTTTGGATGCGCACCGGCAGCGCGGGTAAGGTAACGGCTTTACCATGCAGGGCGATGGAGGTGCTATCCGTTTTTACCGGCGTGAGGGTGAAAGGGAAAAGATCGTCACGTTTGGTTTTCGCGGCATGGGGCAGGATGAGGATGCCCAGTCCAGCGCGAACAGATTCTTTTACAATATTCTTTTCACCGCCGGTAAGTTTTTGCAAAGCGCCGTCATCGATGATGAGGAGGTCCGTTTCGTCAAGGACATCGTGCGTCAGCCGATTGACCTGGGTGGGTTGCCGATTGGCGAATTCGAAGCGGAAGATTTTCTGGGAGAGTTGGTAGCGCAATATGAGTTTGTGGCCGGCATGCGCCAGATAATTCTTCAGGTATTGTGTTTCGAAGGTTGGAAAGTCCTGGATGAAGAGCAAGCGCAAGGGCATGTCGGCCTCGACATAAACCGGAAGCTTTTCCTCTTGCCATTTTTCAGTGCTGTCTTGTACAGCCAGCGTGTACAACCATTCGCCTTTTTGCTTGGGCGTGAACGATAGGTGGAATGATTTTGGTCCTCGTCCTTCCATCAGCACCGAGTCTTCTTTTCCGTTGGGGCCTTTTATGGCGATCCATTTTTTTTCCGACGTAGTGTTATAGAATGTTCCCTGAACCTGCGCCGGATGATGTGCCAACACGGGCTGAGCAACCGACAACGACGTGATGCCGGCTGTGGGTTGGTTGGGGATAAAGGTGAACGTTTTGTTATCGAGTAAATCCAGATCGGTGGCCGGTAGGCCTTCACCCGTGACAAACCGGATCTGATCTCCTTTGATCGTCAATTCATGATCGGTAAGAAGGGATGATTTTTTGTAGGGATGTGCTCCCGTCAAATGCCACAGTTGTAAGTCGGGATAGTGTTGTAGAAGGCTATCGATTTTCTTTTCCTCATATCCAGGGGTCAACAACAGGATGGACGAATTTTTTTCGGATGTCACGACCGGTCGCAGGAACAGGCTTGCGGCCATCGCCATCATGATGACCACGGCAATCCAGCGCAAAACGAGGAAGCGGTGTTTGCGTTTCCATTCCAGCCACAGAAACAGCAGGGTCAATGGAATCAGCAGCGCGGCGAGGAGCGCGGGCGATACGAGTGCATTGAACGTGATCATGCCTTTCATTTTTGTTTCAATGCCTCCATGCTCTTTAAGAAACGTTCATCCAACGCATGGACGGACCGGGTGTGGGATTGGGGTGAGGCGGCCTCTTGGGGTAGCACCTGCCACAGCGACGCGCGTAACGCTTCAATAGCGGCGGGTTGCTGAGCGGGCTCGATCTCGTTTTCAGAAAGCCTTTTCAACAACGATAGGCTCTTGAGGTAACGGCCTGGCTGGGCAATGGCGACCGCCGAGAGTTCCTGCCCTGCTTTGAGGAGATCGTTTTTAATGTCTGGCGTTATGGTGACCTTGCCCGATTGCAGCATGTGCTCCAACAGCGCCGCCGCCTTTCGAATATGCGGATAGGTTTCCGGTTTCGAAGTGGATTTTTCGGCTGTGGCGTTTTTCAATTCGGTTAAATCGCCGGTCAATCGTTTTTCTTCTTTCAAGGGTGGCGGATCGAATCCTGTGCGATGGACATAGATGCGTGAGTCCTGACTGATTTCTTTCAGCAGCTTGAGCGCTTTGTATTGGTACGGAAGCGATTTTTCCGGGTCGTAGAGGCGCAGGTGCAGCTCGGCGTCCCACATCACCGTGATGGCTGCCTTCAATTTTGAGCGTATGGATTGGGCAAAGAACGTAGCTTCGTCCTCGCTGTCGTGAGCGTGCGTGTAGGCCTTCACGGGATCGTCCTTGTCGTCGCCGCCATGATCGTGATGATCCTGGGCGGGCGCTGATTTTTTTTCCTCTACGAGGTTGTGTTCGTTTTCCGTGTCGTGCACGTGGCCGTATGCTTTCGTCACGTCTTCTTCCCCGTGGTCGTCGCTGGGACCAGCCGCCTGGGGCCCGATGCCGGATTCAAACTCTTCGCCAAGAAATTCTCCGTAGCGGAGACGGAGCACTTTCTGGTCGTAGGCCAGTTCATTGCTTCGCGAATTGAAGGCTTCTTTTGTGATGTTCTTTTTTTCTTTCAGCAACTTCTCGCTGTCGATAATGATCTGGCGCTGGCTCCGGAAATAGTCGGGCATAAGGTCCACGCCCAGGCCCGGGTCGATGGAGGTGGTTTGCTGTGTGGTGTCTTGCAGTGCGATAAAGAATGTTTCCGTACGCGCCTTGTTGGGTTGGGGTGCTTTGTTATCGAGGGCTTCGACGTAGAAATACAATTCATCGCCAGGATCGAGTCCCAGCTTGATCAGGTCGATGGTCCGGCTGGCGCGGAGGGATTTGCCGGAAATCTTGTCCGGTTTGTCGAAACGCAATTTTTCTTCCCTGAATTTGACAGACTCACCACTCCCTTTGCTGACGGTGGCAATGATGTAGGCGTCATTTACATGATAGTCGTCCGTCAACGTTGATTGCAGGTTGATCTTCAACTTGTCGGTCAGGCTTAAGGTGATGAACTGATCCAGGTTTTCTATGGTGATGACGGGTGGCTGGTCGCGGATGGTTTCCACGGTAAAGTAATCAGAGTACTTGGCGGAACCATCTTCATTTTTCCAGGCGATTTGGTAGAAGGCCGTTTCTGCAAATTGTCTTTGTATGGAATATTCGCCGCTGGCGGTGACGGTAAGTTTCACGCTGTCGTGCGTGGAGAAGATCATCTTGGCGTCCAATACTTTTTCGGTGAAAGCAATGCTCCACTGCACGTTCGTTCCCTCCGGTACGTGAAGATTGAACGTCTTTACAGTTTGCCTGGGAATTCCCGTGTATGACGGCGGTGTGAAGGTGATGGCGGCGCTGCGGATAGCGGCGGGCAAAACCTCTTTCTCGGAAGGACCGGGTTGTGCATCACTGGAATGGAGAGCTGTTTCTCCCGACACTTTATGGTTTCCTGCAAAACCCATCGATACAAAGGAGAGTAGTGCACTAAATGCAAAAATTCCCAATGCTTGTAAAAGCTTGTGAGGAAGTTTTACAGAAGGGTAGAGGATCTCAAATTGCCGGAGGCTTTTTATTTTTTGAAGTTGTTGCAGAGAAGTTAGCTCCTCGTCTTCGCGCGTAAACAGATCGGCGCTTTCCTCTAGTTGCGGATAGTGCTGATTCATGTAATGAACTACTCCGGCTTCAGAAATTTGCCAGAGACCGAGCTGGATGCTTCGTACGATGAAGCATCCAAGGACGGCTGCCCCAGTCAACAGCCACAAAATGGACACGGGAAGAACAAACCAATACGCCACACCATACGTGATCAATCCTGCTGCCAGCGCCAGCAACAAGACTTCCATCAAACGGATCATGCTGTATTTCCGTTTCAAACGAAGAAGATGATATCGTGCCTCTGTTGCGCTCATTGATTTCGTTTAAAGGCCACCAGCCGTTCAGATAGCAGTACGACCATAAAAGCAAACGCCAGTAGGGGAGAAGGATCCTTTTGACCGGCCGATGCTTCCGCCCGTAGTCCATCCGTGGTGGTTTCGGTTGACCATTGGGTGATCTCGGGCTGGGTTCGCCGGTCAAATTTCGAATCGATTTCCGGTTTGGTAAGGATGACGTTGGCCAGTTGCCAGGGAAGTTTTTCCTGAAGCGCGATTTCCTCGTTCAGGCGTTTTGTGATGAGCCACGTTTCTGATCCCTCTTTACCGGGTTGTTGCAACAGTAGCGGGCCAGATTCAGCGGCTTCCGGTTTTAGAATGATTTGACGATCCGTTAGTCCTTCCGGGATTTTTTCTAACGAGAGCCATACGAGCCAATCGGCTTTTGAAGCTTCCGAAATATTTTCACGTTTATATTTTTTCCAATGGATATACGTCGGTAGGGATTCTTTCAACGCCTCTAGCGACGCCGTTAGAATCATTTGATCGTAAGCAAACGCATCATCGCCGACAATGGCCAGAGACACCGTGTCGGGGGAATTAATGCGCACGGAGTCGTTGCCCATGTGAAAGTACCCGCCGGGTGATGTGATTGCTTTTGCTGTTTCGAAACGCGTCTCACGAGGTGTTGAGATTCCTTTGCGCACAGAAATAGAGTCGCCCGTAAGCCTAATAGCTTGTAATGGGAACTCTGTGGGTTCGGGAGTCGCGGTGATCCATCGTATGTTCGTTGGCAGCGTTATGCGTTTGCCTTTGAATCCAGATATGTAATTGTAGGAAAGAATCACTACCTGTTGAAGGGATTTCCTTTTCAATAGATCCACGGTAGACCAATAGTCGAGTCGTTCTGTCTTTGCGCTGTCAAGGGCGGGAAAGCCCTTGGCCAATTGCTTCAATTCATACCCCTCTTTTTTCAGACTGTCGCTAAGGGAAGAAAACCGGGCGTCGTTCTCCAGGCCAGCTTCCACCACCAACCATTTTTTTTGATGACTACCGGATGTGTTGAATTGCAATCCACTCAGAAGGAATACCAATAATGCAATAGCCAGGCAACGCAATACCAGCAACAACACTTCATTCAACCGCAGGCTTCTGAATTGTTTCGTGGTGGAGTCTTCCAGGTACCGGATGCTGCCCATGCGCACCACCTTGCCTTCCTTGCGGCTCAGCAAATGGATGCCGATCGGGATCAGCAACCCCGTCAATCCCCAAAGCCATATCGGGTGCGCGAACATCATCAGCGGATCATGGTTTTACGTACTTTCAAAAAATCACGCAAGGTCTTTTCAAAGGGATCACCCATGGAAACAAGTTGATAGCTGATATGCTTTTCCAACATCCACATGCGCGAGCGACGTATCCACTCTTTGATGCGGGATGTATATTGTTGTTGTTGCTGTACGGTATCGACCTTTACTTGTGCGCGGGTCTCCAGGTCTTCAAAGGTAAACGAACCTTCCTGGTCCAGTTCCATTTCATGATGGCCCATCAGGTGAAAGACGATCACTTCGTTACGGGGCGTTTTCAGACGCGAGATGAAATGCAACAGGTCTTCGCCATCGTCGTAAAGGTCGGTAAAGAAAATGATCAGCTCCTTGCCGTGGTGATCAAACAGCTGCTCCAGCCCGTTGTCTTTTTTCCAGGTACCTTCGCTTTTGATGTGAATCAGTGCGTTGATAAAGCGGATGAATTGCTGTTGTTCAAAGCGCGGTTGCACGGTGTTGAGGATCTTATTGTTGACCGTATACAGCCCAAAGGTGTCGCTTTGCTTCCGGCAGAGATACGCCAACGCGGCCGCGAGCACGTTGGTATATTGGAGTTTGCTCACGCCCGCTTCCGCATAGGCCATCGAATGACTGGCGTCGATAATAAACTTTACCGTGATGTTGGTTTCAATTTCGGCCTGCTTGATGTAGTACCGTTCCGATCGCGCATACATCTTCCAGTCGAGCTGTCGCAGATCGTCGCCGGGTTCATAGCTGCGGTATTGGCTAAACTCCTGACCCGCGCCAACGGCCTGGCTCTTGTTACTCCCGCTCATGAATCCCTCCACGATGATGCGGGCCACCAGTTCGAGGCCGTTCACCGTGTTCAGGATCTCGGGTTTCAGCAAGTCTTTGATCTGCGGGTTCACGATTTTTTAGATTCGATTGCTTTTTATACTCGCGATGCTTTCAAATAATTTTGCCGTTACCTGGTCGGGTGTCACACCTTCCGCTTCGGCCTTGAAGTTCATCAGGATACGATGACGCAATACAGGGTAAGCCACCTTTTGAATGTCTTCCAGGGTGACGGCGAAATTGCCATGGAGCAATGCCCGTGCTTTTGCTGTTAAGATCATGGCCTGCCCGGCACGGGGACCTGCACCCCAGCGAACCCACTCGTTCACGAAGGCTACTTCACTTTGTCCGGGACGGGTGGCGCGAACGATACGGCTTACGACGTCGATCAGGTCGGTGTTGATGTGCACCTCGCGGACCAGACGTTGCGCCTCTAATATTTTGCTGCCTTCGATTACTTTTTGAACAGGGTTGCCTTTTCTCCCGGTGGTGTTTTCCAGGATGGCGCGTTCTTCTTCTGCTGTGGGATAGTTTATTCTGACGTAGAGCAAGAACCGGTCGAGCTGTGCTTCCGGTAACGGGAAAGTTCCGGCCTGCTCAATCGGATTTTGTGTTGCTAATATAAAGAATGGTCTTTCCAACGGATAAGTAATGCCCCCGTAGGTCACTTCAAACTCCTGCATCGCCTCCAGTAAAGCGGCTTGTGTTTTTGGTGATGTGCGGTTGATCTCGTCGGCGAGGATGATGTTGGAGAATATCGGTCCTTTGTTGAATTTGAAAAAACGTTTTCCCGTCGTGTGATCTTCTTCCAGGATCTCTGTGCCGATGATATCCGAAGGCATCAGATCGGGAGTGAATTGAATTCTTCTGAACTTCAAATCAATGGCATCCGACAGCGTGCGGATCATGAGGGTCTTTGCCAACCCGGGCACGCCCTCCAACAGCGCATGTCCGCCGGCGAGGAACGTGATCAGCAACTGGTCGATGGTCTCTTCCTGGCCGACGATCACTTTTCGTATCTCCTGCTTAAGGGCATTCAGCTTGCCGATGATCTCCTGTACGGTTTGCTCGGTGTTTTTCAGATCCTGGGTCATATCAGTAAAATGTCTAAACGTTCGGTTTTGTTTTCTTTCGTTGTCAACGCATCATGGCATACATCACGATGTTCACGCTGAAACGCGTATTGTCAATTTTGTAAAATCGCTTGTTCCTGAAATCATAGTCCCACTCGCAGCCATAGTCCTTGTTGCTATACAACACCCCGATCCGGCCATTGATCTCGATGGCTTTTAAATAGTCATGCACAATGTCGTCTCCCCAACCGTTCAACTCTTGCGACGTGGTGGGCGGTCCGTCGAACTGAAAGAACATGGAATAGATCGGGTGATGATTCGGTATTTTCTTCAAGGCGTTGGCGCCGAAGATTCGTTCCATTTGTCCTTCGAATGATTTCGAGAACAGACCGTCGATGTCGTGGTTGCAGTCGTCGACAAAGACAAACCCGCCCTGCCGTACATAACGTTCAAAGTTCTCGCGTTCCTGTTGGGTGAATTCCACCAGCTTATGACCGCTCAGGTAGCAGAAGGGGCACTGAAAAATGTCGGGGCTGCTGAGCGGCACAATATTTTCCTGTGTGTCCACGGGTAAGGTCGTGTACTCAATGAGTGAGTTCAGCAAGTTGGCCGGCATGCGCTGATCAACATCCCAGTCGCCCGACTCATACTGCAGGCGTGTAAAGAAAAATTTGTTCGCGTCGCGCATACGATAATCGTGCAATTTGCGGGTTTCTTTTGGCATCATCACTACGAAATTATACAAGCGGGAGCGGGGGATCAGGGATCGTACAGATCAACTTTCCCGAACACGATTTCGAGAGATATCAAAAGAAAAAAATCCCCGGCGTGGTGGCCGGGGATTTGTCCATAAGCATAGAAGATATTATACCGCGTCCGACAAACTCGAGAACGTGAAGTCCCGGATCTTCATGGGCGGAATGAGATAGTTCACGTTCGACTCCACGCTCACCGTGCGCTCAACCTTACCCAACTCTTCCAGGTTGTTCAGCATGATCACGGGGCTTTCGTTGAAGCGGAAGTTCTTGATGGGGAATTTGATCTCACCATTCTCGATGTAGAAAGTTCCGTCGCGGGTCAACCCGGTTAGCAAGAGTGTTTGGGGATCAACGGGGCGGATATACCACAAGCGTGTTACCAGGATGCCTTTTTTGGTGCCTTTGATCAATTCATCGAGGGATTTTGTTCCACCTTCCATGATCACCCCATCCGGGGCGGGGATCGCTTTCACGCCTTTCTTCTCGGCCCAGTAACGGGAAAAGGTCAGGTTTTTCACGACGCCCTTTTCGACCCAGCTTACTTTCTCCTGGGGTCTTCCATCGCCGGCCCAGGTGCTGGTAGGCAGGTCTGGGTTGAGCGGGTCGGAATACAGGTTCACGCGCTCATCCACGAGCTTCTCGCCCAGGCGGGTCTTGCCACCGGGTTGGCTCAGGAAGCTGCGGCCTTCGTCGGCCTGGCGTGCGTCGAGGGCAAAGAAAATGTTTTCGAGGAGCACGGCCGCTGCGGCGGGCTCCAGGATCACGGTGTATTTACCGGGCTCGATGGCACGTGCTGTAGCAGACTTCAAACCTTTGTCGGCTGCGATCTGTGATGCCTTCTTGGTGTCGAGCTTGGCGAAGTCGTTGTAGCCGCGGGTGGCATAGCCTGACCCTTTTCCATCTTCGGTGCGCATGGTGATGGAGAAGTTCACACCGGTCGATGTGTTATAAGCAAAGAGACCTTTGCTGTTCATCATGGCGTTCATGGTCGTGGTGTCTTCCATGAATCCGGCGGCAACCATTTTGCTCTCCTTGGCCACTTGCAGACTTTGTGCCACAGCGTCGGCCCGTTGTTTCGGTGTGATGGCCGCGGTGGCGGGCACGAACATGACGGGTTCGGCATATTTTTGAGGCCCGAGGAAAGAAACAAACTCGGGATTTTCAGGGGCCAGTTGCGCCAATTCTTCCGCGCGTCTGACAACCTTTTCCAGGGATGCGTCATCAAACTCGTTGATGGTGGCCACGCCGAGTTTCTTGCCGAAGGCAGAGGAAACTACCAGTGTATTGGTGCTGATGCCGCCACTGGTGGAGACCGAATTGCGCGCATACCGGATATTGCCCGTGCTGGTACCGGTGAGGTTGATCTCGCATTCGTCTGCTTTTGAATAGCTCAATACTTTTTTCAATAAAGCCTGAGCTTCGTCTTGTGTGAGTAGTGGCATAGTGTTATCCGATTTTACGTGATGTATTGATGACGTTAACTCCGTTGAAGCGTGTCGTGGACGAGCCGTGCGACACCGCGCTAACCTGTTGAGGTTGTCCCTTTCCGTCAAAGAAAGATCCGCCCAGGCGATAGTCGCTCTGATCGGCAATGCCGACGCACGAGTTCCAGAATTCCTGGGTGTTGGACTGGTAGGCTACATCTTTCAATGCACCCACGATCTTTCCATCCTTGATCTCATAATACAGCTGTCCGCCAAACTGGAAGTTATACCGTTGCTGATCGATGGAGAACGATCCATCGCCAATGATGTAAATTCCTTTTTGAACACCTTTGATGAGGTCATCAATACTCTTCTTCTCTTTGCCGGGCTGCAGCGAGATGTTAGCCATGCGCTGGAACTGAACACTGCTCCAGTTGTCGGCATAGCAACAGCCTTGCGAGGCGGGCAATCCCAGGATGTGCGCCTGGTCGCGTATCGCCTGGTAGCTCACCAGGGTGCCGTCTTTGATAACATCCCACTGACCGCATTTCACGCCTTCATCGTCATAGCCTACTGCGCCGAGTGAACCCACTTGCGTCTTGTCTGCTACAATGTTGACGAGCTTGCTGCCGTAGTTGAATTTTTTGGACTCCCATTTATCGAGCGTCAGGAAGCTGGTGCCGGCGAAGTTGGCTTCATAACCCAGCACGCGATCCAATTCGGTCGGGTGACCGGTAGACTCGTGGATGGTGAGCCACAAGTGTGAAGGATCAAGGATGAGATCATATTTACCAGGCTCAACCGATTTTGCTTTGATCTTTTCGCCCGCTTGCTTGGCGCCTGCCTTAGCATCTTCCAGCATGTCGTAGCGGCCTTTGTACAGCGTGGTCACGCCTTGAATTTTATCTTGCGGACGGGCGTATAAATATTCATAGCCCATACCCATCGGTGAGCTCAGGGCATTGCGCGTTTCAAACTTGCCGGTGGCGGCATCGATCTTGGTGATAAAGAACGTGGGCCAGATGCGATGAATGTCCTGGTCGATGTAGGAACCGTCGGAGGACGCGAAGTACTTCTGCTCGTTCACCATGAAGAGGAACGAGTTGATGTAGTCGGCGCCGCCCTTCATGGCTTCGGCATTCACGCCCAGCAACAAGTCGACTTTTTCCTTGATGGGAACTTCGAAGGCATTTTTTTCGATGGGTGCTTTCCAGCTCACTTCGCCAAAACCTTTTTGAGGTGCGAGTTGAACGGGTTCGGTCAACAGGCGGGAGTTTTCTTTGGCGATGGCCACGGCCAATTCTGCGGCTTTGGCAATGCTGTCTTTGTCCAACTTGTCGGTGGCGGCAAAGCCCCAACCGCCCTGGGCCACCACGCGAACGCCGAGGCCGTAGGATTCCGTGTTCACAATGTTTTGCACTTTGTCTTCACGGGTGATGACGAATTGGTTGAGGTAGCGGCCGATGCGCACATCGGTATAGGTTGCTCCCTTGGCGCGGGCTGCGTTGAGCGCGACGTCGGCCATCTGCTTTTTCAGGGCCACGTCAACCGTTTCGAGCGCTCTTTCCGGGGCAATGGGGCGCCCCATGCCGGGAATGGCCGATAACATGGCCGCCGTAGTGCCCATGCCGGTCAGGTAAATGAAGTCTCTTCTTTTCAAAGTTTAAGGGTTTAGAGTTATTCGTTATGAGCTTTATCGAAAAGCAATATCCAAAAGTTTTGCAAAATTCAATCTTTTGGACCGGTCCCCTTACAATTTTTTGTTTTGACAATACCTTAAAATCCGGTATAAAAAGAAAAATCCCTGACGATTATCAGGGATTTCTATCGAAGTACTAGATGACTAAACTGCGTCCGACAAGCTGGTGAACGTGAAGTCGCGCAGCTTCATGTAGGGGATGAGGAAGCTGGCGCCGCCCCCCGGACCACCGTCCACGTCAACCCTCACTTGCTTGCCCAACGTCTCCACGTTGTTCAGCATAATGACCGGGCTTTCGTTGAAGCGGAAGTTCTTGATGGGATGCTTCACTTTTCCATTTTCAACAAAGAACGTGGCGTCGCGCGTGAGGCCGGTGTAGAGTTGGGTTTGGGGATCCACCGCCCGGATATACCAGAAGCGTGTGACCAGGATACCTTTCTTGGTGTCTTTGATGAGGTCCTCCAACGAAGCGTTGCCGCCTTCCATGATGGCATTGCCGGGGAACGGCACGGGAGCAACATTTTTATTAGATGCCCAATAGCGGTCATAGAACATGTTGGCCACGGTTCCGTTTTTGATGATGTCCATTTTTTTGCGCGCCTGGCCATCGCCGGACCAGGGAGAGGCAGGAACGTCGAGGTTGAATGGATCCGTATAGATCGTTACGCGCTCGTCCATGATCTTTTCGCCCAACTTGGTTCCACCACCTTTTTTGGCAAGGAAGCTCCGGCCTTCATCGGCCTGGCGTGCATTCATGTTGAACATCATGTTGCGGATCAATTCCGCAGAAGCGGCGGGCTCCAGGATCACAGTATATTTTCCGGGCTCGATGGCCTTGGCCTGGCGTGATTGTAAAGCTTTGTCAATGGCAATGCGCGAAGCCTCGGCGGTGTCGAGTTTGTTCACGTCGTTGAAGCTGCGCGTCACCCAGCCTGAACCGGTGCCGTCGTTGCTGCGCATAGTCACCGTGAAGTTCACGCCGGTAGATTGGTTGTAGGCAAACAATCCCTTCGTGTTCATCATCGATGTGAAGCTGTAATTGTCCTCGAGGAACCCGGCTGCTGTGACATCTTTTGCAATGGCGGGATTGATGCTGTTGGCAGCGGCTTGCGCACGATATTCGGGCGTGATCTTCGCCGTGGATTCGAAATAGGTTTTCGATTCACCATAGGTTTGTTGCGGAAGGGGCTCCATGAACTCGGGGTTCTCCGGCGCCAGCTTGGCCAGCTCTTCCGAGCGGCGCACCACTTTCTCCAACGACGCGTCATCAAATTCGTTGATCGTCGCCACACCCGACTTCTTGCCGAAGTTGGATTGCACGATCAGCGTGACGTCGCTGTTCTCGCCGGCCGTGGAAACGCTGTTGCGGGCGTAGCGTATATTACCTCCGTTGGTTCCGTTCAGGTTCACCTCGCAGGCGTCTGCTTTGGAGAAAGCGATTACTTTCTCCAATATTTTTTTCGATTCTTCTTTTGAAAATATAGCCATGATAATGTTATTATAGGTTAGGTTAAAGAGTTCTTCCGGTATTGATCACATTCACGCCGTTGAAGCGAGTGGTTGCCGAGCCATGCGACACCGCGTTCGACTGCGAGGGTTGCCCCTTGCCGTCGTTGAAGGCGCCGTTCATACGGTAGTCGCGATCGTCGCAAACCTGTACGCACGAGTTCCAGAACTCCTGCGTATTGGATTGATAGGCCACGTCTTTCAACATGCCCGCGATCTTGCCGTTCTTGATCTCGAAGAACAGCACGCCACCGAACTGGAAATTATACCGCTGCTGGTCGATAGAGAATGAACCGTCTTTCACGATATAAATACCCTTCTCCACGCCCGCGATCATTTGGTCTGGGGTGAGCTGTGCTTTGCCGGGTTGCAGCGATACGTTGGCCATACGCTGGAACTGTACGTCGCGCCAGCTTTGTGAATAACAACAGCCGTGCGATTCGCCCTGCCCCAGGATATGAACCTGGTCGCGAATGGCCTGGTAGTTCACCAGCACGCCGTCTTTCACCAGGTCCCACTGCTTGGTCTTCACGCCTTCATCGTCATAGCCGACGGCGCCCAAAGAACCGGGTTGAACTTTATCCGCCACAAAGTTCACGGCCTTGCTGCCGTATTGGAACGTCTTCGATTGCAATTTGTCCAGCGTCGCGAAGCTGGTGCCGGCGTAGTTGGCCTCATAGCCTAATACACGGTCCAGCTCCAACGGGTGCCCTACCGATTCGTGAATGGTGAGCCACAAATGTGAAGGCTCCAGCACGAGGTCGTACTTTCCGGGTTCTACCGATTTTGCGGAGATCATCTGCTTGGCTTGCTCGGCAGCAAAGGTGGCGTCTTCTACAATGTCGTATGACTTGTTGTAAAGGGTGATGCCGCCGGGGCCTTGGATCTTGTCTTGTGCCTTGCCGTCCAAATATTCATATCCCATGCCCACGGGCGCGCTGAACGCAGAGCGTGTCTTGAACTGACCCGATGCCTTGTCGATCATCGTGACCTGGAAGTTGGGCCAGGTGCGGTGAATATCCTGGTCGATGTATGAACCTTCGGTGGAGGCAAAATATTTTTGCTCATTCACCAGGAACATGATGCTGTTGATGAAGTTGGCTCCTTTTTCCATCGCTTTCGCGTTGGCGTTCAGCAGCAAGTCGGCCTTTTCTTTGATGGGAACCTCAAAGCCGTTTTTCTGGATCGGTGTTTTCCACGACACTTCGCCATAGCCTTTTTCGGCCGCGAGCTTTACGGGTTCTTTCTGGAATTTTGAATTCGCTTTTGCGATAACAACAGCCCGCTCGGTGGCCTTCTTGATGCCATCGGGTGTCACCTCGTTGGTGGCGGCAAAGCCCCAGGTGCCGTTGGCAATCACGCGGATGCCCACACCATAGGATTCGGTGTTGCGCACGCTTTGCACTTTGTTTTCACGGGTGATGACAAACTGGTTGAGGTAACGGCCGATGCGTACGTCGGCATAGGTTGCTCCATTGGAGCGGGCCGTGTTGAGGCCTACATCCGCCAGGCGTTTTTTCTGCGAAACGTCCAGACCGGGGATGAGCAATTCCTCCGCGGTGATGGTGTTTGCCAGTGAAGACACCGGGAGCATCAGCGCACCCGCGCCCATCCCGGCCAGTTGAATAAAGTCTCTTCTTTTCATAAGTATGCCGGTTTAAATGGTTCTTCCTGTATTGATCACATTGATGCCGTCGAAGCGCGACGTGGAGCTGCCGTGCGATACGGCACTTACTTGCGAGGGCTGGCCTTTGCCATCGAAAAACGATCCGAACAAACGGTAATCCTTTTCGTCGCAGATCTTCGTGCAGCTGTTCCAGAACTCTTGCGTGTTGGATTGATAAGCCACGTCGTTGAGCATGCCGGCGATGGCGCCGTTCTTGATCTCGTAAAATACGGTACCTCCGAATTGGAAATTATACCGCTGCTGGTCGATCGAGTAGGAGCCACGTCCCGCGATGTAGATACCTTTCTCCACATCCTTGATCATCTCGTTGATCGAATACGGGTCTTTGCCCGGGGCCAGCGAGATGTTGGCCATGCGTTGAAACTGAACATCGCTCCAGCTCTGCGCATAGCAGCAACCGTGCGACTCGTTTTGTCCCAGGATATGCACCTGGTCGCGGATGGCTTGGTAGTTCACTAAGACGCCATCCTTGATCAGATCCCAGCGTTTGCATTGCACGCCTTCGTCGTCGTAGCCCACGGCGCCGAGCGAGCCGGGCTGCACCTTGTCGGCAAAGATGTTGACAAGTTTACTGCCGTAGTTGAATTTGCCGGTCTTCCATTTGTCCAGTGTGGCAAAGCTGGTGCCGGCGTAGTTGGCTTCGTAGCCGAGCACGCGATCCAGCTCCAACGGGTGGCCTACTGACTCGTGAATGGTGAGGCCGAGGTGATTGGGTTCCAACACCACGCTGTATTTTCCGGGCTCTACTGATTTTGCCGTTAACATTTCCTTGGCTTGTTTGGCGGCCAGGGTGGCGTCTTCGATCATGTCGTAGCTGTTCCGGTACAACACGATGTCGGCGGGTCCGTGAAGTTTGTCGGCCGCTTTCGGGATCATGTATTCATAGCCCATGCCCATGGGAGCGCTCAAGGCCTGGCGGATCTTGAAAGTGCCGGAAGCTTTGTCGACGGCGGTCACGGAGAAGGTGGGCCAGATGCGATGAATGTCCTGGTCGATGTAGGAACCTTCCGTGGAGGCGAAATATTTTTGTTCGTTCACCTGGAAAAGGTTTGAACTCACAAAGCTCGCGCCGTTCTGCTGGGCGGCGGCGTTGGTCTTGAGCAGCAGATCTGCTTTTTCGGAAACCGGAACCTCGAAAGAATTTTTCTCGATCGGCGTTTTCCACGTCACCTCGCCATAGGATTTTACCGGGGCCAATTTCACAGGCTCCTTCTGAAATTTCGAATTTGCCTTCGCGATGGCTACCGCTTGTTGGGTGGCTTTTTTGATGCCGTCGGGGGTGACCGTGTTGGTGGAAGCAAAACCCCACGTGCCGTTCACGATCACGCGAATACCCACGCCGAACGACTCGGTGTTCACGATGTTCTGTACTTTGTTTTCGCGCGTAGAAATAAATTGATTGAGGTAACGCCCGATCCGGATGTCAGCATAACTGGCGCTCAGGGATTTGGCCGTGTTCAAAGCAACATCGGCGAGTTGCTTTTTTTGCGCCGCATCCAGGGGGACATCCAGCAATGCCTCAACGGGAATGGGGTTGCCCATCAGGGGCACCGTCATCAGCATCCCGCCAATGCCGAGCCCGGCCAGTTGAACGAATTCTCTTCTTTTCAAGGGTAATGGGTTTAGGTTAATGAGTTATTCCTGTGAGTTATTCATTGTAAAATAATCAAAGAAACAAAAAAGGATACCTAAAAAGGTATCCTTTGTCAATAGATTATATGAGTGGTTATTCGCTGATCGCGCGTGCTTACTCGGAAAGCGTACTGAAATCGAATGAAGTTTCCAGAAACTTCGTCGTGAACTTGCCGGAGCGGAATGTGGGGTTGTCCATCAGCTTGATGTGGAAGGGTATCGTTGTTTTGATGCCTTCGATGACAAATTCTTGTAAAGCGCGTTTCATGCGGGTGATCACTTCCTCGCGCGACTGTCCGGTGATGATCAGTTTGGCGATCATTGAGTCATAGTTCGGCGGAATGGTATAGCCGGCATACACGTGGCTGTCGATGCGAACACCGTGGCCGCCGGGCATGTGCAGGTTGGTGATCTTGCCGGGTGAGGGACGGAAACCGTTCGCAGGATCTTCTGCGTTGATGCGGCATTCCATGGCAAACATTTTCGGGAAATAGTTGGTGCCCGAGATGGGAACACCGGCGGCTACCTTGATCTGTTCTTTGATGAGGTCGTAGTCCGTCACTTCTTCGGTGATGGGGTGCTCTACCTGGATCCGCGTGTTCATTTCCATGAAGTAGAACTTGCCGTGTTTGTCCACGAGAAACTCGATGGTGCCGGCGCCTTCATAGTTGATGGCTTTCGCACCTTTCACCGCCGCTTCCCCCATGCGCTCGCGCAACTCCTGACTTAGGATGGGCGAGGGGGTTTCTTCCACCAATTTCTGGTGACGGCGCTGGATGGAGCAATCGCGTTCGGAAAGGTGACATACTTTTCCGTATTGATCGCCCACGATCTGGATCTCGATGTGACGGGGCTCTTCAACAAATTTCTCTAAATAAAGACCGTCGTTGCCAAAGGCGGCACCGGCTTCACGCTTGGCATCATCCCAAGCCTTCTTGAATTCCGACTCGTTGTTGATGATGCGCATGCCTTTTCCACCACCGCCCGCGGTTGCCTTTACAATCACGGGATAGCCGATCTCTTTCGACATTTCTATGCCTTGTTCGATGGAATCCAACAATCCCTCGGATCCGGGAATGGTGGGCACGCCGGCTTTCTTCATGGTGTCTTTCGCGGTGGACTTGTCGCCCATCGCTTGGATCATGGCCGGTGTGGGGCCGATGAATTTAATGCCGTATTCATGACAGATGGCCGAGAACTCTGCCCGTTCCGACAAGAACCCGTAACCAGGGTGAATGGCGTCGGCGTTGGTGATCTCGGCGGCCGAAATGATGCGGGGTATGTTGAGGTAGGAATCCTTGCTGGGCGCGTCGCCGATGCACACGGCCTCGTCGGCAAAGCGCACGTGAAGGCTTTCGCGATCGGCAGTAGAGTATACGGCTACCGTCTTGATGTCCATTTCGCGACAGGTGCGGATGATCCGCAGGGCGATCTCGCCCCGGTTTGCTATTAATATTTTCTTAAACACAGTGGTCTGGGGTTAACGTCTAATCATGACATGCTCCGGTACAAATTGCCGGCTGCCCGCTATACTCTCGCTGCGAGAGGATCACGCGACAGCGTAAACAAAAGACTTCGGAATATGGTATTCATTAATCCGGTTCTACTACGAAGAGGACCTGATCGTATTCCACGGGCGAAGAGTTTTCGATCATGGCCTTCACGATGGTTCCCGAAACTTCCGATTCGATCTCGTTGAACAGCTTCATCGCTTCGATGATACACACGGTCTGTCCTTTGGTGATCTTGTCGCCAACGGAAACAAAGGCCGGGGTGTCGGGCGTAGAGGAGCGATAGAAGGTTCCGATCATGGGGGACTTGATCTCTACCGTCTTCTTGCCCGCGGCTACGGGTGCAGCCTCCGCGCGGGGTGCTGCTTGTGCTACAGGCGCTGCGGCTGCCGCTACGGGCGCCACTGCGGCTTGCGTCATCACGGGGGTTGACTTGAATACCTTTTGATCGGGCTCGCGCTTAACGTGAAGCTTCAGCTCTTTGGTTTCAATGTTTACTTCGTTCAATCCCGACTTGGAAATGAAGTCGATGAGGTCTCTTATTTCTGTCGTTTTCATTGCGGGTTGGTTAGCGGATCCTGATTCGTTCGCGGCCTTTGAAGGAGCGGGCGCCTTTTTGGCTGCGGGTTTTACTGCGCGTGCTTTGCTCATGGTGTGGTTTATTCTTTTACGCGTTCAACATAATCTCCAGTGGCGGTTTGGACTTTGATCTTGTCGCCGGTGTTTACAAACAGGGGCACACGAATCTCAACGCCGTTCTCGAGCGTGGCGGCCTTCAGCGTACGGGTTGCCGTATCGCCTTGCATGCCGGGCTCGGTATATTGCACTTCCATCACGACATGGGTGGGGGCTTCCGCGGTGATGGCGCTTTCGCCATTTTCGAAGGCGATGAGCAAAGTAACACCTTCTTTGATAAAATTCACAGAGTTACCAAGCAAACGTTTATCGATATAGACTTGGTCGAACGTAATATTGTCCATACACACCAGGCTGTCGCCGTCGGCGTAGAGGTATTGGTATTCTTTTGTTTCGACGCGAAGGATCTCAACTTCTTCTCCGGGGCGGAAACGGTTTTCGGCTACTTTACCGTTGCGTACGTTGCGCATTTTTATTTGATAGAATGCGCGCAGGTTGCCGGGGGTGCGGTGTTGGAGTTCCTCCACCTGCATCACCTCGCCGTTGTAGCGGATGTAATTTCCTTTGCTTAAATCAGAGACGGTTGCCATAAAAAAATCAAACTTTAAGTTACAAATGAATTGATGAATTGCAAGAGTTCGCGCCCACATGCCCAAGGGCTACCGGCTTGAAACCCTTTGGTGTTTTAACTGTTATAGGCCCATTTCACATAGACCGCACCCCAGGTGAAGCCTCCGCCAAAAGCGGCGAGGATGAGGTTGTCGCCTTTCTTTAATTGCTTTTCATAGTCCCACAACAGCAGCGGAATAGTGCCGGCCGTGGTGTTGCCATAGCGTTCGATGTTCATCATCACTTTGTCTTCGGTGATGCCCACGCGGTTGGCCGTGGCGTCGATGATGCGTTTGTTGGCTTGGTGGGGCACCAGCCATTGCAGATTTTCACCGTTCAAATTATTGCGCTCGGCGATCTGTGCCGATACGTCGGCCATGTTGGTCACGGCAAATTTAAATACAGCCGAACCTTCCTGGTAAACGAAGTGCTCGCGGTTGTTCACGGAATCGTGGGTGGCGGGCTTGCGACTGCCACCGGCCTTCATGTGCAGGTAGGCTTCGCCGTTGCCATCGCTTTTCAGGATGGAATCCATTACCCCCATGGCTTCCGTTGTGGGTTCCAGCAGAACGCATCCGGCGCCATCGCCAAAGATAATGCAGGTCGTGCGGTCGGTATAGTCCATGATGGCCGACATCTTGTCGCCGCCAATCACGATCACTTTCTTATACATGCCCGACTGGATATAGCTCGCGCCGGTAGTCAATCCGTAGAGAAAACCCGAACACGCCGCGCTCATGTCGAAGCTGAAGGCGTTGGTGGCGCCGATGGCCGTGGCCACGATGTTGGCCGTAGCGGGGAAGGTCATGTCGGCGGTTACGGTGGCAAAAATGAGCAAGTCGATTTCCTTGGGGTCTGTCTTGGTCTTGGCCAGCATGTCCTCCACGGCCTTGATGCCCAGCACCGACACACCCTGGTTCTCGCCTTTCAAAATTCTTCTTTCTTTGATGCCGGTACGGGAGGTGATCCATTCATCGCTGGTGTCGACCATGGTTTCCAGTTCCTGATTGGTGAGAATGTAGTCAGGAACATAACCTCCGACACCTGTAATAGCCGCTCTGATCTTGGTCATAGTTTTTGTTAACTTTTGTTCAACCCCTGGTGGAGTTGCATTTTATATAAAAGAAAATGCCCGGCGCTATAAACACCGAGCATGAAACATAATTCTCCTAGGGGAAACACGGATAATCCGGCTTGTCCTCGATCACTAAAATTTGAATACTGCTTTCAGTGAACTGAAATTTCGCGAGGTGCAGCGGGCTCATGCAATGTTATGCCAGAACTTCTTTTTCCATAACCACCTTACCGTTGTAGTAAAGCTTGCCTTCGAGCCAGAAAGCTCTGTGGGGCAGGTGGTGTTCGCCCGTAGTGGGACACACGGCCAGTTGCTTTGCAAAAGCCTTGTAGTGTGTTCTTCTTTTATCTCTACGGGTTTTCGAGAGTTTTCGCTTGGGATTCGGCATAGTCTAATACATTTATTATTGTAAATTCTTCAAAATATTCCAACGAGGATCTATATCATCGTCATCATTGTCGTTGTTCTTGCCATCTTCCGGGTCGCCACCGGACGAATACACTATCTTTCCTTCCGAGTCGTCATCGTCGGCTTCGTCCTGAAATTTAGGATGAAGCTTTTTCAGCGGAACGGCCAGGCTGATGAACTCGTACATCAATTGTCCCAGTTCCAGGGTGGCCGTGTCCCGGTGGATGATCATGATCTCATCCGTAATTTCTTCGTCGGCGTCCCCGTACTTGAACATGACCTTGTGCACGTTCTCGATCGGATAATCAAAGGGTTCCAGGCTGCGGTCGCAGACCAGATTGGCGATTCCTTTGATCTTGAACTCGGCTTCGAGGAAGGTTTCGTGTTTAAACAATATGACATCAGCATGGAAAGTACCCTCCGAAAGAAGGTCCGACCCATATTTCCTGAAAAACACGTCACCAATTTCGAATTCAAAATGGTGTTCTTTGTTACTCAGGCCGACGATATTGATCCCGTATGCCCCCAACTCTAAACCCTACCGGGCGTTAAAAATTAGTCGGCAAATTTAGAATAATTATATCAGAAAGTAAAAAAACGGTGAAAAATGGGGTCTAGATGTACTCCAGAATGGCAGCATCGCGGAACTCTTTATGGGACTTTTTCCCATAATTTTCGATAAAATAGTCGATTACGCCCTTTTTAAAGCCCAATTTGATGGCGATGTTCTTACAGAAAATAATCTCGCTCTCGAACACATTCTGGTCCACAAAAACCAGCTCGATGCTCGACATGAGGTAGTCGAACTTCTGATCCATGGAAAGCGCCCCCAGCGAGTCGATCGGCTCGGGGTTCCGGATGAGGTCGTGAACCTCCTCCTCCGGGAACTTGCGCTCCCGGGCTATCTTAAAGATCATTTCCCGCTCAATCTTGGCGAAGTGTTTATCGGCCTCGGCCAGTTGAATAAGTATGTTCAGTTGCTTTTTTGTGACAATATCCATTTCAACTAATACTTGAAGACCAAATATAATTAATAATAAAAAATAAGGCGTTCTGTCCGGTCAAAAGGAGAAAGACTGCTCCAAATAAGCTTATTTTTCTGTGGACGGTTCGTTCCGGCTTTTAAAAATGTCTGCAGCACGATAAACGGCTTCACGCATCGAGCTCTCGTTGGCCTGGTTTTTCCCCGCCAGGTTGTAAGCCGTCCCATGGTCGGGCGACGTGCGCACAATGGGCAGGCCGGCCGTGAAGTTGACACCCTCTTCAAAAGCCAACGTCTTGAAGGGCAGCAGGCCCTGATCGTGGTACATGGCCAGCACGGCGTCGTATTTCGTGTGGCTGCCCGTGGCAAAGAAACCGTCGGACGCAAAAGGTCCATAAACCAGCTTGCCCTTGTTCTTTTGGTCGTTCACCACCGGTTTGATGAGTTGTTCGTCTTCCTGGCCGATCAGGCCGCCGTCGCCGGCATGCGGGTTGAGGCCCAGCACGGCGATGCGGGGTTTGCTGATGCCGAAGTCTTTGCGCAGCGATTGGTCCATCACTTTCAGCTTAGCTTCGATCCTTTCCTTGGTCACGGCCGCGGCAATCTCTTTGACGGGGATGTGTTCGGTGACGAGTCCTACGCGCAGCGTATCGCTCACCATGAACATGAGGCTTTCGCCACCGAAGAATTGCGTCAGGTATTCGGTGTGTCCCTTGAAGGGAAACTCGTCGCTGTGGATGGAGTGCTTGTCGATGGGGGCGGTCACCAGCGCATCGGTGAGCCCCTCCTTCAGATCTTCACAAGCCTGTTTCAAGGCAGTAAAGGCAGCTTTACCGCTTTCTTTGGAAGCCTTGCCCGGGTTGATCTCCAGGTTGTCTTCCCAGCAGTTCACGACGTTGATGCTCTTGGGCGCATACTGTCCTTTGTTGCGTACCTGCGTATAGTTGAACTCCTCGATGTTGAGTTGTTTTTTATAGAACGAAATGACTTTGGCCGAGCCGTAAATGACGGGCGTGATCATGGCGAGCAGCCGGTTGTCGGCAAGTGCTTTGATGACGACTTCAGGGCCTATGCCGTTAGGGTCTCCAAGGGTGATACCGATTCGTGGTTTCTGTGGTTGCATCGTTTAGGTTGCGTTCAATTCTTTTGCGATTTAGTGAAAATATCTATTTGTTCCTTGTAGTATTGCGCCGGATGTATCGACGAGAACCCATGAACAAGGTACGACCTAAAAAGTCGTTGGGGCAACATTTCTTGCACGACCAGCAAATTGCCCGGCGCATTGTGGATGCGTTGGACGTGAATGGACCCGAGGCCGCCGTGCTGGAGATCGGCCCGGGCATGGGTGTGCTCACCCAATACCTGTTGCAGCGCCCCGGGCTGGACCTGAAGGTAATTGAGATCGATCGCGACTCGGTGGCCTATCTTCATAAACACTATCCCCAGGTCTTGAAAGGCCGGATTGTCGAAGGCGATTTTCTGGATATCGATATCGACACCTTGTTCCCCGGACCCTTCGCCATCATCGGCAATTTTCCCTACAACATTTCTTCGCAGATTTTCTTCCGCGCCCTGGAGCAACGGCACCGCGTGACGCAGGTAGTGTGCATGTTGCAGAAGGAGGTGGCCGAGCGCATCGCAGAGCCCCCGGGCAGTAAAACCTATGGCATACTGAGTGTGTTATTGCAAGCGTATTTTGATATTGAATATTTGTTCAAGGTACCGCCCGGAGTTTTTACGCCGCCGCCCAAAGTGATGTCGGCCGTGATACGGTTGAAACGCAATGGCGTGGAGCGATTGGCCTGTAACGAAACGCTATTTGTACAGGTGGTAAAGCAGGCGTTCAATACCCGCCGCAAGACCTTGCGCAACGCTTTAAAAAATCTAACTTTGGCAGCCGAAATTTCAGCCCTGCCGATCATGGAGAAACGAGCTGAACAATTGTCGGTCAATGATTTTGTAGAACTCACATCTTTAATCGAGCGCAGTCGTGGAGCAACAACCCCTGGTTGAATTTGAGTTGACGGTAGAATTCCGGGCCCGTTTCCAGGAAGCCCTGGACGAGCGCGATGCCGTTTTCATTCAAAATATTTTGCAGAACGTAAAGCCCGCCGACATCACGACGCTGCTGTACGAATTCACTTCTGAAGAGTCGAAATATGTGATGGACCTGCTCGACATCGAGACCCAGGCCGAGATCATCAGCGATATGGATCGCGATACGCGCAAGCGTTTCTTGAAAGTCTATCCCCCTTCCGAGATCGTCAACTTCCTCAACCAACTGGCCTCCGACGACACGGCCGATATCCTCAACGAGCTTCCCATCAAAGAGCGCGAGCAAGTGCTGAGCGGTCTTGAACCTGAACTGAAAATGCAGGTAACGGAATTGCTGCGCTATGAAGAGCACGTAGCGGGCGGGTTGATGGCCAAGGAATTGATCAAAGCGCGCTACAACTGGACGGTAGTGGAATGCGTGAACGAGATCCGCAAGCAAGCTGAAAATGTAAATAAATTTTATGCCGTCTATGTGGTGGACGAACACGATGTATTGTTGGGCCGCGTGGCCTTGCAAGACCTGATCGTGTCGGACGCGAAGACCCTGGTGGCCGACATCTACGAGCACAATGTGGTTTCGGCCGAGACCTATTTGCCGGATACGGAAGTGGCGGAGATGATGAAGAAATACGATTTGGAATCCATTCCTGTCGTGAACGTGCAAGGCCAGCTCGTGGGGCGGATCACCATCGACGACGTGGTGGACGTGATCACCGAACAAGCGGAAGAAGGACGCCAGATCATGGCCGGTATCACTGAGAACATCGAAGAAGACGACAGCGTGTGGCGTAACACCCGTGCGCGCCTGCCCTGGTTGCTCATCGGTATTTTTGGAGGCTTGATGAACGCCAAGTTCATGGGCTTGTTCGAAGCGGAACTGGTGCGCATCACGGCCATCGCTTTTTTTACGCCGCTCATCCAGGCGACGGGCGGCAATGTGGGCATCCAGTCTTCGTCGCTCATTGTGCAATCGTTGGCCAATCCCGATTTTGTGGATGAAGGCTTGTGGAAGCGTCTTGTTAAAGTATTTTTTGTGGCCATCCTCAATGGTGTGTTTTTGGCTTTGCTGGTGTTCGGAGCCAACGTGTTGCTGTTTGGAGAATACAAATTATCGCTGGTGGTTTCGCTGGCGTTGTTCAGCGTGGTGTTGTTTGCCTCTTTTATAGGCACCATCACACCTTTGATCTTGAATAAATTCGGATTCAATCCTGCGTTGGCAGCCGGACCCTTTATCACGACTACCAACGACCTGCTGGGATTGACGATCTACTTTTTTACGGTTCATGTAATGCTTTGAGCATATGCCCCTCTGCCTTGTTATCGATCCCATGCACGAAAGCCTCTTCTCCATGATGACGGCGATCGGATGGCAAGTGGACTACAAACCGACGATCACGCGCGACGAGATCAAATCCATCCATAAAGGATACGACGGCCTCATCGTACGCAGTAAGACCACCATCGACCGCGACCTGTTGGGGCCTTCGCCCACGATCCGGGTGATCGCCAGGGCGGGTGCGGGACTGGACAACATCGACCTGGGATACATGCAGGAGAAAGGCATTCACGTGTTGCACGCTTCGGAAGGCAACCGCGATGCGGTGGGAGAGTATGCTGTGGGAGCCTTGCTGAGCCTGCTGCGCAACATACCGCGGAGCAACCAGCAAGTGCGCCAGCAGGTGTGGGACCGCGAGGGCAACCGGGGCGAAGAGATCATGGAAAAGACGGTCGGAATTGTTGGTTATGGCAACATGGGGCAGTCGTTTGCTCGCCGGCTCTCGGGTTTCGGATGTAAGGTTTTGGCCTACGACAAATATAAAACCGGCTTCAGCGACGCTTTTGTGCGCGAGGCGTCGATGGAAACCTTGTGGGTGGAAGCCGACATCCTCAGCCTGCACATTCCTTTGACGACAGAGACGCGGATGATGGTGGACACCTCCTATCTGGGGCGTTTTAAAAAACCGTTTGTTTTTGTGAATACGGCCCGGGGCGAGATTGTGTCGTTGACCGACCTGGCGGCAGCCCTGGGGCGGGGATTGGTGCGCGGGGCGGTGCTGGACGTGTTGGAGAACGAAAAGCTCGCAACACTCACCCTAAACCAACGCCAAGCCTTCGATTTCCTGGCCGGGCGGCCGGATGTAATATTGACCCCCCACATTGCTGGCTGGACATTTGAATCACATGTAAAAATAAATGTAGCTTTGGTAGAGAAAATCAAGGCGCTACAGTTGGAGAAGAAAGTTTAGCGTTACTAGATTAAAATCGTTAATTTCCATTTCGTAATTCTACTCGCCGAATGAGTTTTGTACAGAAGCGGTTGAAGAAGCTGAACGAACTTTTCAATAGCATCATTGAAAAGCCGCTCCTTACTTCCACGCTGGTCTTGGTAACGGTCACCATCATTGTGCTGGGTCTCAGCATGCAATACTACATTAACGAGTTCGACACCTTCATCCAGCAGGTGTTGGCCGAGGCCCATGGCATGATCTTCGACATTGCCGTGATCGGTATTCTTATTTTCTGGCTAAATCAAAACGGCGAGATCCGCCAGCGCATCCGCACCTATAAAGACGAGATCGACGACTTTCGCTTGTGGGAGTCGGAAGAGGCGGCCTTTCGTACCGTGGGGAATATCAAACGCCTGAACCGCCACAAGATCCACGAGATCAATTTGGTGAATTGCTACCTGTCGAGGACCAACCTGAACTATGCCAACCTCGCAGGGTCCAATATGAACTCGGCGAACATTTCACAGTCGTCGCTCATTGAATCGAACCTGGAGAATGCGCGGCTCAACCAAACGAATTTCGAGAACTCCAACCTGAACCAGGCCAATCTGAAGGGTGCCTATGCCAGCGGGGCCAACTTCAAGGATGCTTTTTTGATCAAGGCCCACTTCGAAAACGCCTTCCTCATCAAAGCCAATTTCAACAACGCCTTTTTGATGGAGTCCGACCTGCAAAATTGTTACCTGATGGGCGCGGATTTTGAAAATGCCAGTCTATACAAAGCCGACCTGCGCGGGGCCAAAGGACTGACCGTGGAACAACTGGCCAAAGTGAAAACCCTCTACCTGGCCAAGTTCGACGAAGAGATCCTGGAGCAGATCAAAACCGCACTGCCGGCCCTCGTGGGCGTTTGATTTTGCATTTCCGAATAAAAATGTATTACATTTGTGCATTAGCAACGGTCTCAGCGATGAGACCGTTGTTTCTTTTTTTGACCTCTGTCGAAACCTGGCGGAGTCGTCCACTATACATCTCACGAGAAAACATGTTTAGTTATGAGTAAGAAAATATCATACTATACGAAGGAAGGATTGGAGAAACTGAAAGGCGAATTGACTTACCTCAAATCGAAAGGTCGTGCCGACATCGCTCACCAGATCGCGGAAGCCCGCGACAAAGGCGACCTCAGTGAAAATGCGGAATACGATGCTGCCAAAGATGCGCAAGGTCACCTCGAAGCCAAGATCGCCCAACTGGAAGACCTCGTATCCAGCGCGCGCCTGCTCGATGAAACCAATATCGATACCTCGAAAGTATCTATCCTGTCGAAAGTAACCATCAAGAATAAAAAGAACGGCGCCTCGGTCACCTACACGCTGGTGTCGGAAGAAGAAGCTGACCTGAAGGCCGGCAAGATCTCCACCATGTCGCCCATCGGCAAAGGATTGTTGGGAAAGAAAAAAGGAGAGACGGCCACCATCAAAACACCGGCCGGCGAAATGGAATTTGAAGTGGTAAAGATCACCGCCTAATCATCCAGAGAAAAAGTATGGCCTCCATCTTCACGAAGATCATCAACCGCGAAATCCCGGCGCACATCGTGGCCGAAGATGAACGCTATATCGCTTTCCTCGACATCAACCCGCTGGTGCTGGGCCACGCGCTGGTGGTTCCCAAACAAGAGATCGATTTCCTCTTTGACCTGGACGACGATACCCTGGCCGGAATAAATGTGTTTGCAAAAAAAGTTGCCCATGCCATCAAAAAGGCCGTGCCCTGCCGTCGCGTAGGCGTAGCGGTAATCGGTCTGGAAGTGCCGCACGCACACGTTCATCTTATTCCGATCAACACCATGAACGATATCAACTTCACGCGACCAAAACTCACCCCATCAGCCGCTGAACTGACACAAGTCGCGGAGGCCATCCGGAAGGCCGTGAAGTAAATCGCTCCCAGAACAAACAGGACCAACCAGGACTTGACTTCATTTTCTTAGGCGTTGAATTATTCTTTTAAGAACGTCTTAAAAAGTTCGTTTTCATTGATCACCACCTTGTATCCATCGAGGCTGTTGAAGTCGACATCCGGGACAAAATAGTTGGGCAGGATGTTCACTTTCTCACCAAACAAGATCAGCCTGGCTTGCACGTCTCCTTTTTTTGCATGCATAGAAAGTGTGGTCAGAGAGCGTTGAAGTTCTGCTTGTACTTCTTCCGTGGTGTAATGCGCGCGGAGGATCAGGACGAGTTCATGCAGTAAATGTGCATTGGATGCCAAGCCATTGTCAAAGATGTAAGGAACAAGGTTGCGCACCGCTCGCTCGTGTTGTCCTTTGCCTTCATAGAGCCGGGCGTACATCGTGGCTTTGTAGAGGTCGTATGCCGCCCATTCATTTCCGCAGAAATGCTGATAGGGATATTCCTTATCAAACATCTCCATATACATCTCCGCTTGCGTAAAATCTTTTTCCTCCAGGTAGATTTCCGCCAGGTGACGGCAACTGTTGTGTTTGTAGAGTGCGTACGGTTCCATCAATGAGTTTTCGTCGTTCTCATGGTAGCCTTCGTTCAGAATTTCTTTGAAGACGGCAGCAGCTTTTGCATTGTAATGTAGTTCATGGTAGAGATACGCCACATTGAAATGTGCCCGTCCCCGCAGGGACGACTTTGGGAAGCGTTCCACAAAATCCGAGAAGGCCAGCACGGCTTGTTCATAGATGCCGCTGTCGTAGAGGGCAAACGCCTTGTCGAAGGCGAGTTGATCTTCGGTTTGATCCTCGGCGTCTTCAACGGGTTGCGCCGAAAGCTTCGTGATGGTAAGCTGGCCAATGGCAAGTGCCAGAAAAAGTATAGTCGTTTTCATAGCATTTTTTCCTCTAGGATGCATCGGGGGAGGGAAATGCATAAAGGATTGGCGTTTTTTTATGATGCCAGGTTTAACCCTAAACAATAAAGGAGGCTGTCCTTATGGGACAGCCTCCTTATCTTTTGTGGGTTTAGGATGATCGGACGCCTTATTCCAGCGCCTTCACGCCCGGAAGGACTTTTCCTTCGAAGTACTCCAGCAGTGCGCCACCACCCGTAGAGACGTAGCTCACTTCATCGTTGAAGCCGAATTGGGCAACAGCAGCGGCAGAGTCACCACCACCGATGAGGGAGAACGCTCCTTTTTTGGTGGCGTCCACTACTGCCTGTGCTACGGCTTTGGTGCCGCCGGCGAATTTTTCCATTTCAAAAACACCCATAGGGCCGTTCCACAAGATCGTCTTGGAGTCGCCGATCGCTTTGGAGAAGACGGCGATGGATTGGGGACCAATGTCCAGCCCCATCCAGCCATCCTGGATGGCGTGGTTGTTGGCGATGGCCGTGTTGGCGTCGGCGGCAAATTTGTCGGCCACGATCGAGTCGATGGGCAACAGGAGGTCTACACCTTTTGCCTTTGCTTTTTGTATCAGCGCTTTGGCCAATTCAAGTTTGTCTTCTTCTACCAACGAGTTGCCGATATGGCCCCCCATGGCCTTGAAGAAGGTGTAGGCCATGCCACCTCCGATGATGAGGTTGTTCACTTTGTCGAGGAGGTTTTCGATGATGAGCAGCTTGTCGCTGATCTTGGCGCCGCCCATGATGGCGGTGAAAGGCTTTGCAGCTTTTTCCATCACCTTCTTGGCATTGTCGAGTTCGGCGGCCATTACATAGCCGGCGCATTTCTCTTTGAAGAACTGGGCCACGATGGTGGTGGAAGCATGGGCGCGGTGAGCGGTTCCGAAAGCGTCGTTCACATAGATGTCGCCGTGTTTGGAAAGTTTTTCGGCAAAGGCTACGTCGCCTTTTTCTTCTTGTTTATAGAAGCGCAGGTTTTCCAACAACAACACTTCGCCGGGTTGCAATGCGGCAGAAAGTTTATAGGCTTCATCGCCAATGCAGTCGCCGGCAAATTTTACGGGGCGGCCCAGCAGTTGTTCGGTTTTTGAGATGGTGTGTTTGAGTGAGTATTTGTCTTCGGGTCCTTCCTTTGGACGGCCCAGGTGGGACATGAGGATGCAGCTACCGCCGTCCTGAAGGATCTTGTTCAGGGTTGGGATGGTGGCACGGATCCGGTTGTCGTCCGTTACGTTGAAGCTTTTGTCCAAGGGAACATTAAAGTCAACGCGGATCAGGGCGCGCTTGCCTTTAAAATTAATGTCGTTGATGGTTTTCATAAATGAGGTCTGGCTGTTTGTAGATCGGGGACGAATTTAGGAAACTCGCCAGAACTCCTCGCACGCCACCGGCTTATTTTTCAGCAAACGATTTAAACGAATCAAAAGGCCGTTTAAGCCAAGCCAGTGCATTTTTTAAAGGAAAGCAAGTCGCACGAGCGAGGAGAACAGGGCGATGGCATGGACCATCGCCGCCAGGGTGGAAGTCCGGTCTCCTTTCATGGCTTTGTTCAGGGTGTAAAACATCAGGATAGCACTCAACAAGAAGGCCGCCCGGAAGATCACGGAACCCAGCCAGCCATCGTGTTCTGACCCGCCATGTCTGAACAGATAGGCAAGCGTGGAACCCACCGCCAGATAATAAAGAAGGGGAATGACCGGTTTACTTGACTTTCGTTTTTTCATATTCATTGTTCTTCTGTCTATACGAGGAGAAAACCACGATCAAGTGATCGAAAGATGGTGTCGGTCTTTTTTTTTCTGAAGGGTAAGTATCAGGAGAGGTCAATTGAATGGTCCTTAGGGGCAAACACAAAACGTTTGGATTTATTACGCCGAACGGCAATTGTGAATTCGGAAACAAATATAGAGCGACCTACTGCAACGTATTTGCAGTAACAAACTTCTTCGATAAATAATATAAAAGGGGAGACCTATCGCACGTGCTTCTCCAACGCTTCCTTTATTTTTTTCAGGTGGTTGGGATCATCGCCTTGCAACTTCAGCACCACGACATGGTTCTCGTCGGTCACGATATGCATTGGGAAATAGTACACGCTGTAGTCGTCATGATTGCGGGGCATGACAACGGTGTATAAAAATGTTTGCGCGGCCAACGAGGTTTCGAGCGATTCTTTTGATGCATAAAAAGCAGGGGCAATAAATGCGGTGTTGCTATCGGAGGCCTTCACGAGGTCGTTCAGTTGCGGGATTTCATCTGTGCAGGATTTACATCCTGTCAGCCAAAAGTTCAGCACGATGCGTTTGCCTTTCATTTGGTCCAGGGTAACGGAATCTCCTTTCAGATCGATGAACTTAAACGGAGGCAATGGCTTTCCCAAGGTGAAGTGAGCGCGCGTTCGAAAACCCGGATCGATGAGCAAAGCAAAAGAAGCATCGAACAAGGGTATGAGTTCCTGGATGATCTCGAAATGAGTGGCATGGTACAAGGGCTGCGTGAACAACCAACGCTCGCCGCCATCTTCTGAGATGCCGGCGATGAAACGGTATTGATCCTGGTATTTGGCTAGCAAAAGAATTTGCTGCGAAGTGTCGAATGTTTTGAAGGCCACACGCTCAAGGTTCATGATCTCCGCGCCACCCGGTACATTTTCTTTCAATGCGGTGATGAATTTTTCCTTTTGCGTTTCCTTGCTACCATACTCGCCGGGAGCAATGAAGGTGGTGTATTTTGCGAAGTTCCGGTTGTTGAAGAAAGCGGCCATCCGTTGGGCCTGGAACATGGCTTGCTCTTCGGGATTTTCCTGGGCCGTGGCCGGTCCGGCCATCAAACAAAATCCAACGCAAAGCGTGATGAGAGCTTTTATGCCGGAGTTTTTTTTCGCAGTCAAATACGGCGCGGTCATGTTCTTTATACGCGTTGCCAGAGCCAATCGTTCATTTGTTTTTCGGTGACATTTCCGCCACAAAGAATGGTGGCCACGGTGCCGCCGCGGAAGCGATCTTTGTTCTCGAGTATGGCGGCGATGCCGAGTGCTCCCGAGGGTTCAACAACAATACCGGTGTGGAGGTGGATGAGTTGCATGGCCTTCAGTATCGAAGTTTCCTCTACCAACAGCGCGTCGTCCACGAGTCCTTCCATGTCGTCCAGGGCTTGTTGCACGGGGATGCGCACGGCCACACCGTCGGCAATGGTATGGACGCGCTCGTGTGTGATCATTTTCTTTTGTTGCCACGACTCCACCATGGCCGGCGCGCCCTGGGCCTGCACGGCGATGATTTTTGTCTCCGGGCTTCGCGCCTTGAAAACCCGGGCGATGCCGTTGATCATGGCGCCGTTCCCCAGGGCGATTAAAAGCGTGTCTATCGGTTCGTTAAATTCTAATAGCTCCAGGCCAATGGTGGCGGCACCTTCCAGGGTTTCGATGTCGAGGCTATCTTCGACGAAGCGTCCGCCGGATTGGGATGCTGCGCGCTTTGCTTCCAACTTGGCCGCGTCAAAATCTTCGCCGCGCAGGATCACCTCGGCGCCAAAGTGTCGCATCTTTTCGATCTTCAATGGATTGGCGTGGACGCTGGCATAGACGGTCAACTTCATGTTTCGCTTGCGACAGGCATAAGCCATCGCTTGCCCGAAATTGCCGGCGCTGGCGCAGAGCAGCGGTGTGTGGAGATCTGCCTCCGAAACCAACAGGCCGGCGCCGCGGCCTTTGAAAGAACGAATGGGGTTCAGTGTCTCCACTTTCAGTACGACGCGCACGCCAAGTGCCTGACTCAAGGTGTCGTCAACATATTGTGGCGTTTGAAGAAAGACGCTGTCAATTTTTGCAGCGGCATTTTCTATGCGCTCCAGGGAAAGACGGTACTGCTTTTTTAACATGCTCCGATCGAAATATCAATCGCCAAAGCTGATATTCAATCCTTTGGCGGCTTTGACGAGGTATGAATCCGTTTTTACAAAATTGTAGTCCTTGGTAGCTTCCTCCAGGGTTACCGAGGTGATGTTGTTGTTCTGGTAAGCCACCATGCGGCCGAAATTTTTTTCCAGCACCAACTCAAAAGCTTTCACACCAAACAAGGAGGCCAACACGCGATCGAATGCCACGGGACTTCCGCCGCGTTGCACATGGCCTAGCACGGTCTCACGAATCTCGGCCATACAGCCTGCATCTTTCAATTGTTTGGAAAGTTGGTAGGCCACGCCGCCCAAGCGAACGTGCTCCGAACCCTTGTCGCCTTTCGTGGAGTGGATGGTCCCGGCTTTTGGACAAGCGCCCTCCGCGATGACGATGTTCACAAAGCCGCGTCCTTTTTTATAGCGAAGCGCAATGCGTTTCACCAGCTTATGGACGTCGTAGGGAATTTCGGGAATGAGACAAACTTCTGCGCCACCGGCAATGGCGGTGTGCAGGGCGATCCAACCGGCGTCGCGGCCCATCACTTCCATGATCATGACGCGATGATGACTTTCGGCGGTGGTCACTAGTTTGTCAAAACTGTCGGTGGCAATTTGTACGGCGGTTTGAAAGCCGAAGGTCATGTCGGTGGCCGAGAGGTCGTTGTCGATGGTCTTGGGTACGCCAATGACGGGGATGCCTTTGTCGAAGAGTACTTTCGATATTTTTTGGGAGCCGTCGCCGCCGATGTTGATCACGGCGTCGAAGTGAAGGGCCTTCAACTTTTCGACAAGCTCGTCGGAGCGGTCCACAAATTTCGTGGTGCCGTCGGGCTGCAGCATGGGAAAGTTGATGGGATTCGATTTGTTGGTGGTCTTCAGGATCGTGCCACCGCGCACGTGAATGCCGGCGGTGAGCTTGGAGGTGAGACGGACAATTTCCTGGGGTTCGTTAAACACGCCATTGAAACCTTCGATACAGCCGTAGGTCTCCCAGCCTTTTTCCTTGCGGGCACGTTTTGCAATTCCACGGATGACGGCATTAAGCCCGGGGCAGTCACCACCCCCGGTGAGAATAAGGATCTTTTTCGACATGGCAGTACGGTTGTAGCAGTCAATATTAAAAAAATTAGTTGACAGTTAACAAGCGTTCCGTGTTTTAGGGAACAGGGGTCCTTAGGGGGTGTCGGTAGCGGCGGCGCGGCGGATGCGGTCGTTGATGGCGCGGCCCAGGCCCTGGTCGGGCACCGGCTCGGAAAGAATGATGTCGATGGGCATCTTGTCGAATTCGCGCAACGCGGTAAATAAATTTTGCGCGGCTTCCTCCAGCGTGCCCGACGGCGACAACACATATTGGTAGGGGAAATGATAATTCTTCTGGAATGTGAGCAAACCGCAGGTTTGGGTTGGATAGCGGCGCAGCAATTCTTCGATCTTCCCGATCACCACCTTGTGGCCGGGTGCGTAATGACTTTTTAACTGGCCCGGTGTTTTGGGGTTTGATGACGAATACGCCTGCAAAATAATTTTACCGACCACCCCTTCGATAGCCTCCACACTAAGCCCACCCATGCGATAGACGACCGGAACATTTTTTTCAAACCCCACGATGGTAGATTCAATGCCCACACCGCACGGACCGCCGTCGAGGATGTAGGGGATCTTCTGCCCCAATTGGTCGTTCACGTGCGCGGGGCGCGTGGGGCTCACATAGCCAAACGGGTTGGCGCTGGGAGCGGCCAGGGGAAAGGCTAACGACGAGAGCAACTCGCGGGTAAGCGCATGGTCGGGACAACGCAGACCGACGGTGTCCAGCCCGGAGGTTACGAGGTCGGGGATGAGGTCCTTTTTTTTCAGCAGCAGCGTGAGCGGGCCAGGCCAGAAATGTTTGGCGAGTAACGCGGCGCCCGTTGGAATTTCCGCGGCATATTTTTGCACGTGGTCAAGACTGGGAACGTGCACGATCAACGGGTCGAATTCGGGACGCTCTTTTACTTTAAAGATCTTCGTTACGGTCTCTGGCTGCAACGCGTTGCCGGCAAGTCCATATACGGTTTCGGTGGGAATGGCAACCAGTTCTCCGTTTTCCAGGAGGGCCTTCGCTTTTAAAATGTCGGTCCCTATTTCTGCCATGCTGTTTAAAGCTAGCCGGATATTAGTCGGGGATGTTACCCTTTTATACGCCGGGAATTAGTATTGTTCTTCTTTTATTAGTATACTTTGAACCTTTGAAAAAGGGAATTTGCTATCCTTTTTTTTCAATCTATAAAAAATATAAATCAGTGTTTAAAGGAAGCCATGATTTTATTGTTGACCAAGAATTTGTCGTTCAACGGTCGCCAATTTTGGGAATGTTCTTTTGTTCTGCTCGAAACGAGACCGCGAATTTAGCGCAAAGAAGTACCCAAAGAATTGCAATAAAAATTTTATTCAATGCTTTAAGGAAATGATATCCCCTATGAAATATGCTGTGTTTTTTTTGATGAGTTTGGTCGCCTTTTCGACGTACGGTCAGAAGGAGGACAAGGTGCTCGCCGCCAAGCTACAGGAAACCCTGCAGGGCTTCAAAGGTGTGGCCGGCGTGTATGTCCGCAACCTCCGCACCGGGAAGACTGTCACCATAAACGCTGACACCCTTTTTCCGACCGCCAGCATGATCAAAATCCCCATCACCATCGGTATGTTCGACCGTATCGATCGGGGCGAGATCGATTATCACACTACCCTCACGTATAAGGATTCTTTGCTCTATGAAGGTGAAGACATCCTCGGCTCGTTCAAAAACGGAGAGCAGGTTGCCCTGAGCAAGGTCATGATGCTCATGATCACCACCAGCGACAACACCGCCAGCCTCTGGTGCCAATCCCTCGCCGGTACAGGCACGGCCATCAACGCCTGGTTGGAGAAGAACGGCTTTGAAAATACCCGCGTAAACTCGCGAACGCCCGGCCGCGAGGCCAACCGCACCCGCTATGGCTGGGGACAAACTACCCCGCGCGAAATGGCCGAACTAGTGACCCGTATCCGCGAAGGCAAAGTCATCAGTCCTCGCGCGAGCGAAAGGATCTACCGGAACATGGTCCGCATCTATTGGGACAGCGAAGCGCTTTCACAAATACCGCCCTACGTACAGGCCGCCTCCAAACAAGGCGCTGTTGACCAATCGCGCTCCGAAGTCGTGCTGGTCAATGCACCCCACGGGGACTATGTCTTCTGCGTCATCACCAAAAAACAAGAAGACCAAAGCTGGACACCGGCGAATGAAGGCTACGTGTTGCTGCGCAAAGTGTCGCGACTGTTGTGGAATTATTTCGAGCCCGGTTCCAAATGGAAGCCAGCCGACAAGATCGAAGAATGGTATTGATGTCTTTTATATTGAAAATAATTTTGACCCTCGGCGAAAAGCAATATCCGAATTCTGAAATTTGATTTAGATTGAAACCTTTTAACCCGGTCATATCCTATGAGTAACCGCACCCGTTCCATCCTCAAAGTTGCAGCCGTGATCTTAGTGCTGCTCACCCTCGTCATGCAATTGCATTGGGTGTTGATCCCCGCCATCAGCCCCTACAAATACTGGATCGTTCTTTTGGCGTTTGGCTTGTTGCTGGTGAGCTCAAAGTAGCTTGTCCACCATCCGCATCATGGACCGGTTGTTTTGGGAGATCGCGGCCACTTCGGTCAAGGGTACCCAGGCCAGGGCGTGCGATTCCTCCGAGAGCAGCAGCGGATCATTTTTATCGGCGACAAATAGAAAGCGCACATCATAGTGAAGGTGCTCCGGAAAATCCGGTCGCGCAGGAATAGGATGGATGTCGATGTCGAACGGACTTTGTTGCGGCGTGTCGAGCGGGTGAAGGCCCGTTTCTTCGTTGACTTCGCGTAAAGCGACATTCAAAATGTTTTCGTCGCCGTCGGCATGACCGCCGGGTTGGAGCCATTTGTTTAACTTGGCGTGGTGCGTGAGCAGGACAAACTTTTTTGAAGCGTCCACGATCCAGGCCGAGCCGGTGATGTGCCCGGGCAGGTGCGTGCGTTGGTAGGCGTCGGCGTGACGCAGCAGTTCGAGAAATTGGGGAACGAAGGCGATTTCGTCGGGATCATGCGAGGGGTAGGCCACTAAGGCTGAGAGGAGTTGCTGGCGGTTCATCATTAAATTTTAGCCGGGCAAGGTAGGAAGAATTGTTTAGCGATCATCCTAAACCATTGCCGGCCGTCGGAATGTGACCACTCATCCATCTTCCCCGTCCGTCATGTAAGGGTATAGTGCAAGAATTGGCGTCTTACGGTAAATATGCAAATCGAAAACTTGTATTCCATATGAAACACAAAATGCTGGCCGTGATGGCCTTGGTTCTCGCGGCCGGTTTTTGCCAGGCGCAGGCGAAATGGGTGAAACTTTTCAATGGAAAAGACCTGAGCGGTTGGAAGCAATTGAACGGCAAGGCCCAGTACAAAGTGGAGAACGGAGAAATCGTGGGCACCACCGTCTTTAACGAACCCAATTCCTTTTTGGTGACGGAAGCAACCTACGGCGACTTTATCCTGGAGCTTGAATTCAAACTGGATGCCGACATGAACTCAGGTATCCAATTCAGAAGCGAAAGCAAAGCCGACTACCAGGATGGTCGCGTACACGGCTATCAATCGGAAATCGATCCCTCCACCCGTGCATGGACCGGAGGCATCTATGACGAAGCACGACGTGGCTGGCTTTATTCGTTGGAATACAACCCCGACGCAAAAAAAGCTTTTAAGAAAGGAGAATGGAACACGTGCCGAATCGAATGTATCGGCCCCGTCATTCGCACATGGATCAACGGCGTGGCTACCGCAAATATCTCCGATGATCTTACCTTGAAGGGCTTCATTGGCTTGCAAGTGCATGCCGTGGGCAAAGCCGAAGAAGCTGGACAGAAAGTGCGGTGGCGCAACATCCGGATTCAAACGGAAGGATTGAAAGCTTCCCCATCCGACAACATCTTTGTGATGAACACCCTTCCTAATGCCTTATCGGAACAAGAAAAAAAGAATGGATATGCGTTGCTTTGGGATGGAAAGACCACCACAGGCTGGCGTGGAGCTTATAAAGATCAGTTTCCCACCAACGGATGGGAAATAAAAGATGGTCTGCTCAGCGTAGTAAAATCTGCCGGTGCCGAGTCGGCAAACGGCGGTGATATCGTGACGCAAAAAGAATACGGTGCCTTCGATCTGCAATTTCAATTCAGACTCTCGGAAGGTGCTAACAGCGGCGTAAAATATTTTGTAACCGAAAAAGAAGGGAACAAGGGCTCTGCCATCGGCCTCGAATACCAGGTGCTGGACGACGAGAAACACCCCGATGCCAAACTGGGCGCCGTGGGCAATCGCACGATCGCATCCCTGTATGATCTCATCCCGTCTTTAAAACCCAAGGGAAGCCAGCATCCCATCGGCGAGTGGAATTTCGGACGCGTTGTAGTTTTTCCCGATGGCCGTATAGAGCACTGGTTGAATGGCTATAAAGTAGTGGAGTATCAACGTGGCACCCCGATCTTCTATGCGCTTGTAGCGCGCAGCAAATATGCGGAATGGCCGAACTTTGGGATGGCAGAGAAAGGACGCATCCTTATACAGGATCATGGTGATAATGTGTCGTATCGCAGTGTCAAAATAAAGGAACTGAAATAAACGAAGCGGCCAGCGTCCGCCGGTGCGAAGACCGAGACGGTGCGTGCGTGTCGTGCCAAGAAGTGTGAAGATCGATCTGATCTTTCCTGTGGCACGTTTTCGCGATCGTTGCTTAACCCCGGCCTAAAGGCCGGGGTTATTCGTTAAAAACCAACCTACCTCACCATAAACGGAATCTCTACCTGCTGTCGCGAGCTGTTAATTCCATAGAGATAACCTCTTCCCTTATACTTCCCAAAGAAGTCCACAATCTCCTCCGGATCTTTCACCCGCACGCGGTTGATCGCAATGATCGTAAAGTTCTCCGGAACACCGATTTGTTTCAGGATGCTATTGTCTTTGATCTTGAAAACTTTCACACCGTATTGAGTAGCCTCCAACTGAGCGCCGATGGCGGCATTGCTAAAGATTTTACGTTTGATAATGTCCGTGGTGCCATTGAGGTTTACCAGCGTGAGGTTCACGGTCGCAGTTTTGTTATCGCGGGTGTAGGTAAGGGTGATCTTGTCGCCGGGATAGTGATAGCTGAGTTCTTCTTCAAACGCGCTTTGTGTGTTCACTTCCGTGTTGTTGATGCGGGTGATGATATCGCCGGGCTTCAGACCGGCTTCAATGGCAGGCCCTGTTTTTTCGATGCTCTCCAAAAGCACGCCGTTGAAATTTTTGACGGATGTGTTCAGATCATATTTGGTGGCGTTCTCAAAATTGTATTCGACTACGTTGCCACCGATAAAGCCTTGCTGCACCACACCATATTTCACAAGGTCGTCGAACACTTTGCGGGCGATGTCGACCGGTACGGCGAATGCGTAGCCTGTGTAGGACCCGGTGCGGCTGAGGATGGCGGAGTTAATGCCCACCAGTTCGCCACTCTTGTTCACGAGTGCCCCACCCGAGTTGCCGGGGTTGATGGCGGCGTCGGTTTGGATGAACGATTCGATGGGGAACTTGTCTTCGAGGATGCCAATGCGGCGTCCTTTTGCGCTCACAATGCCGGCGGTGACCGTGGAGGCCAATGAAAAAGGATTCCCGACGGCCACTACCCACTCGCCGACTTGCAGATTTTTTGAACTGCCCAGCGTCATGGCCGGCAAGCCGGATTCGTTGATCTTGATCACAGCCAGGTCGGTGGAAGGATTGGTGCCGATCAGTTCGGCGGGGTAAACGCGTTTGTTATAATTCACTTCGATGCGCTCGGCCGATTCGATCACGTGGTTGTTGGTGATGATGTAGCCATCGCCCGAGAAGATAACGCCTGAGCCGCTGCTCACTTGTGTGCGCCCACCGCCTGTGCCTTCGCCAAAAAACCAGTCCCATGTCGAGTAAGTGGCCCCGCGCGAAATGCTGTTGATGTAGACCACGCTTTGTGTGGCCTTGGCGGCCGCGTCGCTAAAGTCGATGGGGGTTACGGCCGTAGTGGGAGAGGTGGAGTAGGATGGGACCGCGGGGGAGGTCGCCGGCGAATCATAGCTTACCGTGTTGAATTGTGCTTCCGATTGACGCTGAGCCAGTTCGGGTTTGATAAATCCGATATAAAATAAAAAAGCTCCCCCAAAACCGGCCAGGGTGCCCAATAGGATGATCTTGAATGCGTTTTTCATCTTTTATAAGGAAAGAAAGGTTTAAGTCTCTGTCTGATGGGTGCGAAAATCAAAAAGTTTCAAATTATTAGCAATAACGTGGCAAACCGCGCGGAAGTTTATAGCCTGCCGGGTATTGAACGGAGGGGGGAAATCGGGAGTGTGGTTGAGCGGTCAAATTTATTTAGTTTTGCAAGGTATGGGTATACGATCTCGTCTGGCAAAACCAATTGCCGCTTACATCGCTTCAGAAACCCGGAAATGGTCCCTGGACCCTTTTCGTTCACAACAACGGGTATTCGACAAACTGATCGCCGAAGGACGCAACACGCAGTTCGGCCGTGATCATGATTTTCAGTCCATAAAAAATCATGAAGACTTCCGGAAGCGCGTGCCCATTCGCGACTATGAAGACCTGACGCCCTACATCGAGCGAGTATTGCACGGCGAACGCGACGTGCTATGGCCGGGGAAGCCCACCTATTTTGCCAAAACCTCGGGCACGACGTCGGGTATAAAATATATTCCCATGACCAAGGCATCGGTGATACACCAGTTCACCAGCTCACGCGATGCCGTTTTGAACTATGTGCACGAAACCGGCCGCTCCCAGTTCCTGGACGGCGGTCTGATTTTTCTGTCCGGAAGCCCGGTGCTCGATGAAAAAGCGGGAATCAAAACTGGTCGCTTGTCGGGCATCATCAACCACCATGTGCCGGCGTATTTGCGCACCAACCAAAAGCCCAGCTATGAAACCAATTGCATCGACGATTGGGAAGAAAAGCTGGACCGCATCATCGACGAAACCTTGAAGGCCGACATGCGCCTTATCTCCGGCATACCGCCTTGGGCGCAAATGTATTTCGACCGCATCCGGGCCCGCACGGGCAAGAAAATAAAAGATGTATTTCCCAATTTCTCCTTGTTTGTCTATGGCGGGGTGAATTTTGAACCCTATCGCGCCAAGTTGTTCGACTCCATCGGCAAACCGGTGGACAGCATCGAGACTTATCCAGCATCAGAGGGTTTTATTGCCTACCAGGATTCCCAGCGCGAACCCGGATTGCTGTTGTTGCTCAACGGCGGCATCTTCTATGAATTTATTCCCACGGAAGAATACTTCAACGAAAAACCACGTCGTCTCAGCATCGAAGAGGTGGAGGTTGGAAAAAATTATGCCGTCATCATCAACAACAATGCAGGGCTTTGGGGATATTCCATTGGAGATACGGTGAAATTTATTTCGAGGAATCCGTATCGCATTGAAGTCACGGGCCGCATCAAACATTTTATTTCCGCTTTCGGCGAACACGTCATCGGCGAAGAAGTGGAAAAGGCCATGAAGTTTACCATGGAAAAATTTCCGGGCGTCGAGCTGATCGAATTCACCGTGGCGCCCGAGGTAACGCCCAGCGAAGGATTGCCACACCATGAATGGTTCGTCGAGTTTGCCAAGGCCCCCGACAACCTGGAAGCCTTTGCGCAGGAACTCGACGATCAATTGCGCAAGCTCAATGTGTATTACGATGACCTCATCTCCGGCAACATCCTGAGCAGGCTGCGCATCCGCGACGTAAAAAAAAATGCATTCATCAGCTACATGCGTTCCATGGGTAAACTGGGTGGCCAGAACAAGGTGCCCCGCCTGTCGAACGACCGCAAAATTGCTAACGCGTTGAATGCGCTTTAAAAAAAATCCACCCGATAAATCAGCCCCAGCTTGAGCACAGATAAAAAGAGAATTGCAATTTTAGGCTCCACCGGCTCCATCGGCACACAAGCCCTGGACGTGGTGGCCTCCCATCCCGATGTGTTTGAGGTGGAGGTGCTCACGGCCCATCACAACGCCTTGCTGCTGGTGGAGCAGGCACGCCGTTTCAAGCCCAATGCCGTGGTGATTGTGAATGAGGAGCACTATGAATTTGTGCGGGAGTCATTAAAGACCGAACCCATCAAGGTATATGCCGGCGAAAACGCGTTGAGTTCCGTGGTGCAGATGGATACCATCGACCTGGTGCTAACCGCGCTGGTAGGCTATTCGGGCTTGCGCCCCACCATAAAAGCCATCGAAGCCGGCAAAACGCTCGCCCTGGCCAACAAGGAAACGCTGGTGGTGGCGGGCGAACTCGTTACTTCGCTGGCGCGCGAAAAGGGGGTGAACATTTACCCGGTAGATTCGGAGCACTCCGCCATTTTTCAATGCCTCGTCGGCGAGTTTCATAATAAGATCGAAAAGATCATCCTCACGGCTTCGGGTGGACCTTTCCGGGGAAAGAAGCTCCACGACCTCAAAGGGGTGACCCTGGCGCAGGCCCTGAAGCATCCCAATTGGTCCATGGGGGCGAAAGTCACCATCGATTCGGCGACGCTCATGAACAAGGGACTGGAAGTGATCGAGGCAAAATGGCTTTTTGGGCTCACCACAAGGCAAGTGGAGGTGATCGTGCACCCTCAATCGATCGTCCATTCCCTGGTGCAATTTGAGGATGGGTCCATGAAGGCCCAGATGGGACTGCCCGATATGCGGCTGCCCATCCAGTTTGCCATGTCCTATCCGGAGCGTCTGAAGTCCGATTTTCCGCGATTCGACTTCCTGAACTACCCCTCGCTGACCTTCGAAAAGCCGGATATGGAAACTTTTCGTAATCTTGCGTTAGCATTTGAAGCCCTGAACCGGGCCGGGAACATGCCCTGCGTGCTCAATGCTGCCAATGAGGTAGCCGTGGCAGCATTTTTGAAGGAGCGGATAGGGTTCCTGGAAATGCCGGACGTGGTGGAACGATGCCTTGAAAAAATGGCTTATATAAAGACTCCTGCCTACGAGGATTACGTAAATACTGACAAAGAGACGCGAATCCGGGCTTCCGAGTTTGTCAATGGCAGGTCTTAACACAATAAATAAAGGAATTTAACATACTTAACACGAGGAATACAGAATGGAATGGATGATAAAATTGCCGCAGCTGCTGCTGAGCTTATCGTTTTTGGTGGCCGTGCACGAAATGGGGCACTTGCTGGCGGCGAAATATTTCAAAATGCGCGTGGAGCAATTTTCCATCGGCTTTCCTCCAAAGCTTTGGTCATTTAAGAAAGGCGAAACCGAATACGCCATCAGCGCGATCCCGCTGGGCGGCTACGTGAAGATCTCGGGCATGATCGACGAGTCCCTGGACACCGAGGCCATGAAGCTACCACCCCAACCTTGGGAATTTCGCGCCAAACCCGCGTGGCAACGCCTCATCGTGATGTTGGGCGGCATCTTTGTGAACGTGGTCGTGGGAGTACTGATCTTTATCGGGCTCACCTACATTTACGGCGATACCTACCTGCTGAAAGATGCTGTCAACGAAAACGGAGGTTTTTCAGTAGGACCCATTGGCGAAGCCCTTGGCCTGAAAACAGGTGACAAGATTGTTGCCATCAACGGTAAGGACTTTGATTATGTAGATGATATCATCAAACCGGAAACATTGATTGGCGCAACGTCCTATACCGTAGAACGCGATGGTCAGAAAATAGAGCTTCCGATCCCCGCCAATTTTATCGAAGAATTCAGCAGTAAAGGAAGCGCAGGAAATTTTGTGTCGTTCCGCTTTGCTCCCATCGTTGGGGAGGTCGCTCCGGAGACCATCGCCGAGAAAGTAGGTCTGCAGAAAGGCGACAGAATTGTGGAGGTAAATGGTACGCCCATCACGTACAAGGACGAGCTCGATAGAGAGATCCGTAAAATAGAAGGAAAGTCAGTCGAGTTCAAAGTATCGCGGGGTGGCGACATCCTCGCTTTTAAAGAAGCTTTCGATCCGGAAAAGCCGATGATCGGCTTCAAGGCACAACGGCCCGATGCGTTCTTCGCCAAGGCTGAGCACATCGTAACCTATGGGCTATTCGAATCCATCCCGCTGGGAACGGAACGCGCATTCACGATGCTTTTCACTCAAGTAAAAGCATTTGGCAAACTGATCACCGGAAAATTATCCGTCAACAAATCCTTGTCGGGCCCGCTGGGCATCATGGATGCGTTCGACGCGGAGTGGGACTGGGTTCGCTTCTGGTCACTCACCGGCATGCTCTCCCTCGTACTGGCGTTCATGAACCTACTGCCCATCCCAGCCCTGGATGGCGGCCACGTCATGTTCCTCTCCTACGAGATCATCTCACGCCGCAAACCGTCGGACAAATTCCTGGAGACCGCCCAAAAAGTAGGCATGGTATTCCTCCTCGCCCTCATGGTCTTCATCTTCGCCAACGACATCATCAAGAAGATCCCCTCATCAAAAGACAAAACCGAAAAGAGCTCCACCTAAAAGCTCAATCCCCATAAAAAAAGAAACCGGCGAGCTAACAACTCGCCGGTTTCTTTTTTACTGGCTACTGGCTACTGGCTACTGGCTACTGGCTACTGGCTACTGACTACTGGCTACTGACTACTGGCTACTGACTACTGGCTCACCTCAGTTCCCCCGGCGCCACTCCATCCATATCCCCATAATCCAAATTCTCCCCCGCCATCCCCCAGATGAAAGTATAATTATTCGTCCCCGCCCCACTATGAATCGACCACGGCGGCGAGATCACGGCCTGATTATTCTTCACAAACAAATGCCTTGTCTCCGTAGGCTCGCCCATGAAATGACAAACTACCTGGCTGGCGGGAAGATCAAAATAAAAGTAAGCTTCCATCCGCCGGTCATGCACATGTGGCGGCATGGTATTCCAGACGCTTCCGGTTTTTAATTCGGTCAACCCCATTTGAAGTTGGCAGGTTTCCAGCACGCTATTCACCAACAGCTTGCGTATGGTGCGGTGGTTGGAGGTTTCGGGTGCGCCAATGGTGACGGTCTCAGCGTCCTTCAGCGTGATTTTGCGCGTGGGATAGGTAGTATGTGCAGGGGCGGAGTTGAAATAGTAAAGCGACTTGTCGGCGCCGGGTTCGAAGATCACTTCTTTGGCACCCCGGCCAATGTAGAGCGCTTCTTTGTTCTCGAGCGAATAGACCATACCGTCGACGGTCACGCTGCCTTTGCCTCCGACGTTGATGATGCCGATCTCGCGGCGTTGCAGGAAGAAGTCGGCTTTGAGGGCGTTGAACGTTTCCAGTTGTATCGGTGCCGTGGCGGGGTTGGCGCCACCGATGATCAGGCGGTCGTAGTGGGTATAGCAAACGCTCAGCTCATTTTCGGGAAAGAGATTCTCCACGAGAAAGGCTTCGCGAAGTTGCTGGGTTTGAAATGTTTTTACGGCGTCGGGATGGATGGCGTAGCGAATTTCGTGTTTCATAAGATCGGATGCAGTCGTGGTGCAATATACTGTAAATTTAAAATGATGGCTTTAGCCTTGAGGGATAAGGACAAAAGTGCCAGGACGTAGAGAACTGGGCAACCGCATAAAACGGATTCCGGCAGAAAATAAACGATTTGCTTTTCATTATGCGAATAAGTTGATAACATGTACATCCTTTGCACAAAACCCGTAAGCGCCGAAGGTCTCTTTGACATGAAAGAAACTCCCTTAAAAACAAAGTTGAAACCTTACGCCCTGCTGGCCGCCGGATGTATCGCGATGGCTTCCTGCAGCAAGCCCGGAGCCTCCATCGAACTCACCAACGAACTGGACCTGAAGCGCACCGAAGTGATCTCCCTGAACCTGCATCTCCTGGATTCTTCTCTTTATAAAACTGCGCACCTCCAAATAAAAGACGCACAAGGAAATATCTTACCCAGCCAGGAGTTGGATGAGGATGGCGACGGAGAGCCGGACGAACTCATTTTTCAGGCCACCCTGAAACCAAAGGAAACCCAAACGGTGTCCATTGAAAGGACGGAAAAAACGAACGACACCACTACAACCTTGCGGACCTACGCCCGGTTTGTACCCGAGCGCATCGACGACTACGCCTGGGAAAACGACCGCGTGGCCTTCCGCACCTATGGCCCCGAAGCGCAGCGGCTCGTAGACGAGAATCAACCGGGGGGTACGCTTTCCAGCGGAATAGACTGCTGGCTGAAGCGTGTTGACTATCCCATCATCGACAAATGGTATAAGAAGGGCGAGACCGGCGGCACCTATCACCAGGACGGCGGCGAAGGACTGGACAACTATCATGTGGGCGCCAGCCGCGGGAACGGAGGTATTGGCGTATGGAAAAATGACTCCCTCTACGTTTCAAAAAATTTCACCACCTACAAGCGACTCGCCAATGGCCCACTCCGAACGGTCTTCGAACTCACCTATGCACCCTGGAAGGTAGACGACATCACGGTGAACGAAACAAAACGGATCACCATCGACCTGGGCACGCAGATGAGTAAGGTTGAAGTGAGCCTCAGCACGTCAGCGCCGCTTCCCAACGTCACCATCGGCATCACGCTTCACGATAAGAAAGGAGAGACCAAGACCGACTCCATCCACGGCTGGACCAGCTATTGGGAGCCGCTCGACGATTCCTACCTGGGCACGGGTGTTATAATCAACCCGGAGGATGTGATCCGCTTCCAGGAATTCCGCAAGGAGAAAAAAGATTTGAGTCACTTGTATGTGGTAGCAAAGCCTATCGACGGCAAAGTGACCTACTACAATGGTTTTGGGTGGAAGAGAGCCGGTCGCTTCTTTACTTTTGAAAAATGGACAGCCTATCTCACGGAGATGTCGCAGCGATTGGCGTCGCCCGTAAAAATAAAATACATCAAAAAATAACTATGCCTGTTCTGAAAGCCGATCATGTGCCCGCCACCCCGGTAAGGGAAGGTGTTCAACGAAGGGTGATCCACACCAACGACCTCATGATGGTGGTGATCGACTTTGACAACGGCCCCTGGTCGACGCCCGAGCCACCGCATCACCACGTGCACGAACAAGTTACGTATGTCGTCTCCGGTGAGCTTATCTTTTTTTGTGAAGGCGAACCCGACCAACGACTAAAAGCCGGCGACATGTTCTGCGTGCCTTCCGGCAAGCTCCACAAGATTCAACTTCTTTCGGAGAAGGGGAGGATCATCGACAGTTTTAATCCCATCAGAGAAGATTTTTTACCAAAATAAAAATACTATGAACCGAATCTGCATAACGGCACTCTGCCTGTTCTTCGCCACCTCCTCATTGGTCGCACAAGAAATTCCAAAGGGATATAAAGAAGTCTACAAGCAAGACTTTAATTCAAAAAACGCGCTGGAAGATTTTCGTTTTACACAACCTGTCAAGTGGTTGTTGAGCAAAGAAGACAAGGGCATGGCGCTGGAGTTTACCGGCATCAGTGATGGTTACACACCTCCTTTTCGATCGCCTCACACGATCGGCTTGCTTTCGACCATCCAGGTGGGAAGCTTTGTGCTGGAAGTGGATATGTTGCAAACCGGACGTGAATATGGCCACCGCGACATGTGCATCATCTTTGGGTTCAACGATCCATCCCATTTCTACTACACGCACATCGCCACGGCCATGGACCCCAACGCGCACCAGATCATGCTGGTGAACAACGCACCGCGCACCAACATCAGTACATTTACTACGCAAGGTGTGGCCTGGGGACAAAATATATGGCATAAAGTGCGTGTGGAGCGCAGCATCGAAGAGGGGACGATCAAAGTGTTTTTCGACGGCACCCTGGTGGAAGAGGCCAAAGACACCACGTTTGGCAAAGGTTATGTCGGCTTTGGCTCGTTCGACGACAGCGGCAAGATCGATAACATCCGGATCTGGTCGAAGGAGGTAGAGAAAAAGCCGGCCACATTTTTCACGGCCATGAATTGACGATCACCAGCGACTGCGTGGTGGTTTGGGGTGGACGGCCGGGTAAATCAGAATTGAAAATAAATGAACGGCTGCACGCCGGCCAATTTCATTTGCAGCACCAGCACGATCACGGCCGTGAGACAAAGCGCCTGTCCTATCAGCGGTAGCTTGCTAATGGTCTCTTCGGCCTGGAATTCCAGACGCTTGGGCATAAAGTGCAACACATAGCCCAAGAGCATAAGGATGACCACACCCTTGTAGCCGGTAATGAATTCCAGGAGGACTTGTGGCTTGAAGTGCGTGGCGATTTGTGTCAGTATTTGGCCTACCGTGTCCAGGTCGGGCGCGCGGAAAAATATCCAGCAGAGGCAAACAAAGTGGAAGGTGAGGACAACCCCCGCGATCTTCCAGCCACGCCAGGAGAGATCGACCTTCTCGCTGATGAATTTATGAAAGGCCAGCGCCCCACCATGTAGTCCACCCCAGATCAGGAAACGCCACGACGCGCCATGCCATAGTCCGCCCAAAAGCATGGTGATCATTAAATTCAAATAGGTCCTGCCTTTCCCTTTGCGATTTCCGCCCAGTGAAATGTATAAATAGTCCCGCAGCCACGACGACAAGGAGATGTGCCAACGCCGCCAGAACTCGGTAATATTTTGGGATTGATAGGGCGAATCGAAGTTGATGTTGAAATGGAAACCCAGTAGCAAGGCGATGCCGATGGCCATGTCGGAATAGCCCGAGAAGTCGCAGTAGATCTGCAGGGCGTAGCCGTACACGGCAAAAAGATTTTCCAACCCGGTGTATAAAGTAGGCGCATCGAAAACGCGGTCGACAAAATTCACGCTGATGTAGTCGGCGATCACGGCTTTCTTAAAGAGACCGCAACCGATCAAGAAGATTGCCCGTCCCAACATTTCTTTGGTCACCACGGTGGGTTTGTAGATCTGCGGGATGAAATCGGCAGCCCGCACAATGGGGCCGGCCACCAGTTGTGGGAAGAACGACACAAAAAAGGCATAGTCCACCAGGTGGTCCACCGGCTTTAATGTCCCCCGGTAAACATCGAGTGTGTAGCTCAGGGATTGAAAGGTGAAGAACGAAACACCGACGGGTAGAAAAATATCCAGCGGCTCGAAGGGTTTATTGGCGACAAAACAAAAAGACTCATACAAAAGATTGCTGTACTTGAAATAGCCCAGCAATCCCAGGTTGATCACTAAGGTCAGGACGATAAAAAACTTTCGCTTCCACACCTCCACGCTGGCATGGATCCACTTGGCTAACGTGAAGTCCACCACGGCGGCAAAGATGAGCAGCACGAAGTAGCCGCCGCTCGATTTATAGTAGAAATACAGCGAGAAGAGGGTCACAAAGATCAGCTTCGGCCGCTGCATCGGGCTGAGGACGATATAGACCCAAATAAAACCCGTAAACAAAAACAGGAAGAACCCGCTGTTGAATAACAGGGGCTCGTCGGCGTGATAGACAAATTGCTCTGCCAGCTTATGGATGTCGAAGCCCAACATAGTGATTGTAGGTTTTTATAAACGCTTCGTATAATAAATTTCCCTGGTATTCATATCCTTCTTTGGTGAAGTGAATGCCATCGGGTCGTAGTATGCCTTTCGCACGCCATTTGGCCGCTGAGTGTTTGCCACCGGCCACCTTGTAAAAATCCCAAAAGGCCAATCCGTTTTCCACCGCATATTGAATGATCTGGTTCCGGATCTTCTCCACGCCGGGATTGGGTTTCACTTTTCTGCGAAACGCATCCGGGGGAGTGACCAGGATAAATTTTGTCTCAGGATTGACTTCTCTCAACGACTGCACCAGTTTGTCGATGTGATAGAGAAGGGTAGGGTCGAGGTATGGATATTCCACAGACTCGTTCGTGCCCAAGGCGATGATAAAAAGATCAGGTTCGAGCGCCGCGGTCTGTTTGGCGAATTGAGCGGCAGCATTGTAGTGCTTGTATTTGGCGCCGTTCACGCCGATGGCATGATACAACACACCGTCGTTACCATTCTCCAACTCAATTCCAAAAAGGGTGGCTTGCTTTTGATCGTCGTTTGATTTTACGGCCTGGATGGATACCTGGTCTACACAATTATTTAACTCGATGCGCGACACATTGGCTATTCCTTCTTCGTAGGGACCGGTGATGCCCAACTCCTGGCCCGTAACATCCTTTACCGAGAAACTATAGCTGCTGGGATCTTTTTGAAAGAACAAGGTGACCGAACTAAAACTATAATCGTTCAAGGTGTTGTCCACCTTTACGGAAATACGCGCCTCTGATTCTTCCGTGCTCACGGTAATGCCCCCGATACCAATCGGCAACGGCTGTTCGGG
>DATDAV010000267.1:0-11512 GCA_036525235.1 Chryseolinea sp. | reverse complement strand
CGGCCTCCCGTTCATGACGGTCGCTATTTCGGATACCACATCGCCTTCATAGATGAAGGTATCGGTCGTGGTTTCTTCGAACTGTGCGGTTTCCGGGTTGTAAGTTTTATGATGGACACGATCCAGGTGACCCCCGGCAGTGTAGGTGTACTCAACTTTGATATTGGGTTGATAGCGCGTGCCTCCACCGGCAATACTCACTTCGTTGGAAAGAACATAACTCAATAGCTTTTTGGCGCTTTTCGATCCCACCAACACATAGGTAACGGGAAGCGAACCGTCGGCCCTTCCGTCCCAAAACGCTTTGCCGGGGATCTCCGATTGAATGTCGTTCGTTCCCCACTTATCAACCAGGGCGATGCTGTAGTGATCAAATCCATTTTTAACTTCCAACAGGTTGTCGACGGGGCCGACGAAGTTGAAGTCCTTTTCCCATTGCAGTACATTATTGGCATCATAGCCGCTAACCCGAACGTGCGCATCCACATTTTCATAGAGCACACCGCCGATTTGAACTTTGACATTTGATTTGATGAGCATCACCTCCGTCGTGTTCGTTGGGTCAAGTCCGAAGGTGGTGTAGCCGAACGCTCCGGGTGTGTCGTCGGGGGTTACTTCCAACACCGGTGGAACAACCTGGCCTCCGCCATTTTTGGAAACGACGAAACCCAGAGGAAGGGGATTGGCGATGGTGGGCGCCAATGCCGATCCTTCCTTGGGCGTCGCGTAGAGGGTTTTATGGGCTCCATCTAAAATCGCAAATTGAAGAAGTTCATAGTTTCCGGCTTGCAAGTCCAGGGCTTCGCTGCTATAGCCCTGATCGCGCAGCGCGAGTGCGAGTGTTATGTTTTCCCGCACGTTGCCTTGGCCGTCTTTGAGGCTCAGCAGCACAAAGGCAGGCGTGGAGGTGCCGTGTCCCGAGCCAAGGTCTCGTTGGGCTTGAGAAAACGAAAAGGTGGTCTTTCCGTTCTCGGGCTCAACGCGCTCTTCCGTCCTGCAGGAAGAGAGCATCGTCAAGAGGGCATACAAGATGGCACACAGGAAAAAAAAGGGTGTCAGGAATCTTTTCATGGCTCGTTGGGATTTTTTTAAATTATTTCCCTGCCAGAGACGCAGAAAAGGCAGCTTGGGGTTGGTTATTTTTGTGTCAAAAAGGGATACTCTTGTTGCATCCTGCGCGAAACAGTATGGAAAAGGGGCCAAATCATTTCTTCTGGGGTGAATGGAGAAGAATAAAACGAACAGCCCAGGCAACCAAAGTTCAAACCTTTTGGGCTGCGTTCTTTTTGCTGTACTCGCTGGGTGCGACTCCAAATTTCTTTCGGAAGCGTTTCGCAAAATACGACTGTTCGTTAAAGCCCACGGCATAACTGATTTGCGTGAGCGTATCGGCCTTTGAAAGAATGAGCTGTGCCGCTTTTTGCAAACGGATCTCATTGATAAATTCATTGGGCGACAACCCCGCGATCGCCTTCAGCTTTCGAAATAGCTGGGCCCGGCTCAAATGCATGTTGTCCGCCATTTTCTCTACCCCAAATCCGGGATCGGCGATGTTGTCCTCCACGAGCTGTTTGGCTTTCATAAGGAACTTGTCATCCAGCGAGGGTTCCTTTGGCGGCGGGGCAGCGACGGAATAGCCGGCTCTATATATAATAGCCAGCTTCTTCCGCTGCTCAATGAGATTGACCGCCCTGATCCTTAGTTCCTCGGAAGAGAATGGTTTTGAGAGATAGTCGTCGGCGCCGGTCTGCAGGCCTTCGATTTTTGATTCCCGGTTTGCCTTCGCGGTGAGCAAGACCACCGGTATGTGAGAGGTGCGTTCATCGGCCTTTAGCTTTTCCGTCAGCCCCATGCCGTCGAGGTTGGGCATCATCACATCGGAGATGATCAGGTCGGGGATGCGCTCGATGGCCAGTGCATAGCCTTCAACCCCATCGTTGGCCGTGAGCGTGACGAACTGCCCTTGTAATGTCGACGCGATATAATTCCGGAGGTCGTCGTTGTCTTCTACGATGAGGACGGTGTCTTCGTGGGCAGCTTCTTTCTCCAACGAGGCCTCGTCGTTGATATCTTCCTGATTGAGGTGGAGAGCGTCTGCTGCAGGTATCGGGGCCAGATGATCGACCAGGGGAATCTCTTCCATGAAAACGGCAAATGCAGGAAGTCTGTCTTTTGCTTGGGGCAGCGTGATGCGAAGGGTCGTGCCCTGGTGCAGAACGCTGGTGAGTTGAATGGTGCCCTGATAAAGATTTACCAACTCTTTGACCAACGACAACCCTAAGCCTGTTCCGAACCGGGCATCGTCGGCTGCCTGACGGGATTGATAAAATGGCGAGAAGATATGTTGCTGTTCATCTTCCGGAATTCCCTTTCCGGTATCACTGATCGCTATTTCCAGGTCGTTCGTTTGTGGAGACTGCGTGATGGCAAAAGTAACTTGCCCGCCTTCGGGCGTGAATTTAAAGGCGTTGAACAAAACATTGTTGATGATCTTTTCAAGTTTGTCGGCGTCAAACCACGCGCCGGCCGCTTCCAGGGCGATGCTTTTCTCAAAGCGAATCTTTTTATTTTCCGCCAGCGAATCAAACGAAGCAGACACCACGGATAAAAACTTTTTCAAATCCCCTTGTTGCACCACGAGCTCCATCTTTTTTGCTTCCAGCTTGGTGAGGTCCAGCAATTGGTTCACAAGCGAAAGCAACCGGTTGGCGTTGCGTGCGACCAACTGGAACGATTCTTTTTCGTCCGCAGCCAAGGAGGGAGAGGCAAGTTTGTCCTCAATGGGAGTGAGGATGAGTGTCAGCGGTGTGCGGAATTCATGCGAGATGTTTGCAAATAAATTGGATTTCAACTGATCGGCTTCCTTCAACCGCAGGTTTAGAGACTTCTGGTTCTCCAGCAGGCCGCTCACCTTTCGGTTGTACGACCGTTGCAAAAAGTAGATTGCCGCGGCGATCATACTCATGGCGAGGAGCCCGAGGATCAGGTACAGTTGTTTTAGATTTTGAATCTCCTTTTGCTGCTCCAGGGCGAGTATGGTCTGATCCTTTTTTTCGGTTTGATAGCGCGCTTCCACCTCAGCAATTTGTTTTGCCTTCTTCTCAGTATAAATGCTGTCCAGGTAGTTGTGCTTTAATTCAAGATAGGCCAGAGCCTGTTTGTGCCCGCCCGTTGCCGACTCCAATAGTGTTAGTTTGTCATAGACTTCGGCCAGCACTTCTTTGTGATGCAAGGCGGTGGCCATCGCGAGGGCAGCTTGCAAATAGCGGCCGGCTTCATCGTATTCTTTTAAATATATATAGACTTCGCCCAGGTTGGTGTAGTTCACCATGGTCCTGTATTTGTTTCCTAATCTTTCCAGGATGGCCAGGGCCTTTTGATAATAGTCCACTGCCGCAGTGTATTCCTTCTTTTTCATAAAGATCACGGCCAGGTTCCCATACGTTTGACTCAAACCGTCTTCATCCTTGATTTCTTCCCGGATCTTGAGTGACTTCTGGAAGTAGTCTTGGGCCTCGTTAAATTTGGATTGGCTATAGTATAGCGATCCCAGGCTGTTGAAGCTATAGGCCACATCCCGTTTGAGTCCCGCCTTTTGACGGATCTCGAGGGCCTTGGTGTAGTAGTATTTTGCTTTTTCAAAATCCTGGCTTCGTTCATGAATAAGCCCCAATAAATTATAGGCTTGGCTCAAACCCAGGACGTTGGAGGTAGTTTCGAACGTCTGCAACATTTCAATGGCGTATTGGGTCGCTGGCTCATAATCGCCGGTCACCCAATAATAGAGTGCCATGTACTTCAGTGATGTGCCGATGCCGAAGGTGTAGTGAAGTCTTCGGGAGATTCGCAGTGCCTCGGTGGCGTGAAGTTTATTGCGCTCGTTGTCGGAGGTATACTCATAGTAACAGATTCCCGTGAGCAGTTGCACCCGCACCGTGTCTTCTTTCGGATGCTGATTCAGCTGGTGATAGAGGCTATCCAATTTTTTGTTCTGGCTCCATGCCGGTAAGCCGGCCAGCAAAGACAAATACAACCACGCAAGTTTTTTCATAGAGGGTCTTTTAGAAAAAAATATGGGGTAACCAAAAATTGCATTAACGCAACTGTAACGTTTTGGGTTTCTGTCAGAGACAAAATGTGAAGGCGTTACACATATATCTGCCAAGTCGCGTAATAGGTTACGGAAAATGTTGTGGTATTGTATAATTAAGATATCGTAACTACACTCTATTTCATAAGAGATGTGTCAGCATGTTATCAAAGACCCGAGACCATGATGTTGTCAAGATAAAATTCAAGCCTGCAACAAGAGTATTGCCCTTCGCAACCAAATTACGAGCCTGCGCGCGATGAGATGATGACTTTTGTGACGCGAAGACAATGAAAGCATACTTCGCATGATCCTTTTCACAAAACAAAACTTTTTATCATTATGAAAAACGCACTCTCCATTCTCGTTGCTTCAACCGTCTTCTATTTTTCATGCAGTTCTAAAATTGACAAATCCTCCACTACTGCTACGCCCGTGAAAGATGTGAAATCTACGAGTTCAAAAAATCTTTATTTGGACGTACATAACCTGGAACCAGGGAAGGTGACATTCGAAGCGGTTGCAGGAGCACATCAGAAAGATCTCGCCACACAAGGAAAGTATGATGTGAGCTTTATTAAATACTGGGTCGACGAAGCCGCAGGCAAAGTCTATTGCCTGGTCGAATCCCCCGATTCGGCATCAGTCTACAAGACCCACCAGGAAGCTCATGGACTGGTGCCCCAATTAGTGCGCCGCGTCAGCGATGGACCGGAGTCCACCATCACCCTCAATCATAAATTATTTTTAGACATCCATAAGCTCGGCGCCGGCAACGTCACAGCCGAAGCGGTGGCCGCTGCCCACGCAAAAGATTTGGCAACGCAGGGCAAATACGATGTCAACTTTATAAACTACTGGGTCGACGAACAGACGGGCACAGTGATGTGTTTGTCGGAAGCGAAAGACGAACAATCCGTAATCAACACCCACAAAGAAGCACACGGGCTTATCCCTAACGAGGTGCGCCCGGTAAAACAAGGCAACTAGACAAGATTCTTTTAGGTAGGTTGGTTAAGGAGGCCTCTTAGAAATAAGAGGTCTTTCTTTTTTAGGTGGTTGGAAAATAGAGGAATCAGTAGCCAGTAGCCAGTAGTCAGTAGTCAGTAACCAGTAGTCAGTAACTAGTATCCAGTAGTCAGGGATTCGACGGCTTTTTTTGACTTGCGGTGTCTAGAGCGTTTTGTCCATGATTTTCATGGAAATGAGGGCATCCTCTAGTGAGCAGGGATTTGGTCCTTCGCCTCGGAAGTATTTTGTGACGGCCTCGATCATCGGCAACTGGATGTTGACGGGGAAATCCATTGGCATGGTGTGGGTGCCGGTGGCGGTGGTCACTTGGAGGTCGGAATTTGTGAAAAATGAAAATCGAAGCTTTCCCCGGTCGCCGATGATCTCGCACACATCCTCCCTTGAGTTCTCGGCCACGTTGAAAGCCCATACACCTTGCATCAGAATATCTTTTTCAAAACCCAGTTCAACCGAGGTGATGTCGGGGGCATTGTACGATCGGGATTGATTGAGAGACCGGCCGACTGAAAATTTTGGTTCTCCAAAAAGCCAACACAGAATGTCGAGCTGGTGCGGAGAAAGATCGTGAAACAAGCCGCCGCCGGCCAGGTCCGGGTTCAGACGCCAGGCGTGTTCGGCGTTGGTATATTTGTGATTGGGTTGCTGGAGCACGCTGATCCTGATCAAACGGATGTTTCCAATGGTTTCCTTTTCCAATAGAGACTTCACCGTTTTGAAAAGCGGAAGCTCGCGCCGGTAATGTGCGACGGAAACTTTGTTGTTGTATTTCTTTGCCAACGCGATCATTCGTTCGCACGAAGTGGCGTTGACGGTCACCGGTTTTTCTACGTAAACGGGCTTGCCGGCTTTGAGCGCTTCTTCTGTATAAAATTCATGAGTGGAAGGAGGGGTGGCCACGTAAATGGCGTTCACCGCTTTGTCGTTGATCAGTTCGCTGGCGTCGCCGTAAAACCGGGGAACATGGTGGCGGTGTGCAAAATCTTTTGCTTTTTCCAGATCGCGTCGCATCACGGCAACAAGCGTTGAACCATGGACTTTGTTAAAGGCTGGCCCGCTTTTGATTTCACACACGTCCCCACAACCAACAATCCCCCAGGCGATTTGGCTACTCATAGTTTTTAATATTTGAATTCATGGTTGTGTTGCCGTTCGGCCGTTCCCATACCGGGTGTATGATCGCGCGAACATCTTATAAATGAAAGTGTAATAATACTATACTATCTGATGTGTCCTTTTGCCCGGAGGTATTTTTCGATCTTGGAAATGCTGTCGCTTTGGACGGCACGCTTTGCTCCACCAATCTGGAGCCCCGATAGTTTCCATTTCTTTGTCCAGTAAGAAAGTTCTTCGCTTAAAACCTTCTTGGCATGCACAGTGCTCGGAGTCAACTTCTTTTTTGCCATTGAGTTAAGTTTTTATTCAAGGTAGTCATCCTGCGGTAATAAACCGGCAGAAAATGCCACGGAATGTTGCTTATGGTCATGAAGAAAAGAATTTTTCAAACCCCGGAATGCCGGATTCACGACCGACTTCGCCCGCTTGGCCAGTAAGGGGTAGGCTTTCGCTGACGCGGCGAATATCTTTGAGGAAACAATTCGGAAAAAATCTAAAAAAATAAGATCATGGAACAGAACACGATTGAGTCAACATCAAATGCAATTAAATCTCAAAACAACATGAAACAAGTCGAAAAAGTATTGTACACAGGTAAAACCCACACCACAGGCGGACGAGAAAAAGGCGTTGCCCGCAGCTCTGACGGCCACCTGGATATTAAACTCTCAACACCCGGCACGGCCGGAACCGGCACAAACCCCGAACAATTGTTTGCCGCAGGTTGGTCAGCTTGCTTCGAAGGCGCCATGGGCATCGCCGCCCGCAAAATGAAAATCACCCTCCCCGCCGACACCGCCATCGACGCCGAAGTAGACCTTTGCCAGACCGACGGCGCCTACTTCCTCCAGGCCCGCCTCAACGTGAGCCTACCCGGTTTGGAACGCGACGCCGCCCAAGCCCTCGTAGACGCCGCCCACCAAACCTGCCCCTACTCCAAAGCCACCCGCGGCAACATCGACGTGGTCATCACCCTGATCTAAGACAACCCACTCACAAAACAATAGCCTACCCGTAGTATTCGGGTAGGCTATTGTTTTTTTATGGACCTATGACAAACTAGAAACGAACTTTGCGCTGACTTTGCTTGCTTGCCCGCCGAAGCTTTAGCGAAGGAGGGCCCTTAGCGTCTTTCTTTGCTCGCCGAAGCGTTAGCGAAGGTGAGGCGGTGAAAAACCCACACCTCCACACTATCGATTCTCCAACCACCCCAAAAAAGCACTAGTCTTCTCCTTCCCAATCAACAACTTATCCGGACTAGGTACCACAAGCCTCACAAACAACTTCCGCGCAAAATAATGCTCCACCTCCTTCACCGCCGCGAAGTTGATCAGATACTGCCGGTTCACCCTAAAAAACTGCTTCGCCGATAACACCGCCGCCAACTGATCCAACGACTGCGCAATAGAATACTCCTGCTGCTGGAAAGTCACGATCGTGGTCACGTCCTCTTTAATATAAAAAAAGGCAATCGTATCGGTTTGAACGGTAGTATACTTGTTGTTCCGGAAGACCAGGAAACTTTTCTTCCCATCGTCCACCCCAATCTTGCTCATGAGTGCATTCCAATCCGGCACAGCCTCCTGCTGGAAAAAGTTTTTGAAACTCTCCACCTTTTCCAACGCCGTCTGAATATCCTGCCTCGAAAAAGGTTTGAGCACATAGTCGATCCCGTTAACCTTGATCGCCTCCATGGCATATTGCCCATATGCCGTACAAAAAATGATGGGACAGTGAAGCTTGACCGTTTTAAAGATCTCAAAACACAACCCATCGGCCAGCTCGATATCCAGGAATACCAGGTCGGGTTCTTTGTTTTCGGAGAAATAGGCTACCGCGCGCTCAATGCTCTGCAGCTGCGCAATGATCTTATAGGAAGGCCTCAGCGTGGTGATCAGGTCTGCCAATGACTTTGCGGCCTTGAGCTCGTCTTCAATGATGATGATATTCATGGATGAGGGGCAATTTTACTTGGAAAGAATGTTCATTGCGTAGGATCTCAATTTCTTTATTCAAAAGATGGACATAGCGCTGATTGATATTTTCAAGCCCCAATCCCATAGACGGTTCCGGTGTCCGCTTCGGTTGAAGCCTGTTTTCGACAACAATAAAGTCCCGGTCCGACGACAAGCTGATCTGCAGCGGACGATCCAACGACACCGTATTGTGCTTAATGCAATTCTCGACCAGGAGTTGGAGTGTAAACGGCGGGATGAGCGTTGGGTACTGTTCCGGATCAATACGAATCGAAAGATCGATGCCGTCTTCAAAGCGCGCCTTCAACAGGAAGACATAGGCATTCAATATTTCCAATTCTTCCGAAAGCCTGATCAGATCCTGTTTCCGGTTTTCCAGCGTGAACCGGTAAAAATCAGAAAGCTTTAAAATGAAGTCGACCGCGTGGTCGTCGCGGCTTTCCACCATATATTTTAAGGTATTCAAACTGTTAAACAGGAAGTGCGGATTGACCTGTTGTTTCAGCAACTCGTATTGAGCGCCGAGATTATCCGTTTTCGTACGCTCCAGTTCAATGCTTACCTGCTGGTTGTGATAACTCTGGTACAGCAGATGGAGAAACATGTAGAACGTCAGGTTTATCAGAATGCCCCGGATCTCCACCATCAACATCACGGGCCCAAAATCGAGGTGCGATAGAAGCAGTTGTTGAAACCAGGCCAGAAACAACATCACGGCAATTCCCAGCGCCAGGCTCTTGACGAGACGGACAAACGAAAAGCCGCTGGCAACATCCCGCGAAGAATAGGCAGGGAGCGTCATGATGTTATAGTACCATACGAAGAGCGAAAACAAAAATGTGATCAGGGAGTTGACCAGCGCTTCGTAGGGATTGAAATGATGTTCGGCAATTTTTGGAACTGAGATGAGCACGCCCAGGAAAAGAGAGCTTAACCAGATGGTCTTATTAGAGATCGCAAATGTTTTTTTACGCATGTTCCAAATATATAGGCTTTAAATGAGCTTTTCGTTCCCGCTTTAACATGACATCACCCGCCGATCCCGCGCTAAACTAGGATGGACGGGTGACGATCATGCACCGGGAATCCGCGAAGTGGACAATATCGACCCTGAAATGGGCAATCCCAATCTTAGTTTCCCATTTGGCTTTTTAAACTATTTACCTGGAAGCCCCGGTTGAAAATCAAATCTATCCACAGCCGTAATGTGTCCATCCGTCTTGTGCTGGACAAAGCCGATGATCTCCCAACCCTTTTCCGTAAAGTCGCTGGGGAGCTCCATGGCGATCTCCTTTTTACGGTCCACGCCCAGGGGAACGTGAACCATACGGCGTACGATCTGCACATGTGATAAGCGTCTGCCGGAATTCTCACCGGCCTTGACACTACTTTGTGCCGACTGCTGTACGAGGGCCAGCACGAGCTCTGAATTTTTCTCATCGCTATCGCTTTGATAGCGGATGTTGACTTTATTGCCTTCTACCGCACCTTCGAGGGTTAATGTTTTTGTTGACGCTTGTTCCAATCCGTCGGCGATTGCTCCCAGGATGGGGCCACTGTGGGAGCCGACATATTCGGTCGCGCCATTGACTACAACCTGTGGTGTATACAAAGTCTGGAGGTTCAGCCAATCGGCGTACTGACGCTGCCTTTCTGTAAATTCCGGATCACCGAACGCGTCTTTCCATCCCTGGTGGTCCCAATAGTCAACATGGAAAGCCAAAATGTAAACGTTCTCTTGACTACTCTTTTGAATTTTTTCGACCAGTTCATCGGCCGGCGGACAGCTGGAGCAACCTTCGGAGGTGAATAGCTCTACTACAGCAAAGCCTCGCTTATTTTCCCCGACCTGTAATTTTTTCCTGATGCTTTCAACCTGCGAACTTTTCACTGCCGCTGCCACGGCGGCTAACACACCCAACAAACCGATGGTGAGTGCAAATACTTTGATTGCTTTCATACCCATTGCTTAAATTTTAGATTTCTATAGTGATTGCCTTGTCATGAATAATGCGCTTCATAGTAAGGCATGGGACAAAAGTACTTCCTCATGAATTTCATTTTTGGCAACAAAATGTTCGGGTGTCCAAACTTGCCCGTGAAGCCGGCAAATGCGAGCGTGGGGTGGCCGTGTCTTCAGGTGGTCCGGATCAGAAAAATCTTCGTGAAAAAACGGGTAGGTTATGGATGGAGCAATGCGAACCCCGGGGATAGGATCCCTGGTACAAGCCTAATAAACATTCCAAAAAATAAAGAGTTCGCTCGTGGCCGGGTTTACACCGCCTAGTTTCCGTGCCAGGAAATCAGAATAGGTAAAGCCATCGACATGCTTATAGACCCTCAAATTGGCGAATTGAATTTTTGATCGGTCGAGCTTGTCCAGAAATTGGTACATCTCCGTGAGCTTGGCCGGGAAATCAAAACATTTCAGTTTGGTAGAGGCATCTCCATAGGTGTTCAGCCTAATGTGATCGTCGCCTGCGGAATACCGCCACCCGGCCCGCGCATAGGTATAGGAGGGGATGAGCGTAAAATCAAAAGTGGCCCTTCCTGGGTTGGTGACGGTTAGATTGTGCGCACCGATAGTGATGACGGATGCTGGAGTTCCTTCTTTAAAATACTCCGTGATGTTTCGGTTCGAGGGGTTGTCGTTGAAGATGAAAGTCTGGTATCGGTCGAACCCGTCTACATATCCAAAATTTGGTGAATCCGTGTTGGCAGCGCTTAGAGAATAGGGATTGCTTTCGCCGTTCATGAATCCCAGCACTTCAACACTGCTGGTGCCAAAGTAGTCCAGCTTCAGAATTTTTTCCGCTGGCTTGAAATCTGTCTCATAGTCGAGGTCCAATTTATCCAGCGGTTTAATGCCGGTCTTTAGAAAGTAGACCGGCGTTTCGCCCCGCTTTCCGGTGATCAGCATCTTTGCCGGATTTTCCCGCAAGGTGTAATCCAGGACAAGCGAATTGTTTTCGAAAGATTCTTGTACAGGTTTATCTACAGAAAGGATTTGCTTGGGTGTGGAGAACGATAAATTCACGAGTGGATCGCCGGACTCGGTGTAGTTGGCAATCGAAAAGATGGCAGCCCCCAAGTCATTGCCCTGCGCGGGAATGGGGTCGTCCTGAAGTTCTATTTTTGTTTTTACCGGAACGCCCATGTAGGTCGTGAATTCAAAATCGTTGGATTGTGCATCCGAAACTCCCATGCAGAGCGTCACGTTTATTTTGCTTAGCTCCGTGATTGCCTTGAGCTCCGTCAACCCTCTGCCACAGCGTTTGATGTCCAGTACCTCTCCATTGTC
>DATDAV010000266.1:0-1698 GCA_036525235.1 Chryseolinea sp. | reverse complement strand
CAACAATCCGTAATATTTTCTGGAAACCTGAAAAAGCAGATGCGGGAAAAAGAAATTACCCAGGCAGATCTAGCCAAACGCCTAAACGTAACACAGGGGGCAGTTTCAAACTACGTGAGAGGACGAGTGCCGATGGTCTGGATGGTGAAAGAAATCGCTCAAACTCTCGGCGTAACGGCAAATGATCTCCTAGGGGAACATGCACTCAACGAGCGCCAGCAGCAGGAGCAAGAACTGTTCGCGGCAATCGCAGAAAAAAACAGCGGAATCGGAAGAATGAAAGACGAGCTTGTTACGATGGCTCGAAGATGTCGCGTTTCTGCGATCGAAAGCGAAGAGCGCGCGCGCGACGTTCATCTTCTGGCGGACAAAACAGAGGTGGAAGCTCTAAAACTCGATATGCAGCATCTCAATTACGGCAAGAATGAGATTGCGTTGGCTGTCGAGAAGCTTCGCAAATGTCAGAAACAAAGGATATGGCAGGATGGCAAGGAATTTGATCCCGAGGACTATATGCCCTGATGCCCGTAACCAAAAAACAGTTCGTAAAGCAGGGTAAAAGATGACTTCATCTCGAAATGAAATCATGAGAACTACGGCATGTGCGCTTTCGATGTGTCTTTTTTCAGGCACAGTATTCGGCCTCGGCGACCCGTTGTCGGACATTGATGAGAACGGCAATGTCCGAAATTTCGAGCCCCCACGGTCTTTCCGTGCTGAGCCGATCAATCGGGTGGTGCAGTCCGCCTGGAGGCTTGATACGCGCTTCGTTTTTCGCGGAACAAAATATACTTTTGTGTGGAATTCTGGTTGGGGCAGCACGATCCGGAATTTTGACGCACAGCGTATTTTGGAGGTGAAATTAAGTTATATAAGTCGGCAGGCATCGCCGCCAGCGGTCATGGATTTTGCGTATGTTGTCCGCAACGCTGGCGATACAGAATTACTGGAATACACCACGCTTCCGGCAGTGCCTGGCGAAACGCATGTTTTCGACGCAGCGACGGATCGCAGCTATGGCCGGCTCGTTTACTTGGGCCAGCGATGGAACAAGGGCTTGACTTTTGTTGGATGGGTGGCGCGCGTCGTTGAAAACGGCAAGACGGTATATGCCACTGGCAGCACGTCCGAACTCGCCAAAAAGGCAGGAGACGAGCAAATGAATGTTTGGATCGAGCATTTTCTCGGTCAGCAATCGAAAAAAAGGTGACACAAATAGTCGGGAAAACGCTTGCAACGAACTGGCGATTTGCGGCACGCCCGGGCGGATATTCTGTTTTTCGCCGCCTGTCAATAGCGCCTCGCTCTGGCTATTGATTTTTTTCTGCAAGATTTTTCTTGCAGGTGCAACATACTTTTTTCGTAAGTCCCTCAACCAGCGATGCAAAAGCTGGTTTCCCAAAAAAGCAAGAAGGCCGAGAGGCGCGCCGATTTGCCGGCCGATTGGACCGGAATTGCCTACCGCGAAAATGGCGAGGTGAAGTGGTTTGTCGGAGTGGACGGCGTTGGCCGGCGCGTTGGTCTGTTTTGTTCGACATTTTCCCGGGACGGCACATCGCTGCGGATTGTTGCAGCGCTCGAAAAAGCGTTGGAGCAGGCGAGATTCGAAGTGTCAGGCCCGAAAGATGCGGACCTTGGGGTTGCGATTTCGGTCGGAGGCGAGACGATTTTTGAATCCGCTGGCGGTGATGTTCTGGT
>DATDAV010000265.1:0-23978 GCA_036525235.1 Chryseolinea sp. | reverse complement strand
CCTTGGCGTTACCGTCCAGTTGCTCTTGGTGTGCATAATGCGTACTACATCTTCTTGCTCCTTTAGGTAATGGGGCAGATTTTCTCCGTCCACCGTCAGCTTTTTGGTGATACTGTCCTGTTCAAGTTTCACGCGCACGATAAAATCGCGGTTGCTAGCCGGCCAGGGTACATTAATTTCCGAATGATAGATTAATTCCGAAGAAGAAATGTTTTTTTGTACCCGACAGAATTTCGTGGCATAGATCCACTCATGGCTGGCAGGAATATCCAGTAACACGGCTGTCAGCTGCGAAAGTGTGGCTTCAATCGTGCATTCTACTTTAATGGCTTTTATGTCTGAGTTTTCGACCCTGCGTGTGTACACCTTTATTCCATCTTCTTCATTCTTAAGTTCCCAGGATTGAGCTGTTAACGAAATGGAAACCAACAGGAAACCGATCGTCAAGACCCTTCCAACACGGTTACCTGCAACTGTAAAAACCATTGCGCAATGTAAGCAGTTTGTGTGATTTAATGAATTTGAATTAACCTGACCTTTGTTGGGAGAATTTCGTTAAGTTTTGGATAAAATGGTTCGATATCCGTGACCTTGGTGGAGTGACCTCCTCCCCAATACCGAAGCGATGTAATTTATAGCTTCGGGCTTCATTTAATTCAGTTTGCTCTGCGGCTGAGAGGATGATTTTTCCGGTAAATCTCCTAGGTGATTCACGTTATCAAAAATCAACGTCGAAGCTGCAGATGCCCCGGCAGGGGTTCCGGGTTTAAAGTCTTTTTACAGCGCGCTACAAATTCAGCTGGTGTTAGATCATTCAATGAACTATGAGGTCGGTACTGATTGTATTCCATACGCCAAGTTTCAATCTTTTCCTTTGCGTCCTCCAACAAATAAGGCATGACTCACAAAACCCATAGACCTGCATTTGTATAAAGTAATATTCTCGGGTCGTTCTAGGCGATGGGCAGCTGCATTACTCCGCCGCGGACGTTTACTTCTCAGGTTTAATTTGAGGAAAGTCGGGAAAGAGAGTTAAGAAATTACTCTATCCAAATCACATACTTAAAAAAATCGTTCAGTATTCTGTCAGAATACTGAACACGGGTTTCTGCCAGACCCCACCTTCGCCTTTGGATCAAACACGAAGGCAATATGTTCAACGCTATTTCTTGGAATTCTTTTCTCTACAGTGTCGGGCTCATCGTCGGTGCTTATTATTTCATATCGACCCTGCTGCTTTATTACGACGAAATAAAAGACTGGCTCGCCCGTCGGGGCCAGCGTGCAACGCCAACGCCCGCAACCTCCTCTGCGGTGATGGGAGATATCGAGGCTTCCTCGCCCATAGTGTTTAGACATTCCACCGCAAAGATTGAAGACCTGGTCATTGGTGAGAATGATGAGCCCGGCGAGCAAATTGGCGCGGTCGGGAGTCCCGAAACAAAAACCAGCTGGCAGGAGATTGACAAGCTGCTCGACGAAGTCCGGACAGTGCTTGCGATGGTTGTGGAATCTTCCTGCGATCGCCAGGAGTGTGCCTCGCTCATGACCTCGCTTTTCGGCCGCTATCCTCACCTTAAGGAAACCAGCTATCGTGAATCCGTGACATTGTATGTCCTCCAACTCTCCCGCGAATCACTTTCCTACGAACTCTCCCTGCAAGATGTATTGTCCTGGTGGGAGGCTCGATAAAATCAATTCCAACTCAAAAACTTTCTACAAATGAAAACTTTAACAAACCTGAAATCGAAATTAAAGAAAGGCAAGGCCTTCTTCGTCGCCCTGGCTGTATACAGTCTAAACTATCTGCGTAGCTATGCGCAAGACGGCAATGCCGGTATCAACGAGGCCAACCTGCGGGTACGCAGCTATTTTGATACGGGCACCAATTTGATGTATGCCATTGGCGCTGTCGTTGGCCTAATCGGTGCAGTCAAGGTTTACCAGAAATGGAACGGAGGTGATCCGGATACGGGAAAAGTTGCGGCAGCCTGGTTTGGAAGCTGCATTTTTCTGGTGGTCGTAGCCACCGTTCTCAAATCATTCTTTGGCGTATAAGCTTTTGCCCGTATGAACAGCGTATATAAAATCAACAAGGGCATCAACAAGCCCATCGAGTTCCGCGGTCTCAAGGCGCAATACATTGGCTACCTCGGCGTAGGTGTTGTTGTCCTGCTCATCGTCTTTGCAGCGCTCTACATTAGCGGCGTCAATATGTTCCTTTGTTTAGGCATCACGCTGCTCCTAGGAACTTTGCTCTTTATGGGGATCTACCAGCTTAGCGATAAGTACGGTCAGCACGGTCTGGTGAAGAAACTTGCTAAGCGTAATGTGCCGGCATACCTCGCTTCCCGGTCGCGCAGGGTCTTTTTCGGTCTGGTGGGTGAAAACAGTAAACATTAATCCATTAGGTTATGGCACAATCCGCCCCCTTACTTGAGGCATTTCCCATTTACAAAGTTGAGCATGACTGCATACTCTCCAAAGCAGGGGATGTGACGGTAGCCTACCAGGTGGTCTTGCCGGAAATGTTCACGCTCTCTGATCAGGACTATGAGGCGTTTCACCAGATCCTGGTGAAAGCGATCAAAGTGCTACCCCGGCATTCCGTCTTTCATAAGCAGGATTGGTTTATTGCAGAAAGTCATCGTGCCGATTTTGAGAATACAGACCTTTCGTTTCTGACGCGTTCAAGCGAGCGCTTCTTCAACGAAAGGCCCTACCTGGACCACCGGTGTTATGTGATGCTCACCCAGAAGCCAGTGGACCGGAAGCGCTCCAGCGCTATGTTTTCAAGCCTCTTGCGATCCTCCATCGTTCCGGAAGAAACCATCAACGCTCAGCGCCTGCAAGAGTTCCTCGATAGCGCTGGCCAGTTCCAGCGCATTCTTGGGGATAGCGGCTTTGCCCGACTCACCCGCCTTGACGGCGAGCAGCTCGCTGGATCTTCTTCGCGTGCTGGGCTGCTCGAACGGTACTGTTTTCTGTTATCAGAAAGTGACCGTCCCTTAATCAAAGATATCCACTTCAAAGATGAACTTCGCATTGGCGGCAACTACTGCCAGCTCTACACGCTGGCTGACGTGGAGGATTTGCCGGCATTCTGCGGATCACGTATCAATTATGACAAGTATTCGACGGATAAAACCAAATTCTCGGTCGGCTTTGCTTCTCCGCTCGGGCAGCTCCTTTCCTGTAATCACATCTACAACCAGTACATCTTTATTGAGGACGTGAACAAGACGATCAAGAGCCTGGAAAGCAAAAGGCTGAGGCTTCAATCGTTGTCGACCTATTCGCGGGAGAATGCCATCAGTCGGGATGCGACCAATGATTTTCTGAACGAAGCCATTGGTCAGCAACGCCAGCCGGTGAAGGCACACTTCAATGTGATGGTGTGGACCGATGATAAGCCGGGCTTAAAAGAGATCAAAACACAAGTTTCGTCGGCACTCGCCCAGATGGACGCCGTAGCCAAACAGGAAACCGATGGTGCGCCACAGGTGTTCTGGGCCGGCATACCCGGGAATGAAGCGGATTTTCCCATGCACGACACCTTTGACACCTTCGCTGAGCAGGCTACCTGCTTTTTGAACCTGGAGACCTCGTACCGCTCTTCGATTAGCCCGGTCGGCATTCGGCTGGGGGATCGGATTACCGGTAAACCCATTCACGTCGATATTTCTGATGAACCTGTCAAGGCCGGCATCTGTACCAATCGGAACAAATTCATCCTGGGGCCGTCCGGCAGTGGCAAGTCGTTTTTCACCAATCATATGGTGCGGTCTTACTATGAGCAGGGAACACATATTGTGCTGGTCGACGTCGGTCATTCTTATCGCGGGCTGTGCGATATGGTCAGTGGGTACTACTTCACCTACGACGAATCCAATCCGATCAAGTTCAATCCGTTCTATATCGGCGCCGGCGACCTGCTGGATACGGAGAAAAAAGAAAGTATCAAGACCCTATTGCTCGCTCTTTGGAAAAAAGATGACGAGACGTTTAACCGTTCGGAGTATGTAGCTCTTTCCATTTCCCTACAGATGTATTTCGAAAGGGTTGGCAAGAGAAAAGACCTCTTCCCATGCTTTAATACTTACTATGAGTTCCTGCGTGATGAGTTTGTTTCCATCCTCAAGGCGGACAAGGTTAAGGAAAAGGATTTCGATGCTGAAAATTTCCTCTATGTGCTCCGGCCATACTACAAAGGAGGTGAGTTTGACTACCTCTTGAATGCCACGGGGAACCTGGACTTGCTCGGCGAGCGTTTTATCGTCTTTGAACTGGACAATATCAAGGATCATCCGATACTCTTTCCCGTGGTGACCATCATCATCATGGAGGTGTTTATCTCCAAGATGCGCAAGCTCAAAGGCATAAGAAAGATGATTCTCATCGAGGAAGCCTGGAAAGCCATCGCCAAGGAAGGCATGGCTGAGTACATCAAATACTTGTTCAAGACGGTGCGTAAGTTTTACGGGGAAGCCATTGTCGTTACCCAGGAGGTGGAGGATATCATCAGCTCGCCAATCGTCAAACAGGCCATCATCAACAATTCGGATTGCAAGATTCTGCTCGATCAAAGCAAATATCAGAACAAGTTCGACCAGATTCAGGAGCTGCTGGGACTGACCGAGAAAGAGAAGGCCCTTGTCCTGTCCATTAACAAGGCCAACGATCCGGCCCGGAAGTACAAAGAGGTATTTATTAGCCTGGGAGGCGTGCTCTCAAAAGTTTATGCCACGGAAGTTTCTCTCGAGGAGTACCTGGCCTATACCACCGAAGAATCTGAGAAGGTGAAAGTTCAATCCTACGCCGAGAAATGGGGCGACATCCGAAAAGGCATCGCTGCCCTGGCCAATGACATTCGTTCTGGTAAGATAAGTTAAATCGCTACTTATGAAAAGGATAAATAAAATATGGCTTGTGCTCATGCTCACGGCAATTTTTACGGTCGTGACGCCGCCACGGCAGGAGGCGCAAGGCGCCGTGGTGATTGCCATCATCATCAAGGAAGCCGTGAAGAAGGTAATCAAGGCCGTGGATCTGATGATCCAGCGGCTCCAGAATAAAACGATCTGGCTACAGAATGCGCAGAAGGTATTAGAGAATAAGCTTTCAGAATTGAAGCTTACCGAGATCGCCCAGTGGAGTGAGAAGCATCGAAAGATCTACCAGGAATATTACGATGAGCTGTGGCAAATAAAAAATGCACTCGCGACCTATCAGCGTATCCGCCAGATCATGGATAAACAGCTGCGGATCGTCAAGGAATACAATCGGGCGTGGGCCTTGGTCCGAAACGACGGACATTTTTCAGAAGCCGAGATCGACTACATGTACCGAGTCTATAAAGGCATCCTATCGGAAAGCATCCGCAATCTGGACCAGTTGATCTTGGTAGTAAACCCCTTAAAAGTTCAGATGACCGACGCCCAGCGCCTTTCGGTCATCTTCGAAGCGGGAGAACGGATCGAGCGCAATCTCATTGATTTGCTGGAGTTCAACATGAACACCTATCAGCTCAGTTTGAGCCGTGCACGCTCGCAGGCCGAAGTGGATCGGGTGAAGAACCTTTATGGACTGTAAAAGAATTGCCATGAAATACGTATCGTTCACCCTGCTGTTGATCTGTTTGCTTCTGTGTGCCCACGGGCAGACACCTAATGGGCAGGAGTTCTTTAGCCAGAAGAAAACACAGATCAAGTATTTGCTCCAGCAGATTGCCGCATTAAAGGTGCATGTGGAACACCTCAAGGAAGGATACGACATTGTTCAAGAGGGCCTCCACACCGCTAGTGAAATCCGCGATGGAAAGTTTTCAATGGACAAAACCTACCTGTCCTCTTTGAAAGCTGTTAGCCCAGTGGTACGCAATTCGCCCAAGCTTAAGGCAAGTCTGGGACTCCAGCAAAGAATTCTAGACGAGTTCCAATCCTTCGCCACCGAGTGCGGCCAAGAAGAAATGTTCTCAGGGGATGAGCGTGACTATGTGGCTAGTGTGTATGCTAATGTTCTCAAGCATTGCGACCAGGCAATGGCTGAGCTCGAGATCATTGCCACAGCGGGTCAGGCGGAAATGCAAGAAGAGGAGCGGCTTTCCGGCCTGGACAGGGTTCACGAGAAACTGCTCGACCTGTATGCGTTCTCGCAAGACTTCATCTCAAGTACTCGGCTTCTTTCGCTTCAGCGCAAGAAGGAGCTGGAGGAAATCAAATCCGTTCGAAAGCTCTATCAAGAAATCTAAAGGACAGTTCGCTATGAAAAAAATGATCATCGTATTTGCACTCGCTGTGGCTTTCTGTGTTCCGCGTCGCTCGCCGGCGCAAGCGCAGGAAATCACGCAGTTGCTGCTCAACGTTGAAAAACTCAGGCAACTCGAGGAAATACTCGACAACATGTATAAGGGCTACAAGATATTGACCAAAGGCTACAATACCGTTAAGGATATTGCCGAGGGCAATTTCAATTTACACAAGGTGTTCCTGGACGGACTATATGCCGTTAGCCCGGTGGTGAGAGACTATAAACGGATCCCTTATATCATAGAATATCAGAAGTTGCTGGCGCGCGAGTCGGCCCGCGCTTATTACGCATTTCGTCATGATTCGAACCTGACGGCGCGCGAGATCCGGTATCTGGAAAACGTTTACGCACACCTGCTCAAGCAGAGCCTTCGTAATCTCGACGAACTGCTCATGATTGTTACTGCTTCAAAGCTCAGGATGAGTGATGAGCAGCGGCTCCGGTCCATCGACCGGATTTATGAAGACCTCCTGGACAAGGTTTTATTTGTGAAGGCCTTCAATGGCGGTACGCGCATGCTGGTCATGCAACGCGCCAAGGATCGCCATGAACTGGGTACCCTACAACACCTCTATGAGCTAACTCCTTAAATCAACGCTATGAATTTCCATTCTTTTCGGATCGCTTTACTAGCGATCGCAGCCATCCTATTGCCTGTCGTTTCCTATGGTCAGGATTATACAGGCGAGATCCACAGCCTTCAAAGTGTTCTAGATCAGCTTTACCTGGATATGTTGCCCTTGTGCAGCCAGCTTATTGGCGTGGGCCAAGGCATCGCCGGATTTGCAGCGCTCTGGTATATCGGCTCGCGTGTATGGCGTAGCCTTGCCAGCGCTGAGCCTATTGATTTCTATCCGCTGCTGCGACCCTTTGCCATTGGAATGACCATCATGCTTTTTCCATATGTGCTCTCGGTAATGAACGGCGTGCTGGAGCCTACGGTCACGGGCACGGCGGCCATGATGGCAAATTCCAACCAAGCGATTACCTATCTGCTCAAGAAGAAAGAAGAAGCCATACAGAAAACGGTGACCTGGCAACTTTATGGAGAGGAGGGAACGCATGGCAAATGGTACAGGTATGTCAATCCCGACGGGGAGGATGAAGATCCCGACCTGCTCACCAACGGCATTCGATTTCTGATGGCAAAGACGGCGTATGGGATCAAGAACGCCATCAAGCAGTGGCTCTCGGAAATCCTTCACATTCTTTATGAAGCCGCCGCCCTATGCATCAACACCCTTCGAACCTTCTTTCTGATCGTTCTTGCCATCCTGGGGCCGCTGGTATTGGGGTTATCCGTTTTCGACGGGCTCCAAAACACGCTTACCGTCTGGATAGCCAGATACATCAACGTGTTTCTTTGGCTACCGGTAGCAAACATTTTTGGGAGCATCATTGCCAAGATCCAGGAAAACATGCTCCGCATCGATCTGGATCAGATTGAGCGCTATGGCGACACGTTCTTTAGCGCCAGTGATACGGGTTACATCATTTTCCTGGTGATCGGAATTGTGGGATACTTCACCGTTCCCTCTGTAGCGGGGTACATCGTTCATGCCGGAGGAGCCAACATGTTGCTTTACAAAACCTCTGGTCTTTTCACGGGGGCGACCACATCGATGGCGTCCTCTACCGCTGGGGGAGCCCGCTCCGTTGCAAGCGCATTTAAAAGCTCTGACACCTCCTCGACAAGGCATTCGAGCGATGCTTCACGTCCAGTTGAGTCCGGGTTCATGCGCGACAAACTTTCTGGCAATAAATCCGCGTAACCTATGTTTGAGCAACTGAAAAATATCGATTCTGCTTTCAAGCACATCCGCGGGTTTACCATCGCCCTTATCGCTGCCTGCGTGGTCGTGAGTTGCTATACGGTATACAAGAGCTATGTACTCATTTCGGAAACGCAAGCCCGGATATACATTCTTTCCAATGGCAAAGCCCTTGAGGCGTTCTCTGCCGAGCGAAAGGACAACATCCCTGTGGAAGCACGGGACCATGTGAAGGTGTTCCATCATCTGTTCTTTACCCTAGACCCTGACGACAAGATGATCCAGGGCAATATCAACAAGGCCTTATACCTGGCCGACATCACGGCCAAAGTCCAATACGATAACCTGAAAGAAAACCGCTATTACTCAAACATCATCTCGGGCAACATTAGCCAAACGATCGAGGTGGACAGTATTGTCATTTCTCTTGAAGACTATCCCTACCACTTCCGCTACTATTCCAAACAGCATATCGTTCGCGCTACCTCTGTGGTGATCCGCAGCCTGGTCACCGAAGGGTTTCTTCGCAACGTTGCCCGCTCTGACAACAATCCTCACGGATTCCTGATCGAGCGCTGGAGTACCCTGGAAAATAAAGACCTCAAAACCGTCAACCGCTAAAACGATTTGTATGAACCTGAAAGACAAAACAGACCTTATTCACCGGAGCCTGTCAGAAACGCTAAATGTTGCCATATCGAGGGTATCATCCAGCCAGCGTAAATGGATACTGGGAACGCTGGGACTCTGTATAGCGGGCCTTTGTATCGCCATGATGGTGCGCCCGTTTTTCGATGGCCCAGTAAAAGCAACCCTTCAGCCCAGCAGGATGCCGGTGACAATCGCGCCGCCACAGCCAGCGCCATTGCTCTCTTCTAGGGACCGAGCCCTTCTCACTGGCTTCAAGGACATGATGGATAGCCTCAAGACCCATGACCGCGATACGTATTCAAAAATTATTCATGGCCGGGAAGGACTGCTCGACAGTGTCGGGTTGATCCTTAGCGTTCGGCCTTAACCCGGATTTCAAAAAACAACCAACTAAAAATTCAATACGCATGAAAACGCAATCACAAAAGTTTCTGCAGAAGCGGCGGTTCTGCATGGCGTTGCCCGTTCTGGTACTGCCATTTATTACGCTGATATTTTGGGCACTTGGCGGAGGACAAGGAACGCCGGCTCAAGCAAGCCAAATACGTCCGGGTTTAAACCTCTCCCTGCCGGGTGCCCATTTTAACAAAGAAGAAGAGCTCTGGGACAAGTTCACCCTCTATGAGCAGGCAAAGCGCGACTCCCAGCAATACGAAGAAGCGCGCAAGAACGATCCGTACTACGTCGTTGCCACCTTGAAGGCAAGTCTGCCGGATACGGTGCCAAAGGGCAATCGCCTCAATACGTCTTTGGGTACTAAAGACAAGTACAGGCAAATTAGCGACCATGAAGCGCTCATCAACAAGAAGCTGGAATTGCTGACCCAGCAGATCTCGCAGCCTCAAAATGATGCTACTCTGGGCAAAGTCCCAGAACGCGACGATGCTCAAGCGGTGCATCCGTCAGCCTCGCCTTCCAGTGCAGAAATCGACCGGCTTGAGCAGATGATGGAGAGCATGTCCTCAGAGGGACAACGTGATCCTGAAATGGAGCAGATCGATGGCATGCTCGATAAGATTCTCGACATCCAATACCCGGGCCGGGTTCAGAAGAATGAATCGATCGAAGCAGCCTCGACGCAGTCTTCCTTTTCAGTGGAAGCTGCCCGGCAGGAAGACAATATTTCGCTGGTAGAGCCGCCGGATATTCAGTCAGAGCCCCTGCCAGAAGGCAATGGGTTTTACGGCCTGGATGAGGAAAGTTTTTCCATCCAGCAAACGGGCAACGCCATCCGGGCCGTTGTGCACGATTCGCAAGAGGTTGTCGCCGGGTCCACGGTGAAATTAAGATTACTCTCCGATGTATACATCAACGGGCGGCTTATCGGAAAGAATCAATTTGTCTTTGGAACGTGCATGGTTTCAGGGGAGCGCCTCATGATCGAGGTAGCCTCCATTCGCGATGAGTATTCGCTCTATCCGGTGTCATTAAAGGTATTCGACCTGGATGGCATCGAGGGCGTCCATATACCCGGCGCGATCACGCGCGATGCTGCCAAACAGGCTTCCGGTCAATCGCTACAAGGCATGCCATTACTATCGATGAATACCTCCCTGGGCGCGCAGGCCGCCGCTGCCGGCATCGAGGCCACCAAGGGGCTGCTTGGTAAGAAGGCCAAGCTGATCAAAATCACGCTCAAATCAGGATACCAGGTCCTGCTCAAAGACAAGAATCAAAAACTCCAGTAGCACCCCGGCTTACTGGAGAAATCATAAACCAATTTTATCACTTTAAAACAAAACGCTATGAAACGTATCCTGATGCTCCTGTTCTTTCTGTCATTTCTGAACAATCTCTACATCCATCTGCTCATGTGGAGCGGGCTTGGTGAGCTGTTCTACTAAACGGAAAGGTTGCTGTTGCGCGCCAGGATTGTGCCCGGGCGCTCTTTCTTTAAGTCTTAGTAGTCAAAAACAAAAACCAGTATTATGATTAAGGCAAGTTTAAAAAAACGATTTTACATCCTGGCAGGCCTCATGTGGCTGGCCCTTCAGCAGTTGATCGGCCAGCCGGTCCCTAGTATCGAGCTCACCTTCAACAAGACGACAACGGTTGTCTTTGCGGCCGCCATTGCCTCCGTTGACCGCGGCAGTCGTGACGTGCTCGTGCAAAAGGCGAAGGCAATGAACAACGTGCTCCAGTTAAAGGCAGCCAAAGTGAATTTTGAAGAAACCAATCTGACGGTAATTACTACAGACGGTTTCGTTCATCATTATTTCGTCCGTTACTCAAGGCATCCCAGTGGCTATACGGTCATTGCCGATGGTTTGAAGGAGTCTGGAAGGAGTGTCGTCCAGTTCTCAGAAGGGACCACCACCTCAACCCTTGAAGCGTCGGCGCAGAAGATCCTGGGACTGAACGCTAAAGGTAGCATCAAGACCATCAAGCGCTTTGGAATGCAGATGAGCATTGAAGGAATCTATGCGCAGGATAACATTATGTTTTACCACCTGCGCATAGCAAACGCTTCTAACATTCCCTTCTTGACCGATGTACTTGAATTTTCAGTTTCCGATCGGCAGAAGGTGAAACGAACCGCATTTCAGCAGGTCATAAAACGGCCAGTATTCCAATCTGCCAACTGCGATCGCATAGAGGGTAAAACTGCGACTGACCTTATTTTGGCGTTTCCTGCCTTTACCATGCCGGATGCAAAAGTCCTCCGCATTGGTCTGCTGGAAAAGGACGGTGGCCGGCATCTCAGCTTGCGATTGAAGAATAAGACGATCCTGAGCGCATCACAATTGTAACCTGGACTATTTCTCACCACTATGAACTTTGAAATCATGAATACTCAAAATGCAGAATTTCTGAAAGAACGGCTCTTCTTCCTTGGTTTTGGCGACAAGCTCAGCGGTGAGCTTTTCAAAAATATCAAGGCCGATAAAGATCAGTTTCAACTCGCCATCAATGCTGAATTCAGCAAAGGCGATAAGAAGGACCTCGTCGACTATAAGCTTGATTTTTCCAAATCAAAGCAAGGCGACATGTACTTCATTAACAAGTACGAGGCAACCCTCAAAGGCGAGACGCCTGACAAGGATAAAACGCAGACGTTTTATCTCAACAAGGGTAGTGGCATTACGGCTAAAGAGGCATACAACATGCTGGATGGCCGGGCAGTACATAAGAAGCTCATCGACCGGGAGGACAATCCCTATCAGGCGTGGCTCCAGATAAACTTTAAGGAGAAGGATGATCATGGCAATCACAAGCTTGACCGCTATCACCCGGCCTATGGTTTTGATCTGGACAAAAGCTTAAGTCGTCACCCCATTAAGGAACTGGCTACTCCGGAGGAAAACGCAGCGCTCAAGAAATCCCTAGAGAAAGGCAATATTCAAAGTGTCACTTTCTTGAAAGAGGGCAAAGAAGAAAAGATGTTCCTTGAAGCCAATCCAAGAGAAAGAAGCCTCAATGTGTATAATGCTCAAATGGTAAAACAGTTCCATGGCATTAAAGAACGTAAGGGTGTGGCCAGCGGACAGGAACATGGCGAGAAACCAAAGTCTGCAAAGGATGAAAAGGTGGAAGAAGCGGAAGGTGAGCGCAAAGGGAAGGGGAGATGGATGTCTGTCTGACCTGGGTGCGTTCTTTTTTTGTTTAAGGCGTCTGCACGGCGACCTATTTCTTTTGCAATGAGAATGAATTTTTGCGGGAGCGTCAAGGGCCGGGTCAGGTATTGAGATTGAATTGACTTTGCTGACTCAATACCCTTGACGCTCCCGCAACAATTCATTTGGGGGCATGGCAAAAAAATAAATCGCCATGCAGCCACCTAAAATCAAAACTCATAAAATGAACGCGCCTTACGGCCAGCACCATTTCTTTCTGCTTTCTAAAGGATACATCGCCGGTAAACCTTTAGAAAAACCTTGTCCCAATTGTTTTACAGTGATGACCGAGTCAGAGACCGACAAGGGGAAGCTGTTCTGGGTTTGTTACAGCCTCTGGAAAGCAGGAAGGTATGTGCCTTTCCTGGTGGGATCTGTGATTCCCTTTCTGCATATTCGTGACCTCAAGCAAGAGATCACTTCAGCCATTGACCTACTGAATGGTAAGCCCAGGGAGTTTGAAAAGCTAGTCAATAACCTGCAAACTCTTCATAGGCTTGAACGCCAACTTGAACTTCAAGCCAAGCTCATAACGCGAACCAAAGGCGAACTGGTTTGCGCCTTCCTTAGGCGATAGTTACCTTCGCATGGGTGCGTGTGTCTCTCCGCCAGGCGGGAGCGGTGGTTTTATAAAAATAGTTAACGTCAATGCCTGTCGTGGACTAAATCTGTCTTGTTTAGGGCAAAGAGATGGTCGGTATTTTAACGCCCAGAGAACACGGCAATCCGGCCTTGTCTGGAATGCGCTCCCCCGCGAAATTTGTTTTTTTCCACCAAAGGCTTATGCAATGCAACAGGAAATACAGCTTATATCCGCGCCATCGATTTTGGGTTTGAAGCCCGGCGGAGTTGAAAATCTGCCCGACAGCCTTTTAAAGTCAGGACTACGGGAACTGTTGAAATCGACCCTTGAGGTGATCCGCGTAAAGTCATTGAATGCAGCATATAGTCCAGAGCGGGATCCCGTCACCAAGGTTCTCAATGCTGGCGCCATCCGGAATTTTTCACTCTCACTTGGCCGGGTGATTGCTGATACGGTGGCAGGAGAGAAGTTTGCATTGGTTCTGGGCGGAGATTGCAGTATTCTAATTGCTGCAATGTATGCCTTGAAGGGGTTTGGAAACTACGGCTTGCTTTTCCTTGATGCCCATGCGGATTTTTATCAGCCTGAGAAGTCCATTACTGGCGAGGAGGCAGATATGGACCTGGCGATAGTAACGGGCAGAGGGCCGGAGGTTTTGACAAACATCAATCTCAGATTACCTTATGTTAGCGATCATAATGTTATTCACCTGGGTCAACGAGATGAGGAGGAAACCGTGAAATATCAGTCGCAGGATATCCGTGATACGCCTATTAAGCGGTTGAGCCTTGCTCAGATTGAAAGCGATGGGATGGAACTGACCGTGCAACAGATTTCAGAATTTATGACAAAACCGGACATTGAGGGATTCTGGATTCACTATGACACCGATGTTCTTTCCGACACCCTCAACCCAGCCGTTGATTACAGGCTTGCAGGCGGTTTGCGGTTTGAGGAAGTTGAACGCATCTTACAGTGTGCATTCCGCTCATCAAAAATAGCAGGAATGACGGTAACGATATTCAATCCCAACCTGGATCAAGACGAGTCGATTTCTAATAGTATAGCGGAGAGTCTTGGCAGGGCATTTAATCCAACGATCACCTTCCCGAAAGGCGATTCGAAATCATTATAAGGGAAAATCCGCTCTACGACGCCAAATGACTGGTTTTAAAAGCCCCGCAAACCTCATACCATTTGAAGGTTGTAATTGATCATACAGGGGACAGGCTGAACGATGGTGGACCTGACGGCGACCCTAAACTCGTTCCCACTGTCGTGGGCTGCCATTAGCTTGCGATGAATTCTTCAATTTTTTACAGCGAATGCGTCGCAAATGAACACGCATTGCCCTAGGGTTGGTGAGGTGTAAAAACGTTTGATTATTTAGTAGCTATTGCGTATATTCATTGACCCTGTCGATTTTTGCTCACTTTGTCTATGGTTTTCAAAAACTAAAGAGTTGCTGCATGAAAAATGTTTTGCTCGTAGACGATGACCCCGTCGCGCAGTTCTTGGGGAAAAAGCAACTCATCCATGCCGGTATTGCCCAAGACGGTATTCTCATTGCCTCCAATGGACTGCAGGCAATCGAGCTGTTGCTTGAATACAGTGAGGCCAAAAAGCCATTGCCGGAGCTCATTCTGCTGGACCTCAACATGCCCGTCCTGGACGGATTCGGCTTTCTGGAAGCTTTTCAAGGGCTCGATGGCGCGTTGAGAGATCAAGTCAAAATTGTTGTTGTCAGTTCGTCCGATAATGCTGATGATATGCGACGATCGCGCGAACTTGGGGCATCGGATTATATGATTAAGCCGCTAAACGCAGACACGTTGGTGGGCTTGCTGGATTTGCAGCCTGCATGCTAAACTATTCTGAATTTCTGACGCTATTTCGGGCTTGGCGACACGTCCATAGTAGAGACTGGCCATAGAAATTTCTTGTCTTGTGAACAAAACGATGTGCCATGACTTGACCACGAAAAGTGTGAACACCCGGCGTTACGCAAACCAGAACCTGAACCAATTGCCCTATGCGGGCAACAGAATTTCAAAGGTAGCCCCCTTACCGGCTTGTCCGTGTGCGCGGATTTCGCCTTGCATCATGGCGATGATCTTTTTAACGATGGCCAGTCCAATGCCGGTACCGTCATATTTGTCCTTGGTATGGAGGCGCTGAAAAACTTCGAAGATTTTTTCCGCGTGCACATCCTCAAAACCGATGCCGTTGTCGGCATACTTTATCCAGTGCAGGGGCTTGCCGTCGCGCGCGATAAGGGTCGTAGTAATTTCTATAGCCGGTGGCCTGTCGGGATGGCTGAATTTCAGGGAGTTGCTGATCAGATTCTGAAATACCTGGCCCAAACGAAGGGCGATGCCCTTTACGGCCGGCATGTTTTCATAATGAATCGATGCCTTTTTTTCTTGAATCGTTACCTGCAGGTCGGACACGATCTGGCCGATAACATCATTGAGATCGACTTTCTCCCATTCGCCTTCCTGCTGCGAAAGCCGCGAAAATTGCAAGAGGTCCTCAATGAGGGTGGTCATCCGGCGCGATGAATCCAGGATGGTGTCGGTGTACTTTATCGTTGTCGGGTCCGCCTGCCCGGCGATGCGTTCACGCAAGAGCTTGCCAAAGATGCTGATCTTGCGCAACGGCTCTTTCAGGTCGTGACTGGCCACGGAGGTAAATTGGAGCAATTCAAAGTTTATTTTTTCAAGTTCCGCCGTGCGCTCTTTTACCTTTTGTTCAAGTTCATGTTTGGCCCTCGCCTCCTTTTGCCTGATTATGTCGGCCAGATGCTTTTCTTCGGTCGTGTTGCGCGCCTCCACCAGCGTTCCTTTAGGCACGCCCTCCTCGATGATGGGACTGGCCGTAATGGCAACCGGGATAAAATGGCCATCTTTGTGGGTGAACACATCTTCGCCGCGTGTTTGATTACGTGTCGGAAGGGCCTGATCGATAAGGGAATCTTCGATCGGATAGTGTCGGCCGTCGGGATGAGAGCGATGCAGCAATGCGTGAATTGGCTTATCGCTCATTTCAGAAAGCGTGTATCCGATGAGTTGTTCGGCTGCGGGGTTCATGTAGGTGCAAACCTGGTTCTCGTCCAGCAGGAACAAGGCGTGCATCGCGTTGTTGGCGATGGTGTTGATCACTGCGTTCTGCTCAAGCAGCTTTTGCTCGCTTTGTTTTTTTTCTTCGAAGAGCCTGGCGTTGGCCATGGCAATGGCGGCCTGCGCTGCGATACCTTCGATAAGCTTCTCGCTTTGCTCGGTAAATATCCCGGGGTCCGGATGGCCGAAGAATAGACCGCCGAGCACTTCGCCTGTAAAAGAGGAGATTACCGACGTGGCCAGGTAACTTTTCACTGGAAGATGTCCTTTGGGCATGCCGTGGTAGGGGGCGCTTTTTCCAAAATGGGGTTGCTGTGTCACGTCCTCATAGCGGACCGTACCCTGGCCGGTAAAGGTCGGGTTAAAGATGGCCGTATTGCGCGGCATCGGAAATTTAGAGAAAGCCTCCTTGGGTACGCCGGAAATGGTATAGAGCACGTATTTCTCGCCGGACAGGTTTTCCACGTTATAAAAAAACGCACCGAATGCAGCTCCCGTCAACTCAGTTCCAAGGTCCGTCACGCGCTGGACGAGTTTTTCGAGTTCCACCTCCGAGGTTATCACCTTACTGGTGCCTACTAGCAACTCCAGGACTGTGGTTTCCTTGCTTGCCCTAATTTCACCCTTCGCTGTCGAATTTTCCATAACGCTGTTGTTATAATATCTCTTGGACTACCCTTAAAAATAACCGATTTTCGAAACTATGAAAGACAAAACCATCCAGATCCTGCTGGTTGATGACGACAGCATAGACCGTGAACTGTTTGCTGAGGCCATTCGCGACACACAGTTAAAGGTCCGCCTGGAGGAGGTATCCAATGGTGAGGAGTGCCTCCGGTTTTTGCAGCAAGGACCGTATCGGCCGGATATCATTTTCCTTGATCTCAATATGCCAGTCAAGGATGGTCGTGAAACCCTCCGCGATATCAAGTCCGACAAAGATTTCCATTCCATTCCCGTTGTAATTTTATCAACCTCCAACGCTCACTTTGACGTGAAACAATCTTACCAGTCGGGAGCCAATCTGTTTTTATCCAAACCCGACGATTTCAACTCACTCGTCGAAATGCTCGGATATTTACTCACCCTGGGATCAAAATATGTTTTTTTTCCCTGAGCGTCCCTACGACTCTGACATCAGCAACTGCGACTCCAGGTAAGTTCCCTCATCCTGCTCCATTACCTTGCGAAGCATCGGATCAATGTCTCTCCAAATGTCTTTCCAGACCACGGCGGCCGGCATACCCAGGGCCCATGGATGTTTGCCGCGTACGATATCCTTGCAAGGGTCGTTGTAAAGCTTGATCAATTCTTTTCCCCAACCGATCCAGATGGGCTGCCGCGAGGTGAGCATGATCCGTACGCATGTGCGCAGACTCTGGGGCCATTTTTCCACAGGTCCAAGCGAAGTCGCCGACCAATTATGTTCACGAACGCGTTGGCCCATTTCACCCCCATAGGAAAGAAATTCGGGGATTGTTGTCTTGTTCGAAGTTGGCGAATCCATGAGGATGGGCTTTGGGAGTTTAATATTTGAAGATGGGTGATAAAATAGATAAAATCAAAACTAGACGTTGGCCTGAAGATATCGCCGACCATCCCGACAGCTATAACAAAAACAAGAGACATTGGTTATGAGGGATTGCCAAGCTTGGTCAAAGGCATCTCTTGTAAAATATCTTGTTCGATATGACGATGAGACCCCTCTTTAGGTTTTATTCATAAAATGCAAGGGCCAATGGCCGGTGACCAATTGGCAATTGTAAATCTCTAAATTCGGGCGCTATGCGTCCGTCCTGTGCGGCGGTTCATTGATCTTCTTGACATGAAGACCGTTGTCCTGATAGAACTTCAAGTAAGATTCGTCACCCGCGAATCAAGGCGAATTGCTAGGCGCGGTTTTAATCCTTAGCTGTTAATTATCAATACGTTGCGAAAGGGAACAAGGTCCGGCGCTGGCGGGTAGCGCTTCCGTTCTCGGCAATGATGTTAGGTGAAAACATATCGCGGATGCCCGTTGTTTGGAAGTTGGGTGTATTTCTATTTTATCTTCGCGTTACATTTCTTGCACATCATTCGACACAAGTCGTCATAACACGAGAAACATTTTATGGCTAGCATCTATAAGATAAAGTTTTCTGCCGAGAAATTGAGTAAGGGACAATACGATTACTTACTGAGCCTTTCTGAGAATTTCAGGTCAAACAACAACGTGGATGACCTAGGTGAAGTTATTTTTGAATTTCCAAAATGTAATTACGAGGATCTTCTGAAGACTTCGATTAAGCCGGGAAGGTGTTTGCATAAAGATTTTAATATCCATTCAGTAAGATTTCAATCGTAAATAATAACTTATCACGGCGTAAAAGATATAGCTCGGGGCAGCGCTGGTGGATGCGATCGAGTGGCTTCAATGTTCTGGAAAACAATTCATCCAGAAATTGCAAACATTGCCAATGTACTCGCTTAAAAAATCTTGGTGAATGACCCTTCGGGATCTGTCGAAAGTAACTCTGCCGGATTCCCATATTGGCTTGTAAGGTAATGATAGTTCTATCACACGAACACCTGGTTAGTGAGATTATTTGGTGACCTACAACCTATGATTACTTATCCTCGTTACTATCTTTTAAAACGTAACTACTTACCGAAACGTAAAAAAAGTTCAAGCATGACAACCAATGATTCTTCAATATTTCTTGAGACAACTTTCAACAGCCCTGTAGAAAAAATATGGGAAGCCTGGACAAACCCAAATCTAATAATGAAATGGTTTGGATCCGATCCGAAAGGAAAAGGCTTGAGTGCTAAGCTTGATGTGCGACTAGGAGGCTACTTTGAAATAACATTTCAAGACTCCGATCTGACAGAGCATACGTGCAGTGGAATTTATGACCAGGTACAAGTTTTGAATAAATTAACTTTTAGCTGGCGATGGAAAAGCGAACCAGGTGTCGAGTCTTTTGTCGTTTTGTCACTAACTCCAGAGGGCAAATCAACGAGAATGCAGTTCCTGCATAAGAATCTCAGTAGTGGTTCAAAGCACGACTATGCAAAGGGATGGCAAAATACATTTTCAAAACTTGAACGCCTGTTAGAGGCGGGATGATCCAGATAGTCAAAAAAGTGAATTGCCTAAGGACAAGCGTTATTGGGGAAGACATGTGTAGGAGAAAGTACGACTTCGCTGGGGACGGATACAAAAAATTAGGCATCCTTTAGGTACCTTCGATATGCAGGCAAAGATCCAATGTATAAGTGACAAGCCTTCTAATCCTCAAATGAAATAATGTTTTACCCTCAACGTAGCCATGACCATGCTGTTTATCTGCCGTGATAATACACCCTGTAGCCCGATCTGGCGGGTGAGCAGCTTATGTAGTGTGTTGTTTCTCCTGGCCATTGTCAATTTGCCTGCCCAAATGCAGCCGGCTCAAAACCCGGTCATTTTTGCCGATGTTCCCGACATGGCCATAATTCGCGTGGGCGATGCATATTACATGAGCAGCACCACCATGCACATGAGTCCAGGGTTGCCCATCATGAAATCAAATGATCTCATAAACTGGGAACTTGTAAACTATGCCTATGATACCCTTGCCGATATGGACGAGCTCAGGCTCCGCCAAGGCAAGAATGCCTACGGCAGAGGCTCCTGGGCGAGCAGCCTGCGCTTCCATAACGGTGTCTACTATGTTAGCACGTTTTCCCAGACCACGGGAAAAACCTACATTTTCACCACCCGCAGCATTGAAAAGGGATCGTGGAAGGTTTCGGCCTTTGCGCCAGCCTATCATGATCATTCGTTGTTTTTCGACGACGACGGCCGCGTGTATCTAATATACGGTGGTGGCAAACTCAAACTTGTGGAACTGAATGCGGATGTTTCTGGGGTTAAACCCGGCACAACTGAAGCGGTGGTGATCGATAATGCAAGTTTACCAGCCGGAGATAATATTGGCCTCCCTGCCGAAGGTTCTCAGTTGTTTAAAGTGAACGGCAAGTATTACTTGTTTAACATCGCCTGGCCAAAAGGAGGTATGCGTACCGTTGTGGTTCACCGAGCTGATAAGATCACTGGCCCATACGAAGGCAAGTTGGCCCTCCAAGACCGTGGCATCGCCCAGGGAGGTCTTATCGATACTCCCGACGGAAATTGGTACGCCTATCTGTTCCGCGACTATGGTTCGGTAGGGCGGATACCGTATCTGGTGCCAGTGACCTGGGCAGATGGATGGCCCGTGTTGGGTATCCAGGGCAAGGTGCCAGACAAGCTCGAGCTGCCAGCCGCCCATGGCTTAATCCCCGGGATTGTAGCGTCAGACGAATTTAGTCGTAAAAAGGGTGAGCCCGCGTTGCCTCTGGTCTGGCAGTGGAACCATAACCCCGATAACGACCATTGGTCCGTGATCAAACGAAAGGGTTTTCTCCGGTTGGAGACAGCGCAGTTGGATACCTCGTTCTTACTTGCGAGAAATACCCTGACGCAGCGCACGATCGGACCGCGATGTGTCGGATCGGTGGCCTTAGACGTATCGAACATGAAGGCGGGCGACCTTGCCGGCCTTGCGTTGTTACAAAAAAAATACGGCCTGATCGGCGTACGGCAAGAGAGCGGGGTAAAATCCATCGTGATGATCAGCGCCGAATCCGGAAAGCCAGTCGAGATGGGCCGTGTGCCGTTGATGCAGCAGACAATTTACTTCAAAATCGAATGCGACTTTGATGCACTCAACGATACAGCCACATTCTTCTACAGCCTCGACGGTAAATCGTGGGTGTCGTTTGATGCACCACTCAAGATGGCCTATACCTTGCCGCATTTCATGGGGTATCGCTTTGGATTATTCAACTATGCTTCCCAGTCCACTGGAGGATTTGTGGACTTCGATTTTTTTCATGTCAGTTTGTTGCCACAAAATCACTTGAGCAAATGATCGGAGACGGACCATCGAAACAGATGTCCTAATCACGCAAACCCAGACAATTCGCCCACCTGGGTGGGATCAGCGGAGCCGGTTCATTGATCCGCGCAACGGTATAATAAATCCTACGACGGCGTTTGTGCCGATGCAGCGTCGTTCAACAAGAGAGTAAAGATCATGTATTTGAGCATTGGCACGGCAGAGTCGGAACAAATGTACAATAGTGTGACGGACTATCATCTGCCCCTGAAAAGGTGGGAATTGCCTGGAGCACCGCATGAGGCCTTGGTTTTTATTGGGGCCCTTTATTAATCAGGATTTGATCCTGAGTTTCAGAAATCCGTTTGAACTTCAATTTCAATTCGTCAAGGTCTCTTTTCTATCCGACAAATACGCAAAAATCTTGTCAAAGGCCTCGAAGCAAGCTAACACGTTGTCGCGTTCCTTGGGACTGAACAATACCGGATACTGGCCGGTTATTAGCCGTTCAAGGCGTTCACAGGACAATTTTAACTCGGCCTGGCCTACGTTAAGGTCAGTCACCGATTGATTCATGAATTCGGTCATCATTGGTTAAGGGTTTCGCATATGAACCTAGCTAATAGTTTCTTTATATGGTAGCCCCGACTTCAGGGGTTTAGATGCTGAAGTTGCTTCACAAAGCAGTTTGGAATTTACTGGAATAGAAGCAGAGCAATGAAGAGATGACGGACCCTGACAAAGACAACTTCTAACTGGACCCGCCAGCGTTTAAAGCGACTACGAAGATCGGCGAGGGATTTGTTATAAAAGTGAGATGTTTTATGCCCCGCGAGCAGCATAGGCAAATGGGAATTTGTGACGCTGCTCTTCGCTTGTCTCCATTGAGGGACCGGTAAGCGATTTGATTTGGATCTTAATGGTTCAAGTATAAAGGGAATTCTATGTTGTTGTAGCAGCAACTTTGCTTGCCCCAACCTTTGATTCATTATCTGAAAATAGTAAGTGGTGAGTTTTAATTGAACTTTTACGACAGGAATAGTGACGGACCAGGACTGCAAAAGGTTTACATATTGTGCTGAAGGGTCTATCAGCAGACCTTGCGACACTTTAATTGTAGTGGATGGAATTTCCTGAAGTTGGTCGGCGGCAACGGTTAATTTTCTTGATTTAGGATCATCTGGATTTCTGGTGACCTGATAGATGACTTGATCTCGATCGATTAAAACATCTAAAATAGAATAAATCTCATATTCATGAGATGGTCTTGATCGATACCATATTTTGTCGGTGACGTTAAATTTAGTCATTTGTCATATTCGGAAAGTTTCCATCATTGCGCAAGATGAATATCAGGTAACTTCCAGAACTCGGCATTCAAGCTTCGGGTTAAAAAGTGATCCCCGGCCTAGCTTTACCTTTTCTTACCTCTGAGAAGGTCGAAAGAAATACTTTGAATTCTTAGACGCCATCGTCCATTGGAATTTGATTTCCGGTCAGGTGGACACTAACCTATCGGTCAACAACCACATTGCTAGTTTGAAACAAAGGAGGAAAGTGCTGACAAGTTGCCAGGTATTTGCTTGCCATTTAGCTATCGGCATTCAGAGGGGCCCATTTTTCTTCAATATGTTAATAGGAATTAATTGATGCATTTTCGTATCTTTCTGCCGTTGTTGTTATCGCATAAAAAAGGGCGAGAACGAATCGAGATTAGAGATCGAATTTTGAGTGTAATTGATTGATAATTAGATATTTACAGGGAAGCCGGCACTCCCTGTCGGATCACAGAATTGCAACACCAAAGCCACCGACTGCAACACAATGCATCGTCAGTGGCTTTTTTCACGCCGTCAAGGCAACGTCTTTATTGCATCATGTTGTACTTTCATTGCACGATTTTGGTGCCTATGTGGGGCCTAATGCTTTTGCCCCATGACGGTCAAGTTCCAACTCAAAAGACCGAAGAAGGCATCTAAGGAAAACAAAAGTGTTGAAAATGGAAAATGACATGACTCCTACTGAAACTAAATGGTGGGGGGTATTCTTATTAGGTTCTTTAGTCGCGGTTATTAGTTATCAAGAACATTCTATCCGCTTGGCAAAGCAATACGAGACCTTGGTTAAAAGTGATTATTTAATAACCTATGGAAAGATCGTTGAATATCATGACAGGAACGCTGGTGTTGAAGGGAATGATATCAGAGAGATAAGGTATAGTTACAGCGTCGGAAATGTGCGTTATGACCGAGAGACTACAACAGCAGAGATTTTTCCCGAGTGTGAAGAGCTATTATCAGAGGCTTGTCAAACAAAAACATTTTGGGTGATATATTCTAAAATTGACCCTAGTAAAAGCCTAATAAACTTCGAAATTGATATAAAGGGAGATACCGCATTATCGGGATTTCCCGAAAAGGTTGATGATTTTTACTAGACTGTGGTGCCACTGTGGCGCCCCAAACCATAAAACCCCTTAAAATTGATGAAAACAGCCATTAGAGTGATCCCTGTCGGATCACTTCTTGGGACAAGTCAGATAAAAATGGCTTGTCCCTTTTTATTGCACGCTATTAATCCCAAATACCATTCTGCGCTGTAAGTATCACCGGCTGACCGCCAGTTATCATAATAGTATGCTCGTGTTGCGCAACAAAACCACCTTTATTACCCCTTAGCGTCCAGCCATCCGCTTGTGTAGCGGCGATGGTTGACCGTGTTGAAATGAAAGTCTCTATCGCTACCACCGAATTCTTTTTGAAACGCGTAGTGTTATACTTGTCGCAGTAGTTCGCGATCTCGTGGGGTTCTTCGTGCAAGCTGCGACCAATGCCATGTCCAGTCAAGTTTTTGATTACCGTGTAGCCGGCTTTTTTGGCTTCCGTCTCGATCAACCTGCCGATCTCCGATATTCTGACGCCACCTGTAATGTTGCTGATCGCCTTCCTCAAGATATCTTTCGATGCTTCCACCAATCTGCCATGGCCGTGGATATCTTCGCCCAATACAAACGAGCCACCATTGTC
>DATDAV010000264.1:0-1743 GCA_036525235.1 Chryseolinea sp. | reverse complement strand
TGTGATCCCGTTCGAACGCGGCCAGTACCATACGAGCCGATGTACCTCCCAGAGATGCTCGGAGTTCCTGCGCCGAATAGCCCATATCCGTTGTATCTTTTAGGCGACCCATCCTGAGGTCTGAAGCCCGTGGGATCGGTCTTATTCGCCGGATTGTTTCCAACGTACCGGTAGAGATTATCGTCGCCTGCGGCGAAGCCGAGTGGGTCAGGTTCCAGGAAGCGGCCGAGCTCGGCGCTATAGAAACGGTTGCGGTAGTCGTAGAGGTTGATCTCACTCAGGTAGTCCCGTCCGGTAAACATAAACCGGTTGCCGATGGCGCTGTTGGGAATGACTGCTCCGGCGGGCGTGCGGATCGTGACAACGCCATACGCGTCATACGTATAACTCTCGGCGAGCGCTCCGTTGGCGTACACATGAGTAACGTTGCCAAGCGAGTCTTGCTGATAAAAATACGTCGTCGCTCCAGCTGTGCGCGCAATGATTTCATCCGTGCCGCCGCCAAACACGTTGCTCTCCAACTTGTTTCCGGATGTGTCGTAGCGTTCAATCAAATCCCATCCATCGTAAATATTGTACGTCGTAACGCCGTTGACGATCGTCTTGTTGCGTCGCCCCAAAGGATCGTAACTCTGGTCCGCATTCATGCCTGGCGATCGACGACTCGAGTCAGTGTGCGAAAAGCAAAAAAATTCATGCGTTGTCTTCGAGGTAATACACCAGTCTTTTTCGTCAGCTTCTTTAAAGCATTACCAGTTGCTCGCGTCAAGCCAAAAAGCGCCTCCGGCTAGCGCCGCGCACAACCATTTGGACAAAGGCCTCCGAAACCCGAATCCTGGGTCCGTTTACGATCCCTTCTATGGCCACAACCCAGAAAAATCGAAGTGCCTTGGCTGTTTGTCAGAAGGTCAGGTTCTCAAAAGCCGCCTAGTGTCCTTATTTCAGTCGACGAATGCCAATGAGACATCCAGAAATTAATAACAGCAGAATAGCAAAAACGGGCCATGCTTGGCACAATGTGTTTTTTATCGCTCCAAGGCCCATGCTCTGAACACTATCCGGACCCAAACCATCTCGGAAGAACCACGAATAGAGTATACCTACCGCTAGTATACCAATCAGAACAACAACAAATGCAATCAGCATCGTTCTAAGGTGTCTTTCTTCTTTCATTCATTCGTGTCGATCCGAGCGGGCCGAAGAAAAAAGCATTTGCGTTGACGCCGTCATCGACCACCACCGTGTTCCATCCAGCGAAATGGCTAGGTCCACAGGATTCGAGCCAATGAAAAGAGTGCTGACAACGGTGTTGGTATTGGTGTCAATGACAGCGATCCTGTTGTCCGCCGACAGCGTGGCATAGAGCCGAGGTCGAACAGGATCCAGAAGGAGTTTCCCCGCTCTTAGGTCAAACGTCTTGAGTAGAATGCCCGATTGAGCTTGTGCTGCCAGATCGAACAGAAATACGATCGCAGCCGTTACCAAAAAACCAAGGAGAGGCGTATTTTTCACAGTGATTTCACGCAGACGCGCGGTTTTAGCAATCTGGCGTCCAACGTCAACTACATTCTTTTCGAAAACGCTCTGCCGCATTGGGACAATGTTACAACGAAGACGCGCGTCCAAAACAGAACGCGCGTCTTTAGACTTACAAACTTTAGACTTAAGACTCCTGCTGCCTACCGGTATTCGCCGGCATATTTTTCGACTTTATCGATGTTATCTTTGGTCACAAAACCTGGG